>NZ_DATINC010000138.1:0-67664 GCF_035474675.1 Jatrophihabitans sp. | reverse complement strand
GTCGGGATGGCTCAATACCGCCAGGTTCGGCGCCTGCTCCTCCGCGACCAGGTACGGCTTCATCAACCGGCCGCCGTTGGCCACCGCCGCCGAGATCATCGCCGCCTGCAGCGGCGTCACCCGGACATCGCGCTGGCCGATGCTGGACTGGGCCAGCGCGGCCTGGTCGACGATCGGCCCGACCGCCGATCCGGCCACCGGCACCGGCACGGCGAAGTCGTTGTCGTCGATGCCGAACAGCGCCGCCTGCTGCTTGATGGTGTCGGTGCCCAGATCCATGCCCAGCTGGGCGAAGGCGGTGTTGCAGGAGATGGTCAGCGCGTGGAGGAGGGTGTCGGTCTTGCCGTCCGCGCACTGCTCGCCGCCGAAGTTGCGCAGCTGGGTGCGGGTCTGCGGCAGGGTCAGCGCATTCGGCGCCGGGATCCTGGTCTGCGGCGTCCGGCCGTTCTTCAGCGCGGCGCTGGCCACCACCACCTTGAACACCGACCCCGGCGGGTAGGTGACGTTGAACGCGCGGTTGAGCAGCGGGTTGTCCGGGTCGGCGTTGTAGCGCTTGTAGGCGGCCTGGATGCCGTCCGGCGCATGCGAGCTCAACGCGTTCGGGTCGTAGGACGGGGTGCTCACCGCGGCCAGGATCGCGCCGGTCGCCGGGTCCAGCGCCACCACCGCGCCGCGCCGGGATCCCATCGCCTGGTAGGCCGCGGCCTGCGCCTGCTTGTTGATGGTCAGTATGACGTTGCCGCCCCGGGTGTCCCGGCCGGTCAGCAGGCTGGTCAGCCGCTGCACGAACAGCCGGTCGTCGGTGCCGGCCAGCACCCCGTTCTCGGCCGACTCGATGGCGGTGTTGCCGTAGTACAGCGAGTTGAACCCGGTCACCGGCGCGTACACCGGCCCGCTGGCGTACTTGCGCAGGTACATCAGCGCGTCCTTGGTCGGCACCGACTCGGCCACCGGAGTGCCCGAGCCGCCCAGCACGATCGAGCCCCGCTGGCGCTTGTACTCGTCCAGCACGGTCCGCCGGTTGGCGCTGTTGTCCTGGTAGTGGTCGGCCTTGACCACCTGCACCCAGTTCAGGTTCAGTACCACCGCCAGCAGCAGCAGGCCGACGAAGACCCCGACCCGCCGGATCGGCCGGTTCACGACGGCCCCCCTGACGAACCCCGAGCCTGGATCGGCACCGGACCGCTGTCGGTGGTGACCGCCGACGGCGGCGTGGTGGGCGGCCGCCGGGCCGCGTCGGAGACCCGCAGCAGCAGGGCCAGCAGCCCGAAGTTGGCCACCAGCGACGAGCCGCCGTAGGACAGGAACGGGGTGGTGAGGCCGGTTTCGGGCAGCAGCCGGGAGATGCCGCCGGCCACCACGAACAGCTGCAGGCCGAGTGAGAAGGTCAGGCCGGTGACCAGCAGCTTGCCGAACGAGTCGCGGACCGCGAGCGCGGTGGCGAACCCGCGGGACAGGATGATCAGGTAGACGCTCAGGATGGCGACCAGTCCGAACAGCCCCAGCTCCTCCCCGAAGGAGGACAGGATGAAGTCGGACTTCGCCACCGGCACCAGCTCGGGACGCCCACCGCCCAGGCCCGCCCCGAACAGCCCGCCGGTGCCCAGCCCGAACAGCGACTGGCTCATCTGGTAGCCCTCGTCCTGCAGGTAGTCGAAGACGTGCAGCCAGACCGTGACCCGCTGTTTGACGGTGCCGAACAGCTCGTAGGACAGCACGCAGCCGCCCGCGAACAGCAGCACGCCGATGATCACCCAGCTGACCCGTTCGGTGGCCACGTAGAGCAGCACCACGAACAGCCCGAAGAACATCAGCGCGGTGCCCAGGTCGTGGTTGCGGACCAGCACGCCCATGCTGATCAGCCAGGCCACCAGCACCGGTCCGAGGTCCCGGCCGCGCGGCAGGTCCACGCCCAGCAGCCGCCGGCCGGCCAGCGACAGTACGTCGCGCTTGTCGACCAGGTAGGACGCGGCGAAGATGGTCAGCGCGATCTTGGCGATCTCGCCGGGCTGGATGGAGAAACCGGCGATCCGGATCCAGATCCGGGCCCCGTTGACCTCGGAGTATTGGGCCGGCAGCACCGCCGGCAGCATCAGCAGGAACAGCCCGATGAGGGCCAGGGTGTAGGCGTAGCGGGCCAGCGACCGGTGGTCGCGGATCACCAGCAGCACCACCAGGAACACCGCCAGGCCCAGGAAGGCCCAGACCACCTGGCTGGCCGCGGCCACCCCGGTGTAGGTGGTGCCGTTCTCGGCAGCCTGCTGGGCCAGGCCCAGGTCGAGCCGGTGGATCATCACCAGCCCGAGCCCCACCAGCAGCACCGCGCACGGCAGCAGCAGCGGATCGGCGTAGCGGGCGGCCCGGCGGATCGCCAGGTGGCAGACCAGCCCGATGCCGAGCACCACCAGCGGGTAGGTGGCCACGTGGCTGGACAGCTCGCTGTTGCGGGTGATCTCGACGAAGGCCTCGGCGCAGGCCACGATCAGGGTCGCCGCGACCACGAACAGCAGTTCGGTGCCGCGCCGGGTGGGGAGCTGGTTCGGCCGGCTCACGGACGGACCCGGCTTTCTGCGAGAGCCCTCATCGGCAGTCCACCCCCGGGACCGGGGTGTTCGACGGCGACGGCAGCGGCGTGGCGGTCGACGGGCTCGGCGTCGGGGTGGCCGGCGTCTTCGTTGCCGCCCTGCTGGGCGCCCGGGTAGCCGGCCGGGTCGGCGTGCGCACCGGGGTTCGGCCGGCCGACGCGGTCACCGACCGGCTGACCGTCGGCGTCGGGGTCGGCGTCGGGGCCGGCGTCGTCGAGGTGGCGGCCGGGCACGGCGGCTTCAGCTCGTCGGCCAGCCGCGCCAGGATCGCGTCGGCGTCCGCGCGGCTGTTGGCGGTGATGCCGTTGAGCACCTGCCCACCGGCGGACTGGGTCAGGTCGGCGATCTTGAGGTCGCTGTTCTCGATCACCGAGTACAGGCTGACCGGCCCGAAATGCGCGTTCACGCCCCGGAACACCGCCACCTCGTCGCCGTCCCGGCCGACGAAGTACTGCCGCTGGGTCCACAGGTAGCCGCCCACCGCCGCGCCCACCACCAGCAGCGCCACCAGGCCCGCGACCAGCCAGCGCCGGCTGCCACGGTGCCCGGACGGGACCGGCGGCTCGACCACCTCGGGCTCCGATATCCGGGCCGCCCGGGCTGCCGGCGAGTTGGAGCCGGAATCGGTGGCCGAAGCCCGGTCGGTCACCGCGCCGCCCACGATCGGCACGTCGTCACCCCGGGCGACGTCGACCACGTCGGCGACGATGCAGGTGATGTTGTCCGGGCCGCCGCCGCGCAGCGCCAGCTCCACCAGCCGATCGGCACAGCCCTGCGGGGTGCCCTCGGCCAGCGTCTCGAGCAGCGTGGTGGCGGTGACCACGTCGCTCAGGCCGTCGCTGCACAGCAGGTACCGGTCGCCCTTGCGGGCTTCCCGGATGGAGATGTCCGGATCCACCTCGGTGCCGTTGAGGGCACGCAGGATCACCGACTTGCGCGGGTGGTGGGAGGCCTCGTCGGCGGTCAGCTTGCCCGAGTCCACCAGCGACTGGACGTAGGTGTCGTCGTGGGTGATCTGGCTGAGCTGGCCGCCGCGCAGCAGGTAGGCGCGCGAGTCGCCGACGTGCACCAGCGCGATCCGGCTGCCGGCGAACCGGATCGCGGTGAGGGTGGTGCCCATCCCCTCCAGCGCCGGGTTCTCGGCCACCGCATGGGCCAGCGCCGCGGTCGCGTCGGCCACCGTGTCGCGCAGCGCGCCGATCAGGTCGGCGATCGGGCGGTCCTCGTCCAGGCTCTCCAGCGTGCCGATGACGATCTTGGACGCCACCTCGCCGGCCGCGTGGCCGCCCATGCCGTCGGCGATCGCCAGCAGCCGGGGACCGGCGTACACCGAGTCCTCGTTGTTGCCCCGGACCAGGCCCCGGTCCGAGCGCACCGCGTACTTGAGAGTCAGCGCCATGCGGTCAGCGGAGTTCCATGGCAGTCCTGCCGATCCGGATCACCGCACCGGCCTCCAGCGGGGTCGGCTCGGCGACCTTGGCCTGCCCCACGTAAGTGCCGTTGGTGGAACCGAGGTCCTCCAGGTACCAGACGCCGTTGTTCTCGCTGATCCGGGCATGCCGGGTGGAGGCGTAGTCGTCGGTCAGCACCAGGGTCGAGTCGTTGGCCCGGCCGATCAGGATCGGCTTGCCGGTCAGCGCGACCCGGGTGCCGGCCAGGCTCCCCTCGGTGACGATCAGCTGGGACAGCGCACCGCGGCCGGGGCGGCTGCCCTCGGCGGCCGCCGGCCGGCCGCGCCTGGGACGCGCCTTGGGCTTGGCCGGCACCTGCACCCGGGGGGCGCCGGCGGTCCGCAGCTCCATCCGGATCACCCGGACCATGCCGTACAGGAACAGCCAGAGCAGTGCCAGGAAGGCAAACCGCATCAGCTGGATCGCCAGTGGCGAGGTCAAGAGTCGTCCTCGTGGAACACCAGCCGGGTGTGCCCCACCCGGATCACGTCGCCGTGCTGCAGCGGCTGGTTGCGCACCGCGTGGCCGTTGACCAGGGTGCCGTTGGTGGAACCGAGGTCATAGACGGTGGTCTGGCCCTCGGCCACATGCAGGTCGGCGTGCCGGCGCGAGACCCCCTGGTCCATCAGCTGCAGGTCCGAGCCGGTGCCGCGGCCGATGATGTTGCTGCCGGGCTTGAGGTGGGCCACCTTGGGGGTGCCGTCCACCGTGAGCCGGGGCTGGTAGGCCGGCCGGCGCGGCTCGGCGGCGGGGGCTGCGACCGTGGGCTGGGCCAGTGGCGAGAACTGGGTGGGCGGCGGTTCCTCGGCCCGGTGCCGCTCCTGGCGCGGTGGTTCGGGACGTTGCGGGGGGGCCTGCGGCGGTGGCGAGCCGTACGGCTGCAGGTACTGGTCCGGGTGCCCGGCGACCACCGGCATCGACATCGAGTCCATCGGGCGGCGGCGCGGCGGGGCCTGCGGCTCCATCCGGGAGGCGACTCCGAAGACACCGGTGTGCAGGGCATGGTCGTGGGCCAGGTAGACCTCGATGTCACCGATGGTGGCCAGGCCGTTGTCGTCGAGGTACTCCTGGACCAGCTCGGCCAGCGACCGGGTCAGCTGGACCTCCCAGGGCGCCAGTCGCTCGTAGTCGGAGGTGCCCAGGGTGACCCGGTAGCGGTTGGGCACCAGCACCTGGCCGTTGCCCATCACGGCCTTCTTGTCCAGCGCCTCGCGCTGCAGGGCGTTGCCGATCTCGACCGGCTCCACCTGGCCCTTGAACACCCGGGCGAAGGCCGCGCCGACCATGCTCTCCAGCCGGCGTTCGAAACGCTGGGCGAGGCTCATCGGTGCGGTTCCCCCTCTCCAGCTGGCTCACAGGTGTGATGTTGTGCGGCTTCGCGGGGTCCTCAGGAGCCCCGGGTATGCCGTTGATGGTATCCGCGAGCGCCGGTCCGGGCCCCGCAGGTGGGCCTGAGGTGTCGTGCTAATCTGGGCCGTCTTTTCAAGACGCCTCGGGCAAGTGGCGGAATGGCAGACGCGCACGGTTCAGGTCCGTGTGTCCGTAAGGACGTGGGGGTTCAACTCCCCCCTTGCCCACCAGCTCGCGATGTCTCAGGACACCGGGATGCCCTGAACCCCTTATTGAGGTTCAGGGCTTTTGTTGTTGGCTGCGGGGTTGGCGGCGGGCTGGCAGTCGCAGCGCGGGTCGATGGCTAGGTCGCGGAGCAGTTCGTCGGTGGCGGCGTGGATAACCCGGACCTCGAGGTCGTGGACGAGCAGTAGGACGGCTTCGGCTCATGCCGACGTGATGGAAGCGGCTGTGACGCGGAGGCTGGAGTTTGCCGTTAGTGTCAACGCGTTCGTGCCGGACGCGCTGGTGCTGTCTAGGGTCTGCCCGGCGATGGGGGTGGCTTTAGGTCGGCCGCACCACCAGTCAACAACCGCCGGCAGGATGGCTCTCGGTGAGGGTGAGCGGACACGGTCGCCGCAGCTTGAACGCTGCCTCATCTCTGCCGGTAACGAGCCACTAGCCAGCTGACCCAGCCAGTTCCGAACCCAGCCATAGAGGCATTACCATCGGCGCCAGGGCCAGTTGCACGAAAGCCTTCTTATATGCACGTGATAGTTGCGCAACACACGTAGGACACGTAGGATCTTCCCTCGAGTCGGCGCAGCCGGCTCATCGCCCCGGAGGAGACCGAATGACCCTCAATACCGACCCGCACGCGGGCCCCACCCATCCGCTCGAGCTGATCAACGTAAACGAAGTCGACGACAACGGCGGCGTCCACATTGAGACGCAGATGACCGGCCGGTTCCTCGTCGACCTGCGCCGCCGGGGCCTGCTGGCGCTGACCGGCAACATCCGGCCGGCGCACAATCAGGACCGCCTGCTGGGCAAGACGAAGACCAAGGTCAACAAATGGACGACCGAGCTGCTGGCGAACGAAGCCATCATCGGCAATATCTCGATCCGCCTGGATCCGACAAAGTCGGCGTACGAGGTCTGGCAGGACGAGGAGACCGGGCTGATGAACATGACGATCATGGAGGGCACCCTCGATTGTGCAGTGGACTCACTGTCGCGCATCAAAGCCATCCTGCAGGCGGCAGACAATCCGCTCGGCAGCTTCGACCTAGACACCCGTTTCCAGGTCCGAATTTGGCTGCTCGACGACGAGGGCGCCAAGAAGGTGGCGACGATCTACAACACGCGCGGCGACAAGGTCAACGACTCGACCGCGAAGTACGCCTATAGCGAGACCAAGGAGCAGGAGCTGGCTCGCCGGCTGGTGAACGGCAGCGAGCACCTTGGCCAGGACAACATCGAGGTGCTATCAAACTCAGTCTCGGCCAGCTCGCACAAGCTCGCTGCGTTCAACACCATTTCGAAGGCCATCGAGACCTCCTGGAAGGGTGGTCCGGTCACTGCCGCCGACGTCGAGGCACAGTCGAGCTGGCTGATCAGCGCTTGGGACTCCCTTGTCAAAATCCGCCCGGAGTTCGGCAAGCTCTCGACGCCGGCCCGACAGGCCCAGCGTAAGGCCAACATCGCCTCGACCGCAGTCGTCATCTACGGGCTGATCGGCGCGATGTCGAAGATGTACGCAGAGCACATCGATCCGGACGTGGCGTTCAAGTCGCTGGCGCCCGCAGAAAAGGAGGACGTGTTCGCGTGGAACAACCCGGTGTGGTCCCGGGCTGGAGTCGTAACGCCGACCGGCACCGACTCCGGCAGCCTCGGGACGCGCAACAGCTTCCCCGCGCGTCGGGCGGCTACCCGGGTGTTGCAAGAGGTTATGGGCCTCGATGCCGACCCGGTCGACTGATCAGTCATGACGAAGGCTGTCGCGGACGGCAGTGCAACACCGCGTCAGCCGCTCGGTTAGGCCAGTTGTGTATCGGGCAGACCCGATGTGGCGCCGGTGGCAGACAGGCAGGCCGACGTAGGGTTAGCACACTCGCAACTCGCGTCAGCGCAGGCACCGGCGTCCGACGACTCTAGAGGAGGTAGCACCCAATGCTGTCTCTAGAACGAGCCGCCTCGGGGCTGTTCTCCACCGCGACCTTCAGGCCAGTGATCAGGGGACAGCGAGCGGTGCGGGCCGAGGGGCTCCTTCAGATCGTCCGAGACGGCCTACGCCTGCCTAGGGATGTGAGCCACCTCGACGTCCTCGAAGCCGCCTACGCGAGCATGACGGCGAACTACCGTTCCGAATACGTCTACAGGAACCTGATCACCAACCGTATCTTCCTCGGCCGGCATCGGGCCAGCTCGGGAACTGCGTTCCTGAACGAGTTCCGGGTGGGTGCCTCGGTGGCAGACTGCGTGCTTGTCAATGGCCACGCGACCGTGTATGAGATCAAGACCGAACTCGACCGTCCTGGTCCGCGGCTGCAGTCGCAGCTCGACAGCTACTACCGGGCCTTCCCACTGGTCAACGTCGTCGTGCACGAGGCTCACGTCCCGCGCTACGTTGACGCTCTGGAGGGGACCGCAGTCGGTGTCCTGAGCGTCGGGCGGCGCTGGCGTCTCTCAGTAGTCCGGCCAGCCATTGAACGGATGGATGAGTTCGACACTAAGGTGCTGTTCAACCTGTTGCGCGCGGGCGAGGTCGAGCAAGCGCTGCATGCCTGGTTCGGCGAAATCCCCGACGTTCCGAATGGAATTAGATATAGGGAGCATTTCACCCTCGCGCAGCGGATTCCTCCGTTACGCTTCCAAAGCCTCGTTCACGGCCAGCTCCGGATGAGGGGGTATCGCGGCCATCCAGCCGCGATACTTTCGCCGCGGCTAAAACCGCTGCGGGCCCTGCTCGTCCAGCTCCAGCCAAACGTCGCTCAGTACCGATACCTCCTGGACTGGCTCGAGAGGGCAGCCTGACATGTATTTCCCCTACCTACGGGGCAAGCAGTTCGAACTTCTGGCGCTGCGAGAGATTGCGCCACGACTCGGCAGCTCCGGCCGGGTCATGCCGATCATCGAGCCCGTCCGGGCGCCAGCCGATTCCGGGCTGGATCGCTGCCTCACCTCGTTGGTCAACTACTCGGTCGGCTTCGTGCTGGTCGTCAACCCGAACGTCGGCGAACTACAGTCCAGAACTATCCCGGGTGTCCTCGCCGAATACATCGCCGACAGGGATCAAGAAGAGTCCTGGAACATCGGCGTCATCATCGAGGAAGGCACGGACGTCGGATCCCTCCTGCAGTCCTACATCGAAGCCGTCGGGACCGGCAGGACGCTTACTTTGATACACAAGTCACTCGCCGTCTCCGGCGAGAACGTGCCAGCCGTCGAGAACGGCTTCCGGCGCGGGTTCGATGTCGTCAGCGACGACATCAAGTCCCGCCACCTCCGCAGTCTGACCTCTAAAGCCGACCGTGGTGTGACCCTCCACGACGGTTTTGTCCCCGAGAAGCGCAACGCGAACTACATCGGCCGCCAAGAGACTACGTTCAATGAAGACCACCTGTATTACAAGGATGAGGGCTGGTTCGGTTTTGGTGACTACTTGACGATCGGTGCTGAGTTCAGCGAAGGTGGCTTCAGCCCTCGCGCCGTCGCGATCCACTGGACGTATGAGCCCGCCGTCGGCAAACCGATCATGATTCGCTCCTTTACCTCTGAGTCCAACGGTGACGTCAGCAACGTTGGTGGGAAGTTCTTGGAGGCTGCCGGCAAGCTGGTCGCGTTTCTCAACGCTCATAACATCCAAACCGACGCGGCGAATATCATGCGCAGCCACGTGTTCAACCACACCTACCCCGGACTAGGCGTGGTCAAGAAGCTGTCGATCTTGAACCATCTCCAGATGATGTCGGAAATCCTGAGCCGATAGATGCAAGCGTGCGCAGCCTGCTTCAAGGCCAAGACATGGTTAACAAGTGCCTTCCAAGGTGATCTGTCAATCGGCACGTGCGACTTTGGGCACGGGTATGCCGAGGAGACTTGGCCGACGACGGCATGGGATGACAGCCTGACCCGCCTGCTCGCCCTGTACGAGATCGACAACACCGGCGCGGGATTGCCGATTGAGGAGCAGATTCAACGCGATTGGCAAATCTTCAGCCTCGACCTGTCCCAAATTCGGACCCTGCTTCAAAACTCCGGTGTCGCCTCGCATGAACTTCTCGGCGACGGAGTCACCGTCCGGTTGTGGGGCACGAGGACGAGCCGCGTGGACCCGATCACGTCTTGGACGCAGTTCTCCCAGGAGATCCGAACCCAGAACCGGTACTTTCCAACAACGGTACCCGATCTGACCGTGCTAGAAGCCGTAATTAGGGAAAGCCGGAAGTCGATCAGCGAGGGTACAAAACTGCTGCGAGCCCGTGTCTCGCCGTCAGCCAAGGCGATACCGGCTCAGTCGATGGGTGCGCCGCCGCCACACCTAGCCACGGCGGGTCGTGCGAACCCGGTCGGCATCGCCTATCTGTACTTGGCCTTCGAGCTCGATACCTGCGTGTATGAGTCCCGCGTACCAGCGCATGAATTCCTGTCGGTTGCGACGTTCCGGCTGTCGCGGAAAGTCGGTGTGCTCAACCTGGCCGAAGTCAGCCCCCCAGACCTGTTCAGCGCCCCCGATCTCGACGCTGTCGAGGATCTGGTGCGTAGCGTCTCGTACTACCGCTATCTATCGGCCCTGGGTCGCGAACTAAGCAAACCCGTTCGCTCGTCTGACGGTCCAACTGACTACATTCCCACTCAGTACCTTTGCGAACTCGCGAAATCCATGGGATTCGACGGCGTGCAATATGCCAGTTCGGTATACCCGAAGGGTCACAACGTCGTTTTGTTCGATACCGGCATCGCCATGTGCGAGAACGTCACGCTGTACCAGATCACCTCGATGCGAGCGACCTGGGAAGAGGTCGCGCCTGCCAGCCGGTAATCGCAGGCTCAAGCCCAAGAGTGGTCGAGTACTGCTCGTAGGTAGGGGGCGGTGCGGCTCGTTTCGCTAACCGCCACCTCGGCGGGGGTGCCGGTCGCGACGATCCGGCCGCCCTGGTCGCCACCGCCCGGGCCGAGGTCGATCACGTGGTCGGCGCCCGCCACCACGTCCATGTCGTGCTCGATGACCAGCACCGTGTTGCGGGCGTCGACCAGGGAGTGCAGCAACCCCATCAGCCGGTCGACGTCGGCCGGGTGCAGGCCGGTGGTGGGCTCGTCCAGCAGGAACAGCGTGTGCCCGCGCCGGGCCCGCTGCAGCTCGGTGGCCAGCTTGATCCGCTGCGCCTCGCCACCGGAGAGCTCCGTGGCCGGCTGGCCCAGCGTCAGGTAGCCCAGCCCCACCTCGGCGAGCGTGCGCAGGCTGCGCGCGACGGCCGGCACGTCGGCGAAGAAGCCGACCGCGTCGTCCACGGTCAGCGCCAGCACCTCGGCGATCGACCTGCCCTGGTAGCGCACCTCGAGGGTCTCGGGGTTGTACCGCGCGCCGTGGCAGGTCGGGCACGGCGAGTACGTCCCGGGAAGGAACAGCAGCTCCACCGCGACGAACCCCTCGCCCTGGCAGCTCTCGCACCGGCCGCCCTCGACGTTGAAGGAGAACCGGCCGACCGAGTATCCCCGCCGGCGCGCCTCGTCGGTGGCCGCGAACAGCTTGCGCACCCCGTCGAACAGGCCGGTGTAGGTGGCCAGGTTGGACCTGGGGGTGCGTCCGATCGGCTTCTGGTCCACCTCGACCAGCCGGTCGATCGCCTCCAGCCCGCCGATCCGTCCGATGCTGCCGGCGGCCGCCAGGTCGTCGCCGCCGTCCTCGTCGTCGGCAACCGCCTCGGCGCCGAGGTGCTCGGCGACCGCCGCGGCCAGCACCGCGGTGACCAGCGTCGTCTTGCCCGAGCCGGACACCCCGGTGACCGCGGTGAACACCCCGAGCGGGATGTCGACGTCCACCCCGGCGAGGTTGTGGTGCCGCACCCCGCGCAGTTCGAGCCGCCCGGCGGCTACCCGGCCGCGGCGGACCGGCCGCGGCGGCTCCAGCAGGTACTGAGCCGTCACCGAGTCCGCCGCCTGCGCCACCCCGGCCGGCGGGCCGCTGTAGAGCACCCGGCCGCCATGGACCCCGGCGCCCGGCCCGACGTCGACCAGCCAGTCGGCGTGCCGGATCACGTCCAGCTCGTGCTCGACGACCAGCAGCGAGTTGCCCGCCGCCCGCAACCGGTCCAGCACCGCCAGCAGGGTGCGGGTGTCGTCGGGGTGCAGCCCCGCCGACGGCTCGTCCAGCACATAGACCACCCCGAACAGGCTCGACCGCAGCGCCGTCGCCAGCCGCAGCCGTTGCAGCTCGCCGGACGACAGCGTCGGGGTGGCCCGGTTCATCGCCAGGTACCCCAGCCCCAGCTCGGCCAGCACCTCGATCCGGGCCAGCAGGTCCGCCACGACGCCGCGCGCCACCTCGCCGGCCGCCACCTTGCCCAGCCGGTCGGCCAGTACCGCCAGCGGCAACCCGGTGAGCTCGGCGATGGTGGACCCGGCGACCGTGACGGCCAGCGCCTCGGGCCGCAGCCCGGCACCGCCGCACACCGGGCACGGCCGTACCTCGACGTGTTGCAGGGCCTTGCGGCGCAGCGACGCGCTCTGCGTGGTGGCCAGGGTGTGCAGCACGTAGCGCCGGGCGCTCTGGTACGTGCCCTGGTACGGCCGCTGGATCCGGTGTGCCTCCCGCTCGGCGTGCACGGTGACCACCGGCGTCTCGTCGGTGAACAGGATCCAGTCCCGGTCGGCCTGCGGTAGCTCGCGCCACGGCCGGTCGATGTCGTAGCCCAGGGTGGCCAGGATGTCGCGGTAGTTCTTGCCCTGCCAGGCACCCGGCCAGGCCGCCACCGCCCGGTCCCGGATGGACAGGCCGGGGTCCGGCACCAGCGATGCCTCGGTGGCCTCGTGCACCCGGCCCAGCCCGTGGCAGTTCGGGCACGCTCCCGCGGGGGTGTTGGGCGAGAAGGCGTCCGAGTCCAACCGGGTCGCCCCGGCCGGGTAGTCGCCGGCCCGGGAGAACAGCATCCGCAGCGAGTTGGACAGCGCCGTGACGGTGCCGACCGTCGAGCGCGACTGCGGCGCGCCACGCGCCTGCTGCAGCGCCACGGCCGGCGGCAGCCCGGTGATCTCGCGGACGTCGGGCACCGCGAGCTGGTCGATCAGCCGGCGCGCGTACGGGGCCACCGACTCCAGGTAGCGGGCCTGCGCCTCGGCGAACACGGTGCCGAACGCCAGCGACGACTTGCCCGAGCCGGACACCCCGGTCACCACCACCAGCGCGTCCCGCGGGATGTCGACGTCGACGTCGCGCAGGTTGTGCACCCGGGCGCCGCGCACCGAGATCACCGCGTCGTCAGCCCTGCGCACCGGCCGATCCTCTCAAGCCGGCTGTGCGAGCTTTCGGTCAGGACGTGGCGATCAGCCGGAACGCCTCGGCGGATTGAGCATCGGCCCGCCCAATCGGAAACATTATGGAGTTACCTCACATAATATAGCCAAAGGCTATGTACCGCACCCGAAGGTATGCATGCGGGAGTAAGCACAGATGCGGAAGTACGCTGCATCACCATCAGCCCTGAGCGGGCTCACATAAGCTGATCACTCTGAGATGCCGCACTCAGGGTCAAGCGCTCTTGGCATGAACAGGCTGATTTCGCGCAGCGCCGCTCCAACGGGTCACACTTCGTGGGCGCGCGGTTCATGGAGGGGGTAGCACGGTGCCCGAACGTCGATCGGTAAAGCCGCCGCTCCCAGCGTCCGAAGCAGTATCCGCTCGGCTGTCCCGGCAACGCCAGCGCAACACCCGTCCCGAACTCGCACTCAGATCCGCGTTGCACCGTCAAGGTCAACGGTTCTACGTCCACCGACGGCCTATACCAAGCCTGCGGCGCGTGGCAGACATCGTCTTCCCCGCAGTGAAGGTAGCTGTCGAGGTGCGCGGGTGCTTCTGGCATGCATGTCCCGAGCACGGAACAGCTCCCAAGTCGAATGCGGAGTGGTGGGCGGACAAATTGGCGTCCAACCGGCGGCGAGATGAGACCGCGGACACTGCTCTTCGGGCAGCAGGCTGGCTACCGGTCACAGTCTGGGAGCACGAGTCACCCGAGGAGGCTGCTCGAAGGGTGGCGGCGGTCGTACAACAACGCCGCGCCGAGGGTTACTCCAAGCGGCGCTGACCTGGGTCCGTGCTCTCAAGAGGCAGATGGCCATTCTCAACGCGGTCGCCAGCTCGAGCGCGAATATGACCACCTTGAGATCTTCCAAGCGATCAGAAGCGTTGTAGTAGCAGTCCGGCGAGTTCGAGTCTTTCCGTGCGCGGGTCGAACACATGCTGCAGGATGACGACGTGACACTCCCCCAGCCTCTCCCCTCCGTGACCACCTTCGAGCGCGCGGTTAGCGATGCCGCTGACCGCATTATCGCCGTGGGTAAAACCGGCTACCACTGGGACTCGGTCGACAAGCTCCTCAAAGATGAATTGAAGACCGAACTCGGGGAGGAAGGCCAGACCAGATGCAAACAGGCGAGGAATTCCGGGCGAGCGGCTAACGTCCTCACTGAGAGCAACGACAAGAACATAGCCCTGTACCTGGTCTTCATCCACAAGCCATATACGGTTGAGCAGTTTCGGCGTGTCGCTAAAGATCGGATAGCTCGATTCCCGAACGTCAAAACTGTCGCCGTTGCAGAGCAGGTCGACTCCACCTGGCGAGTCACTGAGATCGTCGAACGGGAAGGCGTCGGCCTTGCTGCTCAAATCGCCGGCCACTTTCCGTTGGTCTCGAGCGACAAGATTTATCCAGTCCCGGCTGGAAGCGAGTCGGCTCCCGTCGCTGAGGTCCACCGCCCCGATGAGGGCATCTTCGCATCAGCAGCTACAGCACGGCCCACGTCGGTCCAGGGGCTAGGGTCGCTATCAGATCAACTGCGTGCCCTTGCGACAGCCAACGGCGTCTCCCTCGACGCCACCACGGCGGTCGACACGTTGGCAGCCGTCTTGTCGAGTCAAATGGTTCTGTTCGCAGGACCTAGCGGTACAGGAAAGAGCACACTCGCACGTCTTATGAGTGCATTTATCACTGGCCCGGATAACTCCATCGTGCTGGAAGCTGGAAGAGGATGGCAGACACCAGAAGACATGGTGGGTTACTTCTCCGCACTATCCACCAGCTTTGCACAGACGCCAAGCACTGAGATGCTCATAGACTTGCACGAGCTTTGCGCTGCGGCCCTGTCCAATGAGAATACTGCGCTAACAGCGCCAGTCCCAGTGCTCTTGGTCGAAGAGATCAACCTATCTACAATTGAAGGCTACCTGTCACCAGTCATGCACGGCCTCAGTCGCCCGGCGACACCATATTTACGCTGGCAATTACACGCCCAACGCGAAGGGGTTGCAGACATTGAGGACGCGCTGACGCTTCCGCCAGAATTGCTGTTCGGCCCGTGGCCGCGCATTTTCGGCACCATCAACGTTGACGCAAACAGCCCTGCCCCAGCCCGCAAGGTCGCCGCGCGTGCCTCCGTGGTGCTTCTGGAGCCCGACGCAGCTTTCAATGTGAATCAAGAGGTGGAACGCCTTTCTGGTGGTGATCCAGTGGCCACCCTGGTAGGTGACCACATCGGTGTCGCGGTAGGAGACCCCACAGCCGCACGCCGCGAACTCAGTGATGCCGCGCTTCGCAGCCTGGTAGAAGCGTTTTCCACCGTGCTCAAGTCAGCCGAAGGAAGCAGGCAACTGGTCCCAAGCCGCCGCGACATCGACCGCGCTCTCAACTACATGGCGTATTACGTCAAGCTCGCTGACGGAAATCAGGATTCGGCCGATGCGGCGCGGAGAGCCGCCGAGAATGCTCTGCTGCATGTCGTCCTGCCGCAGCTTCCCGCCCACGCCTTCACCACGGCTGTACGCGCACTGTCCGCCGCAAGCCTCGAGGGGGCATCGGCCGACATGAACACCGTCGGCGGCCTCCTGGCACCGCGCGTCTCGCGGCTCTCAGCGTCCATAACCGACGCGCTGTTCAGCGACACCGTCGACTTCTGGACAGCGCTCTCGTGATTGCGGTAGACGATCGTCCGTGAGAGTCAGATTCCGCGACAAGTGGCGTGATGTCTTCCTCGACCTGCCCACCGCACCACTGCTGACGCCGAGCGGAGTCGTAGTCAGCAGCCACACGAATGAGGAATTGCTTTACGGCCCGGACCTATCCTCGTCCGTCGCAGACCCGATCACCGGCGACCTTCCCCTGGTTCACTTCGCAGACGATCGGCTGCAGGTCGAGCACCTCGCCATCCCTCCACCCGCCCCGCTCTCGCTGCAGTCTGTACAAGAAATGTGGCAAGAGGTGCTTACTTCGGGCGTCCCACTGCCGTCCGGTGTCGCAACGCAAGGTCGGCTATTGCACGGACAGGCCAGCGGAGAGACGACGTTGCTTCCGGAGCTTCTCGACCGTGCCCACGCAGCGGCCCGAGCGCTCCTTTCCCGCTGGCCGCAAGAGGCAACCCCCACCTCCGCCTGGCGCGCGGTTGAACTACCCGGTGGCCGAGAAGATCTTCGTGGCACCGACCGAGCCACCAAGAACATCACGGGCTTCCAGACCAGAGACGGCCGATGTCTTCCGGTAAAGACTCTTCGCCGGGTGCATGGCGCGTCGCCTTGGACGGCACGCCTCCTTCAGCAGGCATCAATGCGCCTCGCCCAGGAAGTCGGCCTCGTGGCCGATCACCTCGGCCATCGGGACAGGTCGGCTCTCTTGCGACCATTTCTCCAGGTAGCCCAACAGGCAACCGGCAACCCCCTCATGATAGATGCACCTCTCTCGGGGTGGCCCGTACCCCTCAGACAGGCGTATGAGGCGTTTCAAGCAGCCTTAATGGCGCTTCAGCCGACGGCTAGTCACAACCGCCGGCCGCTAGCTCCTCTCTGCTACTTGTGGCGGCTTTACGAGGCATGGGCCGCCGTGCGCTGCATACGCGTCATTGACGGCCTTGCGGGCTACACGCGGGTCCTGGGACCGCAACCTGTGGAGGATGCCGAATGGCTCGTCAAGTGGGTCTCCAGCGATGGCACCACCCTGACAGCCCTTGCACAGGCACGCATCGGTCGCCAGGCAACTCGTTTCGGGGGCGCGATTCCGGTAGGCGTCAGATCAGTCAGCAGTGACCTCCGTCCGGACTTGCTATTAGCCTGTGAAGTCGCCGGCACGGTACGGATGAGCGTCGTCGACGCCAAGCGACGGTCCAGCGAGGTGATGAACGCGAGCGCGGCAGCCGAAGCAGGCAGTAAGTACCTGTGGGGCCTCCGTACGGTTTCTGGTGACGGCACGAGTGCAGTGGTCAGCCTGAAAGGCGTCGTCTTGGCGACGACTGCTACCCCGCCGAAGTTGCATGATGCCGCGGCAAGAATCGTCGGCGCCCGCCTGGTTCCAGGCGAGAATGACGATGCGTTCACGAAGTCGATCGCCACCGCGCTGACCCAACCGGAAGCCGACGACTAAGGCGCTCTACCGCCCAAGTCCCGCATGACGTCCAAATGCGCTCTGAGACTGTGCAGGAACCCATCTGAGAACCGCAGATTGCCCGTTACGGCGCGAGAGAGAAAACCTCTGGTCGCCTTCTCAGATAGTGGCTTAACCGGGAGGGCCAAGAATTTACGCAAGCTGTAGTCGGTCGCAGACGGAGTTGTAGAGACCTGCGCACAGAAGATCTTGCCGTTCCCGCCGAACGCGGCGGTTGGCCACCGCGCGCCTGTAAATTGCATCGTCCAGTCCCGGTCAACCGGCTCGCCAGGATCGATCAGCCTCCGCCCAACCCATTCGCTCATGGGAACGCATACTGCGTTGCCAATCTGCTTCCAGCGCACCCCGACCCGGGCTCCGGCAGCGACCGCAGGAAGGGTCCATCCCGGTGGGAAGCCTTGTAGCCGCTCGCCATCTTCGACCTGCGGCGTGCCAACGTCTCCGGTGTCCGGAAACCAAATGGCGGGCGGGGATGGAATGCCGAGCGCCGAGCCCCCCTTGATGGTCGGTACGGCGTCGCGCGCCCACCCGAGCCCACGCAAACCCTCGGTCCAGTAGAAGCCGTAGGCGTGGCGATCGTCGACGGGCCCGATCGTGTCGTTGAATTCGACTGTCGCGTCGTCGGCGAAAAGCACCGTCCGCGGGTCTTCGATACGAGAAGCGACAACGATGACACGCTGCCGACGCTGTGGCAGCCCGAACGATCGAGCGTCCACTACGCGATACGCCCAGCGGTATCCCAATGCTTCCAGGGAACGAATGATGTGCTGCATGGCGCGGCCCTTATCCAGCCGGAGCATGTAGCTCACGTTTTCCAAGACCAGCCATCGTGGCGGCCGACGCGCCGACTCGAGGAGGCGGAACACCTCATTCACTAAACCTGACTGTGAACCTGAGATTCCGGTCTTTCTTCCTGCCTGGCTGATGTCCGTACAAGGAAACCCCGCCGTAACCACGTCAGACGCTGGTAGCTTCGTCATCGCTCGGACATCGGTTGACAACTCAACGCCCGAGAATTGGTCAGCCAGCACAGCCCGGGCTCGCTCATCGATTTCGTTCAAGTGAACGGCTTCTAGCCCGGCACGGCGCAATCCCAGCTCAATGCCGCCGATGCCCGCGAACAGGCCCACCACCCGGACCTCAGCCGTCATCGCAGCAGGCTCACGATCGCCGCATACGCAAGCCGCGTGGGTACTGCGTTGCCGATCATCTCTTGGAGAGCACGACGGCCCTCTACGGTCTCGAAGGAAAACCAGTCGGGGAACCCCTGGAGGCGGGCTGCTTCATGAGGAGTGAGCGTTCGAGGCCGAAGCGGGTGCACGAACCGACCCTGACCGGTGCTGCCGAACCCGGCAGTGATGGTCGGCGCAGGACGATCTGGGTACATGCGTCCGTAGACCGCGCGGTAGCTGTGTTTTTTCAACCGATGACACTCGGGGCGCTGCTCGTCCGGAAGCTCGTACAGGCCATGATCAAAAAGGTACTGGATGCGGTTCTGGTTAGTGCGGGAATGCGTTGCTGGAGATCCGAAGACGCCACGGTTGGGCTCGACATCCAGGTCGTCAATCGCGTCCAGTACAGGCCGGGGCGGCGCGCCGAAGCCCATCGCAATGTCGCCGATGGAGACGCCCTGCTCACCGCGTGTCGCCAGCAGCAGGTGCCGACGACGCGCTTGTGCGGCCCCTACGTCAGACGCTCTGACGACCCCTGTGTCGACGGTATATCCGAGCCCCCTGAGTACCTGCTCGGCAACGGCGGTGACACCTGATCGGTCGTACGCGACGCCAGGGACGTTCTCTATCAGCACCCGCTTTGGGCGCACTACCTCCACGAACCGCACCATGCGCAGGTAGAGCTGGTTCTTCGGGTCTTCCCGGCGGGTGTGATTATTCAGGTCGCTGTGTCCCTGGCAAGGAGGGCCGCCGATTGCAAGGTCCAAGCCAGCGAGCTGGTCCTGCAGTCGCTTTTCTAATCGCGTCGGGCGCGCACCAAGCGCGCCGTCGACAAGTCCGTTGATGTCGCCGTCGTTCGTTTGGGCCTCGGGAAAGTTCGCGCTGTAGACGCCAAGGGCCGACTGGTTGTTGTCAACAGCCAGCACGTGCACTGCACGTCTGCCCACGGCTCGGGCAGCTTCTTGGGCGCCGAGCGACAGACCGCCGCAACCGCTGAACAGATCGGCGATAGTGAGCGGCTCCGCGACCACCGTCGGCGCAGTTTCTCTGCGGAGCCACGCATCTACGAATCGGTTCGCGGGCGCGTCCTGCGGAGCGCTCGGACGCGCTTGTTCTTGCGTGCACACCACCGCTCCGCTCCGAAGACGCACCGACCGCTCGATCATCGTCCCCGACACCCGGTAGCTTTCGACCACAGCGACATCGAGTTCGGGCAGACGGGCAATCGAGTTGGTCACGTTTGGGAGTCTAGGATTCGGGTACGACACAATCGTGTTGTGACGCGCAAGGCCATCGCCGTGAGCGGCGACGACTTGCCCGAGCCGGACACCCCGGTCACCACCACC
The DNA here is from genome assembly GCF_035474675.1 of Jatrophihabitans sp. GTDB lineage: Bacteria > Actinomycetota > Actinomycetes > Mycobacteriales > Jatrophihabitantaceae > Jatrophihabitans_A. Next base: position 48,136 of record NZ_DATINC010000138.1, on the reverse strand, counting down.
AGCGCGTCCCGCGGGATGTCGACGTCGACGTCGCGCAGGTTGTGCACCCGGGCGCCGCGCACCGAGATCACCGCATCGTCAGACCTGCGCACCGGCCGATCCTCTCAAGCCGGCTGTGCGAGCCTTCGGTCAGGACGTGGCGATCAGCCGGAACGCCTCGGCCGACCGCCCGTCGGGCAGCCCCGCGGCGCGCGCGTTCGGGCGCAGCATGCCGGCCAGGAACCCGTCGACGTCGGCCTCGGCGCCGATGCCCGGCCGCTGCGACTCGTGTGCCAGCAGCGCGGTCCGCTTCTGTGCCAGCCGGGCCGTCACGTCCACGTAGTAGTTCGGCGCGTCATTGCCGATCAGCAACGCCCGCGGCACCTCCCACGGCTCCAGCCCCAGGTCGGGATAGCAGAACCGGTTGCGGGCGTCCGGATAGATCGCCGCCAGCGTCGCCTCGCCGCAGGCCAGGTGATCCGGGTGCGAGGAGTAGATGCGTTCGAGGTTGCGCACCGGGTTGTGGGTCAGCACCAGATCCGGCCGGACGGTGCGCAGCACCTCGGTGATCGCCCGGCGCAGCGGCAGATCCGGCTGCAGCGAGCCGTCCGCCCGGCCGAGGAAGGTCAGCTCGCTCACCCCGACCGCCCGCGCCGCGGCCGCCTGCTCGCGCCGCCGGACCGCCGCCATCTCGGTCCGGCTCACTGCCGGGTCGTAGCCGCCCTGCTGCCCGTCGGTGACCAGGCAGTAGGTCACCCGGACGCCCCGCGCGGTCAGCGCGGCCACCGTGCCGGCGGCGGCGAAGTCCACGTCGTCGGGATGGGCGAACACGCACAGCACCTGCCGCACGCCGGCCAGCCCGGGTGGCTCGGCGGCGTCCTCGGGCAGCCAGACCAGCGGCGGGGCGGCCGGACCCGCGGTCACCGCCGGGCCGGGTTCACGGCTGGGCTTACATTCGGGCTCAAATCTGGGCCTCGTCCACCCGCAGGCCCAGCCGGTGCCGGCCGGCGACCTCCAGGATCGCCGGGCTGACCATGGCGTGCTGGGCGGCGGTGTAGACGTCCCGGAGCCGGCGCTGCGCCGGATCCCGGGCGTAGATCGAGGTGCCGCCGCCGGCCCGGTACATCTCGCTCACCGTGGCCACCGCCGCCGAGGTGGCCTCCACCGCGGCCACCCGGATCGCCAGCCGGGCGTCCAGGTCCACCGCGCGGCGCTCGCACGCCTGCGTCCAGGCCTGCTCCACCGCCTCGGCCAGCAAGCCGCGGGCCGCCCGCAGCTGGGCGCCGCACTGGGCCACCGCGCGCTGCACCGCCGGCCGTTCGGCGAGCTTGCGCACCGAGTAGGTCGGTGTCTTGGCGTTGGCGAGCTCGCTCAGGTAGCCGATCGCGCCCTCGGCGATGCCCAGCGACACCGTCGCGATGCCCGCCGACAGCAGCCCGAACACCGGGAAGGCGTACAGCGGCCCGTCCTGGCGCGGCCGGTCGAAGCTCAAAGGCACCGAGTACTCGGTGGCCACCGGCGCGTCGTGCAGCTCGACGTCGTGGCTGCCGGTGGCGCACAGGCCGAGCACCTGCCAGGTCGGCAGGATGGTGTACTGCTCCGCCGGGGCGAACATCAGCCGCCGCTCACCGCCCGGCAGCACGGTGCCGGCCATGATCCAGCTCGCCGACTCGCACATGCTGGCGTACGGCCAGCGGCCGTTGACCGTCCAGCCGCCCGGCCGGTCGGTGGCCCGGCCGAGCGGGGCGAACGGGCCGATCACCAGCCCGTCCGGCCGGTACACCACCGCGGCGGCCGCCGGGTCCAGGTGCCCGGCCACGCACCCGCTGGTGGCCGCGATCATCGCCGACCAGCCGAGCGCGCCGTCGGCCCGGGCCAGCGTCTCGATGACCTCCAGCACCTGCCGGGGCGGCAGCTCGCTGCCGCCCAGCGAGCGCGGCAGGCAGGCGCCGAACACCCCCGCCGCGGCCAGCTCGGCGACCAGCTCGTCCGACAGCCGGCCGCGGCGCTCGGACTCGGTCGCCTCCGCGGCACCCCGCTCGGCCACCGTGGCCAGCGCCGGCACCGGCTGCACGGCGCTCACCGGGACCACCCCGGTTCGACACCGCGCTGCCCGACGGTGACCGCGCCGCCGGCCAGCAGCACCTCGTTCCCTTGGACCTGCAGGGTGAGGTCGGCCCCGTTGGCCGATGCCTGCCGGGCGCTCAGCCGGTCGCGGCCCAGCCGCTCGGCCCAGTAGCCGGCCAGCAGGCAGTGCGCGGTGCCGGTGGCCTGGTCCTCCAGCCCGTGCCGGGCCACGAACCAGCGCGAGACGATGTCGTAGGGCGGCTCGCCGGGTGCCGTCACCGCCAGTCCCACGGTGTCCAGCGCCGCGGCCAGCGCCGCCAGGTCCGGCCGGACCGCCCGCACCGCCGCCGCGTCCGGGACCCGGACCAGCCCGTGCCGGTCGGACCGGCGCGCCTCCAGCACCGGCACGCCGAGCAGACCAGCCAGATCTACGCCGTCCGGCTGCCACGGCCGGGTCGGCACCAGCGGCATGCTGATCCGCGGGTCACCGCCGGCCCGGTCGGCACGCAACACCCCGAGCGGGGTGTCGAAGCTGATCTGCCCGGGCCCGGATGAGTCCGGCCCCGACACCAGCAGGTGCGCCGCGGCCAGCGTGCCGTGCCCGCAGGACGGCAGCTCGCCAGACGGGGCGAACCAGCGCAACCGGGCCCGGTCGGGCCCGGTCGGCCAGACGAACACGGTGACCGGCTCGGCCAGCTCGCGGGCCAGCGCCGCCAGCTGGTCGTCGGAAAGTCCGGCAGGCTGGTCGGCCATCAGCAGCACCGCGGCCCGGTTGCCCTCCCCGGCCCGCCGCGCGAAGGCGTCCACCAGCGTCACCGGCAGGCGCTGCAGCACCGCCGTCATCGGCTCCCCTCTCCGCCGGCCGGCACCGGAGTGCCCGGCCGGATGTTCTGGTTGGACCGGAAGAAGTTCTCCGGGTCGTAGGCCGCCTTCACCGCCTGCAGCCTGTGCAGCCGGTCCAGCCCGTACGCCCGGACCAGGTCACGCGAGTCGGCGTCCGGCCCGAGGAAGTTGACGTACACCCCGCCGTCGCTGAACGGCAGCATCGCCGACCACATCTGCCGGGCCCAGGCTATGTAGCCGGCCGGGTCCTCGGCCAGCCCCCAGGTCGCGTCGATCTGCAGGTTGTAGGCGGCCTCCCGGTGCCCGAACGCGGTGTCCGGATGGCCGGGCCGGCTGGGCTGGCCGCCGCAGGTGTGCAGCACCACCCGGCACCGGGCGGCCGGCGCCCGGCCGGCCTGCTCCAGCAGGGTGTCGATCGCCGCGGCGTCCAGCGGCCGCAGGAAGTGCGACTTGGCGTAGTGGCCCAGGCCCCGGACGCCGCCGGCGTCCAGCATCGCCTGCAACACCGGGTACGGCATCATCGACAGCTTGCTGAACGCGGGTCGCCGGTGCCCGGCGAGGACCCGGGCCAGCCGCTCCCCCGCCTCGGCACTGCCGCTGTGGCACAGCCCGATCCGGAACACCCGGGTGCCGGCCAGCCCGGCCGGCAGGTCGGGACTGTCCGGCGGCGGCCCGATCCCGATCACCAGGCAGGCGGCGTCGTCGGCCTCGGCCATCACCTGCTGGCAGTGGGCCAGCATCGCCGGGGCGTCGGCGAGCGGGTAGACCAGGTAGCCGGCGTAGACGTGCCGCACCGGGTGCAGCTGCAGGGTGAGCGAGGTGACCACCCCGAAGTTCCCGCCGCCGCCGCGCAGCGCCCAGAACAGCTCGCTGTCGGTCTGCGGGTCGGCGCGCAGCAGCGCCCCGTCATAGCCGACCAGCTCGGCGGACCGGATGTTGTCGCAGGTCCAGCCGTACCGGCGCGAGAGCCACCCGAACCCGCCGCCGAGTGCCAGGCCGGCCACCCCGGTGCCCGACACGATGCCGCCGGGGGTGGCCAGCCCCGCCGGGTGGGTGGCCCGGTCCAGCTGGCCCCAGGTGAGGCCCAGCTGCACCCGCGCGGTGCCGGTGTCCTGGTCCATCTCGACGCGGTCCATCAGTGACATGTCGACGGTCAGGCCGCCGTCGGTCAGCGAGGTGCCGGCGATGTTGTGACCGCCGCCGCGGACCGAGAAGTCCAGCCCGACCTCACGGGCCACCCGGACGGCGGCGGCGACGTCACCGGCGTCCCGGCAGCGGGCGATCAGCGCCGGCCGGCGGGTGATGGCGGCATTCCAGATCTCGCGGACCCGCTCGTAGCCGGGATCGTCCGGCAGCACCAGCTCGCCCCGGAACGGCCGCGGCCCGCCGCGCAGCGCCGCCGCCGCCTCGGTACCGCGCGCCAGGTAGGTGCCGTCGGCTAGCACGCCGGCACCAGCCGGTCGCAGTGCTCGGCCGGGTCCACCTCGGCCCGGTAGTCCACCCCGTCGACGCCGAAGCCGTACAGCTGGCGCACCAGCCGCCGGTACCGCTCGACAGCCGGTGTGAGCCTTCCTGCAGGCCCGTCGGCCACCAGCTGCCAGCGCCGCCAGATCTCGGCCTGGACGTCCGGCCGCTGCTCCTGGCCGTCCAGCCGCCGGCGGCCCTCGGGGTCCAGCGGCGCCGGGGAGCCGGCGACCAGCCGGACGCCCTGGTCGAGCACGTCCTCGGCCACCGAGCACTCGGCCAGCACCTGCAGCAGCAACATGGTGTAGAGCGTGTTCAGCGGGATCGCGGTGCTGGCCTGGGTCACCAGGGCGCGCGGCACCGCGACCTCGGCACTGCCCAGTCCGGCCGCCCGCAGCTCGGCGTCCAGCGCGCGGGTGCGGTCCTCCAGGTCCTGCTTGGCCCGGCCGAGGGTGCCGCCGCGGTAGGTGGCGGCCAGCTGCGGCACCCCCACGTAGGACAGCGTCAGGCAGCGCACCCCGGTCGCCAGCAGGCCGCGCTCGCGCAGTGCTGCCACCCACCAGGCGAAGTCCTCGCCACCCATCACCTTCACCGTGTCGGCGATCTCCTCCTCGCCGGCCACCGGCATGGTCCTGCGCACCACCGCGTCGGCAGCCAGGTCGTAGTCCAGGCCGGTCACCGGCTCGCCGATCGCCTTGATCGCCGAGGCGTGCAGCCGGCCGGTGCGCGGGTCGTGCCGGCGCGGTGCGGCCACGCTGTAGACCAGCAGGTCGAGCTGGCCGAGCCGCTCGGCCACCAGGTCGGCGGCCGCCTGCTTGACGGTGTCGGCGAAGCCGTCGCCGACCAGGGTGGCCGAGGCCAGGCCGGCCTCGGCCGCCGCCCGCTCGAAGGCCAGGCACCGGTACCAGCCGGCGGTGCCGGGCCGGTTCGCCGCGCCCGGTCGCTCCGGGCTGACCCCGACGGTGGCCGAGCCGCGACCGAACGCGCTGGCCACCCGGGCCGCCAGTCCCAGCCCGCCGCCGGAGCCGACCACCAGCACCCGTTGCGGGTCGCCCAGCCGTGGCCCGGTCCGTACCCGGTCGATCCAGTCCCGCAGCTGCCGCTGGCAGCCGGCGGGATGCGCGTACGCGGCCCGCGCGCCGCGGAAGTACTCCTCGACGATCACGCCGGGCCCTCGTTCACCGCAGCCAGCACATCGGCAGCCCGCACCAGCTTTCCGTTGCTGGTGCGGGGCAGCTCGCCGGTCACCACGATCCGCCGCGGCCGCTTGTGGCCGCTCAACCGCTGCCGGCACCAGTCGTGCAGCTCCGCCGCGCCGGCCGAGTCGGCCTCGACGAAGGCCTCGATGGACTCCCTGGTGCCGACCACCACCGCCGCCCGCACCCGCGGATGGGCCGCCAGCACCTCCTCGACCTCGACCAAGTCCACCTTCAGCCCGCCCACCGCCAGCATCGAGTCGGTCCGCCCGCCGATCTCCAGCACGCCGTCGTGCAGCTCGCCGCGGTCGCCGGTGTAGAGCCAGCCGTCCCGCCACCGGCCGGCGTCCCCGGCCAGGTAGGGCGACTCGGCGAGCCGCACCGCGACCTCGCCGGCCACGATGCGCACCTCCAGCGACGGCAGCGGCGGCCCCATCGCCGGCGCCAGCCCGCCGCCGAAGTCGGCCGCGATCAGCCCCACCTCGGTCATGCCGTACGCCTGCCCGAGCGGGCAGCCGTGCCGGGCGACGAAGGCCTGGTGGGCGGTGGGGCGGATCAGCTGGCCGCCCGACACGCAGGTCCGCACCCCGGCCAGCGTCCCGGCCGGCAGCGCGGTGAGCAGCTCGAAGTGCGCCGGCACCCCGGTGATCGCCTGCGGCCGCCCGGCCGCGACCGCCCGGGCCAGCTCGCGGGGCTGCGCCGAGTCCGGCAGCAGCACCGCCGCACCCACCCGCAGGCAGTGCAGCACCGCGCCGATCAGGCCGAAGCTGTGCACCAGCGAGTTCAGGGTGAGCAGCCGGCCGCCGGCCGGCACCCAGTCCGGCAGCTCGCCGATCGCCGCCAGCTCGGCGCGGATCGAGGACTCGGTGCGCCGGATCACCTTCGGCGTCCCGGTGGAGCCGGACGACAGCTGGATCACCGCCGCGCCGGGCTCGGCGGCGGCCGGCGCCGGCAGCACCGCCCAGTCCAGCGGCCGGACGGGCACGAACCGGGCGATCGCCGAGCGCTCCGGCGCCCGCACCGCCACCGCCGGGCGCAACCGGTCCAGCACCTGGGCGTACTCGGCGTCGGTGAGGCCGGCGTGCAGCAGCAGCGCGCGGGCGTCCAGCGCCAGGGTGGCCAGCACCAGGGCCAGGTAGCTGACGCTCGGCGCCACCTGCAGGGCCACCGTGTCGCCGGGCCGCACGCCGCACTCGCGCAGCCGGTCGCGGTGGCCGGCCACCTCGGCGCGCAGCTCCGCCCGGCTGACCGTCACGTCGGCGGTCAGCACCGCCGGCGCCCGGTCGGCACCGGCCAGCAGGCCGGCCACGAAGCTGGTTGTCGGGCTCATTGCTCGGAACAGAACTCCTCCACCGGGAACCCGACGTGCCGCCGGTCGACGGCCAGGTAGCCGAGCAGCTCGGTGCCCCGGGTCAGCTCGGTCACGTTGCGCACCGCCGCCCCCGGCCCCAGCACCCGGACGTGCCAGTCGTCCTGGACGGTCAGGCAGACCTGCTCGCCGGACGGGCCGTGCGCGGTGATCTGCAGCAGCGGCCGGCGTTCCAGCTTGGTGCGGCCCACCACCACGGTGCGCACCGAGCCGTCCGCGCGCACCGCCAGCACCGGCATCCCCGAGCGCAGCTCGGACAGGTAGTTGGTGCGGTTGTCGGCCCGCAGCACGTAGGAGTGCAGCGCCCCGGCGTTGACCCGGAACGGCCGGGTCGGCATGTAGGGCAGCGGGTGGGTCTCGCTGCAGCACAGCACGAAACCGTGCGCGAACGAGCCGACCAGGATGCCCTCGTCCGGTTCCAGATGGGTGCAGGTGTCCACGCAGACCCGGTCGCCCATGCCGACGTGGGCGATCGAGTCGACGGTGAGCACCGACAGCTTCAGCGGTTCCAGGCCCGGCTGCAGCACCGCCTGGTAGTCCGCGACCTCGCCGACCTGCCCGACGGTGTACAGGATCGCCTCGCTGCCCTTCTCCAGGACGCCCAGCACGATCGCCGCCTCCTCCGGGCTGGACACCGAGCAGACCAGCTCGCCGCTGCTCTTGTCGGCCGCCGCGATCACGATCTCCAGCGGGATCTTGGTCGGGTCGGCGAAGCTCACCACGGTGCGCGGCCGGCTGCTGGCCGACCGGCAGGCCAGCGCCAGGCTGGCCTCGTCCACCACGTCGATGGCCGCGACCAGGCCGTCCCCGCCGGCTGCCAGCCGGTCCAGTTCGGCCGGCGTGCGGACCGGCAGCAGCAGCGCCCCGGCGCCGAACTCGGCCGGGTCCGGCAGCCCGGCCGCCTCGTCCCAGCGCTCGTACCACCGCTCGGTCTCGGGGCCGGCGTAGACGCCGAGCACGGTCGGCGGCAGCTCGCCCATCCGGGCCGGGTCGGCATCGACCACGGCCGCCACTCGGGCGTGCACCCCGGCCTGCCGGACCGCGTCGTAGCTGCCGTCCGGCGTCTTCCTCAGATCCAACCAGGCCTGCGTCACGGCGGAAGTTTCCCCTTTCAGTTGCACGAAGTTCGGGTGGTCACACCGCGGCCGGCTCGGCCAGCGCCGGCACGCCGGCGTGCACGATCTCGGCCAGCCGGCGCACCACGGCGGCCGGTTCTCCCGCGGTCCAGACCCGGCGCCCGACCGCCAGGCCCGCGGTGCCGGCCCGCATCGCGTACTCCGCCTTGCCGAGAAACTCGGCCGGTTCCTCCTCCGCCGAGCCGCCGGACAGGATCAGCCGGCCGCCGGCCGCCTCGACCAGCCGGGACACCCCGCTCAGCGGGCGCGGCATCGAGGTCTTGACCAGGTCGGCGCCCAGGTCGATGGCGATGCTCACCACGTGGGCGAGCTCGGCCGCGTCGTAGGAGTCCACCACCTGCGGACCGCGCAGGTACACCATGGCAAGCAGCGGAATCCCCAGCTCCTCGCAGTGGGCTGCCACCGTGCCGAGCGCCTGCAGCTGGTCCGGTTCCGAGCGCGCCCCGACGTTGACGTGCACGCTGACCGCGTCCGCGCCCTGCCGGACCGCCTCGGCGACGGTGCCGACCAGCACCTTGGCGTCCGGGTCGGGGCCGTGCACGGTGCTGGCCGACAGGTGCATCACCAGGCCGCAGCCGCGCAGCTCCGGATCGGCCGCCAGCCCCGGCAGCCGCCCCTTGTGCACGATCAGCGCGTCCGCGCCGCCGAGCGCCGCGGCCAGGCCCACCCCCTCGAACCGGTTGATCAGCTGGGGCGGTCCGTCGGAGACCGAGTGGTCCATCGGTATGAACAGGTACCTGCGGTCGCCGTTGCGGCACAGTCGGTTCAGCCGTCGTTGCTTTCCGGGATTCATGTGGACGCACCTACCTGTTCGCTGATCTGCGATTGCTCTGCCATGCCGAGGAAGTCGCGGAGCGGGGCCGGCAGCTGGTCCCGGCCGGCCGGCTCGGCCGGGGCTGCCGTGGCCGGTGGGCCCGGTTCGAGCAGCAGGCTGACCGCGCAGTCCCAGTCCGGCACCACCGGCTGCCCCCAGAGCTCGGCCAGGGTGCGCGCCGCCGCCGGGCGCCAGCGGTCCTGGCCCGCCTCGGTGTAGCCGACCAGCACGGCCTCCAGACCGTCGTCGGCCAGCATCGACTCGGCGCACTCCAGCGCGCTCTCGCACAGTTCCGGCCCGCCGGACAAGCAGATCAGCGGTCCGGACAGCGGGAACTCGATGCTCAGCCGGCCCAGCACCGAGACCGGCACCGACTGGTAGAACAGCATCGGCACCGGTACCTCGCCCGCCGCCACCGACCGGCTGGCCTGGTCGGCACTGGTCAGGTCGCCGAGTACCGAGGCCAGCACGATGCCCAGCGCCGCCGGCTGGTCGCCGCCCGGGTGCCAGCCGGCCAGGCACTCGGCCATGGTGTGCCGGGTGAGGTTGAGGAACGGGGACTTGGCGAAGCCGATCAGGTTGGGCAGCTCCGGGGTGGCCGGCTGGTCCGGGCCGAAGTCGCCGGCCGCCAGCCAGCCGGGCAGGTCGGGGCTCTGGCCCCACGGCCCGACCGCATGAGAGTGCCGCACCCGCATCAGGCCGCCGCCAGGATCAGGGCGGCGTTGGCGCCGCCGAACGCCGAGGAGCTGCTGAGCACCGCACGCAGCGGCTGGTCGCGCGGCTCATTGGGCACGCAGTCGTCGGGGCAGTCCGGGTCCGGCTCGGTGAAGCCGGCGGTCGGCGGCAACCGGCCGTCGCGCAGCGCGATCAGCGAGAGAACGGCCTCCAGCGCGCCGGAGCCCTCCAAGGTGTGGCCGGTGCAGCTCTTGGTCGAGCTCACCGGCGGCAGCCGGTCGCCGAACACCGCCCGCAGCGCCGCGGTCTCGGCGCTGTCGTTGGCCTTGGTGGCGGTGCCGTGCGCGTTGACGTAGCCGATCTCGGCCGCCGGCACGCCCGAGCGGGCCAGTGCCTGCCCGATCGCCCGGCTCAGGCCGGCACCGGACGGATGCGGCCGGCAGACGTGGTAGGAGTCGGCGGCCATGCCCACCGCGGCCAGGATCGCCAGCGGTTGCACGCCGCGGGCCAGGGCATCGGCCTCGCGTTCCAGCGCCAGCACCGCCACCCCGTCGCCGAGCAGCAGGCCGGCCCGGTCCCGGCTGAACGGGCGCATCACCGGCTCGGGGGTGAAGGCCCGGCCGGAGTCGAACTTGGCGTAGAACTCCTCCTCCACCAGGTACCCGCCGCCGGCCAGCACCAGGTCCTCCCGGTGGTCGGCCAGCAGCGCCAGGCCGTGCCCGAGCGCGGCGGCCGAGGCCACGCAGCCGTTGTTGAACACCCGGCGCCGGCCCTCTTCGATGCCCAGCGCGGCGGCCAGCAGCGGGGCGTGCGCGCCGGCCACCGCGGTGGCCGGCGCCGGGCCGCCGTGCCGCCAGAACCCGGTCAGCCCGGTCCAGTCGCCCTGGGTGCCGAGCAGCACCGCCGCCCGGTGCGGGTCCGCCAGGCCGGCCTGGCGCAGCGCCTCGGCGGCCGCGGTGGCCAGTGCCTCGGCCAGCGTCGGGTTCTGCTCGGCGTGCGCGGCCCGGTCCACCCGGTACGGCGCGGGGTCGAACCGGCCGACCGGCCGGAAGCCCGGCGTGCCTTCGAACACCGACCGCCGCAACGCCTCGGCGCCCCAGCCGAAGCAGCTGAACACGCCGAAGCCGGTGACCGCGACCCGCGGCCGCTGCGGAGGACCGGTCATGTCCGCACCCCGCCTGGCCGCAGCTGGTCGAGGTAGCCGGCCATCCGCTCGATCGAGGTCAGCCCGGAGATCCGCTCGTCGTCCGGATCCGGCTCCAGGCCGTAGCTCTCCTGCACCTGGTACAGCACCCAGGTCAGGGCGAGCGAGTCGAGCACGAAGCAGTCGGACAGGCCGATGTCGGGCGCCAGCCCCACCGCGGAGTTCGACAGCAGCAGCTCGCGCAGCTCGTCCGGGCTCACGCGTCCTCCCGCTCGCGCAGCCGCTGGTCCAGGTGCTCGACCAGCTCGCCCACCGTGAACGAGGCGATCCGGTCCAGGTCGGCATCGGGCACCGGCACGCCCAGCCGCCGCTCGGCCTGCATCGCCAACTCCACGAAGTTCAGCGACTCCATGCCCAGCCCCGCCGAGCCGAGCGGCAGCTCGTCGCGCAGCTGCGCCTCGGTCAGGTCGAGGTTGAGGTCGTCGGCGAGTACCTCCAGCAGGAAGGCGCGGGTCCGCTCACTCACGTGTGGTTCCTTTCCGTGGCGCGCAGGCAGTGCCGTCGCGGGGACGGGGCGCCACTACAGTGGCGGGGCAGCGAAGGAAGGGGCCGAAGGTGGACCACGCCGAACCACTGGCCGGGACGCCGGCCGCCGAGCTCGGCGAGGGGCCCAACTGGGACGCGGCCGCGCAGTGCCTGAGCTTCGTCGACATCGTCGGCGGCCGGGTGCACCGCTGGCAGTACGGCACCGACCGCACCGACACCGTCGAGGTCGGCGAGCTGGTCGCCGCGGCGGTGCCCCGGGCCGGCGGCGGCCTGGTGCTGGCGCTGACCGGCCACCTGGTGGCCGCCGACCTGCAGGGCAACCTCGGCCGCCGGTGCGCGGTCGAGACCGGGGTGCCCGGCAACCGGCTCAACGACGCCAAGTGCGACCCGGCCGGCCGGCTGTACGTGGGCAGCATGGCCGGCACCGACCGGCCCGGCGCCGCCGCGCTGTACCGGGTCGATCCAGACTGGCAGGTTTCGGTGGTGCTGACCGGCACCACCATCTCCAACGGCCTGGGCTGGAGCCCGGACGGCAGCCGGATGTACTTCGCCGACAGCGGCGCGCAGTGCGTGTACGCCTTCGACTACGACGTGGACTCCGCGACGGCCAGCGGCCAGCGGGTGCTGTGCGCGCTGGAGCCCGACCAGGGCGCGCCGGACGGGCTGACCGTGGACGCCGAGGGCTACCTGTGGGTGGCCACCTTCGGCGGCGGCAGCGTGCGGCGGTTCGCGCCGGACGGCACGCTGGACGGGGTGCTGCGGCTGCCGGTGCGCAACGTGACCAGCTGTGCCTTCGGCGGCCCGGGGCTGGACGAGCTGTTCATCACCACCGCGGCCATCGAGCTGTCCGAGGCCGAGCGGGCCGAGCAGCCCGACGCCGGCCGGGTGTTCCGCTACCGGCCCGGGGTGAGAGGGCTGCCGGTAACGCCGTTCGCCGGCTGAGGCCGTGGGGGTCATTGTGATGGGGACGGTCGCCGTGGGGGTCATTGCCGGGCCTCCGCCGGCAGCAGCTGGGCACCGCCGAGGCCGGCCGCCCGGATTCCGAGCTGGGCCGCCTCCTCCACCAGGGTCAGCACGTGCAGGGCGGCCGCCGGGGTGGCGCCGAAGGCCAGCACCCCGTGCCCGCCGAGCAGCACCGCCGATACCGACTCCTCCTGTGCCGCCTGGCTGATCAGCCGCTGGGCCTGCTCGCTGCCGCGCTCGGCGTAGGGCAGCACCGGCACCCCGGCCGGCATGCCGAAGATCGCCAGCGGCTCGGCCCAACAGCCGATCGGCCGGCCGGCGACGGCGTAGGCGGTGGCGAACGGGGCGTGGCTGTGCACCACGCTGCCGGCCGCGGGACGGGCGGCGTAGACGGCCAGGTGCATCCGCGCCCCGCCGAGGGCGAGCTCGGTGAGTTGTCCCGACCGCACTTCGCCGTCCAGGCCCAGCCGGGCGATCCGGTCCTCGGTCAGGGTGCGCAGGTCCGAGGTGGCGGTGTAGCAGACCTCGTCGGCGCCCGGCAGCCGGCAGCTGATGTTGCCGTGCCCGCTGGCCGACAGCAGGCCGCGCTCGGCGAGCTGGCCGGCGACCAGCAGGATCTGCTGGCGCGCCTCGGCCGCGGACGACGGAACCGGACCGGCCGGAACCGGGCCGGTCGGGGTGGGGGTCAGCTGCTCGGGGCGGGTCATACCAACGCTCCGTCCGGCACGGCCGGCTCGGCCGACCAGGCCAGGCTGCCCGCCCGGTAGACCGCGCGGGGCCGCAGCAGCGCGGTCAGGTCCGCCACCGGATCGCCGTCGACGGCGAGCAGGTCAGCGTCGCATCCCGGCCGCAACCGGCCCTTGCCCGGCAACCGGCAGGCCTCAGCCGCGACGCTGGTGGCCGAGCGCAGCGCGGCGAGGTTCCCCATGCCGCAGCCGGCCATCGCCACGATGGCGTGCGGCAGCACGTCGTGCGGCTTGGCCGGGCTGATGCCGGCGTCCGAGCCGGCGACCAGCACGACGCCGCGAGCGGCCAGCTGTCCCACCAGCGCCAGGGCCTGCTCGGCCCGGGCCGCCACCGCCGGTGGTGGCGGCGGGGCGCCGGGCAACGCACCCAGCGTCGGGCAGACCGCGATGCCGCGCTCGGCGATCTGGTCGATCACCTGCCAGTCCGGCTCCAGGCCGGCCGGCACCCAGAACTTGGCGTGCTCCAGGCCGTCGACGCCGGCCCGGACCGCCGCGCGGATGCCGCTGGCGGCGTGGGCGTGCGCGGTGACCTGCAGGCCCAGCCGGTGTGCCTGGCGCACCAGCTCGCGCAGCTGCGGCTCGTCGAACTGCAGGTCGAGCCCGTCGCTGCCCGGCGTCATGGTGCCGCCGGTGACCATCACCTTGATCAGGTCGACGCCACGCTCGGCCCAGCGCCGCACCGCCTCCGGGGCTGCGTCCGGGTCGGGCAGCGCCCCGCCGAGGAAGTGGCAGTGGCCGGTGGCGGTGGTCAGCGGCGGGCCCGCGCACACCAGGTGCGGCCGGGCTGCGGGCTCGGTGCGGTAGCGCCGGGCGGCGGCCAGGGTGGCGAAGTCGCGGTCACCGAGGTCGCGCAGCGTGGTGATGCCGGCCGCCAGGGCCTGCCCGGCCCGCTGATCGATCCAGTCCGCCAGCTGGTCGTCGGACTGCTCCGCCAGCGCCTCGACCGGACTCGCCGAGGCGTCGAAGCACAGGTGGGTGTGGGTGTCCAGCAGGCCCGGCAGCAGCGTTACCGGTCCGAGGTCCACTACCGGCTGGTCGGCGGCCAGCTCCGAACGCTCGACGACCCCGGCGATCCGGCCGTCGTCGGCCACCTGCAGCGCAGGGGACCGCAACGGCAGCATCGCCTCGCCGTCGAACATCCGGGCAGCAGCCAGCACAAGCACAGCGCGGAACCTTTCTCGTCGGGCAGACGGCAATGCTGGTTCTGCCGGCGGCGACGGATGTCAGGAGCGTCGTGCCGAGGCGTAGTCGTCGATCTCGAGCTTGATCGCCTCGGTGGTCTCGGCCACCCAGCGCGTCACGCCGGGGGTGGCCGAGGGTGCGTCGAGCAGCCAGCGGTGGGAGTCCAGCAGCGGCTGGGCCTGGCCCTGGAAGTGCGGTGCCACCTCCTCGGCGAACAGCTGGTAGCTCTCCAGCGTCGCCGGGCGGTTGGCGAGCTCGGCACCCTGCAGCAGGTAGCAGCCGAACCCGCCGGACTGCTCGGCCAGCCGGCCGATCGAGTCCACCGCCATCTGCGGCGTTCCGATCACCCCGCCGCCCAGGCCGTTGATCTGGTCGATCAGGTCGTCGAAGTCGGTCGCGTTCAGGGTGGGCAGCGGAATGATGTGGCTGAGGTAGCCGAAGACCCGCTCCAACCCGTGCTTGACGTTGTCCCGGGCCTGCCGCTCGGTGCGTGCCAGGTGCACCGGGCCCATCATCCGCCAGTCGGCGCGGCTGACGGTGGTGTTGTTGGCCGCCGCCGTCTCCTCCATGATCTCCCAGTGGTCGCGGAGCTTTCCGAACCCGTCCGGATGCCAGGCGGCGATCGAGAGCAGGCCCAGGCCGTGCCGGCCGGCGGCCCGCGGCCCGGCCGGGGACACGCTGGCCGCGACCGCCATCTCCATGTGCGGCCGGGTGTAGGGAGGCAGGTGAATCCGCGCCTCGTCCAGGGTGAACCAGTCGGTCTTCACGCTCACCGGGTCGCCCTTGAGCAACTCGATGATGGCGTCCAGGCCCTCGGCCATCATCCGGCGCTGCTGGGTGGTGTCGATGCCGAGCATCTTCGCGTCCGAGACCAGCTGGCCGGGACCGACGCCGAACATCACCCGGCCCCGGGTCAGGTGGTCGAGCAGGATCATCCTTTCCACCACGGTGAAAGGATGGTGGTAGGGCAGCGAGGTGACCCCGGTGCCGAGCCGCAGGTGCTTGGTGCGCTCGGCGGCGATCGCGACGAACACCTCGGGCGCGCCGATCAGCTCGAAGCCGCCGGAGTGGTGCTCGCCCACCCAGGCCTCGGCGTAGTTCCAGCGGTCCATCCACTCCAGCAGTTCGAGGTCCTTCTCCAGCGCCACGGTAGGGCTCTGGCCCACCGGATGCAGCGGGAACAGGATCGTGCCGAATCGCATAGCTGCAGTCATTGAATTACCAGTCCGTCCCAGCTCATTCGGTTTTTACCAAGCTGTGATGAGCGGAAAATTGCAGTCATTGGCAGCCGCCTTTCGGTTGGCTGGTCGGTCGCGACCGATCGTGCCCAGCCGATGAGGTCGTGTCAACCCTTCGAAAGGTTTCCCCTTAATCGTTCTAGCTGTTCTCACAGTGGCGAAACATCGCCCTCGATAGGATCTCGATACGGCAAAGGTATTAGCAAGAACCGGATGGGCTGCCGAGCGTCAACTGCCATCCCGTGAAAGTGGCTATCGTGCCGTCGGACATGTCAAATTCGTAGCTCAGCGTGCTGGTGGCTTCTCGGACGGCTGCAGTCAGTTCCGCATGACTGCGGGCCTGCCCGGTCAGCACGTCGAGCGTGCAGGCCGCCTCGGCGGTGCGGGTGGTGCTGCCCACCTCGCGGTAGCGGCGGTAGCTGAACACCCCCGGCTGCTGCCGGATCCGGTCGGCGCCCCGCACCGCCCGCAACCGCACCGCCGGCAACGGCGCGATCGCGGTCGCGGTGTAGACCACGGCCGGCAGCTCGCGCGCCGGCAGCGACACCGGCAGGCCCAGCGCGATCCGGGCGGCCAGCGTGCTGACGTCCAGGCCGTAGGCCGCCCGGGCCAG
Organism: Jatrophihabitans sp.; assembly: GCF_035474675.1. Classification (GTDB taxonomy): domain Bacteria; phylum Actinomycetota; class Actinomycetes; order Mycobacteriales; family Jatrophihabitantaceae; genus Jatrophihabitans_A. The sequence goes on along the minus strand of NZ_DATINC010000138.1, from coordinate 32,161 downwards.
GTCGCTGACCTCGCCACCCAGCCGCCCGTTCACCTCGATGATGCGCGGCCCGGCCGGGGTGAGCTTGACCTCGGTGTGGCAGATGCCGGTCCGCACCCCCAGCGCGCCCAGGGCGCCGGACACCAGACGCTCGACCCGGTCGGACACCGGCCCGGCCAGTCCGGCCGGCCAGAAGTCGCCGACCTCCCGGAAGCCGCTCAGCTGCGGGAACTTGCCGGTGACGGCGAGGTGTTCGACCACGCCGTCGCAGACCACGCTCTCCACCGCGACGTAGTCGCCCTGCGGGCAGGACGGGTCGCCGGGCAGGTACTCCTCCAGCAGCAGCGCCTGCTCGGCCGGCGGCTGCCCCGGCTGCGCCGGTACCAGCAGCTGGTGCACCAGCTCGGCGAGCCGGCCGCGGTCGGCGACCAGGTAGGTGTTGCGGCTGCCGCGGCCCCGGACCGGCTTGAGCACGGCGGGAAAGCCCACCTGCTCGACCGCCGGGTCCAGCGCCGCCGGCGAGTCCAGCAGCTGGCAGCGCACCGGGTCGACCCCGCTGTCGCGCAGCGCGCGGCGCTGGGCGTACTTGTCGGTGAGCAGCCGGATGGTCTCGGCAGCGTGCCCGGGCAGGCCCAGCCGGGTGGTGACCTGCGACAGCGCCGGCAGCAGCTTCTCGGAGAAGGTGAGCGCCCCGGCCAGCCCCTCGATGCCGGCCAGCCGGTCGAGCTTGGCCGGCTCCAGCAGGGCATCGCCGGCCGGGTCGGTGCCGCCGGCGAAGGCCACCGTCTCGGCGAGCGCGGCCACCATCTGGCCCAACCGGGTCTGCCGCAGCTCCGCCGGCACCAGGAAGACCGGCTCGGCCAGCCCGCGCAGCCCGGCCGCGATCTCCATCGGGCCGACCGAGCCGCCGTCGTAGCCCACCAGCACCTTCACGACGCCGCCCCGCCCGCTGCAGGCCCGGCGGCCGGTTCGCCGGCTATCCCGTCTATGCCCGCCAGCCGGCGCACCCCGCGGTAGGAGCTGGCCGCCAGCACCAGCGCCGGCGCCGCGCACGCCACCAGCCAGCCGGCCGGGCCCGCGGCCAGCGCCCCGGCGAACAGCACGCCGCCGACGGCGCGATGGCTGTTGGTGCCCAGCGAGAACGCGGCCTGGCTCTCGGACTCCCGGCCGGCCCGGGCGGTGCGGTAGGAGACGTCCCAGTCCACGGTGGCCGCGATCACCTCGGAGGTGCTCAGCAGCAGCACGAACACCACCAGCACCGCGATCGCGGCCGGCCGGGGCAGCAGCCAGGCCGGTGCCATCAGCGCGAAGGCCAGCAGCAGCAGGCAGCCGGCCAGCCGGAAGCTGCGCAGGGTCGGCAACGACTCCAGCCGGCGCGCCAGCGGCACCTGGAACAGCACGACGAACACGGTGTTGACCACCAGCGCCACGCTGATCATGGTCACCGGCACCCGGTGAGTGGTCGCGATCCAGACCGGCACCCCGATCTCCAGCGCCTCCTCCGACAGCGCCAGCAGGCCGATCAGCGCCCCGGAGCCGATCAGCCGGGGATGGCCGAGCACGCTGCGCACCTCGGCAGTGCCGGCGGCCGGCTGGTCCGGCGCCCGGTCCGGTGGCAGCAGGTACATCGCGACGGCGGCGATTCCGAAGGAGGCGGCGTTGCCCAGCACCAGCAGCACCAGCACCCGGTTGCTGCCGGTGGCCAGGCCGACCCCGGCCAGCGCCGCACCGCAGCCGAAGCCGGCGTTGAAGGTGGCCCGGTTGCGGGCGTTGAACCGGCGGCGGACCGGCGGGCTCAGCTGCCGGCCGACGTAGGAACGGCGCAGCGGGCCCAGGGCGGCCTCGGCCGCGGACGCCACCGCGACCACCGCGAAGAACAGCGCCGGCTGGCGCACCAGCGGGAAGCAGGCCACCACCGCGCCCACCACCAGGTTGAGCGCGATCACCATCCGCCGGTGCCCGACCCGGTCGCCCAGCCGGCCCAGCGGCAGTAGCGCCGCCATCGCGACCAGCCCGCCCAGCGTCAGCCCGATGCCCACCGTGGGCAGGCTGAGGTGCGCGTAGCGCGACCAGAACAGCACGGCCAGGGTCTTGAACAGGCCGCTGCCGAACGAATCGGTGGCGGTCATGGTCAGGTAGGTCAGGGCGAACCGGCGCGGCGGCAGGGCCACCGGGTCGGCAGCGTGCTGGTTCGCGGTCAGCCCGCCCATCGCGCCTCACCGGCGGCCTCCGCCAACGGCGCCGGGACGGCAGCCCCGGCCGACCCTCCGGCGGACTCCGGCGCCGCCGGGCTGGCCGCCAGCTGGGCGGCCAGCCGGGTCCGGTCGGCCTTGCCGTTGCCGGTCAGCGGCAGCGCGTCGGCCAGCAGGTACCGGCTCGGCCGCTGGTAGGGCAGCAGGCCGGCGGCCCGCTGCCGGACCGCGGCCAGCACCTGCCCGGCGTCCGCGCCGGCCTCGGCGACCAGGCAGGCGCCCAGGCTGGTGTCGAACTCCACCCGCAGCGCCACCACCGCCAGGTCGGCGACTCCGGGCACGGTGCGCAGCGCGTGCTCGACCTCGCCGAGGTCGATGCGGTACCCGGCCACCTTCACCTGGTCGTCCAGCCGGCCGAGGATCTCGTACCCCTGGCCGGGCCGGTACACCGCGAGGTCGCCGGTGCGCAGCTCCGCCCGGTCGCCGCTGCCGCTGAACCGGTGGCCGTCCGGGGTGCCGAGGTAGCCCAGCGCCCGGGGCTGGCCGACCACCACCAGCTCACCGGCCTCCGGCTGGCCGGGCTGGTCGCCGGCCGGCCGCAGCTCGATCCGCCGGGTGCCCAGCGGCTCGCCGACCGGCACCGACCGGGCCGCCGGGTGCGGGGTCCAGCCGGGTGGCAGCCGGTAGCCGGTGGCGGCCACCACCCCTTCGGTCGGGCCGTAGTAGTTGATCAGCTGCACGCCGGCCCAGCGGCTGCGCTGGAAGCGCTGGGCGAGGCCGACCGGCAGCGCCTCGCCGCCGACGCTGAGCGCCCGCAAGGCCGGCGGCGGGTCGGTCTCGAGCACGCCGGCACCGGCCAGGATCGCCAGGTAGCGGGTGGCCACCCCGACCGAGTGCACCTGCTGCTCGGCCAGGAAGCCGGCGAACCGGTGCGGCGGCAGCGTGCCGGCGGGCTTGGCCACCACCGTCGCGCCGGCCAGCACCCCGCTCCACAGGTACTGCTGCGGCGGGTCGAAGGTCAGCTCGTGGAACTGGCTCACCACCAGCTCGGGATCCAGTCCCTCGAACTCGATCACCGCCCGGCAGTGCGCCAGCAGCGCCCCGCCGGCCACCGCCACGCCGTTGGGGGTGCCGGTCGAGCCGCTGGTGAACAGCACGTAGCCGGGATCGGCACCGGCCGCCGGGGCGGGCTCAGCGGTTCCCGGGTCGGGTGTCGCCGTCCCCGGCACCGTGACCAGGCCGGGCAGCTGCACCGGCCGGTCGGCCAGCACCACCCGGGCACCGGTCAGCTCCGCGATCCGCAGGTTGCGCGGCTGCGGGGCCCGCTGCTCGATCGGCACGAACGACGCCCCGGCCAGCCAGCAGCCCCACATCGCCGCGATGCCGGGTCCGTCCGGCCGCATCGACAGCAGCACCCGGTCACCGGCCCGGACGCCGGACGCCTGCAGCGCAGCCGCCACCGAGCCCGCCTGCCCGGCGAGCTCGCGGTAGGTCCACTGCCGGCTGGCATCGCGGACCGCGACGTGCCGCTCCCGGGCGGCCGCCACCTCCCGCAGCGCCGCCAGCAGCTCGCTCATGGCCTGGACGCCGCCGGATCCTGCTGCCGCGCCGCCGGATCCTGCTGTCGCAGCAGCGCGGCCACCTCGGCCGGCGTGGTGCAGTTGAACAGCTCGCTGACCAGCACCTCGGTGCCGGCGTCGGCGGACAGCGCCTCGGACAGCTCCAGCAGCCCGATCGAGTCCAGCCCGGCGTCGTAGAGGTCCTGGGCCCAGTCCAGGCCCGGATCGGCAACCGCGTCCCGGCACCGTTGCAACACCAGCTCGTCAGCCACCATGGGCGCTCCTTCCGTTCTCCGCGGCACCGGCCGGCCCGGCGGCCGAGGCCAGCGGCCCGATCCAGGACCGCAGGGCCGCGTCGAGCCGGTCGGCGAACCCGGCCAGCGCCGGGGACGGAACGAAGTCTTGCTTGGCCTCCACCAGCACCGCCACTTCGGTGTCGGTGCTGTCCACCGAGACCATCAGCGCGGCGTCCCAGAAGCCGGTGTCGATGCCGAGCTTGCGCAACCGGCCGATCGGCCGCTCGGTGGCGGCCCTGGCCACCCGGCGGCTGACCTCGGCCATCGCGTTGAAGCCTGCGTACGGGCAGCTGGCGTGCCGGCCGAACGCCTCCGGCCGGGCGGTGGCCAGCAGCCAGGTCCACGGCACCGGGTGCCGGTCCAGCGCCTTGGCCAGCCGGTGCCCGAACGCCGCGGGTGACTCGAGCGCCGGCCCGCCCGCCGGTACGGTCGCCACCGGCACCTTGTTGACGTACCAGCCCACCGCCGCCCGAGCCGGCCGGCGGTGCCGGATCGCCATGGTGAGCAGGGTGGCCGGCGGGCCGGGCGGAAAGGCGGCCGCCAGGCCGTGCTGGGCGGCGGCGTGCACCAGCGCGGACGCGCCGAACGGCCCCAGCTCCCGGCGGGCGGCGGCCGCCAGCCGGGCCCGGTCGTAGCTGAGCCGGACCGTGGCGCACCGCAGGTGGTCCACCTCGGCCGGCTGCGGAACCGGCAGCGCCGGCAGCACCTGCTCGTGCAGCCGGGCGACGTCCTCGACGTCCAGGGCGGCGATCTGGGCCTGCTCGTAGCGGGCCTGGTCGAGGTAGCTCTCGCAGTCCAGCGGGCTGCGGGTGCCCCGGCCGCACAGCTCGGCATAGATCTCGGACAACCGGCCGACCAGGCACAGGGTGGACCAGCCGTCGCACACCAGGTGCTCGGCCACCAGCACCAGCACCCGGGTGTCGTCGTCGACCTCGATCAGCACTAGCCGGGCCAGCGGCTCGGCGGCCAGGTCGAACCTGCGGTCGGCCCACTGCTGGGCCAGCTGGTGGGCGCCGGCCAGGTCGGCCGCCCGGTCGCGCCGCAGCCCGGCCGGCGGGGTCAGCTCGTCGGTGAGCCAGCGCCAGCCGGCCTCCGACCGCTCGAACCGGGTGCGCAGCACCGGGTAGTCCTGCTGCACCGCCAGCCACGCCTCGTGCAGCGCGCCGTCGTCGACCGGGCCGCTGACCTGGTACGCCGCCACCGTGTGGTGCCGCTTCGGCTCGCGGCCGTGCCGGCGGTCGTCGTCGTCCTTGAGCAGTCGGTGCAGCTGGTTGTAGGTGGGTTCGGTCACCGCGGTCCCGTCCCGACGGCGCAGTCGACATCGGCCCGGGCCAGCAGCGGGTCGGCCGGGTCGGCCAGCGGGTCGGTGGGCAGGTGCGCGCAGTCGTTGAGCACCAGGCACACCGGGTCGGTGGCCGAGAACACCAGGCAGGTCAGCGAACCACCGCGGGGCATGTAGAACATGCTGCGCGGTAACCGCAGCGCCTGGCTGGCGATCGAGTTCAACACGCCGCCGTGCGAGATCACCACCCGCACCGAGTCCGGCCCGGCGCCGTCCAGCGCCTGCTCCAGGGCGGCCCAGCAGCGCTGCCGGAAGGCGGCGTCGCCCTCGCCGTCGGCGAAGGCGTCCCAGGACCGGCTGCGCCGGAACTCCTCGAACACCGGATCCCGGTCGCGGGCCAGGTCGTGGAAGTTGCGGCCCTCGTGGCCGCCGTGGCCGATCTCGGCCAGGCCGTCCAGCACCACCGGGGTGCGCCCGCACGCCTCGGCCAGTGCCGCCGCAGTCTCGGCGGCGCGCCGGGACGGGGCCCGGAAGACGGCCTCGACGCCCAGTCCGGCCAACCGGCCGGCGGCTGCCGCGGCCTGCTGCCGGCCGGCCTCGCTCAGCGGCGGGTCGGCCCGGCCGGCCACCAGCGGCCAGCTGCCCGGTGGCGCGTCGCCCACCTGCAGCAGCACCAGCCTCATGCCGGCCGGTGGTTTCGCAGCAGCTGCTCGGCCTCGTCCTCCGGAACCAGGGTGAGCAGCTCGGCGCGGATCTCCTCCTCGGTCATCGCCACGAATCCGACCGAGCTGTAGTCGGGGTTGTCCACGTCGGTGACCACCTCCAGCCGCACGCCGTTGGGGTCGAAGACGTTGATGGTGGTGTGGCCGTCCGGCAGCGAGAACGGGCCCAGGTAGGAGATCCCGGCCGCGTCGAGCACCGAGGTGACCCGGTCGAACTCGGCCTTGGAGGCGTGGAAGGCGATGTGCTGCAGCGCCCCCACGCAGTCCCGGTCGGCGGCCGGGGTGCCCTTGGGGTACTCGAACAGCCCGAGCAGGGTGTCGTTGCCGATGCCGATGTTGTAGTGCCGGATGCCGGTGAACGGCGGCGCCCCCGGTGGCCGCCGGAAGTCCGTCCGGGTGGTGCGGTCGGCCACCTCGACCAGGTCGCCGCTCTCGTCGGCGCCCGGCGGGGTGCGCATCGCGTTGACCAGCGAGAAGCCGAGCACCCCGACGTAGAAGCGCAGGCTGGCCGCCATGTCGTCGGTGCCCAGCGCGATGTGGTCGATACCGCGCAGCACCAGCGGATCGTTGCTCACAGGTCCTCTCCTCTCGCCGGCTCCGGCACGCTGCCGGTCACCACGGTGCGGATCATCCGGCGGTGCGCGTCGGAGTAGTCGGGCACCGCGTAGTGCTGCACCACCCGGTTGTCCCAGATCAACAGGTCGCCGACCGTCCAGGAGTGCCGGCAGCTGATCTCCGGTGCCGAGGCCACCTCGTAGAGGTAGCGCAGCAGCGGCTGGGACTCGGCCACCGTCATGTCCTCGAAGTGCCGGGTGAAACCGGAGTTGACGTACAGCGCGGCCACCCCGGTCCGGTCGTGCCGGCGCACCGCCGGGTGGCTGACGGTCTTGATGTCGCTGGCCGGCCGGCCCACCGCGGTGGCCAGCTCGTCGGAGGAGTGCACCGCCCGCAGGCCGGCCAGCAGCCGGCGCAGGCCCGGCGAGAGCCGCTGCAGGGCGAGCACCTGGTTGGCGAACATGGTGTCGCCACCGGCCGGCGGGATCACCTGCGACTGCAGCAGGGTGACCTCCGGCGGGGTCGGTGAGAAGGTGGCGTCGGCGTGCCAGAAGTCGGTACGGCCGCGACCGGCCCGCTCGGTGGAGTCGATGACGATGACCTCGGGGTGGTCGGGATGGTGCGGGACCAGCGGGTGCACCATCGGCTCCCCGAAGAGCCTGGTCACCGACACCAGCTCCGGCGGGGTCAGGAACTGCTCGCCCACCACCAGCAGGCCGTAGCGCCACAGCGCCTCGTTGATCGCGCGGGCGGCGTCGCTGCCGGCCGGCACGTCGGCCAGCCGGATGCCGTCCAGCCGGGCACCCACGGTGCCGCCGTAGGGCCGCAGCGAGATCGGCGCGGCCTCGGTCAGCATGCCGGCTCCAGTTCCAGCGCCTCGGCCAGCTCCAGCAGCGACTGCCGCGGGAACGGCGCCCGGACGGCGAAGTTGACCTGCCGCACGCCCACCTCCAGGTACTCCGCTATCTGATCGACCACCTCGTGCACCTTTCCTCGCAGGATCCCGTGCGCGACCTCGAACGGCATGTCGGCGTAGCTGGCCTGGCTGGTGGAGCTGCCCTCCAGCTGCAGCCCGAGGTTCACGCCGGCCAGGATCGACTCCGGTGCCCGGCCCACCGCGGCGCAGTGCTCGTGCAGGACGGCCAGCTTCGCCCGGTACTCGGCCGGCGAGACGAAGCCGATGTTGAGCGCGTCGGAATGCTCGGCGACCAGCCGCAGGGTGCGGCGCGGGCCGGCGCCGCCGATGATTATCGGCAGCCGCGGCTGGACCGGCTTGGGATCGCAGCGGGCGTCGGTCAGGGTGTAGTACTCGCCGGCGAAGTCGGTGCTCGGCCGGGTGAGCAGCGAGCGGATGCACACCACCGCCTCGGCCAGCCGGTCCAGCCGCCGGCCCGGCGGGTCGAAGCCGAAGCCGTAGGCCCGGTGCTCCAGCTCGTGCCAGCCGCAGCCCAGGCCCAGGGTGGCCCGGCCGCCGGAGATGTGGTCGATGGTGGCGATGGCGTTGGCCAGTACGGCCGGGTGCCGGTAGCCGACGTTGTAGACCAGGGCACCGCAGCGGGCGTGCCGGGTGGTGGCGGCCAGCAGGGCGTGCATGGCGACCGACTCCAGGCACATCGACTTGGTCGAGCGCTCGGCGCTGTAGAAGTGGTCCCACACCGACAGCCAGCCGTAGCCGGCCTGGTCGAGGTCCGACCACAGCGAGGTCAGCTCGGCGACCGTGGTGTCCTGCAGGCCGGTGTGCACGCCGAAGACGATGTGCTTGCCGAACAAAGACAAAACGGCTCCCGAGTGGTGCGGTGGGGATCAGCGGGTTCGGGTCAGCGGGCGACCCAGGCCCGCATCAGCACCCGGACGCTGTCCGGCTGCAGTGCCGAGCGGCCGTGCAACCAGCGGTCGTTGTCGAGGATCAGGCACTCGTCCTGATGCAGGTGCTCGACCAGCAGGGCATCGGCCAGGTGCCGGCCGAGTATCTCGACGGCGCGCTCGACGGCCACCGGGTCGCTGTCGGAGCGACGCATCCAGCGCTGCACCAGCTCGGCGTTCCAGCGCACCCTGGGCCGGCCGTCGACGACCGTCAGGGCCGCCACGTTCCCCTCCGCGGTCGGGTAGATCGGCCGGGCCAGCAGCTCCAGCTCCTCCTCGGTCAGCCGGTCCAGCAGGCCGGCCGCGTCGGCGAGGTAGCTGGCCGGCAGCTCCGCGGAGTCGTCGGTGCGCAGCAGCAGCATGTACTTCGGTGGCCGGGGCTGGTTGTAGCCGTCGGTGTGCAGGGCGAAATCGTCCTTGACGCTCGACAGAATGGTTTCCGAGTAACGGTCGAGTTCACCTTCACCGTTGTTCTTGACACGGACTTCGTAAATCTGAGAATCGCGTGAGGCGGGGGTGGCCTGATCATTGTCCTGCAATATCGGCAGAAAGATCTCGCCCAGCCGTTCGGCCAATGGGCCGAGCTGGTCGGCATCTGTCATGCCGGTCAACTTCACCGCTCCGTAGATCTCCAGGAGGTCGGCGATGTCGTCGGCTATGCCGTCGCGATAAGGCAAAACTATCATGCAGTTGGTACGGATACTGGTGCCGATCGAAGCATTCAGCTGGGTCGCGGTCATGGGTTCACCTCCCGTTACCGGCGTTAGCGACCCTAGCCAGATACCGCTGGGCATGCAACAGTCCGGCCCGGGAATCAGCAATGTTTGCAGTCATGAGTCGCCGAGAAAGGTAAAAGGCTGCTTGAAAATCGGAGCGGGCCCGGGCAGCCGTACGGGCTCATTTCACCGGGCCGGCCGCCCCGGGTCCCGCCGGCCCGGCGCACCGGGAGCGGGGCAGCCGGGGCCCTGCGCGGCGGATTGCCGCGGTCGGAGGTTGCTGCCATGATCGCGTCCGGCTCGGAGGGTTTCTCCGGCCACGGCTCTGAGCAGCAGGGGGATGCAGATGAGTTTCGCGGATGCGGTTCGCAGCGTCTTGAGCAAGTACGTCGTCTTCTCCGGCCGGGCCCGGCGCTCGGAGTTCTGGTGGTTCGCGCTGTTCGCGGGAATCCTCTACATCGTCGCGGGCATCATCGACGCCGCGCTCGGCAACCAGGTCCTGGGCCTGCTGGTGGGGCTGGCGCTGCTGCTGCCGTCGCTGGCGGTGACCGTGCGCCGGCTGCACGACACCGGCCGGTCCGGCTGGTGGATCCTGATCGGCCTCGTCCCGTTCCTCGGGGCGATCGTGCTGCTGGTCTTCGAGGTGCAGGACAGCCAGCCGGGCACCAACGACTACGGCCCCTCACCCAAGGCGGTCGGCGCGGACCCGGCCTACCCCGCCAGCTACGGCTCCTGACCTACGGCGCCTTATCTCCAGCGGCCGGCCTCCGGTCAGCTGCCGAAGGTAGCCGCCAACTGCGCGTGCAGACCGGGGTCGGCCAGCACCAGCACCTCGTCCCCAGCCTGCAGCGTGCTGTCGCCGCGCACCGGCAGCAGCCGGTCGGCGCGCACCACCAGGCTGATCCAGGCGTCGTCGGGCAACGTGTCCAGCTCGTCGATCCGGTGCCCGGCGGCCGGTGCGCCGGCCGCCACGGTGAACCGGTGCACCCCGTCCGGCTCGTCGCGCAACCGCACCCCGACCGCCCACGGCTCGGGCGCCACCTCGCGCATCGGCAGCCGCAGCAGCCGGGCCACCGTGGGCACCAAGCCGCCCTGCAGCAGCACCGACAGCAGCACCACGACCACCACGATGCCGTAGAGCCGCTCGGCGTCCGGGACGTGCGCGGCCAGCACGAAGCCGGCCAGCAGGATCGGCACCGCGCCCTTGAGCCCGGCGAACAGCACGAAGCCGCGTTCCCGGCCGGTCAACCGGACCGGCGCCAGGCAAAGCCCGACCAGCACCGGCCGGATCAGCAGGGTCAGCACCGCGAAGCCGGCCAGGCCGGGGACCAGCACGTCCGCCCGGGTCAGCACCGCCAGGTCCAGCGCGAGGCCGAGGACCACGAACGCCACGATCTCGCCGAGGCTGGCCAGCGCCGAGTGGAACCGCTCGATCTCGCGCTTGTACGGCGCCCGCTCGTCGCCCAGCAGGATGCCGGCCACGAAGACCGCGAGGAAGCCGGAGCCGTGCGCCAGCCCCGCCACGCCGAACAGCACCAGCGCGCCGAAGGCCGCCCGCAACGGGTAAAGCCCCTCGCTGGGCAGCGGGACGGCCCGCAGGAACCACAGCAGCGCCCGGCCGCCGACGATGCCCACCGCCGCCCCGACGCCCATCTGCAGCACGAACTCGCCGGCGACCCGGCTGGCCGCCGCCGTGCTGACGCCGCCGGCGGCGATCAGGCTCGCCATCAGCGCGATGCCGACCGGGTCGTTGGCGCCGGACTCGCCCTCCAGGATGGTGCCGCTGCGGCCGGTCACCTCGCGCCGGCCCAGCACCGAGAACACCACCGCCGGGTCGGTCGGCGAGATCGCGGTGGCGACCAGCAGCGCGGCGAACCAGTCCAGCCCGACCGCCCAGTGCAGGAAGGCCGCGGCGGCCGCGGCGGTGAGAAAGGTGCCCAGCACCCCGACTGCGGCGACCGGCCCAGCCGCGGCCCGGAACCTCGACCAGCCCAGGTGCAGGCCACCGTCGAACAGGATGGCGACCAGGGCCAGGGTGACCAGCTGCTCGGTCAGCCGCTCCGGCGGGTGGTGCAGGCCGGGAACCACCGCGACCGCCACGGACGCCGCCACCAGCACCAGCAGCGGCGCCGGCACCCGGATGCGCTCGGTCAACCGGTTGGACAGCAGCGCCAGCAGGCCGGCCGCCGCCACCAGCAGCACCAGCCGCGCGAAGGAATAGGTGTCGGCCATGGCGCTCCGGAGACGTCGTCGGGACAGCAGGGTTTCGCTGCCGACCAGGCTTCCCGGCACACCGGAAGTAATCCTAGTGCCGCGCCGGTAGCCAGCACCGCGCCGGTAACCAATACCGCACCGGTAGCCGGTGCCGCGCCGGTAGCCCGTCCGGCGTCGGGCTTTTGTGGTGTCTGCACAAAAACTTGGCGGTGTCTGCACGAATGTGGGCCAAGGGGTGTTCGGCAGGCCGGGCGGGAGGACACAATACGGCGCAACTGCCGAGCCGGAGCAGCGAGCGGGGAGAATTCGTGAGCACTCAACGACTGGGCCTGGCGCAGGGCACCGCAATCTACGTCGGGGCGATCCTCGGCGCCGGCCTGCTGGCGCTGCCGGCGCTGGCCGCCGAAGTGGCCGGGCCCGCCTCGGTGCTCGCCTGGGGCCTGCTGCTCCTGCTGTGCGTGCCGGTGGCCGGCACCTTCGCCGCGCTCGGCTCCCGCTACCCGGACGGCGGCGGCATCGCCACCTTCGTCTACAAGGCCTTCGGCCGGCGGGCGTCGGCCGTGGTGGGCTACTGGTTCTACTTCGCCTGGCCGGTCGGCGGGCCGGCTACCGCCTACGTCGGCGGCCTCTACATCGCCGACGCCCTGGACGGCGGCCAGCGCACCGCGGTCACCGCCACCGCGCTGCTGCTGGCCGCCGCGTTCGCCACCAACGCGCTGGGGCTTCGGGTCTCGGCCCGCATCCAGCTGGTGCTGGTGGGCCTGCTGGCGGTGCTGTTGCTGGTCGCCTGCCTGGCGGCGCTGCGCGACGCGAACTCCGACAACCTGCACCCGTTCACCCCGCACGGCTATCCCGCGGTCGGCCGGGCGGCCAGCCTGCTGTTCTTCTCCTTCGCCGGCTGGGAGGCGGTCACCCACCTGTCCGGGGAGTTCCGCAACCCGCAGAAGGACCTGCGCCGGGTGACCGCGCTGACCCTGATCGTGATCGGCATGCTCTACGTCGGGCTGGCCCTGACCTGCGTGCTGGTGCTCGGCCCACGGCTGGCCGACACCAAGGTGCCGCTCAGCGAACTGCTCACCCTGAGCTTCGGCGACGCCGCCTCGGCCGTCACCGCGACGCTGGCGGCGGTGCTCACCTTCGGCTCGCTGAACTCCTACCTGGCCGGCACCTCCCGGCTGGGCGCGGCGCTGGCCCGGGACGGCGCGCTGCCGGCGTGGCTGGCCAAGGGCCACGAGGTCGGCGAGACGCCCCGCCGCAGCCTCGCCGTGATCGCCGGCTGCGCCACCGCGGTGACCATCGTCGCCTGGCTGCTCGGCGCCAGCCTCGGCGACATCATCCTGGCCACCTCGGCGATGCTGCTGGTGGTGACGGTGGCCGGCCTGGTCGCCGGCGTCCGGCTGTCCCCGGTCGGCCGGCCGATCTGGTGGGGCGCGATCCTCGCCGCTCTCGCCATGGGGGTGGTGCTGCTGTTCTCCGGCTTCTACCTCGCCGTGCCGATCGGCCTGGCGCTGGCCGCCATCCTCTACACCCGGACCAGCGGATCCCGGCTGCGGGCCACGCCCGAACCGGCGGCTGCCGGACCGGTTGCCGAACCAGCCGCCGCCGAGCCGGGGCAGCCCGCCGCCCAGCTGGCTGGCGGGCCGGATCCCGACGGGCCCACGGACTGGCCGGAGCCCGTTCCGGCGGTCGGGACCTCGGCCGCCGACCCCGAGTGAGCCGGGCGGAACCCGAGCCGCCACCGCGACCGATCCGAGGCTGATCCTCCGCGCTCGGTGACGCCCGCCGGGGACTACCATGCCCTGACGCGGCGCTCGGAGGTGCCGCGTGCCGGGTGTGCGCTAGGTGCCGAGGAGGCCGGGGATGAAGTTTCGACTACAGCGGCAGGAGTTTGCCGAGGCGGTTGCCTGGACCGCGCGCAGCATCCCGACCCGGCTGCCGGTGCCGGTGCTGGCCGGCCTGCTGCTGCAGGCCCGCGACGGCCAGCTGCAGCTGTCCGGCTTCGACTACGAGGTCTCGACCCGCTGCGACCTGGACATCTCCCTGAGCGAGGAGGGCTCGGCAGTGGTGGCCGGCCGGCTGCTGGCCGAGATCACCAAGGCGCTACCGGCCAAGCCGGTGGACGTCGAGCTGGTCGGCGACAGCGTCGAGCTGACCTGCGGCGGCGCCCAGTTCACGCTGCCCACCCTGCCGCTGGAGGACTACCCGCGGCTGCCCCCGATGCCGGAGCTGGCCGGCACCATCAAGGCCGCCGAGTTCGCCACCGCGGTCAACCGGGTCAGCATCGCCGCCGGCCGGGACGAGACCCTGCCGATGCTCACCGGCGTGCAGGTCGAGATGGCCGGCGACCGGATCACCATGTCGGCCACCGACCGCTACCGGCTGGCGATGACCGAGCTGGACTGGCAGCCCGAGCGCCCGGACGTCGAGATGAGCGCGCTGATCCCGGCCAAGGCGCTGTCGGACACCGCGCGGGCGCTGGGCGCCGGCGGCGGTGACGTGCAGCTGCACCTGGACCCGGTGCCCGGTGACCAGGCGCTGGTCGGGCTGGGATCCCAGTCGCGCCAGACCACCTCGCGCATCATGTCCGGGCCCTACCCGAACGTCCGGGCGATCTTCCCGACCAGCCACAACAGCAGGCTCACGCTGGCCACCAAGGACCTGACCGACGTGGTGCACCGCATCGCGCTGGTCACCGACCGGGGCAACCCGCTGCGGTTGCAGCTGTCGTCCGGCGAGCTGGTGATCGAGGCCGGCGGGCTGGGTTCGGCTCGGGCCCGGGAGGCCATCGAGGCCCAGATCGAGGGCGAGGACCTCAAGATCGCCATCAACCCGCAGTTCATGTTGGACGGCCTGGGCGCGGTCGGCTCCCCCAACGTGGTGCTGTCCTTCGTCTCCACGCACAAGCCGGTGCTGATGCTGCCGGCCGACGAGAACGGCGAGGTCCTCCCCGGCTTCCGCTACGTCGTGATGTCGGTGCGGATGCCGGAGGGCTGAGCCGGCCGGCTGTTCGGCCGGCCAGCTGGTTCAGCCGGGTCGGTCAGTTCGGCCGGCCGGCCAGCTGGCTCAGCCGGTCGGGGACGGGCCCACCGGGCCTGCCGGATCCGGCCCCGGGCCGGGCACGCCGGGACCGGGCACTCCCGGACCGGGGTCTGGCGACGGCGGGGTGGGCGCCGGCGGTCCCGGCTGCGGACCGGGCCCGGGCGGTGACGGTGGGGTCGGGGTCGGCCCGACCGGATCCGGCTGCGTCGGGGTCGGTTCCGGCGCGATCGGCGGCACGGTGGGGCCGGGGTCGATCGGCGGCACCGTCGGGCTGGGTGAGATCGGATCGGTCATGTCACAACCTCCTGCACCTGGTCCTGCACAGCGTCGGCGTTACTCCCAACCTACCCACTCGGCGCGGCGTTGTCCCGAGTCGGCCGAGCCCAGCCGGGCGGAACTCAGCCGGGCCCAGCCACCCGGGGCCCAGCCGGGCCCAGCCACCTGCGGCTCAGCCGGTGGCGGCCTCCACCTCGTCCACCAGCTCGGCACAGGCCTGCGCCACCACCTCCGGATGCCGGCGCATGATCCAGTGGCCGCCCGGCACCGTGCGCACCCGCAGGTCGCGGACGTAGGGCGCCGGCGCCTCGGCCTGCAGCGCCACGCCCACGTACCGGTCGCCGGACGGCGCCAGCACCTGCACCGGGATGTCGACGGCAGCCGGCGCCCCGGCCGGCGGCCGCCGGTTCGCCCGGTACAGCTGCAGGCCGTGCAGCCGGTCGGCGAGCTCGTCCGGGTCCGAGCGGCTGGGTTTGCCCATCAGCCGGTCCAGCAGCCCGCTGCGCCAGCCCAGCTCGGCCAGTCCCGGCACCTGGAAGAGCACCAGGTAGGAGGACCGGCCGAGCTGTCGGGCCACCGTCGCCAGGTCCCGGCCGGACGGGCGCAGCTTGGAACGCAGCCAGCGGGCCGACATCCCCAGCCCCGGGCCGGAGATCGAGGTGTAGCTGGCGATCCGGCCACGCAGCCGGCTGCCGGTGACGCACTGCCAGCCCTGGATGGAGCCCCAGTCGTGGGCCAGCAGGTGCACCGGGCGGTCCGGGCTGACCGCCTGCAGCACCGCGTCGAGGTCGGCCTCCAGCTGGTCGAGCCGGTAGCCGGCGCGGCCGGCCGGGGTCCCGGACCGGCCGGCGCCGCGCACGTCGTAGCTGACCACGTAGAACCTCTCCCGCAGCAGGGCCACCACCGGCTCCCAGACTCCGGCGTTGTCGGGGTAGCCGTGGATCGCCACGACGGGAGGCGCGGCCGGGTCGCCGGCCCGGTACACGGCGAGTTGTATACCGTCGCTGGCGCTCACCTGGAGCAGATCGGTCATCGGTGCCTTTCCGGAGGTCGGGGACGGAGCGGGGGCAGAGCGTTGGGGTGGGACTACGGCCATTCAATGTGCAGCATGAAGCCACCTCCTTGTCAGCTGTTGGTTCAGCTGGGATCACGCGGGTCACCCGGGCCATGTCGCGCCGCGCGCTCGTAGGCGCAGCGCCGCCCACCGCGAGTGCTGGAACTCGCCAGCCATTGTGGTCGAGGGCTAGACGGAACGGCTATGTCATGGGTAGCCGATAGTGACAGTGCGGTAACACTGAGCCGCAGTCTTGCGGCATACTTCCAGCACTGAGCCGCGCGTATCGACAACTCACCCGCCATCCCCCCTCTGACCCCGGCATTCGCCCGGGAACGTTCGGAGTTCGATCGACGTCATGACCGCCCACAGCCTCGACCCGGCCCCCGGCCTGGCACGCGAGCGGCTGCGTGCGGTGCGCGGCTGGCGGTTGTGGACGATTCCGCCCAAGGCGGTGGCGGTGATCGTCTGCGTGGAGCTGGTCACCGTGCTCGCCGTGCTGGTCAGCCTCGTGGTCAGCTACCGCGAGTGCCTGACGGCGGTGGCGACGTCCCGGCTGCTGTTGCTGCTGGTGCTGGCCGTCGCCTACTCCGAGATCACGTACCGGATGCAGCGGATGCGCCGCTTCCTGGTCGGCAACGCGGTGCTGATCGGCCTGCACTCGGTGTGGGCGTTCGCCGGCGTGCTGATCCTGCCGATCGGCTACAGCGCCACCCTGGTGTGCGGGCTGTTCCTGGTCGCGGCCATGCGCCGCCGGCAGCAGAAGGCGGTCGCCTACCGGCTCACCTACACCGGCGCGACCGTGGTGCTGGCCACCCTGGCGGCCAAGCTGGTGATCACCGACCTCCAGCCGGACATCATCGCGCTGCCCTCCGGGGGCCGGACCGCGATGGCGATCACGGCGGCCGCGCTGGCCTTCTTCCTGGTCAACACCTCGCTGGTGGTGGCGGCCGTCCACCTCGCCACCGGGGCGCCGCTCGCCGACCTGACGCCGGCCAAGCAGGAGCTCGGGCTGGAGGCCGCCACCCTGGTGCTCGGGGTGATGATCGCCGAGACCAGCCTGCGGCTGGTCTGGTTCACCCCGACCGTGCTGATCCTGCTGGTGCTGCTGCAGCGCAGCTCGCTGGTGTCCCAGCTGGAGGTCGCCGCCACCACCGACTCCAAGACCGGGCTGCTCAACGCCGCGGCCTGGCAGGAGCTGTCCCAGCGCGAGCTGGTGCGTGCCCAGCGGGACGGTTCGCTGTGCGCGGTGCTGCTGATCGACCTCGACCACTTCAAGCGGGTCAACGACACCGCCGGGCACCTGGCCGGCGACGCGGCGCTGCGGGCCATCGGGGACGCGCTCAAACGCGAGCTGCGCGGCTACGACGCCGTCGCCCGGTTCGGCGGCGAGGAGTTCGTGGTGTTCCTCGACGACCTCGGAGCCGAGGCGGCCGGCCAGGTGGCCGAGCGGGTGCTGGCCCGGATCCGGGGCCTGGTGGTCGGTGGCGGCGACACCAGGATCTCGCTGACCGCCTCGATCGGCATGGCCGCCTACCCGCAGCACGGGCAAACCCTCACCGAGCTGATGGAGCAGGCCGACGGCGCGCTCTACACCGCCAAGCGGTCCGGCCGCGACCGGGTCGGGCTGCCGGGCCCGGCCGGCGTGGTCGCCGAGATCGCTGCCGAGATCAAGCACCCGCGCTGACCGGCGGCAGTCCACATCGCAACCTGCAACCCCTCACAGCTACCGCACAGCGTTGCCACGCACAGTGTTCGCATGACCTCGAACGAATACCCGCCGCCGTCCCAGCCCGGCGAGGATTCGACGCGGGCCGGCTCCGACACCGGGAACTACGGCGGCTACTACCCGCCGGCGCCGGGGGCCGCACCGCACCCGGCTTCGTACGGCTCCTACGGTGCCGGCAGCTCCTACGGCACCGGCGACGAGCCGCGCGGGACGTACCCGGGCCAGCAGAGCTACCCGGGTCAGCAGGCGTACCCGGGGCAGGCCTACCCGGCGCCGCAGGGCTACCCGGCGTCGCAGGGCTACCCGGCCACCCAGGGCTACCCGGCCCAATCCGGTTACCAGGGCGCGGGCTACCCGGGCTACCAGCACACCCAGCAGCTGCCGCCGACCGACGACCAGGTGCCGCCGGCCGATGACCGGGCCGGTTCCGGGGGCCGCGGCTCCCGCCCGCGCGGCCGGACGCTGCTGGCCACCGCGCTGCTGGCCGCCCTGCTCGGCGGCGGCGTCGGCGGCGGGCTGGTCGCGGTGAGCGAGCATGACGACCGGGCGGTCAACACCGGCCTGCGGATCACCAACGACACCGGGGCACCGGCCGCCAAGCTGGACGGCACCATCGCCGCGGCGGCGGCCAAGATCCGCCCCAGCGTGGTGACCATCGAGGTGAGCGGGGCGCAGGAGTCGGGCACCGGCTCGGGCGTGGTGATCCGGCAGGACGGCTACATCCTCACCAACGACCACGTGGTCTCGATCGGCAGCGGCAGCGGACAACTGCGGGTGACGCTGGCCGACGGGCGGACCGCCGCGGCCAAGATCGTCGGCCGGGACACCTCCGACGACCTGGCAGTGATCAAGGTGGACCTGACCGGCCTGACCGCGGCCACCTTCGCCAAGTCCAGCTCGCTGAGCGTCGGGCAGGCAGTGGTCGCGGTAGGCGCTCCGCTGGGACTGTCGGACACCGTGACCAGCGGCATCGTCAGCAACCTGGCCCGGCCGGTGCGCGCCGGCGACCAGGACCAGGCGGTGTTCGAAGCGGTCCAGACCGACGCCGCGATCAACCCCGGCAACTCCGGCGGCCCGCTGGTCGACCTGAACGGCTCGGTGGTCGGCATCAACGCCGCCATCGCCACCGACAACTCCGGCGGCGGCCTGCAGATCCCGGGCCAGCCGCAGCAGTCCGGCAACATCGGCATCGGCTTCGCGATCCCGGCCGACGAGGCCAGCCGGATCGCCAGCGAGCTGATCGCCACCGGCAAGGCCACCCACGCGGTGCTCGGCGTCGAGGTGGGCGGCAACCAGAGCAGCACCTCCTCCCAGGCCGGGGTGGCGCTGCGCTCGATCACCGCCGGCGGGGCGGCGGCCAAGGCCGGGCTGAAGGTGGGCGACGTCGTCACCTCGATCGACGGCCAGCGGGTGACCACGTCCGACTCGTTGATCGCGGCGATCCGCAACCACGCCCCCGGCCAGCAGGCCTCCCTCACCTACCTGCGCGGGGGCAAGTCCAGCGAGGTGAACGTGACGCTGGGTTCCTCCAGCAGTTAGAGCCAGCACCGGTACCCGCCCCCGGTCCGCCTGATCAGAACCCAGGCCGGCCGGGCCCGGGCACCGATCCCCAGCAGCCGGGTCGCGGCAGGTAGGTCGCGACCCGGCTGCGACCAATTCGGGGGCAGCCCAGGGCTGGCCTGGGAGCAAGGACCACCGTGACCGCGGGGCTACCGGCCGGTAACATCGCGGCCGTGGCCACCCATCAGGTCTTCAACGTCCCCGAGCCCTGGGCCGGGGTCAACCTCTTCGACTCCGACCGGGCGCTGACCGCCGCGCTGGCCGCGGCCGGTGTGAACGCCGGCCGGCTGGCCGGGCTCAGCGAGCTCGGCCGGCTGGCGGGCACCGCCGAGGCGCAGGAGTGGGCCCGGCTGGCGAACGAGTACCCGCCGGTGCTGCGCAGCCACGACCGGTACGGCCACCGGATCGACGAGGTGGAGTTCCACCCGGCCTGGCACGAGCTGATGCGGGTCGCGGTCGGCGCCGGGCTGCATGCCGCCCCGTGGGTCACCGCCGGCCCGAACCCCCACCTGGCCCGGGCCGCCGGCTTCTACGTCTGGGCGCAGCTGGAGCAGGGGCACGGCTGCCCGATCTCGATGACCTACGCGGCGCTGCCGACGCTGCGGCACAGCCGGGAGCTGTCGGCCGTCTACAGAGACGGTCTGACCAGCCTGGACTACGACCCCGGCCTGCGCGCCCCGGCCGACAAGGCCGGGCTGCTGGCCGGCATGGCGATGACCGAGAAGCAGGGCGGCTCCGACGTGCGGGCCAACACCACCCGGGCGGTCCGCACCTCTGACGGCAGCTACGCGATCACCGGGCACAAGTGGTTCTGCTCGGCGCCGATGTGCGATCTGTTCCTGGTGCTGGCCCAGGCCGAGGCGGGCCTGAGCTGCTTCCTGGTGCCGCGGGTGCTGCCGGACGGCAGCCGCAACCCGTTCGCGCTGCAGCGGTTGAAGAGCAAGCTGGGCAACCGGTCCAACGCCTCGTCCGAGGTGGAGTTCGACGGCACCACCGGCTGGCTGGTAGGGGACGAGGGCCGCGGGGTGCACACCATCCTGAAGATGGTGACCATGACCCGGCTGGACTGCGTAATCGGTTCGGCGGCGCTGCAGCGGGCCGCGCTGACCCAGGCGCTGCACCACGTCGGCGGCCGGGACGCCTTCGGCGCCCGGCTGGCCGACCAGCCGCTGATGCAGGAGGTGACGGCCGACCTCGCCGTGGAGGTGCAGGCCGCCACGGCGCTGTTCCTCCGGCTGGCCTCGGCGGTGGACTCCGCCGAGCTGCCGCTGCTGCGGCTGGCGGTGGCCGCGGCCAAGTATTGGGTGTGCAAGCGCACCCCGACGGTGGTGGGCGAGGCGCTGGAGTGCCTGGGCGGTGCCGGCTACGTGGAGGAGTCGCCGCTGCCGCGCTACTTCCGGGAGTCGCCGCTGAACTCCATCTGGGAGGGGTCGGGCAACGTTCTCGCGCTGGACGTGGTGCGGACCGCCACCCGGGAGCCGGAGGCGGTGCAGGCCCTGCAGGACGAGCTGGCGCTGACCGCCGGCGCCGACCCCCGACTGGACGCCGCCACCGACCGGCTGGCCAGGCAACTGGCGGCGCTGGGCGCCGACCCGGACGCCGATGCCCGGTCCGCCCGGGAGCTGGCCGGCCTGCTGGCCCGCACCCTGCAGGCCGGGCTGCTGGTCCGGGCCGCGAACCGGCCCGGTGCCGATCCCGGCAGCAGCGCGGTGGCGGAGGCGTTCCTGGCCAGCCGGCTGGCGGCCGAGGGCGGGTACGGCGGGCATGCCGGTGCCGGGCTGGGCCGCGCCGGCTGTGTGGCGGTGCTGGACTACACCGCTCAATCAGCCCGTAACTCGACATAACGGATCGGTTACGGTTGGCCGAATCCGTGAAGTTCGCGTGAGCTATTGATTACGGTGCGTGACGTCACGGATGACAGGGAGTAACACGGAATGTTCGGTTTTCAGAGCACCGCACAGCGTTTGTGCCTCGTGCTGATCCTGCTCGTGCTGGCCGCGTTGTGCCTGCCCACCGACCCGGCGTCGGCCGACCCGGGGCCGGCAGCGCGTCCGGCTGCCTCAGTCGTCAGCGGGTCCTGAGGCCTTCTCCGGCTCCTCGGCGGTCTCGTCCTCGGGCAGCTCGTCGTCAGCCGTCTCGTCGGCGGCGGGTGTCTTGGTAGCAGGCCGGGAGATCCGCACGGTGCCCGCGTCGAAGTCGACCCGGCGGCCGCCGGAGGCGTCGCCCACCTCCTCGCGGGTGGACTGCAGCCGGCGCTTCTCCTCATCCATGTGGCGCTTGCCCGGATTGAAGAGCGTGTCGATTCCCCACTCGGTCATGCCGCCAGCCTACGCGCCGAATGGGCACTGTGCCCCGATCGGGACTGCCCGCAGGTTGCGGACCCGACGTAGCCTTTAGGCATGAGCATCCTGCGCCCGAAGCCCCAGCTGGTGACCGCCGAGAACGCCCTGCCCGGCCGCGCGGACTACCTGTTCAGCATCCCCGAGACGCACTACGTGACCGGCCGCCGGATTCGCGAGCCGTTCGAGCGGGACGGCCTCGAAACCGCGGTGTTCGGGATGGGCTGCTTCTGGGGTGCGGAGAAGGACTTCTGGCAGCACGACAACGTCTTCTCGACCGCGGTCGGCTACGCCGGCGGGTTCACCCCGTACCCGACCTACGAGGAGACCTGCACCGGACGGACTGGGCATGCCGAGGCGGTCCGGGTGATCTTCGACCCGGCCGACATCAGCTACGCCGAGCTGCTCAGCGTCTTCTTCGAAAACCACGACCCGACCCAGGGCATGCGGCAGGGCAACGACGTCGGCAGCCAGTACCGCTCGGCGATCCTCTACACGAGCGAGGCGCAGCGCGAGCAGGCCGAGGCGGCCGCCGTGGCGTTCGGCAAGCGGCTGGCCGAGGCCGGCTACGGCGCGATCACCACCGAGATCGCCCCGCTGCGCGAGTTCTACTACGCCGAGGACTACCACCAGCAGTACCTGGCCAAGAACCCGTACGGCTACTGCCCGATGCTGGCCACCGGCGTGAGCTGCCCGGTCGGGCTGTTCGCCCCGAGCAGCTGACGGCCCGCCGGCTCCGGCCGGCCGCCGTTAGGCTTTCCGATCATGAGGATCTTGCTGATCGGCGCGACCGGGACGTTGGGCAGCGCGGTGCTGGCGGCATTGTCGGACAGGGCCGAGGTGCTCACCGCCTCACGCTCCGGTGAGTACCCGGTGGACCTGACCGACCCGGCCAGCATCACCGCCCTGTACGACCGGGTCGGCAGCATCGACGCGGTCGCGGTCAGCGCCGGGGTGACGCCGTTCAAACCGCTGGCCGAGCTCACCCGGGCCGACTACTCGGCAGGCCTGACCGACAAGCTGCTCGGCCAGGTCGAGCTGGTGCAGCAGGGACTGGGACGGCTCGCCGACGGCGGCAGCTTCACCCTGGTCAGCGGGGTGCTCGCCTACGACCCGATCGTCACCGGCGCAGTCGCCGCGACGGTCAACGGAGCGCTGGACTCCTTCGTCCGCGCCGCCGCCATCGAACTGCCGCGCGGCCTGCGCATCAACGCGGTCAGCGCCACCGTGTTCGAAGAGGCCTGGGAGGCCTACGGCGACTACTTCCCGGGCTACAAACCGGTCCCGACCGCCGAGGCGGCCCGCGCCTACGTCAAGTCGGTCTTCGGCCGGCAGACCGGCCAGATCTACCGCGTCGGCTACTGAGCCGCCGTAGTCCCCCGGCCGGCCAGCTGCGGGCGGGCCGGGCTACCGGTTCTGCGCCAGCCGCTGCTGGATGGACTGCTGCAGCCGCTGCAGGCCCGGCAGGCCCACCAGCGGAAGCTGGCTCTCGATCAGCTGCAGGACGTCGCGATCGGAGCGCACCGCCTCGCTGGACTGGATGAGCACCGTCCCGCTACCGGTGAAGTCGAACTGGCGCTCCTCGCCGGACGAGGCGCCCAGCACCGCCATCGCCGAGCCGAGGAAGCCCACCATCCAGCCCGCGTCGTAGCGGTGGCTCGGGCTCGGGCAGTCCGCCCAGCCCAGCAGCGCCTCGGGATCGACCCGCAGCGGCGGCTCGGCGAACATCACCGCGCCGGAGGAGGAGGCGAGGAACTTCCCGGTCCCGATCAGGGTCAAAAAGCCCGGCACGATCGACTGCTGCAGCGCCAGGCTGCCCTCGAACGCCAGCAGGTTCGACGCGCGGATGGTGAGGTTGCCCTCGTCCAGGTCGTAGGAGTTGATCTCATACCCCCGGTCGCCCAGCACCAGCTTGCCGTGCCCCTCGGCCACCACCCAGTCCTGCGCATACAGCGGTGAGGAGAACTGCGCGGTGACCATCTGGTAGGCGATCCCGCTCAGGCCGCGGCCACGCACGGCGACGAACTGCAGCGAGCCGTAGAAGGCGATCATGGCGCCCTTGGTCAGGAACCAGGGCTTGGTGATCTCCAGCGAGTACGCGTAGGGGTTGTCCGGCACGTTGTCGTTGTCGGGCAGCGAGGCCGGGTTGTGCACCGTGATCGTCACAGCTTCTGCTCCGATGCCTGGACGTAGACCACGCCGTCGCCGCGCAGCTCGAGTTGCATGGCCTCGCCGCCGCCCCGTCCCACCGCGTCGCGCCAGCCCACCTTGGCCGCCAGCTTGACCTCGACGTTGCCCCGGTGCCCGACGTAGGCCTGCGGGTCGACGAAGGTGCCGCCGCCGGGACGTACCGGCAGCTCGATGGTGCCGCCGTGGCTGAGCAGCACCGCCGCGCCGTGGCCGGACAGCTGGGTGGTGAACATGCCCTGGCCGGTGACCGCGCCACGGACCATCCCGCGCAGCCCGCCGCCGCCGGAACCGCCCGAGGCCAGCGGCACCACCGCCGACTGCAGGTTCGCCGTGTGGGCCAGCAGCCGGCTGGCCTCGACCACCAGCCGGTCGCCCTGCAGCGCCACCACGGTGACGTGCAGCCCGGCCCGGCCGTAGTGCACCTCGCCGTTGCCGGTGGCGGCCATCATCACCTCGTGCTCGCCGGCCATGGCGCGTCCGGCCATGCCGACCACCCCGCCCATGCCCCCCATGCCACCGGCGCCGCCCGGGCTGTGCGGCACGAACCGGACGTCGCCGGTGTAGAAGAGCATCGCGCCCTTGCGGGCCAGCACGTCGCCACCGGTGGCCAGGTCGGCCTTGACCACCTTGGAGTTGACCTTCTCGAACGTCATACCCGCTCCGCCGGCTGGATGTAGACCGCGCCCTGGCCGTCCCAGCGCAGCGAGAACGGTTCGCCGCTGCCCTCGCCGATGGCCGCGGCCCAGGAGACGTCGGTGACGAAGGACTGGCTGAGCTGGCCGCGGGCGGCGACGAACGCGTCCGGGTCGACTACCAGCGGGTACTGGGGCGACACCTCCAGGCCGATCAGCGGGCCGCCGGCGGACAGGATCGCCACCTGGCCGGTCCCGGTCACCGTGGTGGTGAACAGTCCCTGGCCGGTGGCCGCGCCGCGGACGCCGGCGAACTTCACGTTCATCCGCAGCTGGCCGACCAGGGCGAGCAGCTGGCGCGACTCGACCTGCAACGTCTCGTCGTTCAGCTCGACGAGCGTGACGTCCTGGGCGTCGAGGGCGAAGTAGACCACTCCCGAGCCGGTGCACTCCATCAGGGACAGCGACTCACCGGTGGCCCGGCGCTTGAGGCCGGCCAGCGCGCCCTCACCGCCGCCGAAGCCGGCGCTCTTGAACTGCACCTGGCCCTCGTAGGCCACCATCGAACCGCTGATCGCGCGGACGCTGGTGTTGTGCAACTCGGCTTCCAGCACCCGCCGGCCGTTGGTTCGCAGCTGGCTCATCGACCCTCCCCCGGGCCTGTCGACGGGCCCGTTGGCGGGCCAGCCTGGACGGGGAGGCTAGCAGCGAGCGAGTCCCGCCGTCTGGCGAATGGCCGGCGGCCGGTACCTGGCATGCTCGCCGGGTGACCGGCTTCGACTTCGACTTCGGCCGGCTGCGCCGGCACCCGGACGTCGAGGCGCCGAACCTGCACGCCGTCGACGCCACCGACCGGCTGCTGCTCGACACCGCCGCCGGGTCGCTGGCAGGCGCCGGCCCGGGCGAGGTGGTGGTGCTCGGTGACCGGTACGGCGCGCTGACGCTGGGCGCGGCCGGCCGGTTCGGCTGCATCGGCCTGCGCTGCCACACCGACGCGCTGACCGGCGAGCTGGCGCGGGCCGCGAACGCCGACCGGCTGGGGCTGGCCGGCAGCTACGCCGACTGCGCCCTGGCCGCCGAGCTGGTCGCCGGCGCCCGGGTGGTGCTGGCCCAGGCGCCGAAGGGCCTGGACGAGCTGGCCGAGTGGGTGGGCCTGATCGCCGCGCACGCCGACCCGGCGGTCCAGGTGTTCCTCGGTGGCCGGGTGAAGTACCTGACGCCGGCGGTGAACGAGGTGCTGGGGCTGGCGTTCGGCACGGTGACCGCAGGGCTGGCCCGGCAGAAGTCCCGGGTGATCACCGCGTCCGGGCTGCGGGGTGGCGCGTCGTTGCCGGAGTTCCCGAAGCGGGAGTGGCATGCCGACCTCGGCATGACGGTGTGCGCGCACGGCGGGGCGTTCGCGGGTACCCGGATCGACATCGGCACCCGGCGGCTGCTCGGGGTGCTGGACCAGCTGCCCGCCGTTCCCGCCGCGATCGACCTCGGCTGCGGCACCGGGGTGCTGGCGGTGGCGCTGGCCAGGCGGGGCGTCCGGGTGCTGGCCAGCGACACCTCGGCGGCGGCCGTCCGGTCCTGCCGGGCGACCGCCGAGGCGAACGGGGTGGCCGGGCTGGTCACCGTCCGGCGGGACGACGCGCTGGCCGCGGTGCCGGCCGGCAGCGTTTCGCTGATCGTGTGCAACCCGCCGTTCCACCTCGGCGGGGCGGTGCACGCGGGTGCGGCCGTCCGGCTGTTCTCCGCGGCTGCCCGGGCCCTGGCACCCGGCGGCCAGCTGTGGACGGTGTTCAACAGCCACCTGGGCTACTCGTCCGTGCTGGGCCGGCTGGTTGGGCCGACCCGGACGGTGCAGCGCGACCCGAAGTTCACCGTGACGGTGTCGAGCCGGCGCTGAGGAACCGCCGCCGGCGACCACCCGGACCGCGGGCCCTCCCGCACTCCGCGAATTTCTGGTGCCGTCCCTGCGGGAGAGAGGAGCGCGATGAGACAGCTCGGGAAGGACGAACTCGATGAGTTGGGCCGGCTGTGGGATCAGCTGGCACAACTCTTTCCCTTCAATGGCCCGCCGATGACGCACGACCAGACAATCGTGGCAAGCCTCGACGCGCTCTTGGCAGGTGTGGTCAGCAGCGCCGGCCGAGTAGGCGGCGACGGCTTGGCCGAGTTCGAATCGGTCCTTTCCTCGGAACCCGAATCCGCGGCGCTGCAGGGCATCCTCGATCGGGTGGCGGTCGTCCTGGGCCTCGACACTTCGACTTCTCCGTGCCGACGGGACGGGTCGATGGCTGGTGACGAACCGATCGTTCCCGACCGGGGCCGGTGGCCGGACGGCAGGCTGGCCCGCATCACCTCCGGCGACCTGGAGGGGATGTACATGCTGGTCGCTCCCGAAACTGAGGGACGGTGGATCGTCTACGTCTGCGAAGACCCGCAGACCATGCGCCACGAGTCCCCCCACCAGGAGGACTGGGGCATCGTCGACGACGAGGGTCTGAAGGTCGCCCTGGCTGCTCAGGACTTCTACTGGGTCAGGGGCAAGGACGAGGCCCTGATCGAGGACCGCATCTTCGGGCTGCGCGAGGTATGGCGGCGACGGAACCGGCGGGGCGGTCGGCTCCGCTCCCTCCTGGGCTTCTTCCGCGGGCCGCGCTGACCGCCGGCGGTCAGCAGGAGCGGTGCAGCAGGGCCTTGGCGAAGCCGCCGGTCTGGTAGAAGAACTGGTAGCCCCAGCCCCGCAACGACGGCCGGGCGGAGGTGGCCACCATCCGCACCGTGCCCGGCATGCAGCGGTCGACGATCAGCCGGGCCCGGGACACGTGGTAGACCGAGGTGACCACCAGCACCGAGTGCCAGTTGTGCTGCCGGGCCAGCCGGCCGAACTCCTCGGCCTCGCCGCGGGTGGTGGTCGGGTCGGGCTGGAAGCAGATCACCCGGTAGCGCGGGTTGTCATCGGCGCAGGCCGGCACCCGCTGCCGGCCCTTGGCCCAGCCGATCGAGATCACCAGGGTGCCGGCGTAGCCCGCGTCGGCCAGCCGGATCCCCTCTTCCGCCCGGCCGTCCACGGTCGGTGAGCCGAGCACCAGGATCGCGTCGCTGTGCACCGGCCGGTCCATCCTGGGCCGGACCACCAGCAGGAAGCACGCCGTCAGCCAGAACAGCAGCAGGACGAGCGCCGCCACCACCAGCCGGCGCAACCACGAGAATCGCCGGACGGCTGCACCCCCGCCGCGCCGGCCGGAACGCCGCCGTGCCACCCCCGTCACCGGCACAGCCTAACCAGCGGGACGCCGCCGGCTTCAGGTCTGCGAGGAAGCCGAGCGCGCGCCGTGCCGGAGGAGCCATCCGACGACGTCGTCGGCTCCGGCGCGGCGGGCCGCGTCGAGCGGGGTGAGCCCGTCGTAGCCGACCCAGTCGAGGTCGGCGCCGGATTCCAGGAGCACGGCCGCGGTGCCGACCTGCCCGCCGTGGCAGGCGCCCCAGAAGCTGCTGGTGACGTCCTCGGCGGTGGGCCGGCCGGCGAGGTGGTGTTCGACCCGGTCCAGCAGGCCGAGGGCGGCTGCTTCGAAGAGGTTGGTGGCTGCGCCCCGCTCGACCAGCCGGCGGGCGGCGTTCCATTGCCCGAATGCGGTGGCGTCGGCCATCGGAGTACCGCCCGCGATGACCGCACCGGGAGCGTCGATGTCGGCGCCGGCGTCCAGCAGGGCGTCGACGGCCTCGGTGTCGTCGTTGCTGGCCGCCCAGTGCAGCGGAGTCTCGGAGTGCTCCCCGTCGAAGCGACTGTTCGGATCCGCTCCCGCTGCCACCAGGATCGCGATGGTGGCGGCCACGTCGGGCCGGTGCCCGGGCCAGTCGGTGGCGATGTGCAGCAGGCTGCGGCCGCGGAAGCGGGCGGTGGCCAGGCCGGGCTGGTCGGTGAGAAGCTGCCGCAGCCCGGGCAGGTCACCGGCCCGGATCGCGGTGATCACGGCATGTTCGGAGCCGTCGTCGGTCACGCGGTCCATGATGCCCCGCCCGGCACGGCAGTAGTCTGACCGCGTGCCAGAGCTACCGGAAGTAGAGGCGCTCGCCGCGTTCCTGCGCGAGAACGCGTTCGGACGGACCGTGATCCGTTCCGACGTGGCCGCCTTCAGCGCCGTCAAGACCTTCGACCCGCCGCTGACCGCGCTCAACGGCCTCACCGTCACCGGCGCCAACCGGTACGGCAAGTTCCTCGACCTCGAGGTGGACGGCCTGCACCTGGTGACCCACCTGTCCCGTGGCGGCTGGCTGCAGTGGCGCGAGCGGCTCTCCCCGGTGCCGCCCAAGCCCGGCCGCGGGCCGCTGGCCTTCCGGCTGCACCTGGCCCCGCCCCTGGAGGCCGAGGACTCCGATGACGCGGCCGGCTTCGACCTGACCGAGGCCGGCACCCAGAAGCGGCTGGCGGTCTACCTGGTCCGCGACCCGCTCGACGTGCCCGGCATCGCCCGGCTCGGCCCGGACGCGCTGCAGGTCGACCTGGACACCTTCGCCGCCCTGCTGGCTGGTGAGCGGGCCCAGATCAAGGGCGTGCTGACCAGCCAGTCGATCCTGGCCGGCATCGGCAACGCCTACTCCGACGAGATCCTGCACGCCGCCAAGCTGTCTCCGTTCGCGATCGCTGCCCGGCTCACCGAACCCCAGGTCAGCACCCTTTACACCGCGATGCGCCAGACCCTGACCGACGCGGTGACCCGGTCGGTGGGCCAGCGGGCCGCCACCCTGAAGTCGGAGAAGCGCAGCGGGCTGGCGGTGCACGCCCGTACCGGCCTGCCCTGCCCGGTGTGCGGGGACACCGTGCGCGAGGTGTCCTTCGCCGACAAGTCGCTGCAGTACTGCCCGACCTGCCAGACCGGCGGCAAGAACCTGGCCGACCGCCGGCTGTCCCGGCTGGTCAAGTGAGCACCCCGGCCGGATGAGCCCTCGGCCGGGTGAGTACGTCGCTCGAGTGAGCACGCGATGCGGCGCTGCGGAATACCGACAAAGGGTCCGACGGGGCACACTGGAGCCCGTGACGAAACCCGGGTCCCGGTAGACCGCCGATGGCACGACCGCTCTCGCGGAACCGGACCCGTCCGGTGCTGGAGCCCAACCCCGACCCGCTGGTGATCGCCCATCGCGGCGCCTCCGGCGAGGTCGCCGAACACACCCTGCCCGCCTACCTCGCCGCCATCGCCACCGGCGCCGACGGGCTGGAGTGCGACGTCCGGCTGACCCGCGACGGCCACCTGGTGTGCGTGCACGACCGCACCGTCAACCGCACCTCCAACGGCAGCGGCATCGTCAGCGAGCTGGACCTGGCCGGCCTGCAGGAGCTGGACTTCGCCTCCTGGCACACCGAGCTGCCGCACTCGGCCGACGAGCTGGTCACCGACTCGCCCTACTCGCCCTCGCCATACCTGGCCGGTGTCGCGCCGGACCGCGAGACCCCGGGCGGCACCACCGTGCTGACCCTGGAGACGCTGCTCGGCGTGGTCGCCGACGCCGGCCGGCCGATCCGGCTGCTGGTCGAGACCAAGCACCCGACCCGGTACGGCGGGCTGGTGGAGAAGGAGCTGGTCCAGCTGCTGCGCCGGTTCGGCTGGGCTGACCCTGAGGGGACGGTGGTCGGCGGCCGGCCCGGCCCGGGCGGCGACGGCTGGGACGCCGGGCACCCGGTGACCATCATGAGCTTCGCCCCCACGGCGCTGCGCCGGATCCGGCAGCTGGCCCCGTCGGTGCCGCTGACCCTGCTGATGGAGCGCTGGACGCCGCTGCGCCGCGACGGCGGGCTGCCCACCGGGGTGCGGATCGGCGGCCCCGGCATCCGGCTGCTGCGCACCGACCCGGACTACGTCAAGCGGGCCCACCACGCCGGCAACCGGGTGTTCTGCTGGACGGTGGACTCCCCGGACGACGTCGGGCTGGTCCGCGACCTGGGGGTGGACGCGATCATCACCAACCGGCCGGCTGCGGTGCTGACCCAGCTGCGGGAGTCCCGGACCGGCGGCTGACAAACCCCGCCAATCGCGGCGGGTAACCGGGCCTGCGCACAAAGTAATTGCGCAAGCAAGGTTTAACACCAGTCACGGACGGGTACATACCTGGCATCGCAGCAGCACCCAGCACGCTGCCCGGCGCCGGGGAGGAACCGATGACCACGCTGTGGCTCCGGCACACCCCAAGCAGCGCCGCCCTCGCCCGGCGCAGCGTGCTGGTCGCCTTCGGAGCGGCCGGGGTGGCCGGTGAGCCGGCCCACGACGCAGCCCTGATCGTCAGCGAACTGGTCGGCAACGCCGTCCGGCACGCCGCGCCGCTGCCGTCCGGGCAGCTGGCGGTGCGCTGGGTGGTGGACCGGGACGGCTACTCGGTCTCGGTGACCGACGGCGGTTCGAGCACGCCGGCCACCGGCCGCCGGATCGCCGCCCGCTCGGCCGGCGCCCAGGACCCGTCCGGTCGCGGCTTGAGGATCGTGGCCGCCCTCGCCGACACCTGGGGAGTGGCCGCCGAGGACGGCGCCACCACCGTGTGGGCACGCACCCGGATGCCCCAGGCCAGCTGACCACAGGGCTGACAGACCAGCCGAACAGCCCCGGCTGAACCGCGCCAGCTAACAACCAGCAGCGTCAGGACGACCGGGCGGCCGTGGTCGGCAGGCCGCGCATCACCCGCAGCGCCACCGACAGGGTCGCCAGGTCCACCGGGTCCCGCGACAGCGCCTCGGCAAAGGTGGTCCGGGCCCGTTCCACCCGCTCCGGGTTCTGCTCGGCCCAGGCGTCCAGCCGCTCGGTGGCCAGCAGCGAGGAGTCGGTGTCCTTGAGCACCGAGGCGGTGATCGCGGCCAACGCGGCGTAGACGTCGTGCCGGATCGCCGCCCGGGCCAGCGCCGACCACCGGTCGTCGCGGGGCAGCCGGGTGACCGCGGTGAGGATGTCGTCGACGCTCAGGCGCTCCGACAGCGCGAAGTGCAGGTCGGCCACCTCGGCGGCCGGCCGGTCGTTGGCGACCGCGATCTCGACCACGTCCAGCAGCAGGAACGCCCGCAGCAGGCAGGTGATCTCCAGCGCCAGCTCGCGCGGCAGGCCGTGCCCGACCAGCCGGTCCACCTCGGCGTAGAGGCTCTCCCGTTCCCGGCCGCGCAGCAGCTGGGGCACCTTGGGCCGCAGCTCCGCCACGGTCGGGCCGAACCGCTCGATCTCGGCGGTCACGTCGCTGATCGGGAACCGGACGTCGACCAGCCAGCGCACCGCGCGGTCCATCGTCCGGCGCACCTCGCGGTAGCCGATGTGCTGGGCGTTGGCCGGCACCTGGTTGTCCAGCGCCTCCAGGTCGGCCCAGATCTCCTCCAGGCCGAACACCTTGCGCACCACCGTGTAGGCCCGGGCGATCTGCGCCGGGTCGGCCGAGGTCTCCTCCATGGCCCGGTACACGAACGTGGTGCCGCCCCGGTTGACCAGGTCGTTGACCACGAAGGTGGTGATGATCTGGCGGTGCAGCGGGTGCTCGGCCAGCTTGTCGGCGAACCGCTCGGCGATCGGGCGCGGGAAGTAGCTGCTCAGCACCCGGCCGAACCACGGCTCGTCCGGCAGCGTCGAGGAGCCCAGCCGCTCGGCCAGCACGATCTTGACGTAGGCGGCCAGCACCGCCAGCTCCGGCGAGCTCAGCCCGCTGCCCTCGGCCTCCCGGGCGGCCAGCTCCTTGTCGGTGGGCAGGAACTCCAGGTCCCGGTGCAGCTTGCCGGCCTTCTCCAGCTCGCGGATCAGCCGCCGGTGCACCGACAGCAACGCCCGGGCACCGTGCCGGGCGACGCCCAGCAGCACGTTCTGCTCGTAGTTGTCGCGCAGCACGAGTGCCGCCACCTCGTCGGTGACCGAGGCGAGCAGCTGGTTGCGGTGCGCCATGTCCAGCTCGCCGGCCTGGACGGCGTGGTCGAGCAGGATCTTGATGTTCACCTCGTGGTCGGAGGTGTCCAC
>NZ_DATINC010000137.1:0-10782 GCF_035474675.1 Jatrophihabitans sp. | reverse complement strand
AAGGGCACCCTGGACCACATGGCCGAGGCGTTCTTCGGTCCCGGCATCGTGACCCGGCTCCGGCCGTCCTACTTCCCGTTCACCGAGCCCAGCGCCGAGCCGGACCTGCTCTGCTTCGTCTGCCGGGGTGAGTCGGTGGGCAATCCGAACCGGCCGTGCCGGACCTGCGACAGCGAGGGCTGGATCGAGTGGGGCGGCTGCGGCATGGTCAACCCGCGGGTGCTGCGGGCCTGCGGCATCGACCCCGAGGTGTACTCGGGCTTCGCCTTCGGAATGGGGATCGAGCGCACCATGATGTTCCGCAACAACGCCGCGGACATGCGTGACATCGTCGAGGGCGACCTCCGGTTCACCCAGGCCTTCGGAATGGAGGCCTGAGATGAAGGCACCGGTGTCCTGGATCGCCGAGCTCGTCGAGTTGCCCGCCGGCCTGGACGGCCCGGCCCTGGGTGAGGCGCTGGTCCGGGTCGGCCTGGAGGTGGAACGGGTCTCGGCCCCCGCCGATGCGGTCAGCGGGCCGCTGCTGCTCGGCCGGGTGCGCTCCGTGGAGGAGCTGACCGAGTTCAAGAAGCCGATCCGGTACTGCCTGGTCGAGGTCGGCGAGGCCGAGCCGCGCGGCATCGTCTGCGGCGCCCGGAACTTCGCCGAGGGCGACCTGGTGGTGGTGGCGCTGCCCGGCGCGGTGCTGCCCGGCCCGTTCCCGATCACGGCCCGCCAGACCTACGGCCGGACCTCGGACGGCATGATCTGCTCGGCCCGCGAGCTGGGCCTGGGCGACGAGCACTCCGGCATCCTGGTGCTGCCGGCCGACGCCGGCCGGCCCGGTGAGAGCGCCCTCGACGTGCTCGGCATGCGCGACGCGGTCCTCGACATCGCCGTCACCCCCGACCGCGGCTACTGCCTGGCGATCCGCGGGCTGGCCCGGGAGGCGGCCGCCGCGCTGGACGTGCCGTTCACCGACCTGCCCGCGCCGGCCGTTGAGCCCGGCCCGGACGGCTACCCGGTGACAGTGTCGGACCCGGCCGGCTGCGACCGGTTCGAGGTGCGGGCGGTGACCGGGCTGGACGCCCGGCGGCCGACGCCGGAGTTCATCGCCGCCCGGTTGCGGGCCTGTGGCATGCGCTCGATCTCGCTGGCCGTCGACATCACCAACTACGTGATGCTCGAGACCGGCCAGCCGCTGCACGGCTACGACCGGGCACAGCTGTCCGGGCCGCTGGGCGTGCGCCGGGCCGAGCCGGGGGAGAAGCTCACCACCCTCGATGACGCGGTCCGCTCGCTAGACCCCGACGACCTGGTGATCACCGACGACCGGGGACCGATCGGCCTGGCCGGGGTGATGGGCGGCGCGACCACCGAGCTGTCCGAGGCCACCACCGAGGTGCTGCTGGAGGCCGCCCACTTCGACCCGGCCACCGTCGGCCGGATGGTGCGCCGGCACAAGCTGCCGTCCGAGGCCGCCAAGCGGTTCGAGCGCGGCGTCGACCCGGCGATGGCGCCGGTGGCGTTGCGGCGCTGCGTCGAACTGCTGGTCGCCCACGGCGGCGCCAGCCCGGTGGCCGGCGGCACGGTGGTGGGCGACGGCCCGGCACCGGTCCGGATCGAGCTGCCGGTGACCCGGCCGGGCGAGCTGGCCGGCACTCCGATCAGCGCCGGTGCGGTCCGCCGCCGGCTGGAGCAGGTCGGCTGCCGGGTCGAAGTGGTCGCGGGCCCCGCCGAGGCGGCCGGCACGGCCAGGCACGCCGAGCCGGGAGCCGACGAGGTGCTGGCGGTCGTCCCGCCGTCCTGGCGTCCGGACCTGACCGACCCGGCCGACCTGATCGAGGAGGTGGTGCGGCTGGAGGGCTACGACAAGGTGCCCTCGGTGCTGCCGCGCTCACCGCTGGGCCGCGGCTGGAGTGCCGAGCAGCGGCTGCGCCGGTCGGTATCCCGGGCGCTGGCCGAGGCCGGCTACACCGAGGTGATCAGCTACCCGTTCGTCGCGCCGGTCGTGCACGACGCCTTCGGGCTGGCCCCGGACGACGTCCGGCGGCGGGCGCTGCGGCTGGCCAACCCGATCTCCGACGCCGAGCCGGAGCTGCGGACCTCGCTGCTGCCGGGACTGCTGGCCAACCTCAGCCGCAACCTGGGCCGGGGCAACCGGGAGCTGGCACTGTTCGAGATGGGCCTGGTGTACCTGCCGGCCGAGAGCGCCGAGCCTGCCCCGCGGCCGGGTGTCGAGCACCGGCCGAGCGACGCCGAGCTCGCCGCGATCGAACGGACCGTGCCGGTCCAGCCGCGCCACCTGGCCACCGTGCTGGCCGGCGACCGGGAGCTGCCGGGCTGGTGGGGACCGGGCCGGCCGGCCAACTGGGCCGACGCCATCGACTCCGCCCGGGTGGCCGCCCGGGCGGCCCGGGTCGGGCTGGAGATCCGCCAGGCCGACGTCGCCCCATGGCACCCGGGCCGGTGTGCGCAGCTGCTGCTGGACGGCGCGGTGATCGGCACCGCCGGCGAGCTGATGCCGCGGGTGGTCGCCGCGCTCGACCTGCCGCCGCGTACCTGCGCGATGGAGCTGAACCTCGACGCCTTCGTCCCGCCGCCGCCGGCCGAGGCGCCGGTGCTGTCGAACTACCCGCCGGTGCTGCTCGACCTGGCGCTGGTGGTGGCGGCTGGGGTGCCGGCGGCCGAGGTGCTGGCCGCGGTCCGGGACGGTGCCGGCGAGCTGCTGGAGTCGGTCCGGCTGTTCGACGTCTACACCGACGACCAGCGGCTGGGGCCCGAGCTGAAGTCGCTGGCCTTCGCGCTGCGGTTCCGGGCGCCGGACCGGACGCTCACCGTCGAGGAGGCCACCGCGGCCCGGGACGCGGCGGTCGCCGAGGCCGGGAGCCGGCTGGGCGCGGTACTGCGCGGCTAACCCCTATCGGCTGGATCCTGCCGGGCTGGTCCTTGTCCGGCCAACTCCGCTCTGCTGACTCCTGGCTGGCTGGTTCCTGCCTGTTTGGGGCAAGCCCAGCGCGGCGCATTGCAGGCGATGTAGGGCGAGTGTTTACTTCCCTCACTCTGCGTACCGGAAAGGCGGCCGTGACCCATTCGCACGCCCCGCGCCGGCGGACCGACCAGCCAGCCGGCCGGGACGGCTGCACCGACTGTTCGACCCCCTCCGAACCGGTCCGGCGGACGGCGCTGCCCGGCTTGGCGGTACCGGCCCCGACCGGCGCCCCGGTGATCCGCCGGCAGAAGGCCGACGCGGTCCGCTACGCCACGGACAACAAGATCGACATCACGGTCAGCAAGCAGGCGGTCCTCGACTACGTCAACGACAAGGGCAACGACAAGGAGTTGCGCAAGGGGCTGCTGGACGCCTGGAACCTCAACGCCTCGTCGCAGTGGGTCATCGACACTCCGGCCGACCTGGCGAAGGCCTCGGACAACCCGTTCCACTACTCCAACTTCACCGAGTACCAGGACTTCACCAAGTCCACCACCGGCGTCTCG
This sequence comes from Jatrophihabitans sp., assembly GCF_035474675.1. GTDB lineage: Bacteria > Actinomycetota > Actinomycetes > Mycobacteriales > Jatrophihabitantaceae > Jatrophihabitans_A. The sequence goes on along the minus strand of NZ_DATINC010000137.1, from coordinate 7,305 downwards.
GTACAGGCCTTCGGCGGGCCGATCAGCGCGTTCTACAACCAGGGCGCGCCCAAGCTGGGCTCGCAGGCGAAGAACTGGGGCAAGAGCTCGCTCGGCGACACCTACGTCAGCTACATCGCCGGCCTGCGCAGCGGCGGCAAGACCGATGCCGTGATCGCGCGGGCCCTGCTCGACTTCGACGACTCGGTGCTGGCCTCGCACCTGGAGAAGCGGGCAGCGGCCATGATGACCGTCACGGTGTACCTGGCCGAGGAGTGGCGCAAACAGGGTGCCGCGAAGATCTACCGGGCGAACCTGCGGCTGATCGCGGCCGGTACCAAGACCTTCGACGACTTCCTCACCGACTTCGAGTTCATCGGCAGCGCCCAGGACGGCCGCAAGCAGGTCGGCCGGTTCTACGACGTGCACAACGGCGATGCCGAGCTCAGCGACATGGACGACGGGGAGCAGCAGGTCTACAACGCGATGTCGCCGGCACGCGACGAGGACTTCAGCAGCGAGGACGAGATGCGCACCGAGGACAAGAAGAACCTGAAGGGCACCCGGCTCTTCGCCAAGAAGCACAAGTAGGCCGCAGCAGGAACCCTCCCCGGGCTTCGCATTTTCTTGCGTCTACATGCATAATGTTTCGCATGGGTACCTCCGTCGCCGTCGCCGGTGCCAGTGGCTACGCAGGAGGTGAGCTGCTCCGGCTGCTGGCCGGCCATCCGGACTTCGAAGTGGTCGCCGCCACCGCGCACTCGCACGCCGGCCAGCCGGTTACCGATCTGCATCCCCAGCTGGTCAGCTACTCCGATCTGAGCCTCGCCGACACCACGCCCGACGTGCTGGCCGGCGCCGAGCTGGTCTTCCTGGCGCTGCCGCACGGTGCCTCGGCTGCGCTGGCCGCCGAGCTGCCCGGCTCCACCAGGGTGGTGGACCTGGGCGCGGACTTCCGGCTGGCCGACGCCGCCGCCTGGCAGCGCTACTACGGCGGCCCGCACGCCGGAACCTGGACCTACGGGCTGCCGGAGCTGCCCGGCCGGCGGGCGGCGATCGCGGCCAGCGACCGGGTGGCCAACACCGGCTGCTACGCGGCGGCCATCATCCTGGCGCTGGCGCCGCTGATCGCGGCCGGCCTGGTCGAAGCGGACGACGTGGTGGTGGTCGCGGCCTCCGGCACGTCCGGCGCCGGCCGGGTCGCCAAGCCCGCGCTGCTCGGCAGCGAGGTGATGGCGGACCTGTCGCCCTACAAGGTCGGCGTGCACCAGCACGTCCCGGAGATCCTGCAGGCCACCGGCGCCCGGACGCTGTCGCTGACCCCGGTGCTGGCGCCGATGGCCCGCGGGATCCTCGCCACCGTCACCGCCCGGCCCAGCACGCCGGGGCTGACCCTCGACCAGGTGCGCCAGGCGCTGGCCGACGCCTACGCCGGCGAGCCGTTCGTCCACCTGCTGCCCGCCGGGCGGCAGCCGCACACCGCAGCCACCCTCGGCTCGAACTCGGTGCACCTGCAGGCGGAGCTGGACGCCAGCTCCGGACGGGTGATCGTCACCAGCGCACTGGACAACCTCGGCAAGGGCGCGGCCGGCCAGGCGGTGCAGAACGCCAACCTGATGCTGGGGCTGGCCGAGACCACGGGGCTGTCCGCCGACGGGATCGCGCCGTGAGCGTCACCGCGGCCGGCGGGTTCCGGGCGTCCGGGGTCGCCGCCGGGCTCAAGGCATCCGGTGGCCTCGACGTGGCGCTGGTGGTCAACGACGGGCCGCTGCAGGCAGCCGCGGCGGTCTTCACCGCCAACCGGGTGAAGGCGGCCCCGGTGCTGTGGTCGGCGCAGGTGGTGTCCGACGGCATCGCCCGGGCGGTGCTGCTCAACTCCGGCGGCGCGAACGCCTGCACCGGCCCGGCCGGCTTCGCCGACACCCACGCCAGCGCCGAGCGGGTCGCCAAGCTGCTGGACGTCAGCGCCGCCGACATCCTGGTCTGCTCGACCGGCCTGATCGGGGAGCGGTTGCCGATGGACCGGCTGCTGCCCGGCATCGAGCGGGCGGCGGCCACGCTCTCCCCGGACGCCGGCCCGGACGCCGCCGAGGCGATCCGCACCACCGACTCGGTGGCCAAGACCGCCGTCACGCAGTCGCCGGCCGGCTGGACGGTCGGCGGGATGGCCAAGGGCGCCGGCATGCTGGCACCGAGCCTGGCCACCATGCTGTGCGTGCTGACCACCGACGCGGTCGCCGACCAGGCCGGCCTGGACGCCGCGCTGCGGGCCGCGGTCCGCACCACCTTCGACCGGCTGGACGCCGACGGCTGCATGTCCACCAACGACACGGTGGTGCTGCTGGCCAGCGGTGCGTCCGGAGTGGTGGCGGAGCAGGACGAGCTGGCCCGGGTGGTGCACGCGGTGTGCGCGGACCTGGCCCGGCAGCTGCTGGCCGACGCCGAGGGTGCCACCAAGGAGGTCGAGATCGTGGTGGCGAGCGCCGCCAGCGAGGACGACGCGGTGCAGGTGGGCCGCTCGATCGCCCGCAACAACCTGCTCAAGTGCGCGCTGTTCGGCAACGATCCCAACTGGGGACGGGTGCTGGCCGCGATCGGCACCACCACGGCGGCCTTCGAGCCCGACCAGCTCGACGTCGCGATCAACGGCGTGCAGGTGTGCCGGGGCGGCGCGGCGGGGGACAGCCGCGACCTGGTGGACCTGACCGGCCGGCAGGTGCGGATCGAGGTCGACCTGCACGCCGGCCCGGCCAGCGCCACCGTCCATACCAACGACCTGTCGCACGGCTACGTCGAAGAGAACTCGGCGTACTCCACATGAGCCGGCCGACCGCGCTGTCCCGGCCCGCTGCCGCCAAGCCGGCGGTGTCGCCGGAGGTGGCGGCCCAGCAGGCCGCCACCCTGATCGACGCGCTGCCCTGGCTGCAGCGCTTCTCGGGCAAGGTGGTGGTGATCAAGTACGGCGGCAACGCGATGACCGCGCCGGAGCTGCAGACCAGCTTCGCCCAGGACGTGGTGTTCCTGCGCTACGCGGGGGTGCGTCCGGTGATCGTGCACGGCGGCGGCCCGCAGATCACCGAGCAGCTGCAGCGGCTGGGCATTCCCAGCGAGTTCCGGGGCGGCCTGCGGGTCACCACCCCGGAGGCGATGCAGGTGGTCCGGATGGTGCTGACCGGCCAGGTGAACGGCGACGTGGTGAACCTGATCAACGACCACGGCTCGTTCGCGGTGGGGCTGTCCGGCGAGGACGCCGGCATGCTGCGCGCCGAGCGCCGGCCGGCCCTGGTGGACGGCCAGCCGGTGGACATCGGCCAGGTCGGCGACGTGGTGGCGGTCGACCCCAGCGCGGTGACCGCGCTGCTGGACGCCGGGCGGATTCCGGTGATCGCCAGCGTGGCCCGCGGTGCGGACGGCCTGTCCTACAACGTCAACGCCGACACCGCGGCCGCGGCGCTGGCCGCCGCGCTGGGTGCTGAGAAGCTGATCGTGCTCACCGACGTGGCGGGCCTGTACGCCGACTGGCCGGCCAGCAGCGAGGTGATCGCCGAGATCCGGGCCAGCCGGTTGGCCGACCTGCTGCCCGGGCTGGCCGCCGGCATGGTGCCCAAGATGGAAGCCTGCCTGCGGGCGGTCCAGGCCGGCGTGCCGTCGGCCACCGTGATGGACGGCCGCGCGCCGCACGCGCTGCTGCTGGAGATCTTCACCACCGAGGGGATAGGAACCATGGTGCTGCCTGACGTCGAGTTGAATCCTGCGCCGGCCGTCCCAGAGGTGCGGTCATGACCAACCAGCTGATGGCCAAGCGCTGGGCCGCGGTGATGATGGACAACTACGGCACCCCGCAGCTGGCGCTGGCCTCCGGGCAGGGCTGCCGGGTGACCGACGTCGAGGGCACCAGCTACCTGGACTTCGTCGCCGGCATCGCGGTCTCCGCGCTGGGGCACGCGCACCCGGCGGTCGTGGCGGCGGTCACCGAGCAGGCCGGCCGGCTGATGCACACCTCGAACCTGGTCAGCCACGAACCGGGCGTCCGGCTGGCCGAGAAGCTGCAGTTCCTGGTCGGCGACCCGTCGGCCCGGGTGTTCTTCGCCAACGACGGCGCGGCGGCCAACGAGTGCGCGGTCAAGCTCAGCCGCCTCTACGGCCGGTCGCTGGACCCGAGCGGGAACCGGCTGGGCCTGGTGTCGACCGCCAACAGCTTCCACGGCCGCACCCTGGGCGCGCTGGCGGTCACCGGCAACCCCGCCAAGCGGCAGCCGTTCGAGCCGCTGCCGGGCCCGGTCACCTTCGTCGACTACGGCGACGTCGAGGCGCTGCGGGCCGCGGTGGACGACGGCGTCGCGGCGGTGTTCCTGGAACCGACCCAGGGCGAGGGCGGGGTGCTGCCGGCGCCGCAGGGTTACCTGGCCGCGGCCCGCGAGATCTGCGACCGGACCGGCGCGCTGCTGGTGGTCGACGAGGTGCAGTCCGGCATCGGGCGTACCGGGCAGTGGTTCGCCAGCATCGCCGCCGGCGTGGTGCCCGACATCCTCACCCTGGCCAAGGGCCTGGGCGGTGGCCTGCCGATCGGGGCCTGCATCGGGTTCGGCAAGGCCGCGGGGCTGTTCGCTCCCGGCTCGCACGGCAGCACCTTCGGCGGCAACCCGGTGTCCTGCGCGGCCGCGCTGGCCGTGCTGGAGACCATCGAGCAGCAGGACCTGCTGGCCCAGGTGCGCCGGTGCGGCGCCGCGCTGGCGGCGGGCCTGCACGGGCTGGACAGCCCGCTGGTGGAGCAGGTGCGCGGCAGCGGGCTGTGGTACGGCGTCCAGCTGAGCTCGGACTGCGCGGCGCAGGTGGAGCTGGCGGCCCGCGAGCGCGGCCTGCTGGTGAATTCGGTCCGGCCGGACGTGCTGCGGCTGGCGCCGCCGCTGATCGTCACCGAGGTCGAGATCGCCGAGGCGCTGCAGCTGCTGGGCGCGGCCCTGCAGGCCGTGCAAGCCGAGCAGGCCGACCAGGCCGGGCAAGCAGGAGCGAGCGGCTGATGCCCCGGCACTTCCTGCGCGACGACGACCTCAGCCCGGACGAGCTGGTCGAGGTGCTCGACCTCGCCGATGAGCTGAAGGCCGACCGGTTCTCCCGCCGCCCGCTGGCCGGCCCCCGGGCGGTCGCGGTGATGTTCGACAAGCCGTCCACCCGGACCCGGGTCTCGTTCAGCGTCGGCATCGCCGAGCTCGGCGGCTACCCGTTGATCATCGAGTCCTCCGACACCCAGCTGGGCCGCGGCGAGCCGATCGAGGACACCGCCCGGGTGCTGGACCGGCAGGTGGCCTGCATCGTGTGGCGCACCTTCGAGCAGCAGCAGCTGGCCGCGCTGGCCGCCGCCAGCGCGGTGCCGGTCGTCAACGGGCTCACCAACGAGTTCCACCCCTGCCAGATCCTGGCCGACCTGCAGACCATCCGGCAGCACAAGGGCAAGCTGGCGGGGCTCACGGTGAGCTACGTCGGCGACGCGTCGAACAACATGGGCAACTCCTACCTGCTGGGCAGCGCCGCGGCGGGCATCTCGATCCGGATCGGCGGCCCGGCGGGCTACCTGCCCGATCCCGCCATCGTGGACCGGGCCCGCACGATCGCGGCCGGCACCGGTGGCTCGGTGACCATCACCTCCGACCCGCTGGCCGCGGTGGACGGCGCCGACGTGCTGATCACCGACACCTGGGTGTCGATGGGGCAGGAGCGCGAGCAGGCCGACGACCACGAGTTGCAGCCGTTCGCGGTCACCGCCGACACCCTGGACCGGGCCGCCCCCGGTGCTATCGTGCTGCACTGCCTGCCGGCCTACCGGGGCAAGGAGATCGCGGCCGAGGTGCTGGACGGCCCGCGCAGCGTGGTGTGGGACGAGGCGGAGAACCGGCTGCACACCCAGAAGGCGTTGCTCACCTGGCTGCTGGAGAGGTCCTAGATGGCGCGCACCGTCCGGCAGGTCCGCCCGGACATCCCGATGCCGCAAACGCCACTGGGCGGCCCGACAACGCCCGCGGGCGGTCCGACAAACGGCTCGACGGCGCCGCCGGGCGGCCCGACGAACGGCCCGCAGGAGCTGCCCAGCCGGGCCGCCCGGCATGCCCGGATCCTGGCGCTGCTGTCCGAGCGCCGGGTGCGGTCGCAGGGGGAGCTGGCGGCACTGCTGGCCGACGCCGGCGTGCCGGTCACCCAGGCCACCCTCAGCCGGGACCTCGACGAGCTCGGGGCGGTGAAGCTGCGCACCCCGGACGGCGGCCAGCCGGTGTACGTGGTGCCGCAGGACGGTGCCCCGCTGGCTGCCCGGCAGCTGCGCGACGCCCCGCCGCAGCGGCTGGCCCGGCTGCTCGGCGAGCTGCTGGTCTCGGCCGAGGGCAGCGCCAACCTGGTGGTGCTGCGCACCCCGCCGGGGGCCTCGAACTTCCTGGCCAGCGCCATCGACCGGGCCGGCCTGCCCCAGGTGCTGGGCACCATCGCCGGTGACGACACCATCGTGGTGATCAGCCGCGACCCGGCCGGCGGCCCGGCGCTGGCCGCCGAGCTGATGGAGCTGTCCACCAGCACCTGACGCGCTACACCCCGAACGCACCAACCGGATCAACCTCATAGATCGACAGGGAGAGTTTTCGACATGACCAAGCGGGTAGTGCTCGCCTATTCCGGCGGCCTGGACACCTCGGTGGCGATCGGCTGGATCGGGGCCGAGACCGGTGCGGAGGTGATCTGCGTGGCCGCCGACGTCGGTCAGGGTGGCGAGGACATGGACCAGATCCGCCAGCGCGCGCTGGACTGCGGCGCGGTCGAGTCGGTGGTGCTGGACCTCAAGACCGAGTTCGCCGAGGAGTACTGCCTGCCGGCATTGCGCGCCAACGCCCTGTACCTGGAGCGCTACCCGCTGGTCTCGGCGCTGTCGCGGCCGGTGATCGCCAAGCACCTGGCGCTGGCCGCGCAGCAGTACGGCGCCGACACCGTCGCGCACGGCTGCACCGGCAAGGGCAACGACCAGGTCCGCTTCGAGGTCGGCATCGGCGCGATCGCCCCGGACCTGAAGGTGATCGCCCCGGTCCGCGACAGCGGCATGACCCGGGACAAGGCCATCCAGTTCGCCGAGGATCGCGGGCTGCCGATCGACCAGTCCAAGCGCTCGCCGTACTCGGTGGACCAGAACTTCTGGGGCCGGGCGGTGGAGACCGGCATGCTCGAGGACCCGTGGAACGCCCCGATCGAGGACGTCTACTCCTACACCGCCGACCCGACCGTGGCCCGCGAGCCGGACGAGGTGATGATCAGCTTCGACAACGGCGTCCCGACCGCCGTGGACGGCCG
>NZ_DATINC010000136.1:0-9136 GCF_035474675.1 Jatrophihabitans sp. | reverse complement strand
GCGTACAACACGCCGTTGCGGCCGCGGCCGATGTCGACGAAGGCGGCCTCCATCGACGGCAGGACGTTCTGCACCCGGCCCAGGTAGACGTTGCCGACCGCGCTGCTCGCGCTGGCCCGGGTGACGTAGTGCTCGACCAGGATGCCGTCCTCCAGGACGGCGATCTGGGTGCGGTCGCCGGTCTGGCGTACCGCCATCAACCGGTCCACCGACTCGCGGCGGGCCAGGAACTCGGCCTCGGTGAGGATCGGGGCGCGCCGGCGGCCGGTGTCGCGGTTGTCCCGGCGGCGCTGGCGCTTGGCCTCCAGCCGGGTCGAGCCCTTGACGCCGCGCACGCCGTCGTCGTCGGCGGCACTCCCCCGGCTGGACCCCCGGGAGTCCCGGGACTCCCGGACGTGCACCACGGTGTTGGGCGGGTCGTCCTCGGACGGTGCGATGTCGGCGCCGTCCCCGCCGCTGGAGCGACGGCGCCGCCGCCGGCGCCGGGCGCTGGCCGACAGGGCCGCCTCGGCGACCTCCTCGGCGTGGTCCTCCTCGGGCTCGTCCTCGTCGGAGTCCTCGGCGGTGTCGCGGGACTCGCCATTCTCGGTGGCGGACCGGCTGCCGCGGCCGCGCCGGCCCCGCCGGCGCCGCCGCCGGGTGCCCTCGCCGGCCTCGGGCTCGTCACCGCCCTCGGTGTCCGGGCCCTCGGTGTCGGAGGTGTCGAGGTCGTCGATGTCCTCCGGCTCCAGGTCGGTCTCGAGGTCTTCCGGCTCCAGGTCGGTGAAGTCGGGCACCTCATCGGCCGGACGGGCTTCCGGCTGGGCGGGCGCGGCTTCGGCGGCCTTCTTGGCGCCGCGCCGCCGGCGCGGCGCGGGCTCGGCGGACGGCGGCTGGAACAGCACCGCCGGGGCGCTCAGCGCCGGTGCCGCCGGCAGTGCCTCGGGTGCCGGGATCTCGGCCGTGGACTCGGTGACCTGGCCGGCAGGCGGCTGCTCCGCGGCGGCCTTGGCGGCGGCGGCCTTGCTGACCCGCTTGCGGGGTGCCTTCTTGGCCGGGGCCGGCTGGTCGGCCGGTCCGGCGGCTTCGGGAGCCGGCGGCTGCGGCTCGGGCTGGGCGCTCCCGGCGGCCTCGGGAGCCGGCGGCTGCGGCTCGGGCTGGGCACTCCCGGTGGCCTCGGGAGCCGGCGGCTGCGGCTCGGGCTGGGCGCTCTCGGCAGCAGCGGTCTTGGCCGGCGCCTTCTTGGCCGGGGCCTTGCGGGCCCGGGTGGCCTTCTTGGCCGGCCCAGCCGGCTCGTTCGCCGGCTGGTCCGGCATGGTGGGATCGGCGGCGGGGGCGTCGGGCACCGCCGGAGCGGTCGGCGGGGCGTCCGGCTGACCAGCGGGTTCCGGCGCGCTACCCGAATCAGCGGCCGGATCAGCGGCGGCCGGCGCCGCCTTCTTGGCGGCAGTCTTGCGGGGCGCGCGCTTGGCCGGGGCCTTGCGAGCGGCCTTCTTGGCCGGTGCGCTGGCGGTGTCGTCCGGCCCGGCGGTGCCGCCGGTCGGCTCGGTGTCGTCGAGCATGGCTCGGTACTCCTGTCTCACCACCGGGGCCGAGCGAGCCGGCTCTCGCCGGACTCGGCCGCACAGTGGCGGTATGGCGTTCCACCCGCAAGCGGAGCGCAAAGTCTCGTCTCACCCGTCCACGGGAGCGGACAGGCGGCTCGTGTCACCCCTGCCCACAACTGCGGGCAGAACGTGCCATCCGCAGGCGAGAAGCCTGCGGTCTCTCAGTACTCGGGAGCTGCCGGTCAGGCCGGCGACCCGGTGGTGCACAACGGATCTGTCACCCGTCCCGCGTCATCGACCGGTCCCTGCGCCAGCCGGGTAGCCCGAGGGGGCTGCGACGGGGCGAAACCGGCGACGGTCCGCAGAGCGGTGAGCACATCGTCGGGCCGGACCGCCGGGGTGACCTGGCGGACGACCACCTCAAGTATCGCACGGGTGTCATTCCTGGCCGCGATTGGCTCAGCCGACACCTCGGCCGGCCCCTCTCCGGCCGGTCCTTCTTCCGACACTTCGGCCGGCATCCCGGACACCTGAGCGGACACGATCGGCGCCCGGGCGTCGAGGGTGCGCCGGCCGTCCTTGGTGAGCCGCTCCACCGGCACCGACTCGGCCGCCAGCAGCCGGGCGACCGCGGCCGTCAGCTCCGCCGGGTCGGCCGCCAGCTCCAGCCGCCACAGCGAGGCGTGCATCTGCTCGGCCAGCGTCCCGGGCCGGCAGTCGGCGGCGTCGACGGCCCGCACGATGTCCAGGCCGTCCGGCAGCACCGAGTCCAGGGCGGCGCGGACCGCCTCGGGCTCGCAGTGCCGGGCCAGACCGATCTCCAGGTACTCCGCCTCCGAGCCCACCCCGGTCGGGGCCGCTCCCAGGTAGCTGATCTTGGGATGCGGGTGGAAGCCCGCCGAGTAGGCCATCGGCACCTCGGCCCGGCGCAGCGAACGCTCGAAGGCGCGGGCGAAATCGCGGTGCGAGCAGAACCTCAGCCGGCCGCGCTTGGCGTACTGCAGCCGAATCCGCTGCACCGGCGCCTGGTACGCCGGCCCGTCCGGTTGCCTGCTGGCCATCTCCCGCCTCAGTCCTGCTCGGTGGAGGAGCCCGACCCCGCCGGCGCGGACACCAGCAGCGGCGGCTTGGCGACCAGCGGCAGCAGCGACCTGCCGGTGGGACCCACCTGGATGTCGGTGCCCATCGTCGGGCACACCCCGCAGTCGAAGCACGGCGTCCACCGGCAGTCGTCCTGCTCGTAGCCAGTCAGCGCGTCCTGCCAGTCGTCCCACAGCCACTGCTTGTCCAGGCCGGAGTCCAGGTGGTCCCAGGGCAGCACCTCGTCGGCATCGCGTTCCCGGGTGGTGAAGAAGTCGACCGACACCCCGAACGGCGCCAGCGCCCGCTCGGCGGCGGCGATCCAGCGGTCGTAGGAGAAGTGCTCGCTCCAGCCGTCGAAGCGGGCGCCGTCGGCCCAGGCCTGCTCGATCACCGCGCCGACCCGGCGGTCGCCGCGGGAGAGCAGCCCCTCGATCAGCGAGGGCTTGCCGTCGTGGTAGCGCATGCCGATGTTGCGGCCCAGCGACCGGTCGGAGTTGATCGCGGCGCGCAGCGCACGCAGCCGGCCGTCCACCACCTCGGGTGCGGCCTGCGCGGCCCACTGGAACGGGGTGTGCGGCTTGGGCACGAAGCCGCCGATCGAGACGGTGCACCGGATGTCGCGCGAGCCGGTGGCCTGCCGGCCGGCCCGGATGACGTCCTGGGCCATGGTGGCGATCTCGAGCACGTCGTCGTCGGTCTCAGTGGGCAGCCCGCACATGAAGTAGAGCTTCACCTGCCGCCAGCCCTGGGAGTAGGCGGCGGTGACGGTGGAGATCAGGTCGTCGTGGCTGACCATCTTGTTGATCACCCGGCGCAGCCGCTCGGAGCCGCCCTCCGGAGCGAAGGTCAGCCCGGAACGCCGGCCGTTGCGGGAGAACTCGTTGGCCAGGTCGATGTTGAAGGCGTCCACCCGGGTCGAGGGCAGCGACAGCGACACCCGGGAGTCGGCGTACCGGTCGGCCAGCTGCTTGGCCAGCGGCCCGATCTCGGAATGGTCGGCGCTGGACAGCGACAGCAGGCCGACCTCCTCGAAGCCGGTGGCGGCGAGCCCGGCCTCGACCATCCGGCCGATCCCCTCGACCGAGCGCTCGCGCACCGGACGGGTGATCATGCCGGCCTGGCAGAACCGGCAGCCCCGGGTGCAGCCGCGGAAGATCTCCACCGACATCCGCTCGTGCACCGACTCGGCCAGCGGCACCAGCGGCGTCTTTGGATAGGGCCAGTCGTCGAGATCCATCACGGTGTGCTTGCGCACCCGCTCGGGCACCCGGTCCCGGTTGGGGGTCACCGAGGCCAGCCGGCCGTCGGCCAGGTAGGCCACGTCGTAGAAGCGCGGCACGTACACCTCGCCGGTCTCGGCCAGCCGGGTCAGCAGCTCGTCCCGCCCGCCCGGCGAGCCCTCGGCCTTGAAGGCGGCGATCAGGTCGGTGATCCGGCCGACGGCCTGCTCCCCGTCGCCCAGCACCGCGGCGTCCAGGAAGTCCGCGATCGGCTCGGGGTTGAACGCGGCATGCCCGCCGGCCAGCACGATCGGGTGCCGCTCGTCGCGGTCGGTGGCGTGCAGCGGGATGCCGGCCAGGTCCAGCGCGGTCAGCAGGTTGGTGTAGCCGAGCTCGGTGGACAGCGACACGCCCAGCACGTCGAAGGCGCCCACCGGCCGGTGGCCGTCCACCGTGAACTGCGGCAGGCCGTGCTCGCGCAGCAGCTTCTCCAGGTCGGGCCAGACCGCGTAGCTGCGTTCGGCCAGCGCGTCCGGGCGCTCGTTGAGCACCTCGTAGAGGATCTGCACGCCCTGGTTGGGCAACCCCACCTCGTAGGCGTCCGGGTACATCAGCACCCACCGAACGGCCACCGAGTCCCAGTCCTTGCTGCGCGCGTTCAGCTCACCGCCGACGTACTGGATCGGCTTGCCGACCTGGGTCAGCAGCGGCTCGAGGCGGGGGAAGAGACTTTCGGGACTGGAACTCACGAAATTCCATGGTACGGGCCGGCTGGCGGGCCAGAACCCGACATACTGGTGGACATGCGACCGGCTGCTGGAATGCGACCCCGGCTGCGGGTACCCGCCTGGGTGCTCGCGCTGGTGGTGGTGGCGGGCTCCGCAGCGGCTGCCGCTCCCTCCGGGCCGGCAGCGGGTGCCCGGCTGGCGACGGCCGGCACGGTGCGCAAGGCGGACCGCCCGGTGCTGGTCCGGCCCGGCCGGCCGGCACCCACCCGGCTGCCCCAGGCCGGCGCCAGCGGGGCGAGCATCGCCGGCTGCTCGCTGTTCCCGCCGGACAACCCGTGGCGCCGGGTGATCTCGGCCGCCCCGCTCAACCCGCGCTCGGCGGCCTGGGTGGCCAGCATCGGCGGCAGCCGGTTCCTGCACCCGGACTTCGGCTCGGACCCGTCCTACGGCATTCCGTACAGCGTGGTGCCAGCCGGGCAGCCGAAGGTGCCGGTCAGCTTCACCGACTACGGCGACGAGAGCGACCCGGGGCCGTACCCGATCCCGTCCGCTGCCCGGATCGAGGCCGGTGGGGACGCGCACGTGCTGGTCGCCTCCGGTGACTGCCACCTCTACGAGCTGTACGGGGCGGCCCGCAGCGGCTCCGGCTGGACCGCCGCGTCCGGCGCGGTCTTCGACCTGCGCTCCAACGCGCTGCGGCCGGCCGGCTGGACCTCGGCGGATGCCGCCGGCCTGCCGATCCTGCCCGGCCTGGTCCGCCGGGACGAGGTGCTGGCCGGGCACATCGACCACGCGCTGCGGTTCACCGTCGCCACCACCCAGCGCGGCTACATCAACCCAGCCACCCACCAGGCCGGCTCCACCACCGACCCGAACGTCCCGCCGATGGGTGCCCGGTTCCGGTTGAAGGCGTCCTTCGACCTCAGCCGCTACACCGGCGCCTCCCGGGTGATCCTGCAAGCCTTGAAGACCTACGGCATGTTCGTGGCCGACAACGGCTCGAACTGGTTCCTGTCCGGTTCCACCGACAGCGGCTGGAACGACGCCGATCTCGAGCAGCTGAAGAACGTGCCGGGATCGGCCTTCGAAGCGGTCGACACCGGCCCGGTGCACTCCTAGTTGCGTTCCTAGGTTTCTGTCAGCGGCGGCGGGCCCGGTAGGCGGCCACGTTCGCCCGGTTGCCGCAGGTGGCGCCGCAGAACCGGCGGGAGCGGTTCTTCGACAGGTCGACGTAGACGTCCTCGCAGTCCTCGCCGCCGCAGATTCGCAGCCGGCCGAGCTCGTCGATCCGGATCACGTCGGCTATCGCCATGGCGGCCTCGACGGCCATCCGGTCGGCCAGCGGCGCGTCCGGTGCGGTGGCGTGCACGTGGTAGTCCCACTGGTCGTGCTTGACCAGTTGCGGCAGCGCATGACGATCCCGCAACACCTGGTTGACAAGCTCCACCACGGTGTCCTTGTCGCCCGACCAGAACCGGGCCAGGGTCGGGCGCAGCTCGCGCACCGCGGCAAGCTCGGCCGGGGTGCCGGCCCGGGGGCCGGTCCACTGCCAGGTGCGGACCAGCTCGTCCAGCTCGGCGAGGGTGGTGAGCTGGTCCCCGGCGTCGGCCAGGCCGGTGTTCACCAGGGCCGCCGCGGCCGCCAGCGCCCGCTCCGTGTCATGAGCGAAAACCATCTTGACTCCTTACGGAGGTCCGACTAGCGTCAGAGGTAATGAGCATAGTCCCGATAGCTCATGACACACCAGCTCTCCTTCGAACGGACTCGTCATGCAGGTCGCAACCCGGCAGCAGGCCGGCCTCGGCACCGCGCTGCTGTCTGCCGCCGCCTTCGGCACCTCGGGCGCCTTCGCCACCGCCCTGATCGACTCCGGCTGGTCACCCGCCGCCGCGGTGACCGCCCGGCTGCTGGTCGCCGCGGCCGTGCTGAGCATTCCGGCGCTGCACGTGCTGCGCGGCCGGTACGGCATGCTGCTCCGCGAGCGGCGCAGCATCGCCACCTACGGCGTGCTGGCGATCGCGGCCGCCCAGCTGTGCTACTTCAACGCGGTGGCGCGGCTGTCGGTGGGTGTGGCCCTGCTGCTGGAGTACCTGGGCATCCTGCTGGTGGTCGGCTGGCTGTGGCTGCGGCACGGGAACCGGCCGCGCCGGCTGACGGTGGCCGGCGCCGCCACCGCGCTGCTCGGGCTGGCGCTGGTGCTGGACGTGACCGGCAGCCACCACCTCGACCCGGTCGGGGTGCTGTGGGGGCTCGGCGCGGCGGTGGGACTCGCGGTGTACTTCGTGGTGTCGGCGCAGGCCGACAACTCGCTGCCGCCCATCGTGATGGCCTGGGGTGGCATGGCGGTCGCCAGCCTCTGCCTGGTGGTGGTCGGAGTGCTCGGGGTGGTGCCGATCTCGGCGGGTACGCAGGACGTGCAGCTCCTGCACCACCGGACCAGCTGGCTGGTGCCGGTGCTCGGGATCTCCCTGGTGGCGGGCGTCTTCGCCTACTCCGCCGGCATCACCGCCGCCCGCGCGCTCGGCGCGAAGCTCGCATCCTTCCTGGGCCTGAGCGAGGTGCTGTTCGCGGTGCTGCTCGCCTGGCTGCTGCTGGGCCAGCTGCCCGGCCCGGCGCAGATCGTCGGCGGCGCGTTCATCGTCGCCGGGGTCGCGCTGGTGCAGTGGGACGAGCTGCGCACGACCGGAACGGACCCGGTCGAATCAGGTTCGGTCGAGTCGGAGACGGTCTGGTCGGAGACGGTCGCCGGCCCGGAGGCTGACCTGGCCCCCGCGCTGGTCGCCGCCGAGCCGCAGCGCGGCTGACCCTGGGCGGGCGCAGCCGGCGGAGAACTCAGACCGCCTTGGCCAGCCCCAGCGGCGCGAACGTCCGGCCCGGGAACAGGGTGCCCAGCTGCCCCACCCCGAGCCGCTTCTGGGCCACCTCGCCCAGCACGTCGTAAGCGTTGTTGAGCGCCGGCACGTCGCCGGAATCCAAAGATCCTGCCGACAGCTGGTTCCACTTGCCGTACACCGAGGCACCGGCCAGCCCGCCGCCGAGCAGCCACATCAGGCTGCCGTGCCCGTGGTCGGTGCCGCCGCTGGCGTTCATCTGCACCCGCCGGCCGAACTCGGTCATCACCACCACCGTCACCCGGCTGCGCCGGGCCGGGCCGAGGTCGGTGAGGAAGGCAGCCAGCGCCTTGGCCGCCGAGGTGAGGTTGCGGTCGAGCTGGTTGGCCTCGTCGGTGTGGGTGTCCCAGCCGCCGACGTCGACGGTGGCCACCTGCATGCCCACCTCGGCGCGCAGCAGGGTGGCGAGGTCGGCCAGCGCGGTGCCGAAGTTGCCGCCCGGGTACACCGCGCCGTTCTGCGCACCGGCCTTGGCCCGGGCGCTTGCCGCGGTGGCCAGCGCCGACAGGGTGATCGGCACGTCCTCGCCGAGCGGGCCGGCCAGCCCCCGGTACAGGGTGCGGAGGGCGGTCTCGCTCTGCGGTGCGACGCCGTCCCAGCCGGGGAAGCTGAAGTTCTTCAGCGAGCTCATCACCAGCTTGGTCTGGTTGCCGGTCAGCGCGGCCGGCAGCGCCGAGCCCTGGGTGACCGCCCGGAACGTGGTGCCGGGGCCGAGTTGCTGCAGTGCCCGGTCCAGCCAGCCGGTGGTAGCGGTGTCCGAGCCGCGCTCCAGGCACTGCTGGGCCTGGAAGTGGCTGCGGGTGATGCCGTCCACCGACACCGCCGGGACGAAGGCCAGCTCGCCGGTGTTCCAGAACGGCAGCAGCGGGTTGAGCGCGGAGTTCAGCGCCCAGCCGGGAGCGCCCGGCAGCGGCAGCCGGTTGGCGCTGGCCGGCACCAGGTTGGCGCGCACCGTGGTCAGGTAGTCCAGGCCGGTGTCGGACGTGGCCGGCACCAGGATCCGCAGGCCGTCGGCGGCACCGCGCAGAAAGACGCAGACCAGGGTGTTGCCGTTGCTCAGCCCCGGCGCGGCGTAGGCGGCCCGGGTGGTGACCAGCTGGCTGCCCAGGGCGGCCACGCCGACCATGCCGGCGCCGGCCAGGAAGCTGCGCCGGGTCCAGCCGCCCGCCCAGCTGGCGTCCTGGGCGGCCAGGTCGGCACTCACTTGCTGGGCCTCGCCGGCCAGCCGCTCGGCGGCGGAGAGCTCGGGGTCGGTCATGACGTCCTCTCGGGTATCTGAAGTTCAGCCGCTCAGCGCAGCGCGTGCTGCGGAGCGTCGAGGATGAGCGGGATCAGGTGCGGCAGGTACCAGCGCAGCCGGGAGCTGGCGATCGGGGTGCTGGCAGCTTCGCCCAGAAACGTCTGCAGGGCCTGCAGGTGCCCGGTCGGGAACCGGCTGCCGGTGAGCCGGCCGCACAGCTGGATGATCGCCTCGCCGCTGGTGCGCGGCTTGACCGCGCCGTAGAGGGAGTTCGGGTCGAGCTTGGCGAAGCCCTCGTACCAGTTCTGCGCCAGGCCGCGGTGATAGCCCCAGAGGTTGAGCAGCGAGCCGGACGAGCGCCAGGCGCTGGCCACCGCCGGGTAACCGTTGGGCGCCGACCAGTCCAGCGGCACCTGCCCGACCGCCGAGCTCATCCAGTGCAGGCTCT
>NZ_DATINC010000135.1:0-14481 GCF_035474675.1 Jatrophihabitans sp. | reverse complement strand
GCAGCGGCTGGCCGGGGGATACCCGGCGAACCTCGAAGCCCAGCCCCTCGGTCCACTCCTCCCGGTTGCGGACCGGCAGGCCCCACGGGTTGCCCTTGTTCTCCAGGTTGCGCAGCATGCTGCCGGCCTCGGACGGGAACGAGGACTCGATCAGCACCTGGTAGCGGCGCATGTCGACGATGTGGTCGATGTGCTCGATGTCCACCGGGCACTGCTCGACGCAGGCGCCGCAGGTGGTGCAGGACCACAGCACGTCAGGGTCGATCACGCCGTGCGAGGCCAGGTCGCCGACCAGCGGCCTGCTGGCCTGCTCGATGTTCGTGCCCTCCACCCGGGGGTAGCCGGCCTCCGGCACGTGGGTGCCGTGCGAGCCGCCCTCCGCGGCGGGGGTGGTGAAGTCGGGGACCGCGTCGTCCGGCACCGTCTTGCCGCCGATCAGGTACGGGGCCTTGGCGAACAGGTGGTCGCGCAGGTCCATGATCACCAGCTTGGGCGACAGCGGCTTGCCGGTGTTCCAGGCCGGGCACTGCGACTGGCAGCGGCCGCACTCGGTGCAGGTCGCGAAGTCCAGGTAGGCCTTCCAGCTGAAGTCCTCGACCTTGCCCTTGCCGAACACGGTGTCCTCGGACAGGTTCTCCACGTCCATGAAGTCGATGGTCTTGCCGTGGGCGTCGGTGACCGGCGGCAGCGCCCCGAGCGCCTTGGGCAGTCGCTTGAAGTAGACGTTGATCGGGGCGGTGGCGATGTGCAGGTGCTTGGAGTAGGTGACGATGATCAGGAACACCAGCACCACCGCCACCTGCAGCAGCAGGAACAGCGTGGCCAGGCCGCGGTTGTAGTCGCCGGTGCCGAGCGCCTTGGCGACCAGGTACGAGGCGAAGGTCCACTTCGACCGGCCGTACGGGAACTCGCCGGCGTTCAGCTGCGCGCCGCGCAGCAGCAGCAGGGTGACGATGACCAGGCTGATCATGCCGAGGATGACCCAGGCCGGCCCGGTGTGCGAGCCGTAGAAGCGGGAGTCGCGCTGCTTGCGCTGCGGAGCGTTGCGCAGCCGCAGCACCGCGAAGGTGGCCAGGCCCGCCAGCACCGCGACCGCCATCAGGTCCTCGACGAAGCCGAGCGCCTGCCACTTGCCGACCAGCGGGATGGAGAAGTCGCGGTCGATCAGCAGCGCGCCGTAGGCCTCCAGGATCGTCAGGTTCAGGATGACGAAGCCCCAGAAGGTGAAGAAGTGCGCCAGGCCCGGGACCGACCACTTCAGCAGCCGGGTCTGGCCCAGCACCTCCTCGGCGTCGTTGACGACCCGGCCCGGGGCGTCCTTGCCGCGCCCGGGTGCGGCGGTGCCGGAGCGGATCAGCCGCACCAGCCAGAAGATCCGCCGGCCCGCGATCGCCGCGGTGACCGCGGTCATCAGCAGGGTGAGGATGATGCGCAGTGCCACTGCGGCCTCCAGCGTCGGTCAGCTCTGATCGTCGGGCAGGTGGCCTCAGGATACCCAGGGTTACCCGTCGGTAACCCTGGGGGAGGACTGGATCACATCTACCGGGCGGCCCGGGCGGCGCCGCTCGGCTGGTCGGCGTCGCCGAGGTGCCGGCCGACCGTTCGGGCCGGGCGGGCGAACAGGAAGACCAGCACGCCGACCGCGGTGACGGCCAGCATGACCAGCAGGGTGATCCAGTCCAGGTTGAAGTAGCCGCGCGGGCTGCTCAGGCCGGTGGGCAGCACCACGTTGAGCAGCATCAGGCCGAGGTAGCCGGCCGCCACCAGGGTGACCGGCCAGGCCCAGCGGCCGAGCCGGAACGAGCCTTCGGCGAGCCAGCCGCGCCGGCGGGCCACGATGGCGCCGATCACGGTGAGCAGGAAGGACAGGTAGATGCCGCTGACGCCGAAGGACACCAGCGACACCAGCACGTTGGTGTTGGCCGGGTAGGTGACGAAGCCGAACTTCACGTCATGGTCGGGCGAGGCGAACACCAGCAGCACGAACAGCGCCGTGATCACCGAGCCCACGACCAGCGCGTTCACCGGGGTGCGGAACCGGCGGTGCACCGCGGACAGGAACGCCGAGCCGGGCAGCGCGCCGTCCCGGGCATAGGAGAAGACCAGCCGGCTGCCGGCGCCCTGCACCGAGGTGCCGCAGGAGAAGAACGCGAAGATGATCAGCAGGAGCAGCAGGTCCTGCAGCCAGCTGGGCAGCTGGCCGAGGATGAACGGCACCCCGCCGCCGTCGACGGTCTGGCCGACCGGGTTCTTGCCGGACGGCATCGCCAGCAGCAGCGAGGCGATCAGGATGAACGAGCTGACGCCGCCCCAGATCAGCGCCCAGCGCATCGCGCGGGGCACCTGGCGGCCGGCGTCCCTGGTCTCCTCGGAGATGTCGCCGGCCGACTCGAAGCCGTAGAAGATGTAGACCGGGGCCAGCACCGCGATCAGCGCGGCGCCGGTGAGCCAGTGGCCGCCGAAGTCCAGGCCGAGCGGGTTGCTGGCGGCGTCCTGGACGTGCTGGGTGGAGAACAGGAAGCCCGGCCCGTGGTGGAAGCCGTTGATCGCCAGGATGATCGCGATGCCCAGCGTGCCGACGATCTCGACGTACACTCCGAACTGCGCGACCCGCCCCATCACGGTGGCGCCGGTGATGTTGAGGGTGGTCTGGATCAGCAGCAGGCACACGGTGATGACCAGGATGGTCAGGTGGTCGGTCGGGTCGAAGCTCCAGCCGAACCAGTTGTGGCCGAGCGCGGTGACATAGCTGACCACCCCGGTGTCCACCGCGGCCACCGTGATCAGCAGCGCGATGCCGTAGAACCACCCGACGAACCAGCCGTAGCGCGGGCCGACCGAGAACTTGCTGTACTGGTAGAGCGCGCCGGCGACCGGGTAGTGGCTGGCCAGCTCGCCGAAGACCAGCGCCACCAGCAGCATGCCCGCCACCGGCACCCAGGTCAGCCACACGTACGCCGGCCCGCCGGTCCCCACGCCGAGCACGAACAGCGAGTAGATCCCCACCATCGGGGACAGGTAGGTGAACGCGACGGCGAAGTTGGCGAACAGCCCGAGTACCCGGTTCAGCTGCGGCCGGTAGCCCAGGGCGGCCAGCCGGGTGTCGTCGTCGCTGGTCGGTACGTTCGCTGCGGTGCTGGACATCGGACCCTCCCGCTTGCCTGGTCGGCATGGGCGCCGCCGTGCATGGCGGTGCCATGGGTCGGCATCGGGGCCTCGGCCGCGGGCGACCGGTGATCACGGTCGCACACCGGCCGCGTCCGGTACAGGGTCTCTTCCGGCGGCCGGCAGGCCTGCGGTCGGGGCAGCTGGTCAGCCGCGGAACAGCCCGCCGATGATGTCGCCGGCTCCGCCGCCGATGCCCTCGCGCGGGTTGTTGTTCGGGATCATGGACGAGACCCACTGGGCGAACGCGTCCGGGTTGCGGGTCTGCAGCAGCACCCGGCCCGGGCCGGCAAAGTCGAACACCCAGCCCTCGCCGGTCTTCAGGCTCTGGATGCTGCGGCCGTCCACCGCCCGGCGCATCCGGAACTGGATGCCGAGGTCGTAGGCGACCACGTGCCCGGTGTCGACGGTGACCGCCTCGCCGGGCCGCAGGTCGAGGTAGTCGATGGCGCCGTAGACGTTGACGATCGCCTCGCCGTGCCCGCTGGCCCGGAAGCCGAAGCCGCCCTCGCCGCCGAACAGGTTGGCCATGCCGCCCCACTGGGTGTCGATCTGGACGCCGTGGGAGTTGGCGATCCAGCTGCCCCGGGTGATGTAGAAGGGCCGGTCCGGGATGATCGGCAGGTAGGTGACGTCGCCGGGCAGCACGCCGGCCACGTCGACCCAGCCGCCCTCTGCCGGCGCGGTGTAGGTGGTGATGAAGAACGAGCCGCCGCTGAGTGCGGCACGCTTGAGTCCCTTGAGCAGGCCGCCTTCGGTCTTGGCCTCCAGGCGGACGCCGGCGCTGTGGGCGATCATCGCGCCGCCCTCGACCCGCATCGGCTCGCCGCCGGCCAGAAGGCACCGGGCGACGGTGAAGGAGGGGTTGTGGCGAAGCTGGATCTGCATGGGGCTCTCCCTGTGGCTGGGCTCAGGCGGCCGGCGAGGTGCGCAGGACTTCCTCGACCCGGTCAGCCACCGCCAGCAACCAGTCACGGTGCGACGTCCAGCCATCGAACTGAATCCGGTACATCAGGCCTAGCCTGCGCAGCTGCACCTTCAGTTCCGCATCCGAGCTGAATCGCCTGATTACCTCGTTTACCTCGGACCGTATAGCAGGCGCGTGGTCTGGTTCAGCATGTGCGAACTCGTCAATGGCATCTCGGGCCGTTGCATAGTCGTCGGCCCAATCCTCGTGCAAGTAGCCGCCCAGCAACGTCTCTAGCGCTTCAAATTCAGTCAATGGTCACCATCGCCGTATGGATGCGGAACCCTATCCCCAGCGCTGGGCTCCGTCTGATCAGCAATCGTATGCCTCTGCCGTCCTGAGGGCCGATCGAATCCTCCGAGATCACGATGCCAACAGGCCTCTTCATGCGGCCGGTGAGGATGAGTTCTCTCTTGGAAGTCGCCAGCCAGGTGGCGACCTTCCCTCGATTGTCGTGGAGTACGGCCGAGATGGCACGTTCGGCGACTTCGCGGTCGAAGAAAGTCGAGGCACCGGAGATATTCGGCTCGGTGGCCAGCCGGTGGCGCAGGAACTCCGGGCTCTTGCCGACGTGCTTGGCGAGGGTGTGGCCGTTCTCGACTCCCTCGTGAGCCAGCAGGCCGCCGCCCGGCACCAGGTGGACGACGTCGTCGGCGGCCCGGAGGGAACGCACGGCGCCGCCACCGACCGGGATCGCCGCGGCCAGCTCCATGGCCAGCCCGGTGTTGCTGACCTGCTCGCCCTGCGCGCGCCGGGTCGCGTCCACCGCCAGCCGGGCGGCCGCCAGCACCGTGGCGGCAACCAGGCAGGCCGTCGCGGCCGGTGGGCAGATCAACAGCAGCCCCAGCCCCAGCACGGACAGGTCGGCGTTGAGCGTGCCTAGGCAGTCCGACAGGTTGCGCAGCGACGGATGCAGCACCGCCCGCTCGAACGAGCTCAACTGCTGGTGGGCAGCGTCAGCCAGGTGCTGCCCGAAGGCCCGCAAGCCGTGCCGGTCCCGGGTCGGGTCGGCCTCGCCGGCCTGCCGCAGCGCCAGCAGGCAGCGGTCCAGGGCATCGGCCCACCGGTCGTAGCAGGCCTTGAAGTCGCGGGCGAGCGGCAGCAACTCCGCGGCGGCGTCCGGCTGCGGGCCGCCCAGCGACGAGCCGAGCCCCGCCGGGGAGGCCAGTTCCCGGGAGAGTCCGTGCGCCGCCAGCTCCTCCCACCGCTGCTGCAGCCGGCTGCGGGTGGCGGTGAGCCGGGGCGCGGTCTCCTCCAGCGCCGCCGCGTACGTGCCGAGCAGGCCGGCGTAGTGCTCGTAGCGCTCGGCGGTGGCCGACAGCAACGGGGTGTGCGTGCGGATCTGCTCGGCGAAGGCCTGGTGGGCGGGCCCGCTCCACAGGGTGCTGTCGACGGTGGCCAGCAGGACGGCGGAGGTCCGGCGCAGGTCCTCGGCGGTGCTGCCGGCGCGGCGGGCGGCCAGCCGGAGCCGCACCGGATCCCCGGCGGGCATCCGCTGGTCGAGGCAGAGCCGCGCCGCGAGCCGCGGGTCGGCAGGCAACAGGAACCGCTCAGTCGCCATGCCACCCACCGCGCCAGCTGCCGTCCGTCCGCATGCGGCCCGACCCTAGGCATTCCGCGGCGAGCGTGCGTTGAGTTATCCACAGGCCTGACGCAGGCCTCCAGGTACCCAAGGTTGTGACGCAGGCAACAATCAGCGAGGGAACTTGAGCGTACTCGGCTCAGTTCTTTTGACAGAGGCTGGATGCAGATAGCACGATGCGGAGTGCCGAGCGATCGGCCCGAGCAGCACCACGAGGTACGCAACCAGCACACCAGCGAACAGAGCAGCTACACATTCACAGCACCAGAGGAGTTCACATGGCACGCGCGGTCGGAATCGATCTCGGCACCACCAACTCCGTTGTCGCCGTCCTGACCGGTGGCGAGCCGGAGGTCATCGCAAACGCAGAGGGCTCGCGGACCACCCCGTCCGTCGTCGCCTTCGCCAAGAACGGAGAGGTCCTGGTCGGCGAGGTCGCCAAGCGCCAGGCCGTCACCAACGTCGACCGGACCATCCGGTCGGTCAAGCGGCACATGGGCACCGACTGGTCCATCGCCATCGACGACAAGAAGTACACCGCGCAGGAGATCAGCGCCCGCGTCCTGCAGAAGCTCAAGCGCGACGCCGAGGCCTACCTGGGCGAGACCATCACCGACGCCGTCATCACCGTGCCGGCCTACTTCAACGACGCCCAGCGGCAGGCCACCAAGGAGGCCGGCCAGATCGCCGGCATGAACGTGCTCCGGATCGTCAACGAGCCGACCGCGGCGGCCCTGGCCTACGGCCTGGACAAGGGCGAGAAGGAGCAGACCATCCTGGTCTTCGACCTCGGTGGCGGCACCTTCGACGTCTCGCTGCTGGAGATCGGCGACGGCGTCATCGAGGTCAAGGCCACCAACGGTGACAACCACCTCGGCGGCGACGACTGGGACCAGAAGGTCATCGACTGGCTGGTCGACAAGTTCAAGGCCGCGCACGGCATCGACCTGACCAAGGACAAGATGGCCATGCAGCGGCTGCGCGAGGCCGCCGAGAAGGCCAAGATCGAGCTGTCCGCCTCCCAGCAGACCTCGATCAACCTGCCCTACATCACCGTGGACGCGGAGAAGAACCCGCTGTTCCTGGACGAGCAGCTCAGCCGCGCAGAGTTCCAGCGGATCACCGCCGACCTGCTGGAGCGCACCAAGGTGCCGTTCCAGAACGTTATCCGGGACGCCGGCATCTCCCTCGACGCGATCGACCACGTGGTGCTGGTGGGTGGTTCCACCCGGATGCCGGCCGTGGTCGACCTGGTCAAGCAGCTGACCGGCGGCAAGGAGCCGAACAAGGGCGTCAACCCGGACGAGGTCGTGGCAGTGGGAGCGGCCCTGCAGGCCGGCGTGCTCAAGGGTGAGGTCAAGGACGTCCTGCTGCTGGACGTGACCCCGCTGTCGCTGGGCATCGAGGTCAAGGGCGGCATCATGACCAAGCTGATCGAGCGCAACACCACCATCCCGACCAAGCGCTCGGAGATCTTCACCACCGCTGACGACAACCAGTCCAGCGTGCAGATCCAGGTCTACCAGGGCGAGCGGGAGATCGCGGCCTACAACAAGAAGCTCGGCGTCTTCGAGCTGACCGGCATCCCGCCGGCGCCGCGCGGCGTCCCGCAGGTCGAGGTGACCTTCGACATCGACGCCAATGGCATCGTGCACGTCTCGGCCAAGGACCTGGCCTCGGGCAACCAGCAGGGCATGACCATCACCGGCGGCTCGGGCCTGTCCAAGGACGAGATCGACCGGATGATGGCCGACGCCGAGGCGCACGCCGCCGAGGACAAGGCCCGCCGCGAGACCGCCGAGATCCGCAACTCCGCCGAGCAGCTGGTCTACCAGACCGAGAAGTTCATCGCCGACTCCGGCGAGAAGATCCCGGCCGAGTCCAAGACCGAGCTGGAGTCCGCGCTGGCCGAGCTGAAGAGCACCCTGGCCGACGCCAGCGCCAGCAACGAGACGATCCAGGCCAAGACCACCGCCCTCAACGAGGTCAGCGGCAAGGCCGCCAGCGCGGTCTACGCCTCCCAGCAGGCCTCGTCCACGCCTGACGGCGCCACCTCGCAGGGCAGCCCGACGGACGGTGCCGCCGACGACGTGGTCGACGCCGAGGTCATCGACGAGCAGAGCTAGTCGGCATGACCGAGTTCGACCCAGTCAACGCACAGCACGAGCAGGAGCCTGACATGACACCGCCGAGTCCGGCCTCGCAGGAGCGGGCGGGTGAGCCCACTCCCGGCTTCACCTTCGCCGACAAGCGAAAGATCGCACCGGACGGCTCACCGGTGTCGTCGGCGGGCGGGGCCAGCGCCCCGCCCGCCGGTACCGCCGCGGCGGAGCCCGAACTCGGAACCGGCGTGGCCGACGAGCTGGCCCCGCCGGCGGGTGGCCTGACCGCGGAGGAGTTCCGCGCGCAACAGCAGGCGTCCGAGCAGTTGGCCGCCGAGCGGCTGGCCGACCTGCAGCGACTGCAGGCCGAGTACGCCAACTACCGCAAGCGGGTCGACCGGGACCGGGCCACCGCCCGGGACCAGGCGATCGCCTCGGTCATCGAGTCGCTGCTGCCGGTGCTGGACGACATCCACCTGGCCCGCCAGCACGGCGACCTGGAGGCCGGCCCGCTGGCCGGCATCGCCGATAAGCTGGAGGCGACCCTGGCCAAGTACGGGGTGCAGCGCTTCGGCGAACCGGGTGCCGCCTTCGACCCGGCGGTGCACGACGCGCTGATGCACGTCGAGGAGGAGCTCGCCGAGGGCACCGAGGTGACCACCGTGGTCGGCGTGCTGCAACCGGGCTACCGGATCGGGGACCGGGTGCTGCGTCCGGCGCGGGTGTCGGTCGCCGACCCCCGGTAGCCGGGCCTGCCGGCGCCGAGCGCCGGCAATCAGCAGCGCATACCCGCACCAACGGAGCACCATCTCCTACGAACGGGACCACGAAAGCCATGTGGGTACCAGCAGGAAAAGCAACAGCAGTGAAGGAGGGATGACGTCATGGCCAACCAGGACTGGTTCGACCGGGACTTCTACAAGTCCCTGGGCGTCGCCTCCGACGCGTCGGACTCCGAGATCAAGAAGGCCTACCGCAAGCTGGCCAAGGACCTGCACCCGGACAAGAACCCGGGCGACGCGCGGGCCGAGGCACGGTTCAAGGAGGTCAGCGAGGCGTACTCGGTGCTGTCCGATCCCACCCAGCGCAAAGAGTACGACGCGGTCCGGGCGATGGCCGGCGGCCGGGCCCGCTTCACCGCGGGCAGCGGGCCGACCGGCGGCTTCTCCGACGACGTGTTCTCCGGCTTCTTCAGCCGGCAGTCCGGACGCACCGCCGGCGCCGGCACCAGCAGCATCAACATCGAGGACCTGCTGGGCGGCATGTTTGCCGGCACCGGCGGCGCCGGCGGGTTCGGACAGGCGCCGCGGCGCACCGGCAGCGACGTCGAGGCCACCACCACGCTGACCTTCCGGCAGGCCGTCGAGGGCGACACGGTGAGCCTGCGGCGCGCCGACGGCTCCACCGTCACCACCCGGGTGCCGGCCGGGGTAAAGGACGGCCAGAAGATCCGACTGCGTGGCAAGGGCAATGCCGGGCCGGGCGGCAACGGCGACCTGATCCTGACCGTGACCGTCGAGCCGCACCCGCTGTTCGGCCGGTCTGGCGACGACCTGACCGTGACGGTCCCGGTGACCTTCGCCGAGGCGGCGCTGGGCGCCCAGATCGCGGTGCCCACCTTCGACGGTGCCACCGTCACCGTGAAGCTGCCGCCGGGCACCCCGTCCGGCCGGGTGCTGCGGGTCAAGGGCAAGGGGGTCACCCGCAAGGACGGCACCGCCGGGGACCTGCTGGTTAACGTCTCGGTGGCCGTTCCGCAGAAGCTGGACGGTGCCGCCCGGGAGGCGGTCGAGGCCTATGCCGCGGCCACCGCCGGTGACGACCCGCGGGCCGGGCTGATGGCGCAGGCGCGGTCGGCATGAGCACCCCGCGCTTTCCGGACTCGGCCGCCGTCTTCGTGATCTCAGTGGCCGCCGAGCTCGCCGGGATGCACCCGCAGACGCTGCGGCAGTACGACCGGCTGGGCCTGGTGTCACCGCACCGGACGCCCGGCCGGGGCCGCCGGTACTCCGCCCGCGACATCGAGCAGCTGCGCGAGGTGCAGCGGCTCTCGCAGGAGGAGGGCGTGAACCTGGCCGGCATCAAGCGCATCCTCGAGCTGGAGAACGAGGTGCACGAGCTGCGCAGCCGGCTGGCCCAGGTGGAGGAGGACCGCCGCCGGGCCGGCCGGCCGGCCGCCACCCTGCGGCGCCGGCTGTTCGCGGCCGGGC
This sequence comes from Jatrophihabitans sp., assembly GCF_035474675.1. Taxonomy (GTDB): domain Bacteria; phylum Actinomycetota; class Actinomycetes; order Mycobacteriales; family Jatrophihabitantaceae; genus Jatrophihabitans_A. Next base: position 4,455 of record NZ_DATINC010000135.1, on the reverse strand, counting down.
CGGCCGGCGACATCGTCTCGGTCCCGATGGGCCGGCCGTTCTCCGACCCGGGCACCGCGCTGGTGCTGTGGCGGCCACGGAGCTAGTTCCCCGGCGGCGCTGGATGGTGCCGTTCCCCGCTGCGGCGGACCCACCGTCCGGCCGCCTGTTCGGATCAGGGCACGCTGCGGGCCAGGTCAACAACTGCGCCTAGTGCCGGGCTGCCGAGCTGGACGAGCCGGCTTCAGCCGATCGACGGGCGGGTGTAGCCGACGAGGATGTGGGTGCTCAGCGCCGGCATCCCGTCCAGCGGTGCGCCAGGATCGGCCGGATCGACGCCGCCCGCCGCGATCAGGTCCAGGGTCCGCAGCCCGACGGGCAGGATCCGGCCGAAGATGGTGTAGTTGGCCCGCAGCCGCGAGTCCTTGTAGACCAGGAAGAACTGGCTGCCGTTGGTGTCTGGGCCGGCGTTGGCCATCGCCAGCGTGCCGCGGGCGTAGACCTTCCGCAGGCTGTCGGCCGGGTCGCCCGGCCAGACCGGCAGGTCGGTCGGCAGCTCGTCGGCGTACCGGTAGCCGGGGCCGCCCTCGCCGGTGCCGCTCGGGTCGCCGCACTGCAGTACCGACAGGGTCGGGTAGGTGGTCAGCCGGTGGCAGATGGTGTCGTCGTAGAACCCGGACGTGAGCAGGTGCAGGAAGCTCTGCACCGTGCACGGCGCCTCGGCCCGATCCAGCAGCATCGGGATCGGGCCACGGTTGGTGGCCAGGGTGACCAGCACCTTGCCGTGGTCGGGGGTGTTCGCGGGGTCCGGTGGCAGCGACACCGGCCGCACCGCCGGGTCGTCCGGGGTGGGCGTGTACTGGCACGGCCCTGAGGTGGGGCCGCTCGGCGTGGCGTCGGCAACCGCCTGTGCGGTCGCGGGCACGAGGGTGACGAGCAGGGCGGTGGCGGCGGCGAGGCCGGCGAGTCGGGATAGCTGCGGCATGGCGGGATTCCTGCCTCTCTCCAAGGGGATGCCCGGATTGTCGCAGCTCGCCGCCCGCCTGGGTACCCGCTGCCGGAGGGCCGAGGTGGGGCCCGCATCGGCTAGCGCATGCTGTTGCCGATCCGCAGCAACTCCTCGGCGTCGAGGGGCGAATGCCGAGGATCGGGCCCCCACGAGCAGATCGACCACGAATATCCGGAGTCGGTCCAGAACGCGCAGGTCGTAGTGGGTGTGGCGGGATACCTGGTCACCTTCGCCGGATGCCCGAGCACCGTTCCGGTGGCGAGCACCGTCTCACCGGCCAGAGCCGGAGCCGGAGGATTCGGGCCGCGGGCCACAAAGAGCTGGTCCTTTCCGGGGCCGTGGTATTCGTGCACCACCACATCATCATGGGGTTCACGTTCCCACCGGATGATCCGGTCGACATAGCCGGCAGGTAGCCAGGACGGCGTCAGCAGGGTGCTGGCCTCGAATACCAGATGGCGGGTGCCCGTCGTGGCGTCGAGGAGGGAGCGGCTGCCGAGCGGCTGCCGTAGTTCAACAGTCAGCGCCATCGGCATCGGGCCGAGGTCCGAGCAGACAGGTGCGGCGCCGGCGGGCGCACTCGGCGTCGGCGAAGGGGAGCTGGCCCGGAAGGCCTGGGCCCGGATGCTCACCGTGGTCGCGGTTTCTGACACCACCGCGTGCAGGTCGGGCAGCTGACTGCCGGGGCAGTAGCTCTGCCGGTCGGGGTAGACGGCGACGGACAGCGTCCGGTGGTCGGCCTGCAGGACGGCGCCGAACCAGGCGATATCGCCCAGGAAGCCGGCCGGGTCGGGGGTCGGGGAGGTGGCCGACTGGTGCGAGCCGGAGACCCCCACCACAGTCACCAGCGGAATCACCAGCAGCGCGACGGCGGCGGCCAACGGCCACAGCCAACGGCTACGGTGCTGGGTCTGAGCGGTGGCTACGGCCAGCATGCCTTCCATCGGCGGTGGGACGAACGCGGTGCGCCAGTGCCTACCGTGCCGGTCCAACAGCTGGTCGGTGGGATCTGGGTCGAGGCTCATCGGTAGTCCTCTCCGAGTAGCGAGCGGATCCGGTCGCGCGCGTCGGCAAGCGTCGATTTCGCGGTGCCCTCGGCGCAGCCCATCACCGTGGCGACGTCCGCCACCGGCAGGCCGAGGAAGTACCGCAGCGTGACGGCCAGGCGCTGCCGCGGCGCAAGCAGGGCGATCGCCCGCTCCAGATCGAGGCTGAGCGCCGCGTCGTTGCCCGGAATGGCATGCTCGACACCGTCCAGCGGCGCCGCCCGCCGCCGCCGGCGGTTCTTGTGCGCCTGGTCGGCGGTGATCGCCAGCAGCCAGTTGCGAGGCGTGCCGCGGTGCGGGTCGAACTGGGCACGCTTGCGCCAGGCCGCACTCAGCGATTCCTGCAGCACGTCCTCCCAGTCGGAGACACCCGCCAGCCGGCGGGCCAGGGCGGACATGGCGGCCCAATGCGGCCTGACCCAGGTGCCGAAGTCCTGCTCGCCCGATGCCGGACTGGCCGGGTCACCCACCGGCAACGGTTCTGGCAGAACGTGCATACCCACCTCTACCCAAACGCGGCACGTTCGGTTGGGTCGACCTCTGGATCAGATCAGGCAGGGTTTCCCGGCGCAGGTAGCCGGCGCTGATTGTGACCGGACGGGAACGCAGCTGCCGGCTATGAGATAAAGTTGAGCGGAACAGGCTCAACTTGTCCGGCGTTGAATCCAGTAGTAACCGGTCAGCCGGTAAAGAACCATCCAGTCGAGTACGCAACAAGAGGTAGAGACAGCTATGGACCTGACCACCCGAAGCCAGCAGGCGGTGTCTGCCGCCGTGCGGACAGCCGCCGAGAAGGGCAACCCGGCCGTCGAGCCCGCCCACCTCGCGGCCGCCCTGCTCAGCGACGAGCAGGGCCTGGCGCGGCCGATGGTGCAGGCGGTCGGCGTCGACCCGGCCGCGCTCGGCCGCGAGATCGCGTCCCTGGTGAACGCGCTGCCCGCGGCCGCCGGCTCCACCGTGTCCGCCCCGCAGACCTCGCGCAACCTGCTCAACGTGCTGGCCGCCGCGGAGCGGATCGCCAAGGACGCCACCGACGAGTACGTCTCCGGCGAGCACCTGCTGATCGCCTTGTCCGAGGTGCCGTCCGAGGTGGCCGGCGTGCTGACCCGGCTCGGCGCCAACCCCACCGCGCTGCGTGCCGCCCTGAGCCAGGTGCGCGGCTCTACCCGGGTCACCAGCCCGGATCCGGAAGGCACCTACCAGGCGCTGGAGAAGTACGGCGTCGACCTGACCGCCGCCGCCCGCGAGGGCAAGCTGGACCCGGTGATCGGCCGGGACTCCGAGATCCGCCGGGTCATCCAGGTGCTGTCCCGGCGCACCAAGAACAACCCGGTGCTGATCGGCGAGCCCGGCGTCGGCAAGACCGCCGTCGTCGAGGGGCTGGCCCAGCGGATCGTCGCCGGCGACGTGCCGGAGTCCCTGCAGGGCAAGCGACTGGTCTCACTCGACCTCGGCGCGATGGTGGCCGGTGCCAAGTACCGCGGCGAGTTCGAGGAGCGGCTGAAGGCGGTGCTGACCGAGATTAAGGACTCGGCCGGGCAGGTGCTGACCTTCATCGACGAGCTGCACACCGTGGTCGGCGCCGGTGCCACCGGCGAGGGCGCGATGGACGCCGGCAACATGCTCAAGCCGATGCTGGCCCGCGGCGAGCTGCACATGGTGGGTGCCACCACGCTGGACGAGTACCGCGAGCACATCGAAAAGGACCCGGCCCTGGAGCGCCGGTTCCAGCAGGTGCTGGTCGGCGAGCCGTCCGTCGAGGACACCATCGGCATCCTCCGGGGCCTGGCCGGCCGCTACGAGGCGCACCACAAGGTGCAGATCTCCGACAGCGCGCTGGTGGCGGCCGCCAGCCTGTCCGACCGCTACATCACTTCCCGGTTCCTGCCCGACAAGGCGATCGACCTGATCGACGAGGCGGCGTCCCGGCTGCGGATGGAGATCGACTCCCGCCCGGTCGAGATCGACGAGCTGCAGCGCTCGGTCGACCGGTTGAAGATGGAGGAGCTCGCACTGTCGAAGGAAACCGACCCGGCCTCGGTGGCCCGGCTGGAGGCGCTGCGCGCCGAGCTCGCCGACCGCACCGAGGCGCTGGACGCGCTCAACGCCCGCTGGGAGCGGGAGAAGTCCGGGCTCAACCGGGTGGGTGAGCTGAAGGAGAAGCTGGACGAGCTGCGGACCCACGCCGAGCGGGCCCAGCGCGAGGGCGACTTCGAGACCGCGTCCCGACTGATGTACGGCGAGATCCCGCAGACCGAGAAGGAGCTGGCTCAAGCGGCTGCCGCCGAGCAGCCGGCCGACGTGATGGTCAAGGAGGAGGTCACCGCCGACGACATCGCCGAGGTGGTCAGCGCCTGGACCGGCATTCCGGCCGGCCGGCTGATGGAGGGCGAGACCGCCAAGCTGCTGCGGATGGAGGAG
>NZ_DATINC010000134.1:0-32978 GCF_035474675.1 Jatrophihabitans sp. | reverse complement strand
AGCGCCACCCCGGCCCGGCCCACCGCCGGAACGACCACGGCCCAACCCACCGGCCTGGGCGGCGCCGCCGGGGAGCAGACCGGCGCGCCGGCCAGCACCCCGCGTCCCACCCTCAGCCCCTCGGGCACGGTCGCCGAGGTGGCCGGCAGCTGCCCGTACATCGGCGCCGCCGACTTCGCCGACATCGAGGGCGACCGGGTCGGCCGGGTCACCGTGCTGCGCAGCCGTCCGGCGGGGTGCCGGTTCTACTTCTCCTACGACCCTTCCGCGATCGTGGGCGAGATCACCGTGGTGCAGTTCCCCACCGCTACCGAGGCCTACAACGCGATGGTCGAATCGGCGCAGAACCATCCGGAAGTGCAGTCGGACGCCGGCATCGCCGACGGTGCGGTGGCCTACCAGACCGACCTGCAGGGCAGCCGGACCTGGCAGTGCGTGTTCGCCAAGGGGACCTCGGTGGTCACCGTGCGGACCCGGCAGCCATACCCTGCACTGAACGCCTTTTCTCTCGCCCGGGCGATAGCCCCGAAGATCCGGTGAAGATCGCACACCGGATCGCACACCGACAGGAGACCCATACGTGAGTGCAGCAAACGACAGCGGAGCGACCAGCGGCTCGGCGACCCATCAGGCCGTCCTGCACACCTCGGCCGGCGACATCACCGTCAACCTGTTCGGCAACCACGCCCCGAAGACGGTGTCGAACTTCATCGGGCTGGCCACCGGCGCCAAGGAGTGGACCGACCCCGGCACCCGGCAGAAGACCAACCGGCCGCTCTACAACGGCACCATCTTCCACCGGGTGATCGACAACTTCATGATCCAGGGCGGCGACCCGCTGGGCCGCGGCACCGGCGGGCCGGGCTACAACTTCGCCGACGAGTTCCACCCCGAGCTGAGCTTCGACCGGCCGTACCTGCTGGCGATGGCCAACGCCGGGCCGAACACCAACGGCAGCCAGTTCTTCATCACCACCGTCCCGACGCCGCACCTGAACTTCCGGCACACCATCTTCGGCGAGGTCGCCGACGCCGACAGCCGGGCGGTGGTCGACTCGATCGGCAACACCCGCACCGGTGCCGCGGACCGGCCGGTCAGCGACGTCACCATCACCTCGGTCGACGTCAGCAACGTCTAGCGACCGCCCTGACCCCTGAACAGCTGAGCCAGCGCCATGCAGCCGACGCCGCCGCCCGGCGGGGAGAACCCGTACTCCGGCGGAGATCCGTACTACGGCTTCGCCGGGTGCTACCGGCACCCGGACCGGATCACCGGCGTCCGCTGCGTGCGCTGCAACCGGCCGATCTGCCCAGAGTGCCAGCGGCCGGCCTCGGTGGGCTTCCAGTGCCCGGACGACGTCCGGGCCGGGGCCGCCTCGATCCGCCAGGGGCGGACGGTGGTAGGCGCGCCGGCGCGGGCGCAGCTCCCCTTCATCACCTGGGCGCTGATCGCGGTCAACGTGGTGGTCTACCTCATCACCGGCCTGGGACCGGGCAGCTCGCTGATCGACAACACCAACACCCAGTTGTTCCGGGACTGGGAGCTGGTGCCCAACGTGGTGGGCTACCAGCACGACTACCTACGGCTGGTCACGGCCGCCTTCCTGCACCTGGGGCCGTTGCACATCTTCCTGAACATGTTCGCCCTCTACACCCTCGGCCCGGCGCTGGAGCGGGTGATGGGCTGGTGGCGCTACCTGGCGGTCTACCTGCTCTCCGCGCTCGGCGGCTCGGTGGCGATCCTGCTGCTCGGCGACGTCCGGCAGCCGGTGGTGGGTGCCTCCGGGGCGATCTTCGGGCTGTTCGCGGCCGCCCTGGCGCTGTCCCGGGTGGTCGGCTTCAACACCCGGGCGCTGGTGATCACCGTCGGGATCAACTTCGTCTTCACCTTCTCGGTGCCGGGGATCTCCAAGCTCGGCCACGTCGGCGGCTTCGTCGCCGGCGGGCTGGCCACCCTGGCCCTGCTCGGCTGGACGCTGGGCCCGCGCCGGCCGCTGACCGACCGGCTGCGCACCGTCCAGCTGGTCAGCCTGGCCGGCCTGCTGGTGGTGCTGGTGGGACTGGCGGTCTGGCGCACCGAGCAGATCCACGACCAGCTGGTGCAGCAGCTCGGCCAGGGGACGGGGCACTCCGGCCCGTAACCGGTCACTGGCAGTTATCCACAGCGGTGGATCGTGCTGGGGAGAACTACAGCGGTGTAATCACAGCTGTGGAGGACGCTGTGGGCAACGATTGAGGGTGCAACGGCCCTCCGTTTGGTGCGTTAGGCGTGCGTCAACGCCAGCGAACGGCGAGGCCGAGCCCGATGATCAGGAAGCCGAAGCCGACCGCGAAGTTCCAGCTGCCCAGGTCGTTCATGAACGGGATGCTCTCGGCAGCCATGTAGTAGACGACGATGTAGGCCAGCCCGATCAGCAGGAAGGCCGCCATCACCACCGGGTACCACGGCGGGCTGGGCTTGGCCGCCTTGGCACCACCCACGGCACCGGCGCGGGGGCCGGCCGCCGGCGAAGGCTGGTAGCTCGACTTCTTGCGAACCTTGGACTTCGGCACGGACGTCTCCTCATGGACGCTGTGGACCTTCAGGCCTTCCTGGCCCGGTCCATTTGGTCAGGCGAGAACTCGGGCTGCCGGCGCGAAAACCGGCCACCGTGGCGTTAGCCTAGTCGCCGCGACCCCTGCAAGCACGCACAGGTATCACGCTTAGTATCCGAGCAGCGGGAGAAATGGGGCACTAGGGAGCATGGTGGGCACTGCCACGCGACGTCCCGGTGGGTTCGTCCGCCGGCGGCTGCGGCGGCTTCCCAACCCCGGCCTGTGGCGGGCCCTGGTGCCGGTGATCGCCCTGCTGGCCGGGCTGCTGGCCGCCACCACCGCCCGTACCGCGCGCGGCACCGACCTGCGCTCGGCCGGCCGTACCAACCTGGCCGACCTGATCCGCAAGGCCGAGGGCACGGTGGCCACCGACGACGCCCTGGTCCGGCAGTTGCAGAGCCAGGTGGCCGCCGCCACCGACCGGCTGGCCCACTCCGACGCGGGGATCGCCGCGATCAAGGCCCAGGCCCAGCCGCTGCTGGCCCCGGCCGGGCTGGTGGCGATGAGCGGGCCGGGCCTGTCGGTCACCCTGGACGACGCCCACCCCGACCAGCCGGTGGACGACCCGGTGGAGGCCAACGCCCTGGTGGTGCACCAGTCCGACATGCAGGCTGCGGTGAACGCGCTGTGGGCCGGCGGTGCCGAGGCGGTCATGGTGATGAACCAGCGGCTGTCGGCCACCAGCGCGATCCGCTGCGTCGGCAACACCCTGCTGCTCAACGGGCGGGTCTACTCGCCGCCCTTCACCATCTCCGCGATCGGCCCGGCCAGCGGCATGCGCATCGCGCTGAACTCCTCGATTGGGCTGCAGCAGTACCGCAAGGACGCCGACGCCTACGGCCTGGGGTACCGGGTCGTCGAGCACACCCGGATCGTGGTGCCTGCCTATGACGCCCCGATCGGCTTGAGCTACGCCGCCGTGGGCGGATGACCCGGGGGTCCGGGCCGGTCGGCCGGCATCGGGTCGACGGACCGGGGCACGCGCCGGACGCGGGCCGGACCCCGGCGTCGGTGGACGGCGAGGACCTGCCGTCCGGGAACCGTCCGGTCGGCCACGGGCAGCCGGTCGGCCACGGGCAGCCGGTCGGCCACGAGTCTTCGGTCGACTGGGGCGACGCGTCCGGCCCCGTCCGTCCGGCTGATCCGGTCCGGCCGTCCGATCTCGACCACGCCGACCGGCAGCGGTCGTCCGCCTGGGAGCACCCGACCGTCCGGGAGCAGCCGGACGGCAGGGAGTACCCGGCCCTCGGCGAGCGTCCGGCCGTCCGGCGGCGGGGCGACCGGCTGCGGACGGTGACCCGCGGGCTCGGCGAGTTGCTGGTGACCTGCGGGGCCGTGCTGCTGCTGTTCATCGTCTACGAGGTGTGGGCCTCCAATGTCTACGCCGACCGCAAGCAGGACCAGGTGCGCCAGCAGCTGACCACCGCCTGGCAGCAGGGCAAGGACCCGCTCAAGGGCGTCGACCGGTTGAACCTGCCGATCGGCAAGCAGGTGGTGCTGCCCGCCGGGCAGGGCTTCGCCAACCTCTACATCCCGGCCTTCGGCAAGGACTACGCCCGCACCGTCGTGCAGGGCACCTCGGACAGGGACCTGGCCGTCGGCCCCGGCCACTACGTCACCAGCCAGCTGCCGGGGCAACTGGGCAACTTCGCGGTGGCCGGGCACCGGGTCGGCAAGGGCGAGCCGTTCCTCAACCTGGACCGGCTGGGTCCGGGCGACACCATCGTGGTGCAGACCGCCAGCAACTGGTACGTCTACGCCGTCCTGGGCAGCCGGTCGGCCTACCTCACGGCCAGCCGGATCGCCGACCGCGCCGCCCGGGAGCAGGCCGTCGCCGCCGCGCTGGCGGTGCCGGACAGCCAGGGCGTGCCGGGCCGCGAGATCGTCTCCCCGGACGCGGTGCAGGTGATCGACCCGGTGCCCGACCATCCACGGGCCACTCCCACCCGGGCGCTGCTGACGCTGACCACCTGCCACCCCAAGTACTCCGCCAACCGACGGCTGGTGGTGCACGCCCGGCTGGTGCGCGCGGTGCCGCACACCGGCACGGCGCTGCCGCAGGAACTACCCGGAGGGACGATCTAGGGCATGTACGGCTGGATCTGGCAGCGGCTGCCCGGCGGCCTGGTCCTGCGCGTCCTGCAGGCGCTGCTGCTGGTGGCGCTGGTGTCGGCCCTGCTGCTGTTCGTGGTGTTCCCCTGGCTGGAGCCCCGGCTGCCGGACAACCCGCTGACCGGCCCGGCCACCGTCAGCCGGTAGCGCACACTGGTTCCCATGACGCGCATCCTGGTCATCGACAACTACGACAGCTTCGTCTACAACCTGGTCCAGTACTTGGCGCAACTGGGTGCCGAGGTGGTGGTCCGCCGCAACGACGAGGTGAAGCTGGCCGAGCTGGCCGACTTCGACGGGGTGCTGGTCTCACCCGGACCGGGCATCCCGGAGCATGCCGGCGTCAGCATGGCCGCGGTGAGCACGGCCGCCGGGTCCGGGCAGCCGGTGCTCGGGGTGTGCCTGGGCCACCAGGCGATCGGCGTCGCCTTCGGTGCGGTGGTCGAACGGGCCCCGGAGCTGCTGCACGGCAAGACCAGCGACGTGCTGCACGCCGGCGACGGGGTGCTGGCCGGGCTGCCGACCCCGTTCACCGCCACCCGCTACCACTCGCTGACCGTCCGGGAGGACACCCTGCCCGACGAGCTCGCGGTCACCGCGCGTACCGCGTCCGGGGTGGTGATGGCGATACGGCACCGCAGCCTGCCGATCGAGGGGGTGCAGTTCCACCCCGAGTCGGTGCTGACCCAGGGCGGGCACCGGATGCTGGCCAACTGGCTGGTCCGGTGCGGTGCTCAGGTGGACTGGGCGCGGGTCGCCGAGCTGGGCGCCGGCCTCGACGCGCTGCGCGGGCAGGCCTTCTCCGCCGCCGTCTGAGCGTGATACCCAGCGGTCGTTCTGGCGACCGGTGGGTATCACACACGAAAGGTTCGGTTCCGGTTTCCGGTTTACGGGCGGCCGGGTCAGCGCAGCGGCTCGGCCAGCTGGGACTCGGCGGCGGCCACCGCGGCGCCGGACGCGACCAGCTGGTAGGCGGCCTCGATCTCCGGCGCCAGGAACCGGTCCGGACCCGGGCCTGGCACCCGCTCGCGCAGCGCCGCCAGCACCGCCCCGGTCGCCGGGCCCGGCTGCAGCGGGCGGCGCAGGTCCAGCGCCCGGGCCGCCGACAGTAGCTCGACGGCCAGCACCCGGCGCAGCCCGTCCACCGACCGGCGGAGCTTGCGCGCCGCCGACCAGCCCATCGAGACGTGGTCCTCCTGCATCGCCGAGGACGGGATCGAGTCCACTGAGGCCGGCACCGCCAGCCGCTTGAGCTCGGAGACCACCGCGGCCTGGGTGTACTGGGCGATCATGTGCCCGGAGTCCACCCCGGCGTCGTCGGTCAGGAACGCGCTCAGCCCGCGGGAGCGGGCCACGTCCAGCATCCGGTCGGTACGCCGCTCGGACATGCTGGCGACGTCGGCGGCCGGGATGGCCAGGAAGTCCAGCACGTAGCCCACCGGGGCGCCGTGGAAGTTGCCGTTGGACTCCACCCGGCCGTCCAGGGTGACCACCGGGTTGTCCACCGCCGAGGCCAGCTCGTAGCCGGCGACCAGCCGGGCGTGCGCCAGGGTGTCCCGGGCGGCGCCGGCCACCTGCGGCGCGCACCGCATCGAGTAGGCGTCCTGGACGTAGGTGCAGTCCGGCCCGGCGTGCGAGGCCACGATCGGCGAGCCGGCCAGCAGCGCCCGCATGTTCGCCGCGGCCACCGCCTGGCCCGGCTGCGGCCGCAACGCCTGCAGGTCGGCGGCGAACACCCGGTCGGTGCCCAGCATCGCCTCCACCGACATCGCCGCGGTCAGGTCGGCGGTGCGCAGCAGCAGGTCCAGGTCGGTGCAGGCCAGCAGCAGCTGTCCGAGCATCCCGTCGGTGCCGTTGATCAGCGCCAGGCCCTCCTTCTCGGCCAGCGTGACCGGCTCGATGCCGGCCGCGGCCAGCGCCTCGGCGGCCGGTTGCAGCCGTCCGGTGGCGTCGCGCACCTCACCCTCGCCCATCAGCGCCAGCGCCACGTGCGCCAGCGGCGCCAGGTCACCCGAGCAGCCGAGCGAGCCGAACTCGCGCACCACCGGGGTGATCTGGGCATTGAGCAGCGCGCACAGCGTCTGCGCCGTCGCCACCCGGATGCCGGTGCGGCCGGTGGCCAGCGTCGACAGCCGCAGCAGCATCAGCGCCCGGGTCACCTCGGTCTCGATCTCGGAACCGGAGCCGGCGGCGTGCGAGCGCACCAGCGAGCGCTGCAGCTGGGTGCGCCGCTCCAGCGGGATGTGCTTGGTGGCCAGCGCCCCGAAGCCGGTGGAGATGCCGTAGTGCGGCTCGGCGTCCCCGGCCAGCGCCTCCACCACCGCGCGGGAGGCGGCGATCGCCGACAGCGACCCGGCCGACAGCTCCACCGGCGCGCCGGCGCGCGCCACCGCCACCACGTCCGCTTCCGTCAGGGGACCCACGCCTACCGACACCGTCGTCATGCAGGCATTCTGGCCCACTGCCCACCCAGATGGGCCCGAGGGCATGCCCGGGTAGGTTCGGGGGCATGAAAGCGGTGCTGATCGCCGAACCCGGCGGCCCGGAGGTGCTCCTCCTGGGCGAGGCGCCCGAGCCGGTGCCGACCGCCGGCGAGGTGCTGCTGGAGGTGGCCGCGACCGCGGTGAACCGGGCCGACCTGATGCAGCGGGCCGGCAAGTATCCGCCGCCGCCCGGTGCCTCGCCGATCCTCGGGCTGGAATGCAGCGGCTGGATCGCCGCCCTGGGCAGCGGGGTGACCGGCTGGCAGGTCGGCGACGAGGTGTGCGCGCTGCTGTCCGGCGGCGGCTACGCCGAGCGGGTCTGCGTGCCGGCGACCCAGCTGATGCGGGTGCCGGCCGGCCTCGACCTGGTCACCGCCGCGGCGCTGCCCGAGGTGGCCTGCACGGTGTGGTCGATGGTGCTGGACAAGCCCCCGGCGGCCGCCCTCGCGCCCGGCGAGAGCTTCCTGGTGCACGGCGGCAGCTCCGGCATCGGGACCATGGCGATCCAGTTGGCCGCCGCCCAGGGCTGCCGGGTGTTCGCCACCGCCGGCAGCGCCGAGAAGCTGGCCGCCTGCCGGGAGCTGGGCGCGGAGCTGGCCGTCAACTACCGCGAGGACGACTTCACCGAGGTGCTCGCCCGGCACACCGGCGGCACCGGGGTGGACGTGGTGCTGGACACCATCGGCGCCAAGTACCTGCCCGCCAACCTGGCGGTGCTGGCCACGGGGGGCAGGATCTCGGTGATCGGCCTGCTGGGCGGTACCCGCGGCACCCTGGACCTGGCCGCCCTGATGGCCAAGCGGGCCACCGTCTACGGCGCCACCCTGCGGGCCCGGCCGGCCGAGCAGAAGGCGGCCATCGTGGCCGGCACCGAGGCGCACGTCTGGCCGCTGATCGAGGCCGGCCGGGTGCGTCCGGTGGTGCACCAGGTGCTCGCCCTGGCCGAGGCCGGCGAGGCGCACCGGATCGTGGCGGCCAGCGGCCACGTCGGCAAGCTGGTGCTGGCCACCGGCTGACCGGCCGTCCGCTCTAGGATCGGTACTGAACCCGGCAGACCGCGCCGGCACCTTCACCGACAGGACGGGCTCATGACTGACGACGCTTCGGCTCCCTACGCCGCGCAGGGGCAGCCTCCCCAGGCCGGCCCGGACGGCGAGCAGGTGGTGGTGCTGCAGTCACAGTCCGGCGGGGATGAGGACGGCCAGCAGGACCTGATGTCACAGGTCGAGCAGCCGGCCAAGGTGATGCGGATCGGCACCATGATCAAGCAGCTGCTCGACGAGGTGCGGGCCGCCCCGCTGGACGAGGCCGGCCGGGTTCGGTTGCGTGAGATCCACCAGTCCTCGATCAAGGAGCTGGAGGAGGGGCTGGCACCGGAGCTGCGCGAGGAGCTGGATCGGCTCACGCTGCCCTTCGACGACGACCAGGTGCCCAGCGAGGCGGAGCTGCGGATCGCCCAGGCCCAGCTGGTCGGCTGGCTGGAGGGGCTGTTCCACGGCATCCAGACCGCGCTGTTCGCCCAGCAGATGGCCGCCCGCGCGCAGCTGGAGCAGATGCGCGGCCGGGCGCTGCCCGGCCAGGTGATCGCCGTCCCGGGCATGCCGGGAATGCAGCGGCCGGCCGCCGACGGCGAGCACGGCACCGGGCAGTACCTCTAGCCCTCCCCGACCTCCAGCTCCTGCCGGGCCGACAGCTCATCCGCAGGCCGCGGCTCAGCCGGGCCGACGGCTCAGCCCGGCTGGTGCTGGTCGAGCAGCCGTTGGATCAGCAGGGCGACCGCGTCCTCGTCGTTGCTCTCGGCCAGCACCGTGCCGGCCGCGGCCAGCGCCGACGGATGGGCGTTGGCCACCGCGAAGGACTGACCGGCCCACTCCAGCATCGGCACGTCGTTGGGCATGTCGCCCACCGCGGCCACCTGCTCGCGGTCGATGCCGTGCGACTCGGCCAGCGCCGCCAGCCCGAACGCCTTGGTGATGCCGGTGGCCGAGATCTCCACCAGCGGCGAGTGCCCGGACCGGGTCACCGTCACCGTGTCGCCGACCAGCTTCTCGACCAGGTCCATGAACTCGTCCGCCGCCATGCCGTGGCCCCGGGCCAGCAGCTTCACCGCCGGCTTGTCCAGCAGCCCGGCCAGGTCCGCGGCCACCGGGGTGGGCAGCTGCCGGCCGGCGAGGTCGGTGCCGGGGGAGATGTTCCAGTCGTGGCGGTACTCCGGCTCGTAGGCGAAGTCCAGGCCGTACTCCAGCGCGAACCGGATCTGCGGGATCCGGGCCCGCAGCCGGCCGGTCACCTCGGCGAGCTCGGCCGGGGTGAGCGGGTGTTCGGCGACCACGGTCTCGGTGTGCAGGTCGTAGGTGAGCGCGCCGTTGGCGCTGACCACCACCCCGCGGTGGCCGGTCTGGTTGGCCACCTCGTGCAACCAGCGGGGTGGCCGGCCGGTGACGAAGGCGACCAGCAGGCCGGCCGACTCGGCGGCCGCGAGGGCGTCGCGGGTGGCCTGGCTGACGGTGTTGTCGGTACGCAGCAGAGTTCCGTCCAGGTCGCTGGCCAGCATCCTGATCACGGCTGGCCCGGTCCCGGTCGGCCGGCGCCGGCGGCTCGGCCAACAGCGCGGGGACGGGGCTTCCGGGTCACTTCGACAAGCCTACTGGGCGCTGTCTACGACGCCGTCCGGCGGCCGTTGAAACCACAAATCGGGCACACGTGTGTTAAATCCCGGTAAGCGTTTGACGAGGGGTGGGTGGTCGTGGATCGTCACCTCCGTGCACGATGCCGCCCTGCTGTTCATCGTCATTACCGCTGCACTTACCTTCGATTTCACCAACGGTTTCCACGACACCGCCAACGCCATGGCGACGTCGATCGCGACCGGCGCGCTGAAGCCGAAAGCAGCTGTCGCGCTGTCTGCCGTGCTCAACCTGGCAGGTGCGTTCCTGTCTATCAAGGTCGCCGCGACCATCGCCAGCGGCATCGTCGCCTCCGACGCGATCACCCTGCCGATCGTGTTCGCCGGGCTGCTCGGCGCGATCATCTGGAACATGATCACCTGGAGCGCCGGCCTGCCGTCCTCGTCCTCGCACGCGCTGATCGGCGGCGTGATCGGAGCCACCCTGGTCGCGTCCGGCACCTCGGCGGTGCACGGGCACTCGATCGTCGCCAAGGTGGTCATTCCCGCGGTGCTGGCCCCGGTGCTGGCCGGCCTGGTGGCGATGCTGGCCACCCGGTTGAGCTACTGGATCGCCAAGCCGGACGAGCGACCCCGCAGCCACCGGTACTTCCGCCTCGGGCAGCTGGCCTCGGCGTCGCTGGTCTCGCTGGCACACGGCACCAACGACGCGCAGAAGACCATGGGCGTCATCACGCTGGCCCTGATCGCCGACCACCGGGTCGGCCCGCATGCCGACCCGCCCACCTGGGTGATCGTGAGCTGCGGGGTGGCGATCGCGGCCGGCACCTACTTCGGCGGCTGGCGGGTGATCCGCACCATGGGGCACCGGCTGACCCACATCGAGGCGCCGCAAGGCTTCACCGCCCAGACCGCCAGCGTCGCGGTGCTGCTCACCGCCACCCAGGGCGGCCTGCCGCTGTCGACCACCCACATCACCTCGGGCGCGGTGCTCGGCACCGGCCTCGGCCGGCGCGGCAGCAACGTCCGCTGGCGGGTGGCCGGCTCCATGGTGGTCGCCTGGGTGCTGACGCTGCCCGCGGCCGCGCTGGTCGCGGCCGGCATCGGGCTGATCGTCGACGACGGCGGCTTCTCCCAGATCCTGACCGTCGCGCTGGTGGCGGTCGCGGTGCTGGTCGGCTTCTGGCTCTGGTCGCGGCGCAACCCGGTCAGCGCCACCAACGTCAACGACTTCGACGTCCGGACGATCGGCACCATCGAGCGCCCGCCGCCGGTGCTCGAGCAGGCGGCGGGCTGAGCGCGATGAGCAGCTACCTGGACCTCGAAGTGCTGCGCAACGTGGCCGTGGTCGCCCTGGTCGCCGGCCTCGGCATCACGCTGCTGTTCTCGATCGCGGTGCGGTCCCTGACCGCCGCCGCCGACCCGACGGAGCAGCCTGCCCAGCCGGTCGCGGCCCGGTTGCTGGCCACCGGCTGCCTGCTGCTCGTGCTGGCCCTGGTCGCGGTCGGCCTGTGGGCCGTGCTCAACAAGTAACCCGAGCGCTGGGCCCGGTGGTTCCGGACCGGCGGCGCCCGGCGCGAACTAGGCTGGCGGGGTGACCTCGCCAGACCGGCTTCCCATCAAGATGCTGCACGACCGGGTACTGGTCCGGATGCCGTCGGAGGACGGCGAGCGGCGCTCGTCCGGCGGCATCCTGATCCCGGCCACCGCGCAGGTCGCCAAGCGGCTGATCTGGGCCGAGGTGCTGGCGGTGGGCGCCCACGTCCGGTCGGTGGAACTGGCCGACCGGGTGCTGTTCAGCCCGGAGGACCGGCACGAGGTCGAGATCTCCGGCCAGAACTACCTGCTGCTGCGCGAGCGGGACATCCACGCGGTGGCCGCCCACCGGATCGAGGCCAACACCGGCCTGTACCTGTAGGGCGTTTCGGCAAGCGCTGTTACAGCCGCCCGGACCGGCCTGGTTAGCCGGTGCCGGTGCCGCGGATCCGCGCCAGCCAACCGGCCGCCTCCGCGAACGCGGCGTCGGTCCGTCCGTCCGGCACCGGGCCGGCCCGGCCGTCGGAGCGCGGGTAGGAGCCCAGGTAGCGCACCTCGGCGCAGATCCGGTGCAGCGCCGCCAGGGCGTCACCGACCCGGGAGTCGGCGACGTGCCCCTCGCAGTCGATCGAGAAGCTGTAGCGGCCCAGCTGGTCCTTGGTCGGCCGGGACTCGATCCGGGTCAGGTTGACCCCGCGGCTGGCGAACTCCGACAGGATCTCCAGCAGGGCGCCGGCGTGGTCGTCGCGCGGGTAGACCACCAGCGTGGTCCGGTCGGCGCCGGTCGGCGGTGCCGGCGGGACCGCCGGGCACAGCAGCACGAACCGGGTGACCGCGCCCGGCCGGTCGGCGATGTCGGTGGCGAGGCTGTCCAGGCCGTAGCGCCGCCCCGCGGCCGCCGGGGCCACCGCCGCGTCGTAGCTGCCCTCGGCGACCGCCCGCGCGCCGGCGGCGGTCGAGCCCACCGGGATCAGGGTGGCCGCCGGCAGCCGGGTCAGCAGATAGCGGCGGACCTGCGCGGCGGCGTGCGGGTGGGTGGCGACGGTGCCGATCGCCTCCGGCCGGGTGCCGGGACGGACCAGCAGGTCGAACACCACCGGCAGGTAGCACTCGGCGGCGATCACCAGTGGCGGTCCGCCAGCCAAGGGAGCGAGCTCGGCTAGTTCGTCCAGGGTGGCCGGCACCGAGCCCTCGACGGAGTTCTCCAGCGGCACCACCGCGCCGGTCACCGTGCCGGCCCGGACCGCGTCGACGGCCTCGGCGACGCTTGCGCAGCCCACCAGGGCGTCCGGCTCGCCGGTCAGGGCCAGCGCGGCGGCGTGCGCGAAGCTGCCTTCCGGCCCGAGGAAGCCGTACGGCCCGGGCGGAGCGGGAGCGGCGGCCGGCACCCGGGCAGTCTAGTTCCGCTCGCGACCGCTTGGCCGAGCCGGCCGGGGAATGCGGACCGGCCGGGTAACGCCGGGCCAGGCTGGGTAACGCCCCACCCGGCTGGGTGACCGCCCAGCCGTTACCGGGTCAGCGCCGCCTTGACGGCCTGTTCCTCCTCCGGCGAGAGCGCGTGCTCGCCCACCCCGCCGGTCAGCGCCTTGGCGTAGAGCCGGGTGTCGGAGGTGCTGGCGATCGAGGTCAGCGTGATGCCGTTGCCGCCGTCGTCCAGCAGCGCCAGCGAGAACGACAGCCGGCCGCCGAGGTCTTCGAAGGCGTCGTAGCGGACCAGGGCCACCCGGCGCAGCACCGTGCCCACCGTGCTGGTCAGCTCCTGCACGGTGGCGGCCAGGTCCTGCCGCTCGGCGGCCATTCCGGAGGCCAGCTCCTGCTGGGCGGCGGCCAGGTCGCGCTGCAGCTCGGAGATGTCGCGGCGGACCGCCTCGCTGGCGGCCATGTGCCGGTCGGCGACCTCCAGGATGGTCTCCCGGCCCGACGTCCCGCGGGACAGCAGCGCCACCGACCGGCGCAACCGGCTCAGCGTCCGCAGTGCCAGCACGCCGGCCAGGAAGCCGGCCAGTCCGAGGATCACGGCGCCGGCCGCCAACCAGGTACTCATCACCGGCCAGGGTATGGCCTGCCCGCCGGGCCGGCGGCGCACCGACACCCCCCTCCGGCGAGCGAGGCAGAATGGAGGCCGATGACCTCCTTCCTCGCGGTGTTCGCCATCGCGTTCGCCGCGGTCCTGCTGGTCGAGCTGCCGGACAAGACCATGGTCGCCACCCTGGTGCTGTCCACCCGCTACCGCCGCCGTCCGGTGCTGGCCGGGGCCGGCGCGGCCTTCGCGGTGCAGTGCGTGGTGGCGGTCACCGCCGGCGGCCTGCTGCACCTGCTGCCGCACCGGATCCTGGAGGCGGCGGTGGCGCTGCTGTTCGCCGTCGGGGCGGTGCTGCTGTTCCGGGAGAGCGTCACCGGTGCTGATGAGGAGGCAGCCGCCGAGGTCGGGTTGACCGGTACCCCGGCCGGGCCGGAGCTGTCCGACCGGCGGATCTTCGGGATCTCCTTCGGGGTGCTGTTCGCCGCCGAGTGGGGCGATGCCTCGCAGCTGGCCACCGCCGGGCTGGTGGCCCGCTACGGGCAGCCGGTGGCCATCGGGCTGGGTGCCTTCCTGGCGCTGGTCGGGGTGGCTGCCGTCGCCGTCCTGATCGGCAAGGTGATCCTGCGCCGGGTGCCGCTGCAGCTGGTGCACCGGGTGGCGGCGGTGCTGTTCGCGGTGTTCGCGGTGCTGGCCGGGGTGGCTGCGGTACGCGGCTGAGGAGTCCGGCCCGGAATGGGCCGGCCGGTCCGCGATAGCCTCAGCCCATGACTGTTCGGATGCGCCCCGTGCTGGACTCGCTGCCTGCCTACGTCCCCGGCCGCAACGTCCCCGGTTCGATCAAGCTGGCCAGCAACGAGACGGCCTACGGCCCGTTGCCGCACGTGCTGGACCGGATCACCGCGGCGGCGGCCGACGCCAACCGCTACCCCGACACCAACTCCAGCGACCTGCTCGAGGCGCTGGCGGCCAAGTTCGGGATCGGTGCCGAGCACCTGGTGGTGGGGTGCGGGTCGGTGTCGCTGTGCCAGCAGCTGGTGCAGGCCACCGCCGGGGACGGCGACGAGGTGGTCTTCGGCTGGCGCTCGTTCGAGGCCTACCCGATCATCACCGCCATCGGCGGCGCCCGGGCGGTGCAGGTGCCGCTGCGCGAGCAGGCCTACGACCTGCCGGCGATGGCGGCGGCGATCACCGACCGCACCCGGCTGGTCTTCGTGTGCAACCCGAACAACCCGACCGGCACCGCGGTGCCCGGCGTGCAGCTCACCGAGTTCCTGGACGAGGTGCCGGCCGACGTGCTGGTGGTGCTGGACGAGGCCTACCGGGAGTTCGTCACCGACGAGAAGGTCATCGACGGCACCACGTTGCTGGACCGCTATCCCAACCTGATGGTGCTGCGGACCTTCTCCAAGGCCTACGGCCTGGCCGGGCTGCGGGTCGGCTACGGCCTGGCCGCCGACCCCGCCGTGGCCCGAGCGGTCCGCCAGACCCAGATCCCGTTCGCGGTCACCCACGTCGCGCAGGCCGCCGCGCAGGCGAGCCTGGAGCCCCAGGCCGAGCAGCAACTGGCCGACCGGGTGGCCGAGGTGGTCGCCGAGCGGGCCCGGCTGACCGCCGCGCTGCGGGCGGCCGGCTACCAGGTGCCCGAGTCCGAGGCGAACTTCGTGTGGCTGGCCGACGGCCCGGCCGAGCAGGGCTGCGTGGACGCGGTGGCCTTCGGCGCGGGCTGCGAGGCGCGCGGCGTGATCGTGCGGGTGTTCGCCGGCTCCGGGGTGCGGATCACGGTGGGCACCGCCGCCGAGAACGACCGGTTCCTGGCTGCCGCCACCGAGCTGCGCTGAGCCCGCCGCCGGGCCGCCCGACTGACCGGTACTCGCGATACCGGCGTGCTCGATCCGTCGTGCTCGACGGGCCGTCCCTTGCTGTGGGTATCCCCAGATATCTCGCAAAGCCTTCCTGATCTTCTAGCGCTCGGCCGGGCCGCAGGTCTTTACTAGAGGACCGACTCATCGTCTTCACATTGGACTGGAATTAGCCCTTTAGCTGGTACCGGCTATTCGCCTGCCCATTTACGAGAAGGACACAGATGTCTGCACGACGTGAACTAACTCCGCAGATGCATGACTACGAAGCAAAGTTCACCGATGCCGGCGAGGTGCGCTGGCTGCCCTATCTCATGTACTTCCACCCGGCCGGTCACCGGTCCGCGGCGGTCACCACCGACGCCAGCGGATTTCGCTATTCCGAAGCGCGTGGCCTCCGCTACTCGGTGGCCGACCGGGGCGGGTCCGCAGGCCCGGTGCGGGTGCTGGCCGGCAGTTCCACGGTGTTCGGCATCGGTGCCAGCGCCGACCGGCACACGCTGTCGTCCCGGCTGACCGAGCACGACCCGCGCCCCGAGCCGTGGCTGAACTTCGGCGGCCGCAGCTTCAACTCCACCCAGGAGCTGACCCTGTTCACCCTCTACCGGCACCTGGTGCCCGAGGTCAGCGAGATCGTGCTGCTGTCCGGGTTCAACAACCTGGGCCTGGCCCGGCTGCCCGCCACGGCCCGCGGCGAGCACGGCGCGTTCTTCAACTGCAACCAGTTCTTCCAAGCGCTGCCGGCCGGTTCCGACCGGCCGAAGCGGTTCCTGCTGCGCTGGGGCAAGGACGTGCCGGCCACGCCCGAGCCGGTGCCGAGCATGCCCGAGCAGATCGCGTACGCGGCGGACCTGACGCTGCGCCACCTGGACTGCTGGCGGGCGCTGGCCCAGGACCTGGGCGCCAGGCTCACCTTCGTGCTGCAGCCGCTGTCCGGCTGGGTACGCTCGACCGGCACCCCGGAGGAGGAGCGGCTGTTCGCCGAGCTGGACGAGTTGGGCAACTTCTCCGAGACCTACGGCGACATCCTGCAACAGCAGGTGTGCAGTGACTACGCCGACGCGATCGAAGCGGGCACGAAGAAGATGGACGTCGGCTTTCTCAATCTCGGACCGCTGCTGGCCGAGCAGGTCGCGCCCGATCAATGGTTGTTCGTGGACCGAATCCACTTCACGGACTCCGGTCATGATTTTGTTTCCCGGCAACTGCTGAATGCCATTTAGAGTGGTCCTCACCCCCACCCCTTGAAGGATCCCCACCCTCACCCCCGGAGGATGCCGGAATGAAAACCATCAAGTCCTTCTTCCTGCGCCTGGTCGGACGCCCGGAGAAGAAGAAACCGGATTCCTCGATCTATCCGATGTTCTGATTCGAAGTTTTCCGGCGATCCCCCGTCGCCGTTCCCGCAGTTCCCACCCCCTTGACTGCGAGTTCGGAGTTATCCCATGTGGCGCGCCCTGTACCGCAATGCAGGAAATCCGGAGGCCTTCTTCGAGGTCGGCTACCTGCGCTCCGTCCTGCGGGCGGTGGGTGGTGCCGCCGAGCCTGCGGACGGCCGGAACGGCGCGGTGCCGGCGTTACCGGAAACCGCCCGGCGGGCGCTGGCCTGGGCGGCGGCCGAGCGGGCCGAGTACGAGCGGGTGCTGGCGCACCCCGCGACCGGGCCCGGCACGGCCGGGCCTGCCGGCGGTTCCGGCGCGGTGCCCGAGGTGGTCGCCGCGCTGCTCACCCAGTCGCTGCCGATGGCCTCGGTGCTGGGCTGCTGGCTGCAGAACCTCAGCGCCCCCGGCGTCTTCGAGGACGAGGTCCAGCTGCAGCTGATGGCGCTGCTGGCCGGCGACGTCGGGGTGGGCCGTCCGGAGGCCTCGCGCTACCACGAGTTCCGGCTGCTGCTGAGCCTGGAGCGGCTGACCGGGCTGACCGTCGACGCTCCCGAGCTCGCCGACCTGTCGGCAGTCGGCGAGGAGCTGTACGCGCTGCCCGCGGTTCTGCAGGCGCTCAGCCGCCGCAGCGACGCGTTCGCCTTCGAACTGGTCGGCGTCGACTTCGTCGCGCGCTCGCTGGGCGTGCTGCCGTGCTGGGCGGCGCTGCGGGCGCACCGGCCCACCGCCATCCAGTGGTCCCGGCTGGACCTGGGTACCGCGGCCGCAGGGGTTGCGGCGGACACCGACGTCGGTGACCCGGCCGAGCTCAGCGGCCGGATCGTGGCCGCCTGCGCCGCGCTCGGCACCGAACCCGCGGACCGGGTGGCGGCCGGCGCCGCCTGGTTCGCCGAGGCGGTCCGGCTGTGGAGCGGGCGGGTGCTGCGGGCCTGCCGGCAGGCCCTGGACCCGGAGCAGGCGATGGTTGCGCTGGTCCGGGCCCGGGCCCGGGAGGGCGCGGTCTACCACCAGGACTACCTGCTCGAGGGCCGGCCGCTGTCGAACTGGCTGCGCGAGGCCCAGCAGGATCCGCGACCGCTGCTGCGGGCGCTGGCCGCCAGCCGGCTGGTCAAGCCCGGCAACTCCGCGCGCAGCGTGCTGGTCAATGGCCTGGTCGGCGTCCGGGGCCGGATGTTCCGGATCTTCAGCCCCGAGGACCTGGCCGTGATCCGGCGCTGGATCGACCAGCTACCGGCACGCGCCGACCAGCTCCCGGCCCGCGCCGACCAGCCCGCCGCCACCGCGCGGACCGTCGACCGGCCGGTACCGGAGCCACCCGGCTACCCCGTCCCCAGCCCGGCCCCGCCGGTCAGCGCCGAGCTGGGCGTCAGCCCGGCCGACATCCGGCAGGCGTACTTCCTGCTGCAGGGCCGGGCGCTGGAGCCCAGGACCCGGGCGTTCGCCCTGGACTACGTCTGCCAGTGGCTGGAGCTGTCGGAGAAGTCGCTGGACTCCTCCGGCAAGTCGTTGCCGCCGGAGTGGACCCCGGAGGGGCTGCGGCCCTGGCTGCTCACCCAGCACGACCAGCACGACCAGCAGTTCGTCTCGGCCGCGGACGAGCTGCCCGACCGGGAGGCGGTGATCGACTCGGCGGTGCAGCTGGCCCCGCTCACCCTGATCGACGGCTCCTGGCTGCAGGGCTTCACCGATCTGCACCTGGCGTCCTCCCGGATCGGCGCGCCGCTGTTCCAGACCTACTGGGACGAGCTGGGCAACGGCCAGCTGGCCCTCAACCACCCCAAGATCTACCGGGACAACCTGGCCGACATGGGCGTCACGCTGCCACCCACCGCCAGCTACGAGTTCGCCCACGACCCCCGGCTGCGCGAGGAGTCGCTGCGGCTGCCGGTGTACTGGCTGTGCCTGGGCAAGCTGCCGGTCAGCTATCTCCCGGAGATCCTCGGCATGAACCTGGCCATGGAGCTGTCCGGGGTGGGCGGCAGCTACCGGTCGGCCCGCCGGTTCTTGAAGCACTACGGCTACAGCACCCAGTTCGTCGACATCCACAACACCATCGACAACGTCTCGACCGGGCACTCGGCCTGGGCGGCGGACGCCATCGACACCTACCTGCGCACCCACCCCAGCCGGTCCGACCCGCGCCGGCTGGCCGCCGAGTGGCACCGGGTCCGGGTGGGGTACGAGTCGCTGGCTCCGGTGCAGCCCAAGCGCGGCGCGCTGTCCGCGCTGCGCCGGACCCGGCAGCCGTTCGGCACCCCGGCCGGCCCGACCGCGCTCGACCCCGCGCAGCCCCGGTTGCACCACCCGCCGATAAGCCCGCCGGTAAGGATGTCCGCCTGATGCCCCGCACGCCGTCGAAGTACGTCCTCGGACTGTCCAGCTACTACCACGACAGCGCCGCCGCCCTGGTGGCCGACGGTGTCGTGGTGGCGGCCGCCCAGGAGGAGCGGTTCACCCGGGTGCGCCACGACTCGTCGTTCCCGGCCCGGGCGGTCGGCTACTGCCTCGACTCCGCCGGCATCGCGCTGGACGAGCTGGCCGCCGTCGTCTACTACGAGGATCCCGAGATCAAGTACTCGCGGGTGATGTCGTCGTTCGCCAGTGCCGGCCCGCGCGGGATCACCGCCTTCGGCCACGTCTGGCCGCAGTGGCGCAGCTGGAAGCGCGACGTGCTGAGCCGGGTCGGCGAGGAGCTGGCCGGCCTTGGCCGCGGCCGGCCGCCGAAGCCGGTGAACTCCCAGCACCACCGCTCGCACGCGGCCTCGGCGTTCTTCCCCTCGCCGTTCGAGCGCGCCGCCGTGCTCACCATCGACGGGGTTGGCGAGTGGCAGACCACCACCATCTGGCACGGCCGCGGCACCGAGCTGGAGCTGCTGAACTCGATCTCCTACCCGCACTCGGTGGGCATGCTGTACTCGGCGTTCACCTACTACTGCGGCTTCAAGGTCGACTCCGGCGAGTACAAGCTGATGGGGCTGGCCCCGTACGGGCAGCCGCGTTACGCCGATCTGATCCGCGACGAGCTGGTCAACCTGCGCCCGGACGGCTCGTTCACCCTGAACATGCGCTACTTCGAGTACCTGCGCGGCCAACGGATGGTCGGCAGCGCCTTCGAGCAACTGTTCGGCGGCCCGATCCGGGATCCGGAGGCGCCGTTGACCCAGCGCCAGTGCGACCTGGCCGCCTCCGTCCAGCAGGTCACCGAGGAGATCGTCTCCGGGCTGGCCGACCAGGCGGCGCAGCTCACCGGCGAGCGCAACCTGTGCCTGGCCGGCGGGGTGGCGCTGAACTGCGTGGCCAACGGGGTGCTCAGCCGCAGCGGCCGGTTCGACGACATCTGGGTGCAGCCGGCGGCCGGGGACGCCGGTTGCGCGCTCGGGGCGGCGCTGACCGTGGCGGTGCCGGAGTCCGGCCGCCCCCACCTGGGCAGCGGCCACGACGGCATGAGCGGCGCGCTGCTGGGGCCGGAGTTCAGCGACGCCGAGATCTCCGAGTTCCTCACCGGCCACGGCTACCCGCACACCAGCTATCCGGACGACGACCGGCTGTACGCCGAGACCGCCGCCGAGCTGGCCGGCGGTGCGGTGGTCGGCTGGTTCCAGGGCCGGATGGAGTACGGACCGCGGGCGCTGGGAGCCCGCTCGATCCTGGGCGACCCGCGCAATCCCGAGATGCAGCGCACCATGAACCTCAAGATCAAGTTCCGGGAGTCGTTCCGGCCGTTCGCGCCCGCGGTGCTCGCCGAGGACGCCGGCAAGTACTTCGACATCCGCGGCGACAGCCCGTACATGCTGATGGTCTGCGAGATCTCCGAGGCGATCAGGGCCGGCGCGGCGCTGTCGGCGGCCGGCCCGCGGCGCAGCCTGGGCAGCATCAACGAGGTCCGCTCCCAGCTGCCGGCGATCACCCATGTGGACCTGTCGGCCCGGGTGCAGACCGTGGACGACCACCGCAACGCACCACTGGCCGGGCTGCTGCGGGCCTTCAAGGAGGCCACCGGCTGCTCGGTGCTGGTCAACACCTCGTTCAACGTCCGCGGCGAGCCGATCGTGCACACCCCGCAGGAGGCCTACGCCTGCTTCATGCGCACCGGCATCGACGTGCTGGTGCTGGGCCGGCACCTGCTGCGCAAGGCCGACCAGCCGCCGTACGTCGAGGCCGTCGACTGGCGCAGCCAGATCCCGCTCGACTGATCCACCCCGTCCGTGCGGGGTCACCCGCGACGTCCCCACCCGACGTCCCCACCCGAGGAAGGCGCCCATGCTGGCACGACTGGCCGCCCGGCTGTACTTCGGCACCGTCCTGGTGCCCGTCTCGATCGTCCGGAAGCTGCGCAAGTCCTCCCCGTTCGGCGAGAAGGCCTACCTCGCCCCGACCGCCTGGGACCGCTGATGTCCTCGACCATCTACAAGAACATCGACCGGCAGCCGATCTGGGCCGCCGGCGGCAACGGCGTCTGGCTCACCGACCGGGACGGCCACAGCTACCTCGACACCTGCGGCGGGGTCGCGGTGTCGAGCCTGGGCCACTGCCATCCCCGGGTGATGGACGCGATCGCCCGGGAGGTGAAGAACCTCAGCTGGGCGCACGCCGGCAGCTTCACCACCTCCCCGGCCGAGGAGCTGGCCGACCTGCTGACCTCACTGCCCGGTGCGCTGCCGAAGGCGCAGTTCCTGTCCGGCGGCTCGGAGGCGATGGAGGTGGCGCTCAAGATCGCCTACCAGTACCACTGCGAGCGGGGCGAGGACGGGCGCACCGTGGTGATCTCGCGGCGGCAGAGCTACCACGGCAGCACCCTTGCGATGCTGGCCATCTCGGGCAACGTCCAGCGCCGGTCGGTCTTCGAGCCGGTGCTGGGCCCGGCCGGGTTCGTCTCGCCCTGCTACGAGTACCGCGACCGCCGTCCGGAGGAGTCCGTGGCGGACTACGCGCAGCGGCTGGCCGACGAGCTGGAGGCGAAGATCCTCGAGGTCGGGCCCACCCGGGTGGCGGCGTTCACCGCCGAGACCGTGGTCGGCTCGACCAACGGCGCGGTGCCGGCGGTGCCCGGCTACTTCGCCAAGCTGAAGGCGGTCTGCCAGCGCTACGGCGTGCTGATGCTGCTGGACGAGGTGATGGCAGGCCTCGGACGCACCGGGCATCACTACGCCTACTACGAGGACGAGGTGGTGCCGGACCTGGTGGCGGTCGGCAAGGGACTGGCCGCCGGCTACCTGCCGATCTCGGCGCTGCTGGTCTCCGACGAGATCCATGCCACCCTCGGCGCCGGCTCCGGGGTGCTGCAGAACGGCCAGACCCACGTCAACCACCCGCTGGCCTGCGCCGCCGCGCTGGAGGTACAGCGCACCATCGTCGAGGAGAACCTGCTGGACAACGTCCGGGCCCGCGGTGCGCAGTTGCGCCGGGAGCTCGCCCAGCGGTTCGTCGGCACCGACTCGGTGGGCGACATCCGCGGCCGGGGGCTGTTCGTCGGGGTGGAGTTCGTCACCGACCGGGAGACCCACGCACCCCGTTCCGGCGGCGCGGCGCTGACCGCGGCGATCAAGCGCGAGGGTTTCCGTCGCGGGCTGCTGCTCTACCCCGGCTCGGGCACCGTGGACGGGGTGCTCGGCAACCACGTGCTGTTCGCGCCGCCGTTCATCGCCACCGAGGCCGACATCTCCGAGATGGTCGGCCGGTTCGGCGAGGTGGTGGACGCCTGCCTGTAGGGCGGGCTTGCAGGGCCAGGTGGTGTCCGGGGCCGAGCTGCTCCCGGCTCCGCCGAACCTACCGCCAAACCTACCGAGGCGCGGTGGCTCGCCGTCTTACATTGTGGCAAACCAACTTCATTGTGCGGAACCTACCCTCACGAGAGTTAGCTGGGAAATAAGAGGAATCCCGGCTGAGCTATGGACAATGCTCCCTCGGCGGGTGTATCCATAGGGCGATGGTCGCGATGCATGGCCGGCATCGCGAGCAGTACAGCAGTGGGGGTTACTGCAAAACGTCATGGAATAAGAGACGATCCGGCCCCTCGCACTCTTAACCACGATCAGCGTCAGCGTTATCGCCAGCCGCTGGGTGGGCGCCTCATTCGCCGCTTTCCTTCACGACCTTTGAGTGCTCGACACGGCTGCCACTATCAGGAGTCGGACGGTCCGACTCATTGGGCGCCGGGAGGGCACCGATGACTACCAGACGGGGCAAGAGCAGCGGCGGGAATGAGCAGGGGGGCGGCGAGCGGCAGGGCGACGCCATGCCCTCGGCGCAGCCGGGCGGCATGCGCGGCGGCGCCATGCATGCGCGGATGACCGAACGTGCGGGAATGGCCGAAGGCGACCACCCGGCCGGGCGGGGAATGGGCAGCGCACCACGCGCGCCGGGCTCGCGCGGGATGAGGGGCCGGCCGGACATGGGCGACCGTACTGGCGCAGACCCGCCGGCCGGTGGTGAGCCTTCGCCGCCCGAGCGCCGTAAATGCGCCACCATGGACGTGCACCGTCGACTGCTCATCGAGAGCAGCGAATACCGGGCGGCACGCGACGAGGTCGAGAACATCACGCTGCACCTGACGCGTCGGAAGGTCGGAGCCCGATTCCCCGGTATCGCTCACATTCCGGTGGTAGTGCATGTCGTGTACAACACGGCCGAACAGAACATCAGCGATGCCCAGGTCCTGAGCCAGATCGACGTGCTCAATCGCGACTTCCGTGCCAACAACCCGGATATCTCGAACGTGCCGCCGGCGTTCGCCAGCCTGGTCGGGGACTCCCGGATCGAGTTCTTCATGGCTACCAAGGACCCCGCGGGAAACCCGACGAACGCGATCACCCGCACCCGGACCGGCACCGCGGCCTTCTCCTCCGACGATGCGGTCAAGTCCACGGCCACGGGCGGTGAGGACGCCTGGCCTGCAGACCACTACCTGAACATCTGGGTTGCGCCGCTCAGCGGTGGGCTGCTCGGCTATGCCCAGTTCCCCGGCGGGCCGGCGGCCACCGATGGCGTCGTCATCACGTACACCGCGTTCGGTACCGGTGGAACCGCGACGGCCCCGTTCCACCTCGGTCGCACGGCAACCCACGAGATCGGCCATTTCTTCAACCTCTACCACATCTGGGGAGATGACGGCACGGGCTGCACTGGCACCGACCTGGTCGACGACACCCCGAACCAGGCTGGTCCCAACGTCGGCGTTCCCACCTTTCCGCATGTGACATGCGGCAACGGGCCGAACGGCGACCTGTTCATGGACTACATGGACTATGTCGACGACGGCGCGATGGTGATGTTCACCCAGGGGCAGGCCGACCGCATGGAAGCGTGCCTCGACGGAGTCCGCGCCTCGCTGTTCAGCGACGGGGCGCGGCCGGTCCCAGCGGGCCCGGTGGTGTCCTGGGGAGCCAACCGGATCGATGCGTTCGTCCTCGGCACCGACAGCGCGCTCTACCACAAGTGGTGGGACGGCTCGTCCTGGGGACCGTCGGTGACCGGCTACGAGTACCTGGGCGGTACCTGTACCAGCAGGCCTGAAGTGGCTGCCTGGGGGTCGAACCGGCTCGACGTGTTCGTCCTCGGCACCGATCTGGCGCTCTACCACAAGTGGTGGGACGGCTCGTCCTGGGGACCGTCGGTGACCGACTATGAGTACCTGGGCGGTATCTGCATGAGCCAGCCGCTGGCGACCGCTTGGGGCGCCGATCGGCTCGATGTCTTCGTCACCGGCACCGACAGCGCGCTCTACCACAAGTGGTGGGACGGCTCGTCCTGGGGACCGTCCCTCACCGATTACGAGTACCTGGGCGGTATCTGCATGGGCCGGGCGGAGGCCGTCTCCTGGGGTGCTGGCAGGTTGGACGTCTTCGTGGTCGGCACGGATAACGCCATCTACCACAAGTGGTTCGACGGATCCGGGTGGGGACCTTCGGCCACTGGCTATGAGTACATGGGCGGCATCTGCGCGAGCGCGCCGACGGCGGTTGCGTGGGGCAAGGACCGGCTGGACCTGTTCGTCCTGGGGACCGATCACGCGCTCTACCACAAGTGGTTCGACGGTTCGTCCTGGGGCCCGTCGGTCACCGACTGGGAGTACATGGGTGGTGTCTGCACCAGTGGGCCGACAGCGGTCGCGTGGGGAGAGAACCGGCTCGATGTCTTCGTCACCGGCACCGACAGCGCGCTCTACCACAAGTGGTGGGACGGCTCGTCCTGGGGACCGTCCCTCACCGGCTACGAGTACATGGGTGGTGTCTGCACCAGCCCACCGCGGGTGACCTCGTGGGAACGGGACCGGCTCGATGTCTTCGTCACCGGCACCGACAGCGCGCTGTACCACAAGTGGTGGGACGGCTCGTCCTGGGGACCGTCGGTCACCGGCTACGAGTACCTCGGCGGCGTGGTCAGCGACTTCCGGCTGGCGGCGCCGGAGCATGCGGCAGAGCCCTCGCTCGGGTCCGCGCAGCCGCCGATTCCGGAGCGGCCGGCTGGGGTCGGGACCGGCAGCTGACGAGCACCAGGCGACGGGTGACGCCGGCGCGCCACCCGTCGCCGGGCGCTCCAGACAGGGGAGCAAGCAATGACTGAACCGGATCGGAGCCTCTTCCAGCGCTGGGGGCACTCCTTCGAAGAGGATCACGCTGGAGTGGCTGTGTACCGACCTGCGGACTTCGACTTTCCGCGGGCCCGAGGCCGCGACTCCATCGAATTCCGCCCGGACGGCACCTTCATCGACTGGGCGGTCGGGCGCGGCGATGCCAGTGAACCGAAGCCGGGGAGCTGGCGGGTCGGGGACGACGGGCTGCTGGGCGTCAGCACCGGAGACACCGAGCGCCGAACCCTCCAGGTGCTCCACCTGGGTCCCGATCGGCTGGAGTTGCAGGAACGGAGCTAGCGGAGGCGGCGAACCCGCTGGCGCAGTGCACCAGCGCCGCTGGAGGTCAGCGGTGCGGTGGGTGTCGTGGCATCCGGGCTGGCTTTCTCGGCAGCGATGCTGTCCCTGCGCCAGAAGGCCGCGCACGACGAGCGCGACGCCTGGTGGAAGCGGGCGCAGTGGGCGATAGACCACGGCCTGAGCACCCATCCGGACACCCGGTTCGTCGGCACCGAAGCGATGCAGGTGCTGGCCCTGGAGACGACGGCGAGCGGGCCCGACGCGGAAGTCCTCAAAGCGGCCTTGGCGTATCTGCTCGACAAGCGCTGAGCGAAGAAGGACGATTGCCTCATGTCGCAGAACAGCGAGCCCTCCGAGGACCGTGCTGTCGCGTCTCCGGTGGCCGAGCAGGCGGCCCTGGACGACTACGAGTGGCGGTGCCACCGAGTACGGATCTCCGCGGCGCGAGCGCTCGTCATCATCCATCGCCGGTTCGGCGGTCCCATCTCGGACGAGGTGCTGGAGCTGGCCGCGGAGGACTACAACGCCCGTCGGCCTGTGCCGTCGCCGCCGGCCGTCCAGCGCTAGATCGGCGTCCGCCGACACCCTCCGGTTGAGGGCCGCACCCGTCGCTGACGGGCACCCAGCGCGGTCCCTCCGAAGCCGAAGCAGCACATGCGGCTGCCCCGACCTCGCAAGCCTCGGTCGGGGCAGCCTTCAGGACTGTCGTCAGGCACCGGTGGTCAGGACCAGCGATGTGCCACATCGATCACGATCCGGGAGCGGTCGCCGGGCCCGGAAAGCCCGAACACCCGGAACGGCAGCCGCGCCCGGACGCCGAGACCGATCGAGGTGTAGCCCTCGAACGAGCCGCCGTAGCCGACCTGCCGGAACGTCTGGAACCCGGTGACGTTCACGAGTTCCTTGACGTTCGCCGGCCGGTAGGTGGGCTGGCCGGTGTTGATGTCGTAGGCCGGCACCAGCGCGACGATTTCGAGCCGGGCGCCGCCGCGCAACGGCACCACATCGCCCTTGCCCTGGGTGAGAACGTTCGTCACGTACCGCACCCTGGCACTGCCGCCCTTGGCGACGTCGAGCACCAGCCGGTCGAAGCACGGGTGCTGGCCGGCCCGGACGTCGACCAGCGACGGCTGCCGCGACGACGCCGGGTTGGTCGCCGACGCCTGCTTCGCCAGGGATCCCCAGGTGATCCCGCAGTACGGCGTCGTCGTCCCGCTCGTACCGCTGGTACCGCTCGTGCCGCTCGCCGACGTGGAAACGGCTAGCACGGATACCGCCGCACCGATCAGTGCGGCCACACTCAGGACTGCCGTCCGGCTCCAATGCTTCATTTCTTCTCCCCCGAATCGTTGGCCTTGCTTAGGAGACGTTTCGGGGACGGGCAGGTTGTATTCCCGTAGCTACTTGGCGCAGGTGATGTGCATCCCCGACGGCCTGGCGAGGTACTCGTCCCAGAAGCCCTCGCCGCGAGTGCGCGCCGAGTCCGGCGGGATCAGGAAGGGCTCGATCGTCCAGGAGCGGAATCCCGCCGCCTGGAAGGCCTCCTCGTACGCCTCCCGGGGCAGCCAGAAGAAGTCGAACTCCACCGTCTTCTCGCCGAGGAACAGCGTGCCGCGCAGCTTCGCCCCCTCGTGCAGGGTGTCGTCCATCAGGCGGAAGGAGAAGCCGTACCTGCGCTGGTCGAAGTCGGGCTGCGGCGGCTGGAGGATGTTGGCGATGCTCGCCACGAACTGCTGGCCCGGCTTGAGGTTGTCGTAGGCCGTCTGGGCCATCCGGCGCAGCTGGTCCCGGTTCTCGGCGTAGTGCAGCAGGTAGGCCGCGGCGACCCGGTCGAACTCGCCGATCTTCCCCAGCGTCGCGGCATCAGCGACCCGGTAGGAGATGCCTATCGGCTCGGCGTCCTCGCGCTGCTGGGCCAGCCCGATCATCTGCGGCGAGATGTCGACGCCCACCACCCGCGCGGCGCCCCACTGCTTGAGCAGCCGGGTGCCCATCCCGTCGCCGCAGGCCAGGTCGAGCACGGACAGGCCCGTCAGGTCGCCGAGCCGGACGCGCAGCGAGTGCCACTCGGCGTCGCGGAGCGGCACGGCGGCGGAGATCTTCTGGTAGTCGAGGGCAATCGTGTCGTACTGCGTCACGTCTCTCCCCAGGGTGGTCGGCGGTGCGGGAGCTTTCCCTGGAAATCTAACCCCGGAGTCCAGCCGCGGCCCGGCCCGCGGATCGGCTACTCCATGCCGCGGTCGCCGACCGTCCGGCGTTCCGGCGACGCGGCGTTGCGGACCGCTGCCGCCACCGCCTTCGGCACCGACGGGTCGAACACCGACGGCACGATGTAGGCGGCGTTGAGCTGGTCGTCGCTGACGCAGTGCGCCAGCGCCGAGGCCGCCCGCAGCAGCATCTCGGTGCTCACCTGGCGGGCGTGCGCGTCGAGCAGGCCGCGGAACACCCCGGGGAAGGCCAGCACATTGTTGATCTGGTTGGGGTAGTCCGAGCGTCCGGTGGCAAGGATCGTGGCGTACCGGCGCGCGGTGTCGATGTCGGTCTCCGGGTCCGGGTTGGCCAGCGCGAACACCACCGGATCCTCGGCCATGTCGGCGATCCACTCGGCCGGCAGCACACCGGGCGCCGACACCCCGATGAACACGTCCGCCCCGCGCAGCGCGTCGTGCAGGTCGCCGGTGACGCCGGCCGGGTTGGTCCGGCGGGCCAGTTCCAGCTTGGCGCCGGTGAGCCGCTCGTCGTCCGGCGAGAGCACTCCCTCGCGGTCCCAGACCAGCACGTGCCGCACCCCGGCGGCCAGCAGCAGGTCCACGATGGCGGTGCCGGCCGCGCCACCGCCGGCGACCACCACCCGGACCGTGCCCAGCCCCTTGCGGACACAGCGCAGCGCGTTGGTAAGGGCCGCCAGCACCACGATCGCGGTGCCGTGCTGGTCGTCGTGGAACACCGGAATGTCGAGCAGCTCGCGCAGCCGGGCCTCGATCTCGAAGCAGCGCGGCGCGGAGATGTCCTCCAGGTTGATGCCGCCGAAGCCGGGCGCGATGAGCCGGACGACCTCGACGATCTTGTCCGGATCCTGGGTGTCCAGGCAGATCGGCCAGGCGTCGATGTCGGCGAACCGCTTGAACAGCGCCGCCTTGCCCTCCATCACCGGCAGCGCCGCCCCCGGCCCGAGGTTGCCCAGCCCCAGCACCGCCGAGCCGTCGGTGACCACGGCCACCGAGTTGCCCTTGATGGTCAGCTTGGCGACGTCCTCGGGGTGGGCGGCCAGCGCCAGCGACACCCGGCCGACCCCGGGGGTGTAGGCCATCGACAGGTCGTCGCGGGTGCGCAGCGGCACCTTCGACTCCACCGAGATCTTGCCGCCCAGGTGCAGCAGGAAGGTCCGGTCGGAGACCCGGTGCACCTCGACGCCGGCCACCGCCCGCAGCGCCGCCACGATCTGCTCGGAATGCTCGCCGTTGACCGCCGAGCAGGTGACGTCGATGGTGATCCGGTCGTGCCGGGACTCCGAGACGTCCACCGCCGTCACCAGGCCGCCGGCCTCGGACACCGCGGTGGCCAGCCGCCCCACCACCGAGGAGTCCGGCACCGCGTACACCCGGACGGTGATCGAGTAGGACGCCGAGGTAGGCGTGGGACGCGGGCGGGCGGAATCGGGCATGGCCATGGCCGCCATGCTCTCAAACCCCGCCCAGACACGTACTGCTGATACCGCCCTGAGGTAGCGCGCCGGGCCCTAGGCTGGGCAGGCTGCCAGATCAGAAGCGGCAGCACAGGCGGGAGGTCGCTCGATGACGGTCGCGACGGGCCGCAACTGCGGCTGTGGTTCCATTAGGTCAGGGCTTCCCGGTGAACGCGGCGCCAGCGCAGGTGCCCCCGGCCCGTTCGAAACCGTCACAACGAGGTGACATCGCGATGACCGACCTTTCCGCGGATGCGGGCGTGACCAGCTCCGGCCACGGGACGAGCCAACCCCCGGACGAAGACGTCTTCCTGCGCCGCTACCTGATGCGGGCCTCCGCACAGCTGCCCGGCCGGCCGGCCCGCGCGCTCGCCGAACTCGCCCGCCGGCACTTCGCCGCCGCCCGGACCCGCAAGCCCGGCGAGACGGTGATCCGGATCGCCGACCTGGACGGCGAGGCGACCAGCATCGACATGGTCACCGAGGACGCGCCGTACCTGGTGGACTCCACCCGGGCCGAGCTGGAGCGCACCGGCCACGTCATCGAGCACTTCCTGCACCCGCAGATCGTGGTGCGCCGCGACGCCGACGGGGTGGTCACCCAGGTGCTGGACCTGGAGGACACCGCCGAGGTGCCCGAGGGGGCGGCCGCCGAGTCCTGGCTGCACATCGAGACCACGCTGATCCCTGACTCCGAGCACGATCAGGTGGCCGCGGACCTGCGCCGGGTGATCGCCGACGTGCACAACGCGGTGGCCGATGCCCCCTACCTGTACCGGCTGATCCGCGAGCTGGCCGACCGGATCGAGGCCGACCCCGGCGAGTTCGACCGCGACACCTCCTGCGAGGCCGGCGAGCTGCTGCGCTGGCTGGCCGACGGCAACTTCATCATCCTCGGCCACGCGGCCTACTCGGCCAACGAGCTGACCAGCCCGTCCCGGTCGGCGGCACCGACCAGCACCGAGCGCGGCGTGCTGCGGGGTGCTGCCAGCATCTCGCCGCTGGAGCTGCTGCCGGCCTACCGGTCCGGGGCGCCGCTGGTGATCTTCAAGTCGCCGATGGTCTCCACGGTCCGCCGCTCCACCCGGTATGACTGCGTGACGGTGATCGCGCCGGCCTCGGACGGCGAGGCTGCCAAGATCCACGTCTTCCTCGGCCTGATCACCGATGAGTCGGACGGCACCGTCGGCCGGGTGCCGGTGGTGCGCCGCCGGATCGCGGAGGTGCTGCAGCGCTCCGGGGCCCGGGCCAACAGCCACACCGGCCGGCAGCTGCTGGCGGCGCTGCGCACGCTGCCCCGCGACGAGCTGCTGGAGGCACCGACGCCGGACCTGCTCCGCCTCTCCCAGCTGGTCGTCGACCGGGCCGAGCGGCGCGGCATCGGGGTGTTCGCCCGGGTGCACCTCAACCGCGACTTCGTCACCGTCCTGGTGTACTTCCCCGGCGACCGGTTCGGCCCGGAGACCCGGCGCAAGGTGTGCGACGTGGTGCTGTCGCACTGGCCGGGCAAGGTGATCGGCCGGGACGACCGGATCGTCGAGCTGGGCATGGCCCGGATGCAGTTCCTGATCGCGCTGCGTCCCGGCGAGGAGGTGCCCAACCCGGACCGGGCGGCGGTGGAGTCCCGGGTCGCCCAGGTCACCCGCCGGTGGAGCGACGACCTGGCCGACCTGCTGACCGTCGGGGTCGGCGAGCAGGAGGCCGACCGGCTGCTGCGCCGCTACTCCGGCGCCTTCCCCGAGGCGTACAAGGAGGACTTCGGCGCGTCCACCGCGGTGGTGGACCTGCGCCGGCTGGAGGCGCTGCCCGACACCGACGGGCTGAGCTTCGAGGTCTACACCCCGGCCGCCGACGACCCGGCCGACCGGCGCCTGAAGATCTTCCGGACCGGCACCCCGCTGTCGCTGGGCCGCACCCTGCCGATGCTGGAGCTGATGGGCATCGAGGTGCTCGACGAGCGGCCCTACGAGGTCGAGCGCACCGACGGCACCTCGTCCTGGATCTACGACTTCGGCCTCAAGCTCGGCGAGGGGGTGGACTTCTCGCCGGAGCGCTCGGCAGCGGTGATCGACACCCTGCGGATGCTGTGGGCCGGCGGCGTGGAGCAGGACGGCTTCAACGCCCTGGTGGTGCGGGCGGGCCTGACCTGGCAGCAGGCCACCGTGCTGCGTGCCTACGCCAAGTACCTGCGGCAGGCCGGCACCACCTACAGCCAGGGCTACATCGAGGAGACCCTCAGCCAGCACAGCCGGATCGCGGCGCTGCTGGTGGAGCTGTTCGACGCCCGGTTCAACCCCGAGCGCGAGGAGCCGGCCGACGACGGCGACCCGACCGCCGGCACCGAGCCGCAGGGCCGCATCCGGGCCGAGATCGATGCCCAGCTGGCCGGGGTGTCGAGCCTGGACCAGGACCGCATCCTGCGCTCGCTGCTCAGCCTGATCACCGCCACCCTGCGCACCAACTACTACCGCCGGGACGCCAACGGGGTGGGTCCGGAGACCTTCGCGGTGAAGCTGGACCCGCACGCGGTGGCCGAGCTGCCCGAGCCCCGGCCGCTGTACGAGATCTGGGTGTACTCGCCCCGGATGGAGGGCGTGCACCTGCGGTTCGGCTCGGTGGCCCGCGGCGGGCTGCGCTGGTCGGACCGCCGGGAGGACTTCCGCACCGAGGTGCTGGGCCTGGTCAAGGCGCAGATGGTCAAGAACGTGGTGATCGTGCCGGTCGGGTCCAAGGGCGGCTTCGTCGCCAAGCGGCTGCCGGACCCGGCGGTCGACCGGGACGCGTGGCTGGCCGAGGGGATCGCCTGCTACAAGAGCTTCATCACCTCGCTGCTGGAGCTGACCGACAACTTCCGCCGCGACCCGGCCGGCAACCAGTACGTCGCGAAACCGCCTGCCACCCGCTGCTACGACGGGGACGACCCGTACCTGGTGGTGGCCGCCGACAAGGGCACCGCCACCTTCTCCGACATCGCCAACGGCATCGCGATCGAGCGCGGCTTCTGGCTCGGCGACGCCTTCGCCTCCGGCGGCTCGGTGGGCTATGACCACAAGGCGATGGGCATCACCGCGCGGGGCGCCTGGGAGTCGGTGAAGTACCACTTCCGCGAGCTGGGCGTCGACACCCAGACCCAGGACTTCACGGTGGTCGGCGTCGGCGACATGTCCGGGGACGTGTTCGGCAACGGCATGCTGCTGAGCGAGCACATCCGGCTGGTGGCTGCCTTCGACCACCGGCACATCTTCCTGGATCCGAACCCGGACGCGGCGAGCTCCCACGCCGAGCGGCGCCGGCTGTTCGAGCTGCCCCGCTCCAGCTGGGCCGACTACTCCGCCGAGCTGCTGTCGGCCGGCGGCGGGGTGTTCCCCCGCACCCAGAAGACCATCGAGGTCTCGGCCGAGGCCGCCGAGGCGCTGGGCATCGCCACCGGCGCCGGAAAGATGACGCCGAACGAGCTGATCCACGCCATCCTGCTCGCCCCGGTGGACCTGCTCTGGAACGGCGGCATCGGCACCTACGTCAAGGCCTCCACCGAGTCGCACCTCGACGCCGGCGACAAGGCCAACGACCCGCTGCGCGCCGACGGCAGCCAGCTGCGCGCCCGGGTGGTCGGCGAGGGCGGCAACCTGGGCTTCACCCAGCGCGGCCGGGTCGAGTTCGCCCGGGGCGGCGGCCGGATCAACACCGACGCCATCGACAACTCCGCCGGGGTGGACACCTCCGACCACGAGGTGAACATCAAGATCCTGCTCGACCACGCCGTCCAGGCCGGCGAGCTGGACATGGCGCACCGCAACCAGCTGCTCGCC
>NZ_DATINC010000133.1:0-9325 GCF_035474675.1 Jatrophihabitans sp. | reverse complement strand
GCTTCGGCGATCAGGCCGAGCAGGTTGCCGGTGACCGGTTCGAACAATAGGTCCCAGATCCGGCAGCCGAAGTCCGGACGCATCAACCGCTCCCCGGGCGCGGTGAGCAGCACCATCCGGATCGACCGATCCAGGTCCTCGGCCCCGTCGGTGAGCTTGATCGAGCCGGTGTGGTCGACCTCCAGCGGCCAGCTGAACCCCCGTCCGATGAACGATCCGTCGGAGGAGGCGAGGTCGGCTCGCCGGGTCGGGCTGAAGTCGTTCATCAGTTGATCGCCACCATCGCACCTTTGAGAGTGAGCGGTCCGCTCGCCTCCACGCTTGTCGTTCCCTGGCCCTTGACCGAGACCATCGAGCCCTGCACCGCCAGCTGCCCCTGGCTGGTGACGCCGACCTTGGAGTTGCCGGACAGCGCCAGCTCGGTCTGGGCCTCGATGGTCACCTTGTTCCCCTTGATCGCGACGTTTCCGCTGGCGTCGATCTCGAACGACGCCGAGCCGGACTTGATCGTCACCGGCTTGCCGCTGGCCACCTCGATCTCGAGCTTGTCCGCACCCAGCCGGATCTTGTGGGTGGTGGTGCTCAGCTGCAGCTGGATGTGCTGGTTGGCGGCGTCGGTCCCGTCGGCCAGCTCGATGACGTGCCCGAGCCGCGAGGTGATCCGCCGGGACTGCACCGCACCGGACTTCACCCCCCATTCCGGCAGCACGTTCTTGCCGCTGAACAGCCCGCCCAGCACCACCGGCTGGCGCGGGTCGCCGCCCTCGAAGGCGACCAGTACCTCGTCGTTGACCTCGGGCTGGAACACCAGGCCGCGCTTGTTGCCCGCGCCGAGCGTAACGATCCGGGCCCACGGTCCCTCCACCTCGGAGCTGACCGACGGGTATTTCAGCTTGACCCGGCCGGCCTTCTCCGGGTCGTCGACGTTGGTCACCACCCCGACCACCAGGCCGGGGACGTTGAAGCTGCCGCTGCGCCGGCCCGCGGTCAGAGTGTCGGCCAGGCCCGTCCGGCTGCGGTCGCCGGCGATGAACTGGGTACGGAATCCCCTGCGGTCGTAACGGTGGTCGACCTCGGTCAGGTGGTACTTGCCCGACGTCGGCCCGGCGTTGGAGACGGTGATCGCGACCCCCGGCTTGAGCTTGTCGCTGACCGCCGTGGTGCCACGTGCCTCCACCGCACCGGCCGCCCACTGGGAGCGCAGCGCACCGCCGGCGGTGGCCGCCTCGCTCTGGGTCAGCGGCGTGAAGCTGCCGATCACCACCGGGGCGTCGCCAAGCGGGCTGCTGCTGCCCACGAACGGTTGCACGAAGTCCGAGGACGGCAGCACCGCCGACGACGCCGAGGCGGACTGGCCGACGATGGAGCGCTGGGTGGCGTTGTCCCAGCCGATCACCTGCGCCTTGGTGGGCAGCAGCCCCGACGCCGACACCGAGAACTCCTGCAGGTCCTTGCCCAGCTCCAGGGTCAGCACCGGGCCCGCGGTGCTCGGCGGCTTGAACTGCAGCGCGGTTCCCTCCACCCACCAGTCGTACCCGCAGCGGGCGGCCAGCTCGTCGAGGAAGGCCAGGTCCGAGTCGGCCTGCAGCACATAGGGATGCACCTCCGAGGTCGAGCTGACCTCGGCCGTCACGCCGGCGCCGCCGGCCACCTGGCTGACGATGTCGGAGAAGGTCATGTTCAGGTAGGTCTTGACCTTGCTGCCCCGGGTGAGCTTGTGCGCGGCGTCGTCCACGGTCACCACCAGGTCGGGGTGGTCGCCTTCCTGCTGCTGCAGGCTCATGCCGGTGACCGTCCCGCTCATCAGCGAGCCGCCTCGGTACACCCCGACGTCGACCTTCTTGCCGATGCTGAAGAATCCGCTGGAAGAGACGGAGTAACCGACGTCGGCGAACCGCAGGGTGGCCCGGCCGGGCAGCCGCAGGCTGCGCTGCACCCGTACCGACACCAGGTGCTGCAGCACGGTGTCCGACAGCGGCGAGCCGTTCACTTTCACGGTCGGGCTGAGCCCTTCGAACGAGCTCATCCGTGCTCGATCCGCGGCACCGAAAGCAACGCGCCCGGACGCATCGCGAGCGGGTCCTCGATGTTGTTGGCCGCCGCCAGCGCACGCCAGCGGGTCGAGTCGCCGTAGTAGCGGGCAGCGATCCGGTCCAGCGTCTCACCCGGTTGGATGCGGTGCACCCGGTGCGGCCGCGGGGTTCCCGAGGTGGGGTTCTGCGGGCCGAACGCCTGGGATTCCTCGTACTGCTGCAGGGTGAGCGCCATCCGGGCGCGCAGCGGGATGCCGGAGGCGGAGAAGTAGGTGAACACCAGTTGCAGGTCGGTGACCACCGCCTTGAACGAGTGCAGGTCACCCCAGTGGAAGGTGACGAACGGCGGCCGGGCGTTGTGGGTGGTCTCGTCCGAGCCCGGCAGCGTGGTGTCGACGTCCATCAGCTTGAGGATCGCGCCGGTGTGCTTGGTGACCGCGGTCCCGTCGGCGGTGGTGTCGAAGACCAGCTCGACCTGCATCCAGCCGGACTGCGCGCCGGCGTAGCGCAGCCGCGAGACGCCCTTGCCCGGCATCGGCTCGGAAGCCCAGTTGTTGCGCCGGCCGACCGAGATCTGGCTCGGGTTGAACAGGCAGGGGATCTTCTGGCCGCCTTCGATCTCGAGGAATGCCTTTTCCAACTCGGGCATCAGAACACCTCCGGCAGGTGGCGGCGGCCCCGCCGCTCGAGGTCGTCGGTGATGCGCTGCTCCAGTTTGGCCACGATCCGGTCGATCAGCTCGTCGAAATCGCGGGCGCGCATGGCCGGGCTGGACGACTCCTCGTCGGCGTCGTACCCGGGGAACGACGCGTCGGAAGTGCCGCCGGACTCGTGCAGCCGCCGGATCACCGGGGGCTCGGCCGGTCCGCCCGCGCCGTGCGAATGCTGGAACTGCTCGAACATGCCGGTACTTCCTGACTGGACTGGATCGGAACCGCTCCCCGGGCCACCGGGACCCGGGTTGCGCAGCAGGCTGCGGAACAGCGAATGAGCAGCGCCGGACAGCGACCGGCGGATTACCGGGCCGTCCACCTCGATGCCGGTATGGGTCGCCGCGGTGACCGTGCCGTGGCCGGGGTTGGACGAGGCGGTCTGCTGGTGGCGAGCGCCGGCTGACCGGCCGGAGCGGGCGGCTCCGGGTACCGGTGGGCCGGCGGCCGGCGGTGCCAGCTCGGCCGGCCGGATGCTGACCCGCGGTGGGGCGATCACCATGCTGCGGTTGACGAAAGCCCCCAGCTGAGCTGTGCTGGTTCCGCGGCCGGCGGGATCGGCGGTGCTACCGGCCGCGGCAGCGACCAGGCTGCCCGGCAGCCGGACGGACGACGGCGCACCGAAGCCGGCAGCCTGCGCTCGGTCCCGATGCGATTCCGTCGCGCCGACCGTGGTGGGCAGCGCGACGGAGCGCCGGATGGCCGGTGAGGCGGTGGCGGGCACCGGGCCGGCCGAGTGGCTGCTGGTTCGGCCTGCCTTGCTTGTCGCGGGGGTCCCCAGAGTGAAGGTTGCCGCGCTGCTGGAACGGGCCGTGTGGGTTGCGGCAGGCTGGTGGGGCGAGGAAGTCGCACGTCCGTGAGCGGTGGCTGGCACGGCGGCCGGGGTTGCGGGCGCCGGCAGGTGGTGCGGCCGGACCGGCCCACCGGCCTGCCGACGGATCGGTGCGTCCACCTGGTGCCGTGGGGCGAACGCGCCGGGCCGGCCGGCGATGGGCTTGCCGGACAGCTGCCGGCTGGCTACCGGCAGCGGAACCGAGCCGGCCGATGCGGTGCCGGGGACGATCGCACGCAAGACCCGGCCGTGGGGTGCCGCCTGATGCGCGGCACCGGCGACAGGTGTGTTCAGAACAGCCGAAGCGTTGGGTGCTACCGGAGGATCGCCGCCGGAGGCCTGCCTGCGCACTGTGCTGCTGGAACCAGAATGTGGTTGCGGCGCACCGGTTTCGGCTGCTGGGCTCGCCTCGACCGGTATGGGCCGGGACGTCCCGGCGGGTGGGGCCACGCTACGGCGCAGCACACCGGCCGCCGGTGCGAGTTCCGCTGCGGGCCGTGCAGCTGCCAATCCGGGACCTCGCTGTCCGGCGGGTTGGCCGGCACTGGACGAACCGGAACGGTCCACACCGGCACCGGCGCGCCGCGAGGCCGTGCCAACTGGGGCCGGGGCCGTTCGGACCACGCCGGCAGTGGCGCCGGCCGGTGCCTGAGCGGCCCAGGCCGGCCGCACCGAACCACTGGGCCGGACGGCGGGCCTCAGCTGCTCCGGGCGGGACAGGATGGACGGCAGTTGGCTGCGACGAACCGACGGCAATCCACCGCCGCCCACCGCGGAAAGCATCGGTGCCAGTGCGGCAAGCGGCGCCGGCTGGTGCCCGACTGGCCGGCCGCCGCTTACTAGAGCAGGCTCGCTGCTGCCCGGGCCCGGCGGGGAACGGTCCGGGCCGGCAGCGACCAGTGCCAGGCTTGCGCTGCTGCCTGCCGGGTGACCGGCGAACCCCATCGAGCGCCGGATAGGCCGGCCCAGGCTGGCCAATCCCAGCGGGCGTCCGGTGATCCGGCTGCTTGCAGGTCGGCTGGCAGCGTGCGGTGTGGATTCAGTGGTTGCCGGTTCTGGCGCGGCGTGCCGGGCCCGCCGCGGCGCTGCCTGCTCGGCCGGTCGGGACGAGGCCGGGTTCGCGGGCACCTGTGTGGGGGCACTACCGGCGGCGGTGTCCGAGGCACTGCGGGCGGCCTGCGTCGAGCCGGGTCGGGACGCCGGGCTGACCGCATGCTGGTGGTCCGCTGCCGTGCGCCGGACCGGTCCACCCTGTTCCGCAGGCGCCGGCTGGCCGGGCAGAACGGTACGGCTGGTGCTCGGCTGGCTGACGGAGGCGGCGGGGCTGACGGAGTCCGATCGTCCGGGAAGGTTCGATGCAGCCGGCCGATGCGGTGGTGACGAGGCCGCGGCCGGCCCACCTTGCCGGGCTGGCCGGTGCTCGTTCTCCGTCGGGCCGGCAGCGGTGGCCGGTTGGATCGCGGCGGGCCGCACCGTAGCCGTTCGGGCAGCGATCGAAACGGGAGTTGGCACGCCGACTGCCCGTCGCAGCATGCCGGCCCGCGCGGTGGGTAGCGGTTCTGCCGGCATCGCGGACTTACCCGCCGACAACCGCCGGAGCGGTGCGGCCACCGAGCCGGCCTGGTGAGCGTTCACCGAGCCGGTCAGCGGGCCGCCCAGTGCAGCGGGCAGCGTCCGGTCGGCGGGAATCAGAGTGGCCGGCGTGCCAGCCTCAGCGTGCGCAGCCTCATCGCCGCCCGGAACCGAATGCGAGCCACCACCGGACGAAGCCCTCCCGGCGCCCACAGCCGAGCGCGGCTGCCCAGCACCGGACGAGAATCCACCGGAGAACGAAGCTGAACGCGACCCACCAGAGGAAGACTCGTTTCCGGCTGGAGCCGAGTGCGACCCACCAGCACCAAGCGGAGGCCCGCCTCCGGTCGGCGCTGACTGGATCCGACCATTCACAGCTGCTCCGGCCCGCAACGGACCGCTGGCGACAGAGTCAGCCTGCGACCGGTCGCTCGCTGCCGACCCCGACGGCCCACTCTCGCCGAAACCGGCAGGTAGCCGGCCACCGGTGGCCGGTGCGGCGAACCGTTGCGCCACCGCGGCAGTCAGGCCCGCCATCCGACTGCCCTGCCGGGCAAGGAAACCGGCCGGTGCCGCGTCCGACCTGGGAACAGGAGATCCAGCCGCACCAGCCGGCGAACCCGTCGCGCTCCCTCGAACCGAACCCGCCGCGCTACCCCGAACCGGTCCGGCAGCCGGCGCACTACCGGCAGCGCGACTCGTCGCCGGTTGCTGCTCGGCATGCGCACGACGGATCGCCAGCGTCCGGCGCAGCGCGGTCGCCGGACCGGGCGCCGACAGCAACGGACCGGGAACCGCCCGACCGGTGGGCACTCCCACTGGCGATGCGACTCCAACTGACGATGCGACTCCAACTGCAGGAGCCCGCAGAGCAGCGGTTGCCCGGGCCACCGAGCGCCGGAGCGCCGCGGCAACGCCTGCGCCGCTTGGCTGGGAGACGGCACCTGCGCTCGCGGCCCGCGCAGGTGTCGGGTCACCGCTCCCGGTGAGCTTCCCCGGCGGCCCCGCCGACGACGACGGAGCGGAGGAAGCCGAAGCCCCCGGGGGCGGCGTGGGCCGCGGAGCCTGCAACCGGCGCTGCTCGTGCGAACTGGTCATCGGGCCGGCCGCGACGACTTCTTCCATCCGGCGCACCGGAATCGCGGTCGAGACCAGGCCGCCGGCGATGGTGCCGGGCGAGCGCGGCTGGTCATCGGTGGGCACCTGCCGAGCGGCCCGAGCCAGCCCACGCGGCGGCAACGGCACGGCAGCCGGCACAGCGCGACCCGCGGACGGCACGGTACGACCCGCGGACGGCCCAACGGCCGGCACAGCGCGACCCGCGGACGGCACAGCAGAATCCACCTCGTCGGAATCCACCGCGTCGTCCGGCATCCGCGGAGTCCACCAGCGTGGTGGCCGTACCTCGGCCTGCCCGAGCGAGCGGGCCGAGACGGTAGCCGCGGCGGCCAGCGCCCGGCGCACTCCGGCCGGACGCGCGGTGCCGGCGGCGAACCGGGCCGAGGACTCGGCGATCAGGCCGAGGCCGACCGGCCGGGCCAGGCCGGGACGCCCGGGACGGCGCAGCCGCTGGGCGACGGACCGCCCCAGCGCGCTGCGATCGACCTCGCCGGGTGGAACAGCCTCGGTGCTCATAGGTTCTTCGACCGGAAGCCGTGGTGGACGACCTCGAGCTGTTCCTGCAACGCCTCGTTGCTGTTCGCGCTGAACTCTGGCCCGCTCCAGCGCACCGGGTACACCCCGTCGAACTCCCAGGCCCGCAACCGGGTGCCCTCGGCATCGAGCACGGTGACCGCGCCGGTGCTGCGGGTCAGCTTGTTGCCGTTGCCGGCGAAGCCTTCACCGCTGGACTTGTTCATCCAGGCGAACAGCGCGTCGCTCTGAGTGATGCCGCGCTTGAAGACCAGATGTGGCCAGGTCATCCGGCCCGGCATCTGGTGCACGAAACCGTTCTGGCCGCCCTCGTGGATCTCCTCGACGGTCATGGTGACCGCCAGGCCGCTGACCTCGGTGAAGTACCCGATCTCCACCCCGTCCACCTCGAAGACGAAGTAGGAGTTGATGGCCGGTTCGGAGAATCCGT
Organism: Jatrophihabitans sp.; assembly: GCF_035474675.1. Taxonomy (GTDB): domain Bacteria; phylum Actinomycetota; class Actinomycetes; order Mycobacteriales; family Jatrophihabitantaceae; genus Jatrophihabitans_A. Next base: position 2,095 of record NZ_DATINC010000133.1, on the reverse strand, counting down.
TAGGCATACTCGCGCACCGCCTGCCAGGCCCGGTCGTTGAAGGAGGCCACCGCGCGCACCATCCTTACCCGGTCGAGATGTTCCAGATCCAGCAGGTCGTCCAGTGACCAGTGCAGGTGATAGGCCAGGTACGCGATCTCCTGCCAGAGCGCGTCGGACGGGTACCGCATCATGCCGCTCACCTGCCGCGCGGAATCTCCTCGATGGCGCCGCGCCGGGACACCGGCTGCTCAACCGGACCACCGAAGCCGTCGAAACCGTCCGGATCCCCGAACCCGCCGAAACCGTTGGCGTGCCCGGCCGCTGCGTACGCCGGCTCCGGCGCCACCTCGACCGGCACCGGCACCGGAGCCGGAGCGGGAACCGCAGCCGGCCGGCTCTGGCCCAGCAACGGCGGCCCCTCGGCCTGGGCACGCAGCAGCTGCTCGTACTCCTCCTGGTTGCCGAAGTTGATGACGCCGTAGAAATCCTGCAGGAACGCAAGGTCGATCGCGAACAGGCCCTCGATCTCGTGGGTGCTGACCAGTTCCACGGTGCCGAGCTTCTCCACCACCCGGGCCAGCACCAGCACGGTCAGCCGCGGGTCGTCCGGGCCGGTGACGGTCGGGTCGCGCAGCGGTTCCAGCTCGTCCCGCGCGGTCGCCAGCCGCATCCGGCCTTCCTTGTGCACCGTGCCTGCCGCGTCGACGTAGCCACGCGGCAGGACGAACGGGTAGCTGGTCTGCAACGTCACTTAATGCGCTCGAGACGCTCGATGACCAGGGTGATCGTCTCCTTCACCGGATCGTTGGAGTCGGTGCTGACCGCGTCGGTGCCGATCTTGCTGGGCCAGCCGTTGAAGAAGTTGAACCGGCCCACCTCGGTCAGGGCGGTGTCGAAGAAGACGATCGAGCCGTTCTTGCGGCTGCCAGCCCGGTCGGTGCCCTTGAAGCCCGATTCGCGGACCGACTTGAACCACTTCCAGATCGGGTCGTCCATCGCGCTCATCGGCGCCATCCGGGTCAGCGAGATGTCGGGAACCTTGAGCGAGGTTCCCAGCGTCTTGACCGACTGCTTCTTGCCGTCCTTGCCGTTCTGCTGGATCGTCACCACGTCCAGTTCCATGTCGAGACCGGAGACGCCGGACAGCACCAGCTTGGTGCCGTCGATCTCGAGGAAGAAGTTCTGGGCGACGATCGGGTCGGTATTGATCAGGTCGTTGGGCATCTGTGCTCCTTGCTAGCCGAGGGAAGAACTGGGGATAGGTGAGGTGTGGGTCGAGCCGATCAGCCGGCGACCTGCTTCTGCTGGCTGATCCGGAACACCACGAACTCGGCGGGCTTGACCGGAGCGATGCCCACCTCGACCACCAGCTTGCCCTCGTCGATCGACTCCGGCGGGTTGGTCTCGGCGTCGCACTTGACATAGAAGGCCTGGTCGGCGGTGGCGCCGAACAGCGCGCCGGCCGACCACAGTCCCCGCAGGAAGCCGTTCAGGGTGCGCTTGACGCCTTCCCACAGGGTCATGTCGTTCGGCTCGAAGACCGCCCACTGGGTACCTTCGAGGATCGTCGTCTCGACCATGTTGAACAGCCGCCGGACGTTGATGTAGCGCCAGTCGCTGTCCGAGGCCAGGGTGCGGGCGCCCCAGATCCGGATTCCCCTGGTACCGAAAGGCCGGATGCAGTTGATGCCCATCGGGTTGAGCAGCGACTGCTCGTTCTGGGTGACGCCGTAGGCCAGGTCCAGCACGCCGCGGATGGTGTCGTTGGCCGGTGCCTTCCAGACGCCGCGGGACTGGTCGGTGCGGGCCCAGACGCCGGCGATGTGCCCGGACGGCGGGATCAGCATCTCGGAGTTGCCGTTGGACCCGATCGGGTTGTCCACCTTGACCCAAGGGTAGTACAGGGTGGCGAAGGCCGAGTCGTACATGGCCTGCTCCGAGCGCCAGGTCATCACCTGCTGCGGGGTCATGCTCGGCGGCGCGTCCAGGATCGCCATCCGGTTGCCGTGCTGCTCGCAGTGCGAGATGAGCGCGGTCTGCACCGAGCGCCACAGGTTCATGTCGGTGCTGCCGTCGGGCTTGGTGGCGGCGGTGATCAGGTCGGGCACGATCA
>NZ_DATINC010000132.1:0-17239 GCF_035474675.1 Jatrophihabitans sp. | reverse complement strand
CGCCCGCCATGTCGATGCCCTCGAAGCTGGCGTTGACCCCGAACTGCGCGCTCTCCCGGGCCGCGTCGGCGATCTCGCCGGCGTGCAGCAGCGCCTTGGTCGGGATGCAGCCGCGGTGCAGGCAGGTGCCGCCCACCTTGTCCTTCTCGATCAGCACCACGGACTTGCCCAGTTCCGCGGCGCGCAGCGCCGCGGCGTACCCGCCGCTGCCACCGCCCAGGATCACGACGTCGACGTTGTTGTCGGCCCCATCGGCTGCCACGAATGTCTCCCAGCTCGGGGAGGAGTGCCCCCCGATCGTTCCCAGTGAGTCCAGCGGGCCCGGCACGTGCCGAGCCGGCTCCATCTTGTCACTTTCTCTTCATACGTGGGCAGCCGGGCACGCCCTGCTCGGCGCGTGCCGGAGTCGGGCCTGGGTGGCCGGGGCGTGCCGGGCCGAAGATCGATTAACCGCCGGCTGCGTTGGCTGCCGCGTTGGACGCCGCGTTGGCTGCGAGGTCGGCCAGGCACGCCAGGATGGTCCGGACGATCACCCCGGTGCCGCCCTCGCCGTTGTATCCCGACGCCGACTTCAGGAACGCCGGGCCGGCGATGTCGATGTGCGCCCAGTCCAGGCCGGCCGGCACGAAGTCCTTGAGGAAGGTGCCGCCGATCAGCATCGAGGCCGACCGGTCCGTCGGCAGGTTGACGATGTCGGCCACCGGCGAGTCCAGCCGGGTGCGCAGCCGGGGCTCCAGCGGCATCGGCCACAGCGACTCGCCGACCGCGGAGCCGAGGGCCACCACCCGGTCGCGGAAGGCGTCGGTGCCCATCACGCCGGAGGTGCCGTTGCCCAGCGCTACCACCTGGCCGCCGGTCAGGGTGGCGGTGTCGATGAGGAAGTCCGGGGAGTCCTCGCAGGCCCGCAGGATCGCGTCGGCCAGGATCAGCCGGCCCTCGGCGTCGGTGTTGTCGATCTCGACGGTGCGCCCGTCGCGCAGCATGATGATGTCCGAGGGCCGGTAGGACGAGCCGGACACCGCGTTCTCGGCCATCGGGACGGTCGCGGTGACCGCGACCGGCAGCTTCAGCCGGGCCGCCGCAAGGGTCGCCTCGATCACGGCCGCGGCGCCGGCCATGTCGGCCTTCATCTCGCCCATGCCGGCGTTCTTGAGGTCCAGGCCGCCGGTGTCGAAGGTGATCCCCTTGCCGACCAGCGCGGCGTGGCCGCGGGCCCGGGCGGGGGCGTAGCTGAGCCGGACCAGCCGGGGCGGGGTGTGCGAGCCGCCGCCGACGGCCAGGATGCCGCCGAACCGGCCGCGCCGAAGGGCCCGCTCGTCGAGCACCTCGACCGTCAGGCCGGCCGCCTCGCCCTGTTCGCGGGCATATTCGGCGAAGGTCACCGGGTTCAGGTCGTTGGCCGGGGTGTTGACCAGGTCGCGGGTGTTGTTGACCGCCTCGGCGATGACCCGGGCCCGGCGCACGGCGGCCCTGGCATCGGCCTGGGCCGGTTCGGACACCGCGATGTCGACCCGCCGCAACGCATTCGGCTTGGCGGTGGACTTGTACTTGGTGAACCGGTACCCGCCGAGCAGGGCGCCCTCGGCGATGGCGGCCACCAGGTGCGGATCGGTGCCGGCCCCGATGGCCACCACCACCCGGCCGGCCGACTTCAGCCCGCGCAGCGCGGCCCCCACGGCACGCCGGACGGCTTCCGGGTCGAGGGTGCCCGGCTGCCCCGGGCCGAGGCCGGCAGCCACCACCAGCGGGGTGGCGCTCCTGCCCAGCGTCGGGATCTTGACCACCTCGTCGGCCCGTCCGGTGGCATCGACGGCCCGCAGGGCCGGCAGCAGCGCGCCGTCCAGGGCGGCGTCGACACCGGCCGCGCCGTCGGCCAGCGCCACGCCCGTACCGGTCGAGACCGTCGCCACCACAATCGCGTCGGCGGTCATCGGCGACGCGCCGTCGATCAAGGAAACCGATGCCATGCGGCCACTGTAGGTGACGGGTGTTCCGGCGCTCGGGCCGCCTGTCCGGTGGCGGGTTGCCCGGGTCTGGCACGGCCCGGTCGTTCGGTCCGGCACGGTCAGGTTGTTCGGTCCGGTACGGCGGGGTCGGCCGGCTCGGTACGGTTGCGCCCATGACCGAGCTGCGCCGTTCACCGCTGCACGACCGCCACGTCGACCTGGGAGCCAAGCTCGCCGACTTCGGTGGCTGGGAGATGCCCATCGAGTACGGCGCGTCCGGCGGCGGCGTGATCGCCGAGCACACCGCCGTCCGCACCGCGGTCGGTGTCTTCGACGTCTCGCACCTGGGCAAGGCCACCGTCGCCGGGCCGGGCGCCCGGGAGTTCGTCAACTCCTGCCTGACCGCCGACCTGGGCAAGATCGGGCCGGGCCAGGCGCAGTACACGCTGTGCTGCGCCGAGGACGGCGGCGTGATCGACGACGTCTTCAGCTACTTGGTCGGCGACGACGAGGTGTTCCTGATGCCGAACGCGGCCAACGCCGAGCAGGTGATCGGGCTGATCACCGCGGCCGCGCCGGACGGTGTCACGGTCACCGACCAGCACCAGGACTTCGCGGTGCTCGCGGTGCAGGGCCCGAAGTCGCCGGAGGTGCTGCAGACGCTGGACCTGCCCGCCGACCTGGACTACGTCAGCTTCGTCGACGCCGACTTCGACGGCCGGCGGGTCCGGGTCTGCCGCACCGGCTACACCGGCGAGCGCGGCTACGAGCTGATCCCGTCCTGGACCGACGCGGGGGCGCTGTGGGACGCCCTGGTCGAGACCGCCCGGGGCCTGGGCGGGATGCCGGCGGGCCTCGGCGCCCGCGACACGCTGCGCACCGAGATGGGCTACCCGCTGCACGGGCAGGACCTGACCCGCGAGATCAGCCCGGTGCAGGCCGGCTCGTCCTGGGCGGTGGGCTGGAAGAAGCCGGCGTTCTGGGGCCGGGACGCGCTGCTGGCCGAACGGGCGGCCGGCCCGGCCCGGCGGCTGCGCGGGCTGCTGGTCACCGACCGGGGAGTGCCGCGCGGGCACATGAACGTGCTGGACGCCGGCGGCGAGGTGATCGGCCAGACCACCTCGGGCACCTTCTCGCCGACCCTGAAGCAGGGCATCGCGCTGGCCCTGATCGACGCCGCCGCCGAGGTGGCCGAGTCCAGCGAGGTGGCGATCGAGGTACGCGGCCGCCGGCTGGCCGCCAAGGTGGTGCCGCTGCCGTTCGTGCCGTCGCACGTCCGCTGACCCGGTACCGGTCGGGTCAGCCGGTCCGGCTCGGCGGTCAGCCCAACCTCAGCCGGCGCAGAGCACCAGCAGCGCCACCGCGGTGGCCAGCTCGCAGGCCGCTCCCAGCACGTCGCCGGTCACCCCGCCGAACCGGCGCACGCACTGCCGGGCCAGCAGCCCGGCGGCGGCACCGGCCAGCAGCACCGCCAGCACCCCCCGGAGCCAGTCCGTCCAGCCGGAGCCGGGGGACAGCTGGCCGCCGAGCCCGGCAAGCACCGCCAGCACCAGCGCCCACGCCCCGCAGACCGGCACCGGCACCGTGCCGGCCACCAGCGCGCCCAGCCCGTCCGGCCGGGCGGCCGGCACCGGACGCGCGCAGCACAGCGAGATCCCGAACCGGCCGACCGCGACGGCGACCGCGATCAGCAGCCAGCCGTGCCGGGCCACCAGCGCCGACAGCGCGGCGGCGTCCACCAGCAGCGTGACGGCGATCGCGCTCACCCCCAGCGGGCCGGCTTCCGGGGACTTCAGGATCGCCAGCGCCCGCTCGGGCGGGGCGTAGGAGCCCAGACCGTCGAAGGTGTCGGCGAGCCCGTCCAGGTGCAGGCCGCGGGTCAGCAGCGCCAGCAGCGCCACCAGCACCGCCGCGACCGGCACCGGGGCGAGTCCCGCCGCGGTCAGCACCCGGGCCGCGACCGCCAGCACCGCGCCGAGTGCCAGTCCCACCAGCGGCGCGCCGGCCATCGCCACCGCCGCGCTATGCCGGTCCACCCGGCCGGCCCGCAGCGGCAGCACGGTCAGGGTGGTCATGGCCAGCCGCGCGCCGGCCGGCCAGCGTCCGGCCCGCTCGGTCACGCCTGGGTGCCGGGTTCCCGGGTGGTCACCGCGGCCTCGTCGAAGGTGGCCATCCGGGCCAGGCTCAGGGTTGCCGCCCGAAGCACCGGCAGCGCCACCAGGGCGCCGGTGCCCTCGCCGAGCCGCATGCCCAGCCGCAGGATCGGGACCAGCTCCAGCCGCTGCAGGGCCAGCTCGTGGGCGGGTTCGGCCGACAGGTGCGCCGCGCGCAGCCATTGCACGATCCGCGGGGTGGCCAGCTGCGCGACCAGGGCGGCGGCGCTGACCACCAGGCCGTCCAGCAGCACCGGGGTGCGGCGCAGTGCCGCCTGCAGCAGGAAGCCGGTCATGGCCGCCAGGTCCGCGCCGCCGGCGGTCGCCAGCAGCCGGGCCGGGTCGTCCCGGTGCGGCCACGCTCGGCGGCGGGCGTCGCGGATGGCGGCGCACTTGCGGGTCCAGCCGGCGTCGTCGATGCCGGTGCCGCGGCCCACCACCTTGATCGGCTCGGTGTTGGTGAGCACCGAGATCAGCACCGAGGCCGGGGTGGTGTTGCCGATGCCCATGTCACCGGCGATCAGCAACTGCGCGCCGCTGTCGATCTCGGCGTCGGCGACCGCGGCGCCGGCCGCCAGCGCCTGCTCCGTCTCGTCCCGGCTGAGCGCGTCCTCCTGGTCGATCCGGCCGCTGGAGCGGCGCACCTTGTACCCGGACACGGCGGGATCGGTGTCGCCGGCCACCGACAGGTCCAGCACCCGGACGCCGACGCCGGCCGCGTCGGCCAGCACGTTGACCGCCGCGCCGCCGGCGGCGATGTTGGCCACCATCTGCGCGGTCACCTCGGCCGGGTAGGCCGAGACCCCGGCGGCGGTGATGCCGTGGTCGCCGGCGAAGACCACCACCCGGGTGTGCTCGAAGGCGTGCGGCGGGCACTGGCCCTGCACACCGGCGGCCCAGACGGACAGCTCCTCGAGCATGCCGAGCGCCCCGGACGGCTTGGTCAGCTGGTCCTGGCGCAGCCGGGCGGCGTGCTCGGCGTCCATGTCGGGGTAGTCGATGCCGAACCGCGCGGCCTGCAGGACGGCGGGCATCGGCTCCGGTGTGGTCATTGCCGTCACTGCCGCTCTCCTGACTGTCGTGGCTCCGGCTCCGGCTGGCCGGTCACCGGTCCGCGCAGCCACAGTGGCAGGCCGGCCACCACCAGCACCACTTCGTCGGCGTGCGAGGCCAGCGCGGTGTTGAGCCGGCCCAGCTCGTCGGCGAAGATCCGGCCGGCCCGGGTCTCGGGGTGCACGCCGCTGCCCACCTCGTTGCTCACCAGCACCACCCGGGCCCGGCTGTGCTGCCAGGCGTCCACCAGCTGGTCAGCCTGGGTCCGGAACGCCGACAGGTCGCCGTCCCAACCGCCGGTCCGGTCGATGGTGCGGGCCAGCCAGTTGCCCAGGTCCTCGATGAGCAGCGGCGCACCGGGCGCGGCCAGCGCACCGGCCAGCTCCAGGGTCTGCACGGTCCGCCAGTGCGCGGGGCGGCGTCGCCGGTGCTCGGCGATCCGGCGCGCCCAGTCGGCGTCGTCGCGCTCAGCCGCGGTGGCCAGGTAGTCCACCCGGTCGTGGCCGGCCAGCTGCCGTTCGGCCCAGCTGGACTTGCCCGACCGCACGCCGCCGAGTACCAGGGTGCGCTGTCGCGCCAAATCCTCGACACCCTTCGTTCCAGTGGCCCGGAAACCTGCCGGACAGCCGCCGGAGGGCAGCCTAGGCCAGCCGCCGCGACGCGGCTCAGCCGGGACGCTAGCGTGAGCGCGCACCACCCAGCCGTTCCGCACCGGACGCTGGCAGTGATCACCGAACCGACCAACTGACGAGGTGGCGCGATGGCCTGGACCTGGACGTTCGAACCCGACAGCCCCGACGCCGAGCATCCCGGCGAGTTCACCAGCCAGTCCGATGCCGAGAGCTGGCTCGGGGAGGCCTGGCGGACGCTGGCCGAGGCGGGCGTGGCCGGGGTGACCCTGCTGCACGACGGTGAGAAGGTCTACGGCCCGATGCCGCTGTCGGAGTGAGGCCACCGCGACTAGCCATGTCACTACTAAAGTAGGTATGTCCCTACTATAGTAGGCTGATGGAGGAGGTCGCATGAATGTGTCCATGCCGTCCGAGGCGGTCGTGCCCACCCTGGACGGGGCGGTGCTCACCGCCCTGGCGCGTCTCACCGGCCCGGTCACCGGACGCCAGGTGCACCAGCTCGCCGGCGTCGGTTCGGAAGCCGGGGTTCGCAAGGCGCTCACCCGGCTGGTCGCACAGGGCACCGTGCGGGCGTCCCAAGCCGGCAGCGCCTGGCTGTACGCGGTCAACCGCGAGCATGTCGCCTGGCCGGCAATCACCGCGCTCGCCGGACTCCAGGACCTGTTCTTGTCCCGGCTGCGCCGAGGTCTCGAGGAGTGGTCGCTCCAGGCACGCTCCGTGGCGCTGTTCGGCTCGGCCGCTCGCCACGATGGGACTGTTGACTCCGACATCGATCTGCTCCTCGTCCGGCAGAACCACACCCATCCCGACGACCCGGTATGGGCGGAGCAGATCGCCCAGCTGAAGTCAGACGTTGCCGCGTGGACCGGCAACCACGCCCAGGTGTACGAACTCGACGTCGATGAGCTGACCCGGCACATCACCGATGGGCACCCGATCGTGGACGAGTGGCGCCGGGATGCCCTCACCCTGGCGGGAGACGATCTGCGCAATCTGCTGCGTGAGCTGGGGCATGGCCCGCACGCGCGGAGCGGACGGTGAGCGGGCGCAGCGGACGCGCCGAGGTATGCGGCAGGCCGGAGGCGCGCACTCGGCTGTCGCATGCTCGCGCTTTCGCCGACACCGCCGAGCTCGTGCTCGACGTCGACGACAACGCGAGTCTCAACGTCGCCGCGTCGCTCGCGGTGTTGGCCGGGGTTGCCGCATCCGACGCTGCTTGCTGTGCCGTCCTCGGGCAGCGGCCCCGTGGGCAGGATCACCGGGAGGCGCTGAAACTGCTGTCCGGCATCGCTTCGGGCGGTGCCGAGATGAGCAAGGATCTGGGCCGGTTGCTCGACCTGAAGGACAACGCTCACTACGGCGTCCTGTACGTCAGCGAGGCCAATGCCCGGCAGGCGGTGAAGTGGGCGCAGCGCATCGTCAGGGTGGCCGAGAAGGCGGTGACCGGGTGACCGAGTCGCCGCCCCCGCCAGAGGCTGCTCCTGCCAGCGGCTGCTCCTGCCAGCGGCTGCTCCCGTCAGCGGCTACGGGTGGACGATCCGATCACCCGGGCGGATGTTGTCGAAGTTACCGGGCGGATGCCCCGCATTCGGGTTCGCCGCCTCCAGCGCCTGGAGCGAGACACCCCAGGCCCGCGCGATGGAGAACAGGGTGTCGCCGGGCGCCACGGTGTGAACCTGCCTGGCGGCAGCCGGGGTGACGAAGTGCGCCGCCGGTCTTGCCGGTGTCGCGGAGGAGGAGCCGTTCCACAACGCCTTGCGGATCTCGATCGCGGCCGCGTCATGCTTGCGGTAGTTCGAGCCGTCGCGAAACGCCGAGCGCTGCACGGCCTGGGCGGCCCCCCAGTTGGTCATGGGGATCCAGTTCAGCCGGAGCAGCGCGTCGAGGAACTTCCTGGTGCTTATCTCGGCATCCATCAGTTCGGCGGTGGTGCCCCAGTTGGCGGTGGAGTTCACGGCGCCGCCCACCTGCTGCTGGAAGAGGCCGACCGAGCCGTGGTCACGGCCGACGGCGTCATGGGGCAGCCGGAGCGATTCCGGATTGTGCGCGTTGGCGTACATGCGCAGCCCGGACTCGGTGAGCGCGGTTTCCAAGGCAATGTCGGCGACCCGCTGCCCCTGGTCCTCAGGCAGCGAGCGGGCCTTGCAGGCCGCGATGATGCCCTTCGCGTACTTGAGCTGGTTGGAATTGAGATTGTCTACCGCGGACATGGACGACTCCTTCGACAAGCTGTACCCCCGGGCCCCCTGAACCCGTTGGATCTCTAGACGCCGTCCCGGCACTCCTGATACATCCTCGGCTCATCTTCTCGCCCGGGTTTCGCGCCGAGCACCGCCGCGAAGTGGGCGTCCCCGTCGCGGTGGTCCCCACCCGGGCAGTCCGGCCGGGCCGGGGTGAGGGGTGGCGGCGGGCGCCGCCGGCCACGGCCTAGTGTCGAAAGCATGGAATATCGATACCTCGGCAACAGCGGACTCAAGATCTCGGCCATCACCTACGGCAACTGGCTGACGCACGGCTCGCAGGTGGAGAACGACGTCGCCGCCCAGTGCGTCCGGGCGGCCCTGGACAACGGGATCACCACCTTCGACACCGCCGACGTCTACGCCAACACCAAGGCCGAGACGGTCCTGGGGGAGGCGCTCAAGGGGGAGCGGCGCCAGTCCCTGGAGATCTTCACCAAGGTGTACTGGCCGACCGGCCCGGGCGGCCCGAACGACTCCGGCCTGTCCCGCAAGCACATTATGGAGTCCATCGACGGTTCGCTGAGCCGGCTGCAGACCGACTACGTCGACCTGTACCAGGCGCACCGCTTCGACACCGAGACCCCGCTGGAAGAGACCATGCAGGCCTTCGCCGACGTGGTCCGGGCCGGCAAGGCGCTCTACATCGGGGTCAGCGAGTGGACCGCCGACCAGATCCGGGCCGGCCACGCGCTGGCCCGCGAGCTGGGCATCGGCCTGATCTCCAGCCAGCCGCAGTACTCGATGCTGTGGCGGGTCATCGAGGGCGAGGTGGTCCCGGCCTGCCGTGAGCTCGGCGTCGGCCAGATCGTCTGGTCGCCGATCGCGCAGGGCGTGCTGAGCGGCAAGTACCTTCCCGGTCAGCAGCCGCCGGAGGGCTCCCGCGCCACCGACACCAAGGGCGGCGCGAACATGATCTCCCGGTTCATGGACGACGACGTACTGACCCGGGTGCAGGCGCTCAAGCCGATCGCCGACGACCTGGGCCTGAGCATGGCCCAGCTGGCGGTGGCCTGGGTGCTGCAGAACGACAACGTCTCGGCCGCCCTGGTGGGCGCCTCGCGTCCGGAGCAGGTGGCCGAGAACGTCAAGGCCTCCGGCGTCCGGATCCAGCCCGACGTGCTCAAGCAGATCGACGAGGCGCTCGGCGACGTGGTGGTGCGCGACCCGGCCAAGACCGCCGAGAACGCGCCGGCCCGCCGGCCCGGCTAGAGCCGGTCAGAGCAAGCGGGAGCCGGACGACCCGGCGCCGATTCCGTATCCGTTGTGCACGCCCTGCCGCACAGAACGGATACGGATTGCGGCAGCCGGGGACTTCGGCTCCCGCGTCGCCAACCAGCCGGCCGCGGCGCTCAGATCTCGTCGCCGAGCTCCACCCGGGGCAGCGGCCGCCGCCAGGCGCGCCGGAAGTAGGCCCGGCTGCCGGCGTAGAAGCCGAGCGCGACCGCTCCCTCCCGGGTCTCCAGTCCGCGCTCACGGGCCAGCCGGCGGATCCGGGAACCGGTGAAGATCCACTCCACCAGCAGCAGCCCGAACAGTGCCAGCGTCACCACCTGCAGCGGCCGGACCGCGTAGCCGACCAGCATCAGCGGGAACAGCAGCAGCAGGTAGTTCGAGGCCATCCGGCGCGAGTCCACGTAGTCGCGGGCCAGGGCCCGCACCGGCCCCTGGTCGCGGCGGGGCATCACCCGCGGGTCGCCGGCCTTCAACGCCTCCCGGTACTGCTCGGTGGTCATCTTCTTCTGCCCGGCGACCTTGGCCTTGGCGCCCTGCTGCTTCTGCCAGGCCACCGCCTCCTTGCGGGTCCGGGGCGCCGGCGGCGGGGGCGTGGAGTTGGTCCGTCGCTTGGGGGTCGGGCGGCCCTTCGGGGCGCGGGCCGACGCCGGGCCGGTCTCTTCGACCGGGGTGGGCGTCTCGGCCACCGTCTCGGCGGGCGCCGCCTTGCGCCGGAACGGGCTCATCGTCCGGCCTCCTGACCAGTCGAGCCGGCAGAGCCAGAGCCGGCAGAACCAGAGCCGGCAGAGCCAGAGCTAGAGCCGACAGAACCGGCCGGTACCAGCTCGGGCAGCGCCAGCATCCGGTCCAGCGCCAGCCGGGCGTTGCGGGCCACCGGCTCCGGAACGGTGATCTGGTTGACCACCTCGCCGCGCACCAGCGACTCCAGCGAGTGCACCAGGTGCGGCAGGTCGATCCGGTTCATGGTGGCGCAGTAGCAGACGGTGGACTCCAGGAAGGTGATGGTCTTGTCCGGGTGCGCGTCGGCCAGCCGGCGTACCAGGTTCAGCTCGGTGCCGACCGCCCAGGCCGAGCCCGCCGGCGCCGCCTCGATGGTGCGGATGATGAACTCGGTGGAGCCGACCAGGTCGGCGGCGCTGACCACCTCGTAGCTGCACTCGGGGTGCACCAGCACCTGTACGCCCGGCACCCGCTCGCGCACCGCCGCCACCTGCTGCGCGGTGAACCGGCCGTGCACCGAGCAGTGCCCGCGCCACAGGATCATCCGGGCCCGGCGCAGCTCCTCGACGGTCAGCCCGCCGTTGGGCTTGAGCGGGTTGTAGACCACGCAGTCGTCCAGGCTCAGGCCCAGCTGGCGCACCGCGGTGTTGCGGCCGAGGTGCTGGTCGGGCAGGAACAGCACCTTGCCCGCACCGCCGCCGGCTGCCCCGGCCTGCTCGAAGGCCCAGCGCAGCGCCCGCTCGGCGTTGGACGAGGTGCACACCAGCCCGCCGCGCTCGCCGGTGAAGGCCTTGATGGCGGCCGAGGAGTTCATGTAGGTGACCGGCACGGTCTGGGAGGCGATGCCGGCGTCGGTCAGGACGTCCCAGCAGTCGGCAACCTGGAAGTCCCGCGCCATGTCGGCCATCGAGCAGCCGGCGGCCAGGTCCGGCAGCACCACCCGCTGGTTCGGCGCGGTGAGGATGTCGGCCGACTCGGCCATGAAGTGCACGCCGCAGAAGACGATGTAGTCGGCCTGCGGCCGGGCTGCCGCGTCCCGGGCGAGCTTGAAGGAGTCGCCGGTGACGTCGGCGAACTGGATGACCTCGTCGCGCTGGTAGTGGTGGCCGAGGAGGAACACCCGCTCGCCCAGGGCCGCCTTGGCCGCCCGGGCGCGCTCGACCAGGGTCGGGTCCGAGGCCGGCGGCAGCTCGCCCGGGCAGTCCACGCCGCGCTCGGAATCCGGGTCGCTGCCCCGGCCGAGCAGCAGCAGGGCACGCGCCGAAGAACCGGCTTCGGCGATCAGGTTGCGTGTTGAACCTCCCGCGCCGGGCGCTGCGTATGCATCCTTATACACATCAATGCTGGTCACAGCTGACAGTCTGCCTGTTCAGCGCCGATCCGTCGGCATGAGGAGCAGCACAGGCGGCGGTAGCTGGTCCGGCTGGGCACGGGGTGGCGGCAGGCCTGCCGCTGGCCGTCCTGGCCGCCGACTCGAAGGCAGGACGAGATGCGCAGAGTGCGAAGGCGGTCAGACGACGACGAGCCCGTCGGCCGGTTCGAGGCGGTTCGGCCCGATCCGTGGATCGGCCACAGCCGGTGGCGCGCCAACGGCTGGCCGGTGCTGCCGCTGCGGCTGTTCCTGGCTGCCCTGTTCTGTTTCGCCGGCTATGCCAAGTTCAGCTATCCCGGTTTCTTCGACCCGAACTCGCGCAACGGCTTCAAGTCCGCGGTGGACGCGGCCCGCAACGGCGACACCCCGATCGGGGGAGCGCTGGGCCCGCTGAGCGACCACGCCTCGCTGTTCGGGCACCTCACCGCCTACGCCGAGATCGCCATCGGGCTGGGCCTGCTGGTCGGCCTGCTGACCCGGCTGGCGGCCCTGGGCGGCATGGCGCTGACCACCCTGATCGTGCTGAGCATCAACTGGAACGGCGTGAAGGAGTACACCGGCTCCAGCGGCTGGTTCACCTCCGTCGAGCTGGCGCTGGCGGCGGCGCTGTCGGTGTTCCTGCTCGGCGGGCCGGGGCCGCTCGCGCTGGACAACCTCTTCATCCGGGCCCGGGAACGCCAGCGGGCCCGCGACGACGCCGAGCCCAGCTTCCGGGAGTCCGAGATCGAGGACTCCCGCCGCCGGCTGCAGGGCGAGCCGGTACCGGCCGGCGACGCGGCCACCACCCAGCTGCCTGCCGGGCACACAGCCACCACCCGGCTGCCGGCCGACGACGCGGCCACCACCCAGCTGCCGGCCGGCCACTACTCCGGCGGAGGGCATCCGGGCTACGCCGGCAAGACCGGCCAGCTGCAGGACGAGGAATACCGGGACGACCCGGAACCCGAGCCCAACTCGCTGTGGACCGAGGGCCGGCGGGCACCCGGCCAGCCACCGGCCGGCGAGTCCCGGCGGGACGGCTAGCGCGGGGCCGAGTGGCCCGCCACACCACCGCCGGCACCGGGTGGTGGCACCGAACGGCCCGAAGCGCCGTATTATGGGAATAGCTGCCCGGCGATCAGCAGTTGGCCCTTCCAGCGGCTGGCCTGGCAGGATCGTGCTGAGACCACTGCTGAGCCCGTTCTGCTCACAGCGACTGTTTGGGGACTAGATGACCACCACCGAGATCTCGATCACCCCGGCCGAGCCCACCGTCACCGCACCCGTGGCGCTGTCCGAGGCCGCGGCCCTGAAGGTCCGCGAGCTGCTCGACGCCGAGGGCCGCGACGACCTGCGGCTGCGCATCGCCGTGCAGCCGGGCGGCTGCGCCGGCATGCAGTACCAGCTGTTCTTCGACGAGCGCTCGCTGGACGGCGACGTGCTGGTGGACCAGCCGATCGAGGGTGCCGGCAGCGTTCCGCTGGTGGTCGACCGGGCCAGCGTGCCGCTGCTCACCGGCGCCACCATCAGCTACACCGACACGATCGAGAAGCAGGGCTTCGAGATCGACAACCCGAACGCCGGGGGCGGCTGCGCCTGCGGCAACTCCTTCTGCGGCTAGTCCACAACCCCAACTTCCGGACGGGCGTCCTACGCACTCGCTGTACCAGCAGGTGCCGAGGACGCCCGTTCCCTTGTCTGAAGGTGGCTGACCACACATGCCCGTCCTGCTTTCCGGATCCATCGCGACCGATCACCTGATGCACTTCCCGGGCCGGTTCGCCGAGCAGTTGCTGGCCGATCAGCTGCACCAGGTGTCGCTGAGCTTCCTGGTCGACGACCTGGTGGTCCGGCGGGGCGGGGTGGCCGCCAACATCGCCTACGGGATGGGCCAGCTCGGCGAGCGGCCGGTGCTGGTGGGCGCGGTGGGCGAGGACTTCGCCGACTACCGGGCCTGGCTGGAGCGCAACGGGGTGGACTGCGACTCGGTGTACGTCTCCGCCGAGCACCACACCGCCCGGTTCGTGTGCACCACCGACGAGGACATGTGCCAGATCGCCTCGTTCTACGCCGGCGCCATGAGCGACGCCCGCAACATCGAGCTGCGGCCGGCCGTCGAGCGCACCTCGGCCGAGCTGGTGGTGATCAGCGCCGACGACCCGGCCGCGATGGTGCGGCACTCGGTGGAGGCCCGCGAGTGCGGCTACCGGTTCGCCGCCGACCCCTCCCAGCAGATCGCCCGGATGAGCGGCGACGAGCTGTGCACCCTGGTCGAGGGGGCGGAGCTGCTGTTCACCAACGACTACGAGAAGAGCCTGCTGGAGTCCAAGACCGGCTGGAGCGACGCCGACGTGCTGGCCCAGGTGCAGGTGCAGGTCACCACGCACGGCAAGAACGGCGTCGACATCGTGGGTGCCGGCCTGGACAAGGTGCACGTGCCGGTCGCCAAGGAGCGCGCCAAGGTCGACCCGACCGGGGTGGGCGACGGCTTCCGGGCCGGGTTCCTCGCCGGGCGGACTTGGGGGCTGTCCTGGGAGCGGTCGGCACAGGTCGGCAGCCTGCTGGCCACCCTGGTGCTGGAGACCGTGGGCACCCAGGAGTACGTGGTCAAGCCGCACGAGTTCGCCGACCGGCTCGCCGAGTCCTACGGGGACGACGCGGCCGCCGACGTGCTGCCGCTGCTCACCCGCTGAACGCCGCCGATCCCGCCGGGAGCGGACCGTCGGGTGAGCGCCACGCCGTCACCAGCTAGGACAGGTGCAGCGGCCCGTAGTAGAAGTGCCCGGTGATCCTCATGGTGACGATGGCGATCACCGGGGGGACTACGGCGAGGGCGACCAGGAAGACCGCCGTGCGGTAGTGCGACCGTGCGTCGGGCGCGACCACCGTGGTCGCCGTGGACTGCCGGGCTGCCGCCTGCAGCGCGGGGTCGGCGTTGCCGACGTCCCGATAGCCCGCCGCGGTCCACCGTCGCCGCGCCGTCCATCCCACGCCGTCCCAGTACAGCTGGTCGTTCGGCAGGTCCGGGGCGGGGTACCACCCAGGGGCCGGGGGAGGTGTGAAGAACGGCTGCTGCCGCGTCACTATCGAGTCTCGGCCCACCGGAGCGGAGTCATAGCTCCGCGTGATGCGTCCTCGCGCCGCGAAGAACTCGTTGCTGTCAGGGGTAGCCAGCCACAGGCAGACGGCGCAGCTCAGGACGAAGAACAGGAGTGCCGTCGCCGTGGGAATGACCGAAGGCGTGAAGAGCAGCTCCACCAACGCCACCGCATACATGGCAGCCGACAACCCGAAGAACACCCAGGTGACCACTCGTGCCCACTGACGCCCGCGGCGCACGTAGTAGGTCAGGGTGCAGAGCAGGACAGCCTCGGGTTCGACCAACGCAGCCAGCTCCCAGCTGAACAGCAGGGCGAGGAGAACCCACAGCACGCTCACGGTCGCGTAGAGCCCCATGATCACCGATGCTCGGCCTACCGACCGAGGGATCTCCCGGCGCCCGATAACGCTTGTCGTCACGACACCCCCTCCCGAGGCGCTACCGCCTGCGGGCGCGATGCTAGCCATCTCAGGCGGAGGTCCGCTCGCTAACGCGCCAAACCGGGCTCCTGAGAACTGCCCCGGCCGGTAGGCCGTATCCGGATCTGCTGCCATGCGGAGGTCCCGCCGGGCCATCGTGCCGTGCCGGAGAATCTTGCCCACCCGTTCACGGTTTTGGTGACGACCGCTCGCGGTATCCGACGAAGATGTAACCGGCCCAGCCGTTCCAGTCGCCGATTTCCGGCGCGCGACGAGGCAGCAGAGTGGAGGACCGTAATGGGAAAGTCCCCATCCATTCAGGACCTGGAAGCCAGGGACAGGGAATTCGCGAACTACCTCAAGGGCATGCGGGACGAGCTGAATGCCCGGGCCGACGCCATGGACCAGAGCCTCGGGGACCAGATCGCCCGGTGGAAGGCCGGTACGCCAGACGCCAGGATTCTCGTCAGCGGCCGCAACCTCGACTTCGTCCACGAGCCCTCGTTCTTCTTCGGCCAGCTCCTGAACGGCCTCCAGGCGGTTGCCGGCGCTGTCTTCGCCGGTACCGGGGCGCCTGCTGGAACCACTGTCGAAGGGGCTGCACAGAAGGAGGTCAAGGAGGTGTTGGGCTCCGCCGTCGAGCAGCCGGCGGCCGTCGAGCTCCTCATCGCCGGCAAGGTCTTCGACGTGCTCGGCAACGTCATCTACGACTTCGGCACCACCGCCAGCGGCACATTCAGCAGCGGCATCACCAGCAAGTATCTCGACCTGGGGATGCAGATGTTCGTGGGTGTCAGCGAGCAGGCCTACAACTCCGAGAGTTTCTTCTCCAACGAGACAATCTATGAGTACGTCTACACCTACCAGGTGTTCTGCTCCCTCAAGGAGCTGAAGCAGGTAACCGAGCAGACCATCGGAAGGGGCCTTGCCAACCAGATCACCGAATTCGAGCACAAGATGCAAAGGCTGCCGATCCCCGACGACCCGATGAGCGATCCGGGCGCCAAGTACGACGCGCTGATGAAGTGGTACCGCGACCACATCGTCGCCATCGAAGCACAGCTCAGGCAATGGGGGCACTAGCAGCGGCATTACCAGCCTGTCGCCCGAACCCGACCGAGTGATCATGAAACGGGAAATCTTGACCACCCGTTCACGGCATGGCTTCTAAGGTCGTTCTCAGGAAGTAGCTCCCGTACCTGCTGCGTCGAGGACGCTTCCAGCGAAGGGACCTCTAGGCATCGCAGCGGTTTGCGGATGCTGGTCGGCCTGGAGGAGGTCCCCGATGACAGGTTTGCGCAGGCACCGGTTCGCGTCCCGCCGGCTCGTGGCGGTCGCTGTGCCCGCCTTCCTCGCCAGCCTGCTGGTGGGCGGTCTCGCCAGTGACGCGACGAGCGAGCCCGGCCGGCGGATCGAGGCGCGGGTGAACGCCCTGGTGGCCAAGATGACCCTGCAGGAGAAGCTGGAGCAGATCCAGCTGCTTCCCGACTTCATGGTCACCGACTCCGAGGTGCGCAACGGCCTCGGCTCGGTGCTGAGCGTGACCGATCCGGTCACGATCAACCGCCTCCAGCACATCGCGGTCGAGCAGTCGCGGTTGCACATCCCGCTGCTGTTCGCGTTCGACACGATCCACGGCTTCCGGACGGTCTTCCCGGTTCCGCTGGCGACGGCCAGCAGCTTCGACCCCCAGGCGGCGAGGGACGACGCCACCATCGGCGCCCGGGAATCGGCCGCCGTCGGGCTCAAGCAGGCGTACGGCCCGATGGTGGACGTCTCACACGAGCCGCGGTGGGGCCGGATCGTGGAGGGTTCCGGCGAGGACCCCTACCTCGGCTCGGTGCTGGCGGCCGCCCGCGTCAAGGGCTACCAGGGCAACGACTACAGCCGGCCCGACAAGGAGATCGCTAGCCCCAAGCACTTCGTCGCCTACGGCCAGCCGGAAGGCGGCCGCGACTACAACACCACCGACCTGTCCATCCAGCGGCTGTGGAACCTCTACCTGCCGCCCTTCAAGGCGGCGCTGGACGCCGGCGCCGGCACCTTCATGTGCTCGTTCAACTCGATCAACGGCGTGCCCGGCTGCGGCGACCGCTCCACGATGACCGACATCCTCAAGAAGCGGTGGGACTTCGACGGCTTCATCGAGGGTGACTGGGCGGCGGTCGCCGAGATGCGGGCGTGCCCGCCGGTCAATCCCGCGTCCGGCGACTGCGGGCACGGCTTCGCGGCGGATGGGCCGGACGCGGCGGCCAAGGCTCTCAACGCCGGCCTCGACTCCGAGATGACCAGCACGTTGATCCGCGACTACGGGGCCAAGCTGCTGCAGCAGGGCCGGATCACCATGGCCCGCCTCGACGACGCCGTACGCCGCATCCTGCGGGTCAAG
>NZ_DATINC010000131.1:0-16399 GCF_035474675.1 Jatrophihabitans sp. | reverse complement strand
TCGATGTCGGAGAGGATGTCGCGGACCACCCGCAGCCCGGACTTGCTGCCGTTGGGCAGGTCCACCTGGGTGATGTCGCCGGTGACCACGATCTTGGAGCCGAAACCGAGCCGGGTCAGGAACATCTTCATCTGCTCCGGCGTGGTGTTCTGCGCCTCGTCCAGGATGACGAAGGCATCGTTGAGGGTGCGCCCGCGCATGTAGGCCAGCGGCGCCACCTCGATGGTGCCGGCCTGCAGCAGCCGGGGCACCGACTCGGGGTCGAGCATGTCGTGCAGGGCGTCCATCAGCGGCCGCAGGTACGGGTCGATCTTGTCGTTGAGGGTGCCCGGCAGGAAGCCCAGCCGCTCGCCGGCCTCGACCGCCGGCCGGGTCAGGATGATCCGGTTGACCCGCTTGGCCTGCAGCGCCTGGACCGCCTTGGCCACCGCCAGGTAGGTCTTGCCAGTACCGGCCGGGCCGATGCCGAACACGATGGTGTGCTCGTCGATGGCGTCGACGTAGCGCTTCTGGTTGACGGTCTTGGGCCGGATGTTCTTGCCCCGCCGGGACAGGATGTTCAGGCTGAGCACCTCGGCCGGCCGCTGCTCGGTGTCGGCCTGCAGGATGGAAAGGGTGCGCCCGACCGAGTCCGGGGTCAGGTCGTGTCCGGACTGCATGAGTGCAACCAACTCCTCGAAAAGCCGGATGGCCAGGGCGTTGTCACCGGGCTCACCGGTGACGGTGATCTCGTTGCCGCGCACGTGGATCTCGGAGTCCAGTCGCGCTTCCATGAGCTTCAACAGCTCGTCGCGCGGCCCGAGCAGGGCCACCATCGGCAGCTTCCCAGGCACCACGAACGGGGTTTGGACGCGTTGGCGTGGCCGTGCTGGTGTCGGTTCCGACAAGTGCTTCTGCGCTGCTTTCTGTCATCCGGTGGACGCGGGCGATGGTCGGCTACCAGTTTACCCGCCGGTTGCCATAACCAAACCGGACTTGTGCGCGATCCATTCCGTCGTGGCGCGGGACAGGGCCCGGTCGGCGGTTCCGGGCCTCAGCCCGGCGGCCAGGTCAGGTTGCGGCCGCTGAGCACGTGGGCATGGGCGTGGAAGACCGACTGACCGGCCTCGGCGCCGGTGTTGAACACCGTCCGGTAGGCGGTCAGGCCCAGCTGGCGGGCCACCGCGCCGACCCCGGCCAGCACCGCGGCCGCGGCCTGCGGATCCGAGCCCAGCTCGCCGACGTCGGCCAGGTGCCGCTTCGGCACCACCAGCACGTGCACCGGAGCCTTGGGATCGATGTCTTCGAAGGCCAGCCAGCCGGTGTCCTGGGCCAGCACGGCAGCCGGGATCTCGCCGGCGACGATCTTGCAGAACAGGCAATCCATGACCCAGACGCTAGCGTGAGCTGGCAACGGCGTCCGGCTCAGCTCCGCCCGACCGGCCCAGCTCCACCCGGCCGGCTCCGCCCGGCCGGCTCAGCTCCACCGGCCCAGGCCCACCGACAGCACGGCGAGCGCCGCCGCGCCGGCCGTCGAGGTACGCAGCACCTCCGCACCCAGCCGGACCGGCCGGGCACCGCACCGGCCGAACAGCTCCAGCTCGGCCGGCGTCAGGCCGCCCTCCGGGCCGACCACCAGCACCAGCTCGCCGTCGGCCGGCAGCTGCAGCCGGCCCAGCGGCTGGTCGGCGTCGGAATCCAGCAGCAACGCAGCACTCGCCGCGCCGATCCGGCCGGCCACCTGCTCGGTGCCGGCCAACCCCGCCACCACCGGAATCCGGGACCGCCGGCTCTGCTTGGCCGCCGCCTGGGCGGTGCGCTGCCACTTGGCCACTCCCTTGGCCACCCGGTCGCCCTTCCACTGGCCGATCGAGCGGGCCGCTGCCCACGGCACGATCTCGTCCGCGCCCAGCTCGGTGAGCAGCTCCACCGCAAGCTCGCCCCGATCCCCCTTGGGTAACGCCTGCACCACCACCAGCCAGGGCCGGGGCCGCTCGGTCACCCGGCGTGAGAGCACGTCGAAGACCACCCGGTCCGGGCTCACCTGGCTGGCGCGGGCCTCGGCCAGGCCGCCCCGGCCGTCGGAGAGCAGCACCTGCTCGCCCACTGTCAGCCGGGTCACGGTGGCCGCATGGTGGGCCTCGGCGCCGGTCAGCAGCAGGGTGTCGCCGCTGCCCAGGTCGGGCACCAGGAACAGCGGCGGCGTCACCGGAGATCCGTCACGGGCACGCGGTCTGCTCAGCGGGTGCCGAAGGCGTCGCGCACCTTGGAGAACAGGCCGCCCCGGTTGCCGCTCAGGCTGATGTCCTCGTTGCGCAGCTCGGCGAGCTCGCGCAGCAGCTTCTCCTGGGTCTCGTCCAGCCGGGTCGGGGTGCGCACCTCGACATGCACGTGCAGGTCGCCACGGGTGGCGCTGCGCAACCGCGGCACGCCCCGGCCGCGCAGGGTGATCACCGACCCGGACTGGGTTCCCGGCCGGATCTCGACCCGCTCCTCGGCGTCCAGGCCCGGCAGGCTGAGCTCGGTGCCCAGCGCCGCGGCGGTCATCGGCACCGCCACCGTGCAGTGCAGGTCCGAACCCTCGCGGGTGAAGGTCTCGTGCGGCTGCTCGGTGACCTCGATGTAGAGGTCTCCGGGCGGCCCGCCGCCGGGGCCGACCTCGCCCTGGCCGGTCATCCGGATGCGCATGCCGTCCTCGATGCCGCCCGGCACGTCCACGGCGATGGTCCGGCGGGCCCGCACCCGGCCCTCGCTGGCGCAATTCGGGCACGGCGACGGGATCTGCTGGCCGGTGCCGCCGCAGGCCGGGCACTGCCGGGTGGTCATCACCGGCCCGAGCAGCGAGCGCTGCATGGTGGACACCTCGCCCCGGCCGGCGCAGGTGTCGCAGGTCCGCGGCCGGGTGCCCGGCGCGCAGCCGTCCCCGGAGCAGGTCTGGCACAGCACGGCCGTCTCGACCGCGATGTCCTTCTGCACGCCGAAGGCCATCTCGGCCATGCTCAGCTCGATCCGCAGCAGCGCGTCCGCGCCCTGCCGCACCCGGCTGCGCGGGCCCCGGGTGGCGCCGGCCGCGCCGCCGAAGAAGGTCTCGAAGATGTCGCCGAAGCCGCCGAAACCGGCCCCGAACGGGTTGCCGCCAGCACCGCCGGCCGGTGCCAGCGGGTCGCCGCCCAGGTCGACGATCCGCCGCTTCTCGGGGTCGGAGAGCACCTCGTAGGCGGTGGTCACCTCTTTGAACCGGTTCTGCGCGTCCGGGTCGGGGTTGACGTCTGGATGCAGCTCGCGGGCGAGCTTGCGGTAGGCGCGCTTGATCTCCTCCGGCGTCGCGTCGGGCCGGACGTTGAGCACCCCGTAGTAATTCCGGACGGTACCTGCCACCGGTGCATTCACCTCGAGTTCTGTGACTGGCACTCAGCAACCCTGAGTGCCAACTGCTCAGACGAGTGTACGGAAAGGAACCGACGCTTCCTCCCCCGAGCGCTGCCGGAACCCGCGTCGGCGGTCGGCCGGCGTCGCCCCTGGGAAAGCGGTCAGCCCTCGGCCAGCAGGTCGCCGACGTAGCGGGCCACCGCGGCCACCCGGGCCATGATGTGGCCGTAGTCCATCCGGCGCGGCCCGAGCACCCCGACGCCGCCCAGCGACATGCCGGTGGGGCCGTAGCCGGCCGACACCACCGAGGCTGTCTGCAGGCCCTCGTGCAGGTTCTCGTTGCCGATCCGCACCAGCACCTGGCCGGACGTGCTGGACTGCTGGTCCAGCAACCGCAGCAGCACCACCTGCTCCTCCAGCGCCTCCAGCACCGGCCGGATCGCCGGGAAGTCCAGCGAACGCTCGGTCAGGTTGGCCGAGCCCGCCAGCACCACCCGCTCGGACGGGTGCTCGACCAGGGCCTCCAGCAGCACCGCCGAGAGGATGTTCACCAGGCTGCGCAGGTGGCCCGGCACGGTGCCCGGCAGCTCCGCCACGATGGTCGGCGCGTCGGCCAGCCGCTGGTCGCGCAGCCGGCCGTTGAGGGTGGTGCGCAGGTCGGCGATGTCGTCGGACTGGACGGGGCTGGGCAGCTCGACCACCCGCTGCTCCACCCGTCCGGTGTCGGTGATCAGCACCAGCATCAGCCGGGACGGGCTGAGCAGCACCGTCTCCATGTGCCGGACCCGGGAGCGCGACAGCGTCGGGTACTGCACCACGGCCACGTTGCGGGTCAGCTGGGCCAGCGCCCGGACCGCGTTCTGCAGCACCCCGTCCAGGTCGACGGCGGTGTCCAGGAACTTCTCGATGGCCCGCCGCTCAGCCGCCGACAGCGGCTTGAGCGAAGTCAGCCGGTCGACGAACAGCCGGTACCCGGCGTCGGTCGGCACCCGGCCGGCCGAGGTGTGCGGCTGGTGGATCAGCCCCTCGTCCTCCAGGGCCGCCATGTCGTTGCGGATGGTGGCCGGCGACACGCCCAGGTTGTGCCGTTCCACGATGGCCTTGCTGCCGACCGGCTCGTTGGTGGCGATGAAGTCCTCGACGATCGCGCGCAGCACCTCCAGCTTGCGATCCTCCACGTTCACCTCGCCGTCCTCCCCACCATTTCTCCGACTGTTTCCCCGGCGTTCGCGCCGTCGTCCGCTGTCCTCAGTTTAGTGGTGACGATCAGCACCCGGCGGCAGCGAACCTGCGCACTTTCCCCGCGCGGCCCAGCCGGCTGCCGGGTCACCGGTTAGGGTGCTCCAGGACGGTGCTGACCGGGCGCGACGGGCGCGAGGCGGAAGGTGCGCAGGACGTGATCTTCAAGGCGGTGCGGGACTCCAAGCCCTATCCGGACCACAAGCTGTCCGCCCGCGACTGGGCCAATGTCGCGCCCCGGCCGGTGCGCCTGAACGAGCTGACCACCACCAAGCGCGAGCTGGCGCTGGACAAGCTGCTGGACGAGGACTCCACCTTCTACGGCGACCTGTTCCCGCATGCCGTGCAGTGGGACGGCGAGCTCTACCTCGAGGACGGCCTGCACCGGGCGGTCCGCGCGGCGCTGCAGCAGCGGCACACCCTGCACGTCCGGGTGCTCGACCTGGACGAGCTGCGGCCCCGCAAGCAGGCCTGACCTCCCTGGTCGGGGGCTGGCTCTGAAGGGTCAGACCGCGTCGAGCAGGTCGCGCACCACGGCGTCGGCCAGCAGCCGGCCGCGCTGGGTGAGCACCAGCCGGCCGCGGGCCAGCGGCTCCCGCTCGGCCAGCCCCCAGCTCAGGCACTGCTCGGCCTGCCGGGTGGCCGCCGGCGGCAGGCCGGTCAGGTCCAGGCCCTCGACCATCCGCACCTCGAGCAGCAACCGCTCGGTCAGCCGGTCCCGGTCAGCCAGCGTCTCCCGGCCGGCTGCCGGGCTCCGGCCGGCGTCCAGCGCCGCGGCGTAGCGGCTGGGGTGCTTGACGTTCCACCACCGGGTGCCGCCGATGTGGCTGTGCGCGCCCGGGCCGGCTCCCCACCAGTTCGCCCCGGACCAGTACAGCCGGTTGTGCCGGGACCGGGCCTGCGGCGTGCGGGCCCAGTTCGACACCTCGTACCAGGAGAAGCCGGCCGCGGCCAGCGCGTCGTCGGCCTGCAGGTAGCGGTCGGCCAGCACGTCGTCGTCGGGGGCCGGCACCGCCCCGGAGGCCACCTTGCGGGCCAGCGGGGTGCCGTCCTCGACGATCAGGGCGTAGGCGCTGACGTGGTCGGCGCCCGAGCCGATCGCCGCGTCCAGCGAGGCCTGCCAGTCGGCGTCGGTCTCGCCCGGGGTGCCGTAGATCAGGTCGAGGTTGACGTGGGAGAAGCCGGCCTCCCGGGCCTCGGCCACCGCCTGGACCGGCCGCCACGGCCGGTGCCGGCGTTCCAGCACCGCCAGCACGTGGCTGGCCGTGGACTGCATGCCGAGCGAGAGCCGGGTGAAGCCGGCGGCCCGGAGCTTGGCCAGGTAGGCCGGAGTGACCGATTCCGGATTGGCCTCGGTGGTGATCTCGGCATCCGGCGCCAGCCCGAACTCGGTGCCGATCTCGGCCAGGATCAGGCCCAGGTGCTCGGCCGGCAGCAGGGTGGGCGTGCCGCCGCCGAAGAACACCGTCGACACCGGCGGGGCACTGGCCGGCAGCACCTCGCGGGCCAGCCGGATCTCGGCCAGCACGGTGTCGGCGTAGGAGCCCTGGCTGACCCCGGGCCCCAGCTCCTGGGCGGTGTAGGTGTTGAAGTCGCAGTAGCCGCACCGGCTGGCACAGAACGGCACGTGCACGTAGAAGCCGAGCGGCTGCGCGGGCAGGCTGGAGAGCGCGGTCTCGGTCAGGCGCCCGCTCGGCGGCGCCGGATCGCCGTGCGGCAGTGCGGAGGGCATGACCTAAGTGTTGAATGCCTGCAGCGTGCGGCTGCACCCGACCCGCCGGTGGGTGCGCCAAGCCGCCATTTCCACGCCGGCCCGGCGGCCACCGAAGGAGTGTCGAGAGCCCTGTGAGCACCGTGCGGTACGAGGTTGCCGAGTCCGTCGCCCGGATCACGCTGGATGCCCCGCAGCGGCGCAACGCGCTGTCGGCCGAGCTGCTCGGCCTGCTGCGCCGCCGGCTGGACGACGCGGCCGCCGACCCGGCGGTGCGCAGCGTGGTGCTGGCCCACACCGGCCCGGTGTTCTCCTCCGGCATGGACCTGACCACGGTGGCGGGGGTGGCCGCCGAAGACCAGCCGATCGTGGCGTTCCCGGCGCTGCTGCAGCGGCTGTGGGAGTACGACAAGCCGGTGATCGCCGAGGTGGCCGGCAAGGCCCGGGCCGGCGGCATCGGCCTGATCGCGGCCTGCGACATCGCAGTGGCCGCCGAGGAGGCCGACTTCGCCTTCACCGAGGTCCGGCTCGGCCTGGTGCCGGCGGTGATCTCGGTGCCGCTGCTGCCCCGGCTGGCGCCCCGTCCGGCGCTGGAGCTGTTCCTCACCGGCGAGACCTTCTCAGCGTTCCGGGCCCGCGAGATCGGCCTGCTCAGCAGCGTCACCTCCGATGTGGCGACCGAAGTGGCCCGCTACACCGCGATGCTGCGGCTGTGCGAGCCGGCGGCGCTGGCCGGGGTCAAGCAGCTGCTGCGCCGGGACCGGACCGGGGTGTCGATGGCCGAGGACTTCGCACGGATGAGCGAGCTGTCGGCCCGCTACTTCGCCAGCGAGCAGGCGCAGGAAGGGATCGCCGCCTTCGCCGCCAAGCGGCCGCCGAGCTGGGCGGTCGACTGAGCGGTGCCGCTGGGAACGTGCGGGCCGGCCGGCCGGGAACCGGAGCGGCTGTCGCCGTCGAACGCGCGGACCGCGTACCCGATCACCAGCAGCAGGAGAAGAATGATCAGGACCAGTAACGGACGCCGACGCCAGGACGTCCGGGGTGGTGGCACGCCCACCAGCCTAGAGGGCAGCTCGGGCGAGCAGCTGAAGGAGCAGACGGAGTAGCTATGCAGGATGACGCGATGACCGCCGGAACCATCTCGATCGCCGGCGCGGGCGGGGACGAGATCGAGGCCTACTTCGCGGCCCCGGCCGGTGCCGGGCCGTACGGCGCGGTGGTGCTGATCCACCACATGCCCGGCTACGACCGCTGGAGCAAGGAGGTGGCCCGCCGCTTCGCCGCCGACGGCTACCTCGCGCTGCTGCCCAACCTGTACTCCCGGGAGGCGCCCGGCGCCGACCCGGACGACGCCGCCGCGCTGGCCCGCAAGCGCGGCGGGGTGCCGGACCAGCGGCTGGTCGGCGACGTCGGCGGCGCAGCCGACCACCTGCGCCGGCTGCCGACCAGCAACGGCAAGGTGGCCGTGATCGGGCACTGCTCGGGTGGCCGGCAGGCGGTGCTGGCCGGCTGCAACCTTCAGCTCCAGGGGGTGGTGGACTGCTACGGCGCGTTCGTGACCGGCACCCCGCCGGCGGACTACCCGCTCCCGGTAACCGGCCTGGAGGACCAGCTGGCCAACCTCAGCTGCCCGGTGCTGGGCATGTTCGGCGTCGAGGACTCGCGTCCCTCGCCCGAGGACGTCGCCACCCTGGACCGGCTGCTCACCGAGCACGGCGTGGCGCACGAGTTCCATTCCTACGACGGCGCCGGGCACGGCTTCTTCGCCACCGACCGGCCGAGCTACCGGCAGCAGCAGGCGGTGGACGGCTACGCCAGGATCGCCGACTTCTTCGCCCGGACGATCGGCTGATCCGCGATGTGCACCTACAACACCGAGCACGCCGCGATCACCGGCAGCGGCAAGGCCCGTTCCGGCTGGATCGCGCTGACCGAGGCATGCGTGTACTACGACCATCCGGTGCACGCCCAGGCCGAGCACACCCTCAACATCGACCTGACCGGTGCCGGGGCACCGGGCGAACGGATCGCGGTCGAGCTCACCGCAGCCTCGGCCCGGGAGCTGGTGGCCACCATCGAGCGGGCGCTGAGCCGGGTGCCCGCCGAGCTGCTCTGAGGCCGCCTTCGACCCAGCTCCCCCGTCGCTTTGCCGCTCGCCGCAGCGATTTGTCATAAGGATCGATCGTCCAGGTGACGGCTCGGTATTCCACACGCCGCTTTGCCGCTCGCCGCAGCGATTTGTCATAAGAATCGATCGTCCGGGCGGTCGATCTTTATGACAGTCGGCCGGAGACCGGCCGGAGAGCAGTGTTCGAGTTGGGAGCGGTCGGTTCGGGTCGGCAAGCGGGCGGGCCCGGTGCCGACGCGGCGGTGCGGAGGGGCGCGGCTAGGGTCGGGCCATGCGAGCTGCCTACGCCAGTGCCCTGAACCCGGACGCCCCGCTGGACGGGCTGGTGCTCGGCGAACGTCCCGAGCCCGAGCCGAAGCCGGGCTGGACCACGGTGCGGGTGAAGGCCGCCAGCCTCAACCACCACGACCTGTGGACGCTGCGCGGAGTGGGCATCAAGGAGTCCCAGCTGCCGATGATCCTGGGCGGCGACGCGGCCGGCATCGACACCGCCACCGGCCAAGAGGTGGTGGTGCACTCGGTGATCAGCGCCGAGGACTGGACCGGCGACGAGACCCTGGACCCGGGCCGCTCGCTGTTGAGCGAGAAGCACCAGGGCGCGCTGGCCGAGCTCGTCACGGTGCCCACCCGCAACCTGCTGCCCAAACCCGCCGAGCTCTCCTTCGCCGAGGCGGCCTGCCTGCCCACCGCGTGGCTCACCGCGTACCGGATGCTGTTCGTCAACTCGGGCCTGCGGCCGGGCCAGACGGTGCTGGTGCAGGGCGCCACCGGCGGCGTCGCCTCGGCCTGCATCGGGCTGGCCCGGGCGGCCGGGCTGCGGGTCTGGGCCACCGCGCGCACCGAGGCCAAGCAGGCCACCGCGCTGGAGCTGGGCGCGCACCAGGCCTACCCCTCCGGCGCCCGGCTGCCCGAGCGGGTGGACGCGGTACTGGAGACGGTGGGGGCGGCCACCTGGTCGCACTCGGTGAAGTCGCTGCGGCCGGGCGGCCGGATCGTGATCTCCGGCGCCACCTCAGGTGCCATGCCGCCGGCCGAGCTGAACCGGATCTTCTTCCTACAGCTACAGGTGATCGGCTCCACCATGGGCACCCGGGCCGAGCTGGGCGAGCTGATCTCGTTCCTGCGGGTGACCGGGCTGCGGCCGCGGATCGACCGGACGCTGCCGCTGGAGCAGGTGGCCGAGGGGCTCGCCGCGATGCAGGCCGGCGACCTGGTGGGAAAGATCGTGATCGAGCCCTGAGCGGGCTCCCGGCGTTAGATTCGAAACGCCAGAACCCGTTCGACCGGAGGAGAGCCGGCATGGACCTGTCGCTGAGCACCGAGGAGATCGAGACCCGGGACTGGGTCCGCACCTTCGTCCGGCGCGAGATCCTGCCGCTGGAGCCGGAGGTGCTGCGCCGGGAGCGTGCCCACCAGCCCGGCATTCCCGCCGACGAGCTGGCAGAACTGCAGGACAAGGCGCGCCGGTTCGGCTTCTGGGGCATCCAGACGCCGGAGGAGTACGGCGGGATGAACCTGTCCGCGGTGCTGGCCGCGCTGATCGAGGCCGAGCTCGGCCGCTCGTTCGTGCCGTTCCGGTTCGGCGGCGCGGCCGACAACATCCTCTTCCACGCCAACGACTCGCAGCGGGACGAGTACCTGCTGCCGACCATCGCCGGCGAGCGGACCTCCTGTTTCGCGATCACCGAACCGGGTGCCGGCTCCGACCTGACCGCGATCCGCACCACCGCCCGCAAGGACGGCTCGGACTGGGTGATCAACGGTGAGAAGACCTTCATCACCGGCGGCAACGAGGCCGACTTCACCATGGTGTTCGCGATCACCGACCCCGACAAGGGCGTCAACGGCGGGGTGACCTGCTTCCTGGCCGACCGCAGCGCCGGCTGGAAGTCCGAATACATCGACACCATGGGCGAATGGGGCCCGGCCGCGCTGGTCTTCGACGAGGTGCGGGTGCCCGAGCGCAACATCCTTGGCGAGCTGGGACAGGGTTTCGCCCTGGCGATGCAGTGGATCGGCCGGGGCCGCTACCTGCTGCCGGCCCGTGCGGTCGGCGCCTGCGAGCGGCTCATCGAGATGGCCATGGAGCACGCCCGCAACCGGGTCACCTTCGGCCAGCCGATCGCCGACCGGCAGGCCATCCAGTGGATGATCGCCGACTCGGCGGTGGAGCTGGAGGCGCTGCGCTGGCTGGTGCTCTCGGCCGCCTGGCAGGTGGATGCCGGCCTGGACTCCCGGCACGCCCAGTCGATGGCCAAACTCTTCGGCGGGGTCAAGGCGAACGAGATCGTGGACCGGATGCTGCAGGTGCACGGCGGCATGGGCTACACCCGCGAACTGCCGATCGAGCGGTGGTACCGGGAGCTTCGGCTGCTGCGGATCTACGAGGGCACCGACGAGATCCAGCGCCGGACGATCGCCCGCAACCTGCTCAAGGGCCACGCCAGCGTGCGCGGCGTGCTGGGCTGAGCACGCCGGGCGGCCTTGCATAGAGCGCCTTCGACCGGCTGCCCAGGCCCTGCTTCAGGGTCGCACCGTGCTAATTGCCGCGGTCGCGAAGTATTGTGATGTGCTCGTTCACCCGGTAACGGTCGAGAACCTGCTGGTCCATTTCCCGCGCGCCGGTAATCAATCCCAGGCAACTCGCCGTGCCACAGGCGCATTCGAACGGCACCGCCACGTGCCATTCATTCGCGGGATAGAACATCTGCAAATCCTCGCCGGGCTGGATGTCCCTGATCGCGACTACCTCCCAGGCAGTGGCGTCGGCGAAAACATTCGGCTCGCAGGAATGGTTGAGATAACATACCGGCGGCCCGTCAATATGCCGATCGACACCCACCTGGAGCGAGCCGATGGTGGGGGTCGACAACGAGGGAAGGTCGCTCGGAAAAGGGAAAACCACCGAGCCACGTGTTATGGGCCGTTGCACGCGGAGCGCTCTCCCGTATTCCGGATGAACCCATAACGCGAAGTCTGGGGTTTCGACTGTCATTTCCGCTTCCTCCTACCAATTACTAACCTGGCGTAGTCATCATACAGGCGCTCATGCACACTGGGTAATCGTTCCCGGCAGAACCGGAATGGCGAAATGCGGGCGCCCTGCCCGCGAACGGAATTCGGATAACAGCCCCACCAGTTAAGAGACCGTAAAAGATTAATAGCACATTCGCTGATCGACATTGCATGCGCTATTGATGGGTCACCGCCGGGTGCAGGTCAGCGGCAGCCGTCAAGGACGATCACGCGCGGCTGACGCACAGCAGCGACTGCGCAATACTGCGGGCATGGTGAACCTGGGTGTGATCTTCCCGCCCGACCTCGCGCCGGAACAGCTGCGGCCGGTGGCGCTGGCCGCCGAGGAGTCCGGCCTGGCCGAGCTGTGGCTGTGGGAGGACTGCTTCGCCGAGAGCGGCATCGCCACCGCGGCGGCCGTGCTGGCCTGGACCGAGCGGCTGCGGGTCGGCATCGGCCTGCTGCCGGTCCCGCTGCGCAACGTGGCGCTGACCGCGATGGAGCTGGCCACGCTGGCCCGGCTGTTCCCCGGCCGGCTGGTGCCCGGCGTCGGACACGGCGTGCTGGACTGGATGGGCCAGGTCGGGGCCCGGGTGTCCTCGCCGATGACCCTGCTCGGCGAGTACGCCACCGCATTGCGCGAACTGTTGCACGGCCAGACCATCTCGACGTCCGGGCGCTACGTCTCGCTGGCAGACGTCGGCCTGGCCTGGCCGCCGCACACCGTGCCGCCGGTGCTGGTGGGCGCGGTCGGCCCACGCACCCTGGAACTGGCCGGCGCGGTCGGCGACGGGGTGATCCTGACCGGTGAGACCAGCATCGAAGAGCTGCCCGAGGCGGTGCGCCGGGTGCACGCCGGCCGGGCAGCGGGCCCGGACACCGCGCTCGAGGTGGTGGTGTTCGTGACGGTGCCCGACCGGCCGGCGGCCGCCGAGGTCGCCGGCCGGGTCAACCGCTACGTCGAGGCCGGCGCCACCACGGTCGCGCTGCTCTCGGTCGGCGAGCAGGCACCGCCGCCGGAAGAGTTCGCGCGGTTCGCCGGCCGCGAGGTCCAGCCGCTGCTCGGCTGACGCCTAGATCGGCTTGACCGCCTGCAGGGTGTAGGTCAGCGGCAGCCGTTCCGGCCGGTCGACCAGCCGCCACTCCTCGTCCTCGCCGCGCACCATCTCGCCGGGCAGCGCCTCCCACGGCACCGACCGGTGCTCGACGAACTGGGTGAGCCGCAGCCCCGCGTCCAGCACCGCGGTGATGATCTCGCCGATGCCGTGGTTCCAGCTGGCGCTGTTGTTGTGCACGAACTCGACCTCGGTCGGCACGTAGGTGCCTTCCTCCTCGAACACCACCGGATGCTCGGTCTCGAAGTACGGGTACTCCACGGCCAGCAGGTGATCGGCCCGCCGGTCGTCCATCGCCCACAGCGCCGGGTGCCCCTCCCGGAGAAACAGCCGACCGCCGGGGACCAGCAGGTCGGCCACCAGCCGGCCCCAGCGGGCGACGTCGGGCAGCCAGCACAGCGCGCCCACCCCGGTGTAGAGCAGGTCGAACTGCTGCGCGCCGAACTGCTCGACCGCGGAGTAGGCGTCGGCCTGCACGTAGTCGATGTCGGCGCCGACCGAGGAGGCCAGCGCCCGGGCCTCGGCCAGCGCCGCGCCGGAGAAGTCCAGCCCGCTCATCCGGGCGCCGAGCCGGTGCAACGACAGCGTGTCGGTGCCGATGTGGCACTGCAGGTGCAGGCCGCGCAGCCCGGTGATGTCGCCGAGCAGCGGCCGGTCGAAACGCACCACCTTGGACAGGAAGGCCGGGTCGTCGCGGAAGCGTTGCAGCGCGTAGCCGGGTGAGGCGGCATGCGCCGGCGCCCGCTCGTCCCAGTTGGCCAGGTTCAGTGCGCGGTAGTCCTCGGTCATGCGGCCGATCATCGCAGGCGAGTCGAGCCGGTTTCGGCTGAGGCAAGCGTCACGAGGAAACGGGGCATGCACCCCGCTTAAGCTGCTGGCATGACCGAACGGCCCCTGACGCTCATGGCAGTGCACGCCCATCCCGACGACGAGGCCACCGGCACCGGTGGCGTGCTGGCCAAGGCCGCGGCCGAGGGCATCCGGACGGTGCTGGTCACCTGTACCGACGGCCGGTGCGGCGACGGCCCGGACGGGGTCAAGCCCGGCGACCCGGGCCACGACCCGGACAAGGTGGTGGAGCTGCGCCGGCAGGAGCTGGAGCGCAGCTGCGAGGTGCTGGGCGTCAGCCACCTGGAACTGCTCGACTACGGCGACTCGGGGATGATGGACTGGCCGACCGTCGACGCCCCCGACTCGTTCTGGCGCACGCCGGTGGCCGAGGCCGCCGGCCGGCTCGCCGAGCTGATGCGCCGCTACCAGCCGGACGTGGTGGTCACCTACGACGAGAACGGCTTCTACGGCCATCCCGACCACATCCAGGCGCACCGGATCACCATGGCCGCGGTCGCCGAGACCGGCATCCCGGCCAAGGTCTACTGGACCACGGTGCCGCGCTCGGCCTTCGAGGAGTTCGCCAGGCTGATGCGCGAACTGGGCTCCGACTGGGACGAGCCGGCCGAGGGTCAGGAGGGGCCGGAGATCGGGCTGCCGGACTCCGAGATCACCACCTGGGTGGACGCCAGCGCGTTCGGCGGCCAGAAGTACGACGCGCTGGCCGCGCACGCCAGCCAGGGCGAGAACATCTTCTTCCTCAGGATGGGCCGGGAACGGTTCACCGAGCTGATGGGCCGGGAGACCTTCGTCCGGGTGCAGGACCGGACCGGGGCGCCGCTGCCGGAGCAGGACCTGTTCGACGGCCTGCGCTGAGCGGTTGCGGCTACCCCGCCTCGACCGCGCGCCGGACGGCGTCGATCGAGCGGGCGACGTCGGAGGCGTCGGTGGACCAGTTGCTGACCGAGATCCGGATGACCTGCCGGCCGGCCCAGCGCGAGCCGGACATCCAGGTGACGCCGTCGGCGAGCAGCTGGCGCTCCACCGCGCGGGTCCGCTCGTCGTCGCCGATGGCGAAGCAGGCCTGGGTGAACACCACGTCGTTGAGCACCTCGACCCCGTCGATCGCGGCGATGCCGGCCGCGAGCGCCCGGGCATTGCGCACCAGCCGGTCGACCAGCTCCGCCACGCCGGTCCGGCCCAGCGACTGCAGGGCCGCCCACACCGGCACGCCGCGGGCCCGGCGGGACAGCTCCGGAACCCGGTCGAACGGGTTGCCGACGGCGTCGGGGGCCAGGTAGTCGGCGCGCATGCTCATCGCGGCGCGCAGCGCCGGCGGCCGGCTGACGATCGCGATGCCGCAGTCGTAGGGCACGTTCAGCGTCTTGTGCGCGTCGGTGGCCCAGGAGTCCGCCGCGGCGTAGCCGTCCACCAGCCGCCGGTGGGTGGGGCTGGCCCCGGCGAACAGCCCGAACGCCCCGTCGATGTGCACCCAGGCGCCGCGCGAGTGGGCCAGCTCGATCAGGCCGGCGAACTCGTCGAACGCGCCGGAATGGATGTTGCCGGCCTGCAGGCAGACGATCATCGGGCCGGTGCCCGGGTGCTCGGCGAGGTAGCCGGCCAGCACGTCGGCCCGCAGCCGGCCCTGGTCGTCGACCGGCAGCTCGGTCGGCGCGCCGAGGCCCAGGTAGCGCAACGACAGGTCGATCGTCTCGTGCCGCTCGGCGCCGACCAGCACGGTGACCGGCGGCGCCCCGGTCAGGCCGCGGCCGTCGACGTCCCAGCCGGCGTCGGTGAGCACCTGCTGGCGGCCCGCGGCCAGGCAGCTGAAGTTGGCCATCGTCCCGCCGGTGACGAAGCCGACGTCGCTGCCGGCGGGCAGGCCCAGCAGGTCCAGCAACCAGCGCGCGGCGGCCTCCTCGGCCGCCACCACGCCGGGGGTGGCCGACCGCAGGCCGGCGTTCTGGTCCCAGGCACTGACCAGCCAATCGGCGGCCAGCGCCGCGGGCAGCGTGCCGCCCATCACCCAGCCGAAGAACCGGCCGCAGGCGATGTTCATCAGGCCGTCCTGGCCGGCCTCGTGCAGCAGGTCGACGACCACCGCCGGATCGGTCGGGCCGTCCGGGACCTGCTCGCCGAAGGCCTTGGCCAGCTCGTCGGCGGTACGCCCAGGTGGCACCGGCCGGCTCGGCACTGAGGCCAGCCACTCGCGGGCATATGTTCTGGCCGCATCCAGGGCGGCGGTGTAGTCCTGTTCCCGTGCCGTCATGGCGCGGACGCTACGGCACGCCGGAAGTGGTCTGCCAGGCCGATTTCGGCCAGCGAGTCAGCGTTTCCGGCCACCCAGGCGGAATGACCGGCGCACCCGGCAGCGGCGGTCGAGCACCTCGACCACGACCAGCTCAGCGGCGACGGTGCGCACCGGCAGCAGGGCTTCGACGGCGGCCCGGAGCTCGGCTGCCTGCTCGGCGTCGGCACTGCTGGACACTGTCAGATGCGGCACCACCTCAGCGAAGGCGCCCTCGTACGGCGGGTACTCCGGCCAGACCGCACATACGTCATCAGTCAGCGCCAGGAACGGATCGGCCGGCTCCGGCGCGAGATAGTGCACGCCCGCATCCTCAAAGGTCTGAAAGTCGCCGAATCGCGCGAAGCACACCTCGAACGGCTGCCAACTCCTGGCCAGCTGCCCGACCGCGTCCAGATCGGCCTCGGTGAGGCTGCCCGGCGGTATCCAGGGGAACAGCACGGTGACGTGCGCCGGCGTATCGACGAACTCGGCGTCGTAGCAAGCTCGCCACTCGCCGACCACCGGCTCCAGGTCCGGCAGCGGCACGATCAGGCCGCTGTAGTCGGTCACTTGCGCGCGCTGTCCGGCGACTCGGTGGTGGACAGCGCCGCGATGAAGGCCTCCTGCGGCACCTCCACCCGGCCGACCATCTTCATCCGCTTCTTGCCTTCCTTCTGCTTCTCCAGCAGCTTGCGCTTGCGGGTGATGTCACCGCCGTAGCA
>NZ_DATINC010000130.1:0-20484 GCF_035474675.1 Jatrophihabitans sp. | reverse complement strand
CCGAACCGTATAAATCCGATCATTCGCGCCATGCGGATGTTTCCTACAATGGCATGCTCGCCGCTCGGCCCCGCGGCCTCCCCACCGACTGGGGGCGGCGCCTCATTCATGCCCGAGGAGAATCGTGCAGTTCTACCTACCCATCCCCCATCGCTCCCGTCCTGACCGGTCGTCGCGCAAGCTGTTCCGTGCGCTGGTGCTCGCGGTGTTCACCCTGGCCTCCCTGCCGCTGATCAGCCACCAGCAGGCCCATGCCGTCGTGCCACTGCTGACCAACACCCAGCGGCAGGCCTACCTGAACTACTACGCGCCGGTGATCTTCAAGCGTGCCAACGAGGACAACGACGAGGACGGCCGGGACTGGCTGACCAACTTCGATTTCGACCAGGACCACAACTACGCCACCAACCGGGTCGACTGGCTCAACGTCAAGAACTACGTCGCCGCCTCGGCGGCCAAGGCCACCACCAGCCCGTACGCGAAGTGGCGCATCCGCCCGACCCTCTACACCTCGTTGATCGAGTACATGACCGGCACCAGCAAGTCCCTGGTGCTGCTGTACCACGTCTACAACGCGGCCGACAAGGAAGGCTCTCAGATCCACGACTGGGAGCGGATCGAGCTGGTGGTGCGCAACGTCACCGGCACTCCCGGCGCGACCGGTGAGTACGTGAACAACTCGACCATCACCCACCACTCCGAGCACATCATCCGCAAGCGCGGCGACTTCGGGTTCAACTTCATGAACACCGCGACCGGCAAGCACCTGATGGTCTGGCAGGCCGACGAGGCCGGCAGCATCCTGGCCACCCATGCCCACGAGTTGCGCTACGTCAACGACACCTACTCAGCGATCGCCGCCCAGCCGGTGACCGACAACGCCGAGGTGGAGATCAGCGGCAAGGACGTCAACGAGAACCTGCACTACGTCTTCGTCCCGCAGGCATCGTCGGCCGCGGTCAGCGCCTGGGGGGCGCAGCGGTTGAACTTCTCCAACGCCTCGACGTTGATCGGCGGCCACGATAACGAGCACACCGTGGACTGGTACCAGGCCAAGCGGCTCACCTACGAGCTGCAGGACATCGCCGACATCACCCTGACCCACTGGTCGGGCAACCCCGCATGGTCGACGAACTGGCTATCGGCGACGGCGGACGACGTCGTGCTGGAATCCCCAGTTGTGAACGAGACGGGGGTGGCCGAGGTGCCGGTCGGCCGGCAGCGGTTCTACACCAAGTCCCGCGACAACGGGTCCTCCAGCCTGACCGACGACCGCAACGCGGTGCTGCACAAGGACTGGTTCTACGGCGCATACTCCGCCGAGGCCGACGAGGACAACCCGCCGGACACCGACAACTTCCAAG
Organism: Jatrophihabitans sp.; assembly: GCF_035474675.1. Taxonomy (GTDB): domain Bacteria; phylum Actinomycetota; class Actinomycetes; order Mycobacteriales; family Jatrophihabitantaceae; genus Jatrophihabitans_A. The sequence continues at coordinate 19,120 of NZ_DATINC010000130.1, read as the reverse complement.
CCTACGAGGGGCTGGGCACCGACAGCACCGGCTGGACCCGCCAGCTGGCCAGCGGACGTTCCGACTCACCCAACTCCTACTGGTGGCAGCACGACTACTTCGTCCATGACGGCTACGGCGCCTCCGGCGCCAACGTCGAGAGCGGACAGTGGCTGCGCGGCGCCTGGTACACCGCCGCCAACGGCGGCTTCGACGGGCGCTGGGTGCAGTTGTTCGACGACCGTCCGGGCCTCGAGCCCTGACAGTTCGCCTCAGCGGGCCGGCTCGCACCCACCAGTGCGAGCCGGCCCGCTGCCGCACCCACGAAGCCGACGTGAGCCGCCGGGAAGCTGCCGGTCACGGAGACTGAGGCTTACAATGTAAGGTGCCGTCCGGAGATCCGGCACGGTCGACGTGTGGAGCATCAGCGGGGGATCGATCATGCGCACCGACGACGTATGGCAGGCCGCCGACATCGTGGCCGGCATGGCCGACGAGTTCACCGAGCTGGCCCGGTCGATCAGCGGGAACAGCTCGCTGGAGCCGGCGCAACTCCTGCACCGGCTGCTGTCCGTCGCCGCGGCCACGGTGCCGGGCAGCGAGCATGCCAGCATCACGCTGATCACCGGCAACGGCCGGCCGCACACCAGTGCGGCCAGTGACGACCTGCCGGCCCAGGTGGACCGCATCCAGTACCAGACCGGCGAGGGCCCGTGCCTGCAGGCCGCGGCCACCAGTGACGTGGTGCTGGCCGACGACCTGACGAACGCCCCGGAATGGCCGGCCTTCGCCGGCCGGGCGGTGATCGAGGCCGGGGTGCGCAGCATGCTGTGCTACCGGCTCTTCCTCACCGAGGACAACCGGGGTGCCCTGAACTTCTACGCGCTGCAGCCGGGCGCCTTCGACGAATCCAGCGTGGCCATCGGAGCCATCTTCGCCGCGTACACCTCCATGGTCCAGCTGGCGGCCCTGCACCACGACAAGGCGGTGCACCTGAGCCGGGCGCTGGAGTCCAATCGCGAGATCGGAATCGCGATGGGCATCCTGATGGCCAACGAGCACCTCACCCAGAACGAGGCGTTCACCCAGCTGCGCGGCGCCAGCCAGGACCTGCACCGCAAGCTGCGGGAGATCGCCGCGGACGTCATCTACACCGGTACCCTGCCCGAGCATCGCCCGGCGCCGGGCCCTGCTTCCCCGAACTGACGCCCGATCCTCCCGCGATACAAGGGCAAACCATCGCAGGTCGGTCAGGAATGGCCGCCACTCTCGGAGCGGATCGCGGCGATCTGGTCGAGCATGGCTTCCAGGCCGAGCTGGAACTCGGTCTCGAAATGGTCCTCGGCCAGGCCATCGGCCAACCGGTGGATGGTCGGGTAGCGCCCCGGATCCAGCTCACCCTGCGGGTCGATCAGGTCGCCGGCGGACTCAGCCCGGGCGATCGCCCGCCGGTCGGCACGGCTGCGGGTCGGGGTGAGCCCGCCGGGCACCGCGGCCTCGGCGGCGGTGGCCTCGTCGCTGCCCGCCGCCTCGGTGGTGGCGTAGGCACCGTCCCCGGGCCGCGGGTCAGACAGGGCCATGGCGCTGGTTTCCAGCAGCAGGAAGCCGAGCAGGAAGCTGTTGAAGCTGCGGTAGGCGAACAGCACCTCCGCATCGGAGAAGCCCTCGGCCTCCAGTCCGCGGAGGAAGGCTTCGATCCAGTCCACCGAGCGCAGCGGGGGATTGATCCAGGGCGCCTCGGTCGGCCGGGTGGCGACCAGCGGAAAGGCGTGCGGATGGGCCCGGGCGTAGCGGCGGACCCCATGCGCGATGTCGGACAGGTAGCTGCGCCAGCCCTGGAGGGGCTCGGCGGAGACCTCGTGGTTGTCGGCCAGCTCGCCGACGATGCGGTCCACGACGGCGTCGAACAGCTTGTCGCGGTTGGCGACATGCTTGTAGAGCGACATCGCTTCCACGTGCAACCGCGCCGCGAGCGTCCGCATGGTGACCGCCGCCATGCCCTGCTCGTCGATCAGTTCCAGCGCCGCCTCCACGATGCGCTGCTGGGTCAGCCGCTGCCGTGCCCCCCGGCGCTCCGGCGTGGTGGCCATGAAGCTCCTTCCTCGTCATCCGTGGCGCCCAGGCACCGCGGAGTCTTCAGGACGCCATGTCCAGTAGTGAAGACCAGAAAAGCCTCGCTGGCCAGTCGGAACCGACAGCCAGCGGGACCTCCTCGCTCGGGCAACCACCGGCCGGCCCCTGGACAAGCTCCGGCAGGTCACGACGGTTGACTGCTGCCCCTCCCACGCCTACGCGGCAGAGCTCCGGGCGGCATCGCAGGGGTGGCCGCCGGAGCCGCCGTCCCGTCAGCAACCACTCCGCCGGCGGCAGCCGCCGGCCGGGTGCGGGCCAGGAACTGCTCGCGGGAATAGCGCATGATCGTGACCAGCACGGCCAGGAACGGAACGGCGAGGAAGGCCCCGGCGATGCCGGCCAGCGCCCCGCCGGTGGTGACCGCCAGGATCACCAGGGCCCCGTGCAGGTTGACGGCGCGGCCGACCAGCACCGGTTGCAGCACGTGTCCCTCCACCTGCTGCACGACCACGATCAGGGCCAGCACGATCAGCGCGCTGGTCACCCCGTTGGCCACCAAGGCGACCAGTGCCGCCAGGCCGCCGGTGACGAACGCCCCGACGATCGGGATGAAACCGCCGAAGAACACCAGCACCGCCAGCGGTAGCGCGAACGGCACGTCCAGCACCCACAGGCCGATGCCGATGAAGATCGCGTCGACCAGCCCGACCGCGGCCTGGGCGCGGATGAAGCCGCTCAGGCTGGTCCAGCAGCGCATCGACAACTCGGCCAGGTGCCCGCCGGCGTTCGGGCCGACCCAGGACGTCATCCACGGGACGAACTTCGGCCCGTCCTTGAGGAAGAAGAAGCACAGCACCAGCGCGAGCACCAGGTGGACCACCAGGTTGCCGACGGTGCTGACCCCGGTGAGTAGGCCGCCGGCGAGTGAGGAGGAGTTCGCCTTGAGCTTGTCGACGGCCTGGTTGACCACGTTGTCCAGCGCGGCGGCGTCGAGGTTGAACGGCGGCCCGGCGACCCAGTCCTGCAGGTCCTTCAACCCCGATCCCACCGAGTCCGACAGGTCGGACCACTGATCGGTCACCTGCGGCACCAGGATCGCGGTGAGGCCGGCCAGCACCCCGATGGCGACCAGCAGCGTCAGCAGCGCCGCCAGCGCCGGCGGTACGATCTTGCGCAGCAGCCGGGTCAGCGGCCACAGCACCGAAGCCAGGAACAGGCCGAGCAGCAGCGGCAGGACCGCGTCCCAGAGCTTGCCGAGCACCCAGGCCAGCGCCACCACGGCCGCTCCGGTCAGCAGCAACCGCAGGCTCCAGGTGGCCACGGTGGCGCCGACCCGCTCGAGGACCGCGCCCGGGCCGGTGGCCCGGCGTCGGTCGGCGCCCAGGCCCGCGGGCACCGTGCCGGCCCCTCCCCGAGGGGCATTCCCGAATCGACGGTTGAACATGCGCTGGCTGCTCCTCAGATCAGGGGTGGCGAACTGGAGACGGCGTCCCCGCGGCGGGCCGCGGCGTCGTGACTGGCCCGGGCCCGGTCCAGCAGATCCATCAGGGCCGGCTCGTCGCGGACCTTCTGGCGGTACTTCGGCCCGAGGGCGATGATCTGGTCCCGTTCGGCCAGCAGCGCGCGGTAGATGCGCTCCCGCTCTTGCGGGTCGGCGGTGTACTCGGCGTCGAGGTAGCCGGCGGCGTGCCGGCGGGCGTTGGAGATGGCGTTCTGGGCTCGGCCGGCGCGGCTGAACACCGAGGCCGCGACGGTGACCAGCAGCACGCCGAGAATGACCGACAGCGAGAGCCCGGTGCTGATCTCGACCACCTTGACGTGCTCGCCGTCGTTGTTGAACGGCACGTTGTTCTCGTGCAGTGCGTGCAGGATCAGCTTGACCCCGATGAAGCCGAGGATCACCGCCAGCCCGTAGGACAGGTAGATGAGCCGGTCCAGCAGCCCGTCGATCAGGAAGAACAGCTGCCGCAGCCCCAGCAGCGAGAACGCGGTGGCGGTGAAGACGATGAAGGTGTTCTGGGTGAGCCCGAAGATGGCCGGGATCGAGTCCAGCGCGAACAGGATGTCGGTGCCGCCGATGGCCACCATGACCAGCAGCATCGGGGTCATCGCCCGCCTGCCCTGGTGCATGGTGAAGAGCTTGTCGCCGTCGTAGTGCTCGGTGGTGTGGAACATCCTGCGGGCCAGCCGCACCATGACGTTGTCGCCGGAGTGGGCGTCCTCGCCCTCGGACTTGAGCAGGTTTCCGGCGGTCAGCAGCAGGATCAGCCCGAACAGGTAGAACACCCAGGCGAAGGAGTTGATCAGCGCCGCGCCGAGGAAGATGAACCCGGTGCGGGCGAGCAGTGAGAAGGCGATGCCGTACAGCACCACCTTCTGCTGGTCCTCCCGCGGCACCCGGAAGCTGGTCAGGATGATCAGGAAGACGAACAGGTTGTCCACCGAGAGCGCCTTCTCGGTGACGTAGCCGGCGAAGTACTCCGAGCCGGCCTCGCCGCCCCCGAAGACCAGCACGCCGACGCCGAACAGCACGGCCAGGCCCACGTAGACCGCCGACCAGGCCGCCGCCTCGCGCAGCGACGGCACGTGTGCCTTGCGCACGTGGAAGACGAAGTCGAAGGCCAGCAGGCCGACGATCGCTGCGATCGTCAGGCCCCAGACGAGGGGGGATACCTCCATGGTCGCTCCTGCCTGATCCGGCTGGTGGCGGCACACTCGTGAGCCGTGCCCCGTCGGGTGGCGGGCTCGCGTTCCGTAGAGGCGTCCTCCCACTGTGCCATACCGCTGCCGGCGTCCCGGCCAGGCGTCGTCCGGCGGGTACCGCGCCGGACGTCCCGGGCGCGACTGGTGCGCAGGGCCCGACGCTGGTGGCCCGGGTGCACAATGGCGCCATGAACGCACCGAATCCCGCGCCGGCGTTGCCGCAAGTCGTGTCGGCCGAGGAATGGCAGCAGGCCCGCGCGGAGCTGCTGGCGGCCGAGAAGGAACTGACCCGGGCCCAGGACCGGTTGGCCGCCCGGCGCCGCCGGCTGCCGATGACGAGGTTCGACAACTCCTACACCTTCGACACGCCGTCCGGGCCGAAGTCGCTGCTCGACCTGTTCGAGGGCCGCGGCGAGCTGGTCGTCTACCAGTTCATGGACAACGGCCCGGACCACTACTGCCCCGGTTGCACCTGGTTCACCAACAACGTCCCAGTGCCCGCGTTGGCCGCGCTCGCCGAGACCGGGGTCACCTGGGTGACGGTGTCGAACATGCCGCTGGCCCAGATCGAGTCGTACAAGAAGCAGATGGGCTGGACGCTGCCGTTCGTGTCGTCGCACGGCACCTCGTTCGCCGAGGACTGCGGGGCCGGCGGCGGCTTCCTGCTCAGCGTGTTCCTGCGTGACGGCGAGGACGTCTACCTGACCTACAGCACCACCCAGCGCGGCGTAGACCGGCTGGTCTTCACCAACCACCTACTGGACCACACGCCCTACGGCCGGCGGGAGGACTGGGAGGACTCGCCGCCCGGCTGGCCGCAGCACCCCACCTACGGGTAGCCGGCCGGTCGGAGGGGCGCGCGCTATTCCTCGATCGCCCCGCTGACCGACCGCAGGTGCTCCCGGAAGGTCAGCGACGGGTTCTTCGACCGCTCGGTGAGGTACCTGTCGAAGCGCACCTGCTCGCGCAGCGACCTGCCCTCGCGCATCTGCCCGGCCTGCCCGCGCTCGGTGTCGCGGATCTGCTCGGCGATGCCCAGCACCTCCTCCGCCCGCGCGACCGGCACGAACAGCACGCCGTCGTCGTCGCCCAGCACCAGGTCCTCAGCACCCACCACCCACTCGCCGACGGTGGCCGAGTCCAGCGCGTCCGGCGGCCGGGTGCCGGCGCGCAGCGGCCCGGTCGGGATCGCCCCCATGCTGAACACCGGCAGCCCGATGGCCCGGATGTCGACGGTGTCGCGGTGCAGTCCCCAGATCACCACCCCGGCCAGGCCCGCCGCGGTGGCCTCCAGCACCACCAGGTCGCCGACGCACGAGGCGTCGGTGCGGCCGCCGTCATCGACCACCAGCACCTCGCCCGGCTTCGCGCCCTGCAGCGCCTCCAGGAAGATGTCGACGCTGCCCGCGTGCCGGGCCGGCAGCACCCGGCCGGCCAGCCGGTCACCGGCCACCACCGCCTTGACCGCGGCCGGTGCGCACCGCACCGGCACCTGGGCCCGCACGCAGGCGTCGGCCAGGTGGGCGGTGGTCAGCGTCGCGAACCGCTGCCTCAGCTCGTCGAGCTCCATACCTGCTCCCCCTCCGGTTGGTCGGCCCGCTCTGAGCAGGGACGATAGCGGCCATGCACAGTTCCGAGCCCACCGGTGCGCCACCCGCGGCGCTGCTCGCCGCGGTCGAGTCCCAGCTGGCCGGCTCGACAGACCCGGCCGGCTCGGAGCTGTTCCTGCTCCGCCTGCGGCGCTGGTGGCCGGACCTGCACGACGGGCTGGCCGCCGCCTACGGACCGCGGGCCGAGGAGACTGCGGTGCGGCTGCTGCGGCTGGCCGCGGCGGCCTACGCCGACCGCGAACCGGACCTCAAGCGCCTGGACCTGGTCCGCAGCCTGGAACCGGACTGGTTCCAGCAGCCGGCCATGACCGGCTACGCGGCCTACGCCGAGCGGTTCGCCGGCACCCTGGCCGGGGTGGCCGAGCGGGTCGGCTACCTGGCCGAGCTCGGCATTCGCTACCTGCACCTGATGCCGCTGCTGCGCCCGCGCGACGGCGACTCGGACGGCGGCTACGCGGTTGCCGACTACCGCGACGTCCGTGCCGACCTCGGCACCGTGGACGACCTGCGCGCGCTGGCCCGCACGCTGCGCGAGTCCGGCATCAGCCTGGTGCTGGACCTGGTGCTCAACCACGTCGCCCGCGAGCACGCCTGGGCCGCGGCGGCTCGGGCGGGTGAGCCGAGGTACCGCAACTACTTCCACGTCTACCCCGACCGCGAGCTGCCCGCCGCCTACGAGCGGACGCTGCCGGAGGTCTTCCCGGACTTCGCGCCCGGCAACTTCAGCTGGGACGACGATCTGGACGGCTGGGTGTGGACGACGTTCAACTCCTTCCAGTGGGACGTCAACTGGGCCAATCCGGACGTGTTCGTCGAGTACGCCGACATCCTGCTGTTCCTGGCCAATGCCGGGGTGGAGGTGGTGCGGCTGGATGCGATCGCGTTCCTGTGGAAGCGGCTGGGCACCGACTGCCAGAACCAGCCGGAGGTGCACGCCATCACCCAGGCGCTGCACGCGCTGACCCGGATCGCCTGCCCGGCGCTGCTGTTCAAGGCCGAGGCGATCGTCGGGCCGGCCGACCTGGTGCACTACCTGGGCCAGGGGCCGCACTACGGCAAGGTCAGCGACCTGGCCTACCACAACAGCCTGATGGTGCAGATCTGGTCGATGCTGGCGGCCGGCGACGTCCGGCTGGCCGCGCACGCGCTCGGCCACCTGCCGCCGGCGCCCTCGACCACCGCCTGGATCACCTACGTCCGCGGCCACGACGACATCGGCTGGGCGGTCGACGACCGCGATGCGGCCGCGGTGGGCCTGTCCGGCGCTGCCCACCGGGCGTTCCTGTCGGACTACTACGCCGGGCAGTTCCCCGGCTCGGCGGCCCGCGGGCTGGTCTTCCAGGCCAATCCGGCGACTGGGGACCGGCGGATCAGCGGCACCTCGGCGAGCCTGGCCGGCATCGAGGCCGGCGACGACCGCGGCGTGCCCCGGGTGCTGCTGGCACACGCGCTGACCTTCGGCTGGGGCGGCATCCCGGTGATCTGGTCCGGTGACGAGCTGGCGATGCCCAACGACCCGCACTGGGCGGAGGAACCCGGCCACCAGGCCGACAACCGCTGGACGCACCGGCCGCGGCTGACCGGCGCCGACCTGGACCGGCGAGCGGACCTGACCTGCCCGGCCGGGCAGGTGTTCGCCGGCCTGCGGGCGTTGATCTCCGCCCGCGCCCGGGTGCCGCACCTGGACGCCTCGGTGGGCAGCGAGATCGGCCCGCTGGCCGACCCGGGCATCCTGCCGGTGCTGCGCCGGCACCCGCTCGGGGCGATGCTCGGGCTCTACAACGTCACCGACGGCTGGCGGCCGTACCCGGCCTGGCGGCTGGGCGAGCTCGGCATCGGCGATCCGTGGGACGCGCTGGCCGACGCTGCGGTCCGGTCCGGCGACGACGGCAACCTGTGGCTGGCCCCGTACCAGGCGATGTGGATCGTCTGACGGCGCGAGCGGCGCCAGGCGATGTGGATCGTCTGACGGCGCGAGCGCCGCCAGGCGGTGTGGATCGTCTGACCCGTCAGACCAGCGCGGTGCCCCGGAACAGGGTGTTGGTCGCGCCACCGACCCAGACCGTTCCGTCGCCGTCGGCGCTGACGGCGATGTCGCCGGCCCGGCCGAGCCGCTGCCCCTGCGAGACGCGGTAGCCGTCCGAGACCGCCCCGGTGCGGAACAGCCACTGCCCGACCGAGGCGTTCATGCTGCCGCACACCGGGTCCTCGGCGACCCCGACGCCGGGTGCGAAGGTGCGCATCTCGAAGGCGTGCGCCGAGCCCTCGGGGTAGGCGCCGATCACGCCGATCATCGCTTCCGGGAGCTGCGCGAGGTCTGGCTCCAGGTCCAGCACCTCCCGCGCCGTGGCAAGCCGGACGACGGCCCACCCGGGGCCGTTGTCCACCCACTGGTGCGCCAGTACCTGCTCGCCGGCAATGCCCAACGCCGCCACGACCTGGTGCAGGTAGGAGTCCTCGAGGTCCCCCTCCCGGCGGGTGGGCGGGGCCGCGAAGGACAGCAGCCCCTCGTCCACCCGCACGTCGACCAGGCCGGCCGCGCACTCCTGCACGATCTTGCCCGCGTTGGCCGGGGTGCCGCCGTGCTCCAGCCAGGCGTGCGCCGAGCCGAGGGTGGGGTGGCCGGCGAACGGAAGCTCACCGCCCGGGGTGAAGATCCGCAGCCGGTAGTCCGCCACCGCGCTGGTGGGCGGCAGCACGAAGGTGGTCTCCGACAGGTTCGTCCACCGGGCGACCCGCTGCATCGCCTCGGTGTCCAGGCCTTCACCGTCGAGGATCACGGCCAGCGGATTGCCCAGGTAGGGCGTCGGGGAGAACACGTCCACCTGCGCGAACGGGCGGGACCGGGCAGCCACCGGTGCTCCTTTCCCCGGCCGTCCGGCACCGGCCCGGCGGAATCCGGGGGCCGAACGGCACAGCGTGCTCAGCGTACGGCGGCAGTCGCGACCGGCGGATGCCCGCCGAACTAGACTCAGCGGCTATGGCAGGTCGCGCCCGTCCGGTGGTCATCGTCGGCAATCCGGTGTTGCACACCCCCACCGCCCAGGTCACCGAGTTCGACCAGGATCTCGCCGATCTGGTCGACGACCTGTTCGCCACCATGTACGTCGCCGAAGGGGTGGGCCTGGCCGCCACCCAGATCGGCGTGGGGCTGTCGGTGTTCGTCTACGACTGCCACGACCACGAGGGCGTGCAGCACAAGGGACACGTGGTCAACCCGCGGATCATCGCCACCGCCGGTCCCGAGGAGAAGCTGGAGGAGGGCTGCCTGTCGGTGCCCGGCCCGTACGCGGTGCTCGGCCGGCCGTTCTCGGTCACGGTGGCAGGCCAGGACCTGCACGGCGCCCCGCTGACCGTCACCGGCACCGGCTTCCTCGCCCGCTGCCTGATGCACGAGACCGAGCACCTGGCCGGCACCCTCTACATCGACCACCTGAACCGGCGGCGGCGCAACCGGGTGCTGGCCGAGATCGAGCCGTACCCGTGGAACGGACCGCTGCCCGAGGTACTGCCCTCCTAGGCCGGGCAGGCTCGCCGGGACGCCCGGCTAGGACGCCCGGCGGGCGGCGACCAGCTCGGCGATCTGCACCGCGTTCAGCGCGGCACCCTTGCGCAGGTTGTCGTTGGACACGAACAACGCCAGCCCACGGCCGTCCGGCACGCCGGGGTCCTGGCGGATCCGGCCGACGTAGCTGGGGTCCTGGCCGGCGGCCTGCAGCGGCGTGGGGATCTCGCTCAACGCGACCCCCGGCGCGTCGCTGAGCAGCTCGATGGCTCGGGCCACCCCCAGCGGACGGGCGAACTCGGCGTTGATCGACAGCGAGTGCCCGGTGAACACTGGCACCCGCACGCAGGTGCCCGACACCGCCAGGTCCGGGATGCCCAGGATCTTGCGGCTCTCGTTGCGGAGCTTCTGCTCCTCGTCGGTCTCGTACGAGCCGTCGTCGACGATCGAGCCGGCCAGCGGCAGCACGTTGAACGCGATCGGGCGGCGGTACTTCACCGGCTCGCCGAGATCCACCGCACCACCGTCGGAGGTCAGCGCCACGGCGGTCGAACCGGCCTTCTGCAGCTGGGAATCCAGCTCCTCCACGCCGGCCAGTCCGCTGCCCGAGACCGCCTGGTAGGTCGAGGCGATCAGCCGGACCAGGCCGGCCTCGGCGTGCAGCGGCCGCAGCACCGGCATCGCCGCCATGGTGGTGCAGTTCGGGTTGGCGATGATGCCTTTGCGCATGCCGTCGAGGGCGTCCGGGTTGACCTCGCTGACGATCAGCGGCACGTCCGGATCCATCCGCCAGGCCGAGGAATTGTCGATCACCGTCACCCCGGCGGCGGCGAACTTCGGCGCCAGCAGCTTCGAGGTGGACGCGCCGGCGGAGAAGATCGCGATGTCCAGCCCGGCGGGATCGGCGACCGCGGCGTCCTCCACGACCACCTCGCGGTCCTGCCAGGGCAGCGTGCTGCCGGCCGAGCGGGCCGAGGCGAAGAACCGGATGCCGGCGACCGGGAAGTTGCGCTCGGCCAGGATCCGGCGCACCACCGTGCCCACCTGGCCGGTCGCGCCCACCACGCCAACCTGCAGGCCTGCCCCACCGCTCATCGGCCGGTCCCTCCGTAGACGACTGCCTCCTCGTCGGCGCTGCCCAGTTCGAACGCGTCGTGCACGGCCCGCACCGCGGTGTCGAGGTCGCTGTCGCGCAGCACCACCGAGATCCGGATCTCGGAGGTGGAGATCATCTCCACGTTCACGCCGGACTCGGCCAGCGCGGCGAAGAAGGTGGCCGACACCCCGGGGTGCGAGCGCATGCCGGCGCCGATCAGCGACAGCTTGCCGACGTGGTCGTCATAGAGCAGTTCCTCGAACCCGACCTGGTCCTGCACCCTGGTCAGTGCCTGCACCGCCACCGTGCCGTCGGCCTTGGGCAGCGTGAACGACACGTCGGTACGTCCGGTGCCCTTGGTGGAGACGTTCTGCACGATCATGTCCAGGTTCAGCTCGGCCTCGGCGAGCACCCGGAACAGCGTCGCCGCCTGGCCGGGCTTGTCGGGCACCCCGACGACGGTCACCTTGGCCTCGCTGCGGTCGTGCGCGACTCCGGAGATGATGGCCTGTTCCACGGGTAGATCCTCCATAGCCCCGGCGACCATGGTGCCGGGCAGGTTGGAAAACGACGAACGGACGTGGATCGGGACGCTGTAGCGGCGGCCGTACTCCACGCAACGCAGCATCAGTACCTTCGCCCCGCAGGCCGCCATCTCGAGCATCTCCTCGTAGGAGATGGACTCCAGCTTGCGGGCGTTCGGAACGATCCGCGGGTCGGCGGAGAACACGCCGTCCACGTCGGTGTAGATCTCGCAGACCTCGGCGTTCAGGGCGGCCGCCAGCGCCACCGCGGTGGTGTCCGAGCCGCCCCGGCCGAGGGTGGTGATGTCCTTGGTGTCGGGCGAGACGCCCTGGAAGCCGGCCACGATCGCCACGTTGCCGGCGGCCACCGAGTTCTGCACCCGCTGCGGGGTGATCCGCAGGATCCGGGCCCGGCCGTGCACCGCGGTGGTGAGCACCCCCGCCTGCGAGCCGGTGAACGACTCGGCCGAGTAGCCCAGCGAGTGGATCGCCATCGCCAGCAGCGCCATCGAGATCCGCTCGCCGGCGGTGAGCAGCATGTCGAACTCGCGGCCGGACGGGACGGGGGCGACCTGTTCGGCCAGCTCGATCAGCTCGTCGGTGGTGTCGCCCATCGCCGAGACCACCACCACCACGTCGTGGCCCTCGCGGCGGGTCGCCACGATCCGCTCGGCGACCCGCTTGATCCGCTCCGCGTCAGCGACCGACGAGCCGCCGTACTTCTGCACGACGAGTCCCACGGTGTTTCCTCCAGAACAACTTCCCCCGCGGCCGGCTGGCCCGGTCAAGTCTAGACGCCGGATGGCACGCCGTTGGCCGTCGGAGCCCTCGACCCGGCAGCCGGCTACACCGGGAACCGCTAGTCGTCGGGCCTGGTGGCAATCGTCTGGCGTTGCTCGGTCGCGTCATCGAGGGTCAGGGCGGCGGAGCGGCGGGTGGTGGCAGGTCCGGCGCCGAGCGGTTCGCCGGCGGTGAGCCGGGTGCAGCGCGCGAGGATGATGTCGATGACCCGTTCGCTCGGCCAGCCGGTGGTGAACTTGTCCGGAAGGGCGTCCAGTCCTGTGCGGATGCCGAAGGCGATCGCATCGAGTTCGGAGTTCGCTTCGACCTCGGTGAGGCCCATCGCTCGGCCTTCGATGATCAGTGCCTGCCGGTCGATCTTCGCCAGGCTCTGCTGCGCGCCGATCTTGGTGGCCATCCGCCCGGTGAGGTCGGGATAGGCAAGGGTGCACAACGAGTCGTACAACGGGGACAGCTGCACAGTGCCGTTGTCGAGCAATACCGAATAGTTCTTTCCGTGCCCGTCCTCATCGCCCACCGTGGCACGGAAGGCCACCTGCCGGAACAGCGCGGCCAACTGGACACGCGGTTCGTCGGTGAATTCGCGCAGCAGTCGGGCCATCCGCTCGCTGGGCCGGCCGATCTCGTACTTCTTCGAGGGCCGGATTCCGACTGCTTGGCACATGTCCTCCTGGTGGCGCCGAACCACCTGTCCGTCGACCACGGCACGGTCGTAGCGCTCGGCGACCAGCACTGCGGTTTCGCCCATCGTCTCGGTCCACGCCGCACTCGTGGTGAGCCCGCATGCCCGGGCCAGTGCCAGCACCAACGCTTCGTTGTGTGCGCTGTGCGCCCACACCCCGGTGGGTTTGAGAATGTGGGTCGACGGGGCACCCGCCACCGGCTCGTACCAGAGGTCGGAAATCCGGGCAAGGAGGAACTTCGGCTGGGCGCCGGCCAGGGACATGCGGATGTCCCGGGCCAGGTCGGTGCCTATCGGATGCAGTGGCAGGTCGCGTACCAGCGCGCCGAGCGCCGCCTCGTCCAGGGCTTCGTAGCGCCCGCCGGTGGGCGGAGGGTGCCCGGCGGGCAGCGCCACGATCGCTCCGGCGCACTCTCGGCCGAACTCGCCGAGCAATGCTACGGCGTCCGCGGCGGTCTCTGGCGCCCCGTCGACCAGGCGCACGCCACGCACCTGCGCTGCCGCTGCGGCCAGGGCGCTGCCTTCGGGGAGCAGCCCTTCCAGGAATGCTCGGGACCGGGCGGGCTCACCTGGTCCGGGAATGGGCAGCGAGCACGACAGCAATGGCGTCTCCGGAGGCCAGGTGCCGGCGACCTCATCCGCGTAGACGATCTTGACCTTGCCTCCGCGAGACGGTGTCCGGGTGTGGGCCACCAGCGTGCCGGCAAGCCACAGGTCGAGTTCCATCCGATCAGCCAGCTCGTGGCCGGACCACGAGCTCAAGATCCAATGCAGCCAGGGTGTCGAAGAGGATCTCAAGGGCCCGAGTCTGGTGACCCGATTCCAGGACCACGATCGCGTAGCGGTTGGCCCGCGCGCGTTCGGCGAGTTCCGCCTGGGTCAATCCGGCCCGGGCACGGGCAGCCCGGACGGCTCGTCCCAGCGCCTCGGGAGACCGGACTCGAACCGTCTCACTAGCGGCAGCCGATGTTGACATTTACTCACATTAGCGCCGACTCAACAGAATGTCAAGATTTGTTGACATCCAGACGGGCTAGCACCAGTGCCAAGGTTCACCCACATCCAAGCGACCGGGTGACCTGCTCAGATGCTGGCGGCGAAGGCCTGCTCCAGGATGTCCAGGCCCTCGGCGAGCAGCTCGTCGGAGATCGACAGCGGCGGCAGCAGCCGCAGCACGTTGCCGTAGGTGCCGGCGGTCAGGGTGACCAGGCCCTGGGCGTGGCAGAAGGCGTTGACCCGGCCGGTCAGCACGCTGTTCGGCGTCAGGTCACCGGCGTCGGCGACCAGTTCCAGCGCCAGCATGGCGCCCCGGCCCCGCACGTCGCCGACCTGGGAGTACTTGGCCGCCAGCTGCTGCAGCCGGGGCAGCACCAGCGCCTCGATGGCCTTGGCCCGGGCGTTGAGGTTGTCGGCCTTCATGGTCTCGATCGAGCCCAGGGCCGCCGCGCACGCCACCGGGTTGCCGCCGTAGGTGCCGCCCAGGCCGCCGCTCTGCACCACGTCCATCACCTCGGCCCGGCCGGTCAGCCCGGACAGCGGCAGGCCGCCGGCGATGCCCTTGGCGGTGGTGATCAGGTCCGGCACCACGTCTTCGAACTCGCAGGCGAACCAGTCGCCGGTGCGGCAGAAGCCGGTCTGGATCTCGTCGGCGATGAACAGGATGCCGTGCTGGGTGCACCAGTCCGCGACCCGGCGCACGAAGCCCGGCGCCGGCACGATGAAGCCGCCCTCGCCCTGGATCGGTTCCAGCAGCACCGCTGCGGTGTTCTCCTCGCCGACCTGGGCGTGCACCAGGCTGACGAACTGTTCGAACGCCTCGTCCGAACAGTTCTGCGGGCCGGTCGGCCAGCGGAACGGATAGGCCATCGGCACCCGGTAGATCTCGCTGGCGAACGGACCGAACCGGTGCTTGTAGGGCATGTTCTTCGCGGTCAGTGCCATGGTCAGGTTGGTGCGCCCGTGGTAGGCGTGGTCGAAGGCCACGACGGCCTGCCGCCCGGTGAACGAGCGGGCCACCTTCACCGCGTTCTCGACCGCCTCGGCGCCGGAGTTGAACAGCGCCGAGCGCTTCTCGCCACTGCCCGGGGTGAGCTCGTTGAGCGCCTCGCAGACGGCCAGGTACTCCTCGTACGGGGTCACCATGAAGCAGGTGTGGGTGAAGTCGGCCACCTGGGCCCGCACCCGCTCGACCACCCGGGGCGCGGCGTTGCCGACGGTGGTCACGGCGATCCCCGAGCCGAAGTCGATCAGCTGGTTGCCGTCGACGTCGACCAGCACGCCGCCGCCGGCCCGCTCGACGTAGACCGGCAGCCCCACCCCCACCCCGGCCGACACTGCCGAGAGCTTGCGCCGGTGCAGCTCGGCCGACCGGGGTCCCGGGATGGCGGTCTTGAGGATCCGCCGCTGCTCGATCGGGTCGGGGGTCGTCATGGCGATCTCTCCATCTTCCGGGCGATGGTTGAAGTCTAGGCCCGGCGTCAGAACTCGATGTTGTGCATGACGTGCTTGATCCGGGTGTAGTCCTCCAGGCCGTACATCGACAGGTCCTTGCCGTAGCCGGAGTGCTTGAAGCCGCCGTGCGGCATCTCGGCGACCAGCGGGATGTGGGTGTTGATCCACACGCAGCCGAAGTCCAGCCGGCGGGATACCCGCATGGCCCGGCCGTGGTCGCGGGTCCACACCGACGAGGCCAGGCCGTACTCGACCCCGTTGGCCCACCGGACCGCCTCGTCCTCGTCGGAGAACGATTGCACCGTGATGACCGGGCCGAAGATCTCGGTCTGGCTCTGCTCGTCGTCCTGGCGCAGCCCGGACAGCACGGTGGGGGTGAAGAAGAAGCCGGCCTCGCCCTGCCGCTGGCCGCCGGCCAGCACCGAGGCGTGCTCGGGCAGCCGGTTGACCAGGTTGGACACGTGCTGCAGCTGGTTGGCGTTGTTCAGCGGGCCGTACAGAACGTCCTCGTCATCGGACGCGCCGGTCTTGGTGGCCTGGGCCTGGGCGGCCAGCGCCGCGGCGAACTCCTCGGCGAAGCCGGCCGGGGCGAGCACCCGGGTGGCGGCCGTGCAGTCCTGGCCGGCGTTGAAGTAGCCGGCCACCGCGATCGCCTCCGCGGCAGCCGCCACATCGACGTCGTCGAACACGATCACCGGGGCCTTGCCGCCCAGCTCCAGGTGCACCCGCTTGAGGTCCCTCGACGCCGCCTCGGCCACCTGCATGCCAGCCCGGGCCGAACCGGTGATCGAGACCATCGACGGGATGGGGTGGGCGACCAGCGCCCGGCCGGTGTCGCGGTCGCCGCACACCACGTTGAACACCCCGGGCGGGAAGAACTCGGCGGCGATCTCGGCCAGCAGCACCGTGGAGGCCGGCGTGGTGTCCGAGGGCTTGAGCACCACGGTGTTGCCGGCGGCCAGCGCCGGGGCGAACTTCCAGACGGCCATCATCATCGGGTAGTTCCAGGGCGCCACCTGCCCGCAGACACCGACCGGTTCGCGCCGGATGTAGGAGGTGTGGCCGGCCATGTACTCCCCGGCCGAGCGGCCCTCCAGCACCCGGGCGGCGCCGGCGAAGAACCGCAGCTGGTCCAGCATCGGCGGCATCTCCTCGCTACGGGTCAGCGCGAGCGGCTTACCGGTGTTCTCGCACTCGACCGCGATGACCTCCTCGGCGCGGGCCTCCACCGCGTCGGCGAACTTCAGCAGCGCGCGCTGCCGCTCGCTCGGAGTGGTGTCGCGCCAGCTCTCGAACGCGGCCCCCGCCGCCTGGTAGGCCCGGTCCAGGTCCTCCGGCCCGGACAGTGGCGAGGTGAGGTAGACCTCGCCGGTGGCGGGATTGATCACGTCCAAGGTGCGCCCGTCGGCGGCCGGGACCTGCTCTCCGTTGACAAAATTGGACAGTGAGCGCGCCATTGCGTCCCTTTCAGGTGCTCTGCGGTGGTCTATGGGGCTCTATCAGTGGCCTTTGGAGGCTGGAACAACGATTTCAGTACCTGTTCTACCTTTTCACGACGAGAACGCCAAGGGGGGAGGTGGCCTGTCCCCGCCCGCGCAACGGCGCGTTTTAGGGCAGCCGGGACCTCCCCCGATACACTGCCCCCGCAACCCCGGCGCCCTCCGTCATTGCCGGATCGTAGTTCCCAGACCGCTCAGGATCGGATTTCATCCAGGATGCCCACCGACTCACCTGACAGCACCTTCGACCTCGATGTCGTAGTCGTCGGCGGCGGCGGTCACGTCGGCCTGCCGCTGGCGATCGCCTTCGCCGACCGGGGCCTGCGGGTCGGCATCTACGACCTGAACGAGCTGGCGGTCAAGACCATCCTGTCCGGCGAGCTGCCGTTCCGCGAGGACGGCGCCACCGAGGTGCTGCAGCGGGTGCTGGCGGCCGGCCGGCTGGAGGCCACCGTCGACCCGAGCGTGGTCAGCCGCGGCGAGCACGTCGTGGTGGTGATCGGCACGCCGGTGGACGAGCACCTCAACCCGGACCCGCACGCGGTGCCGCGGGCCCTGTCGGAGTGCCGCCAGCACTTCCGGCACGGCCAGCTGCTGGTGCTGCGCAGCACCGTCTACCCGGGCGTCACCCAGCGGGTGGAGAAGCTGCTGGCCGGCGAGGGCATCGACGTCGACGTGGCGTTCTGCCCGGAGCGGATCGCCGAGGGCAAGGCGATGGAGGAGCTGTTCTCGCTGCCGCAGATCGTCTCGGCGCGTACCCCCGAGGTGCTGGCCCGGGCCGGGTCGCTGTTCGGCCACCTGACCGACAGCATCGTCGAGCTCAGCCCGGAGGAGGCCGAGCTCGCCAAGCTGTTCACCAACACCTGGCGCTACATCAAGTTCGCCGCCGCCAACCAGTTCTACGTGATGGCCAACGACCAGGGGCTGGACTTCGACCGGATCCGCAACGCGCTGGCGCACGACTACCCGCGGGCCGCCGACATGCCGGGCGCCGGCTTCGCCGCCGGGCCCTGCCTGTTCAAGGACACCATGCAGCTGGCGGCCTTCACCGACAACTCCTTCATCCTCGGCCACTCGGCGATGCTGGTGAACGAGGGCCTGCCGCTCTACCTGGTGTCCAAGCTGGAGGCCAAGTACGACCTGGCCAACCTGCGGGTCGGCATCCTGGGCATGGCGTTCAAGAGCGAGAGCGACGACATCCGCTCCAGCCTTTCCTACAAGCTCAAGCGGATCCTGGAGTTCCGGGCCAGGTCGGTGCTGTGCACCGATCCCTACGTCAGCGTCGACGCGAACCTGGAGACGCTGGAGCACGTGCTGGCCAACTCGGACCTGCTGATCATCGCCGCACCGCACAAGCAGTACCGCGACATCCGGCCCACGGTGCCGGTGGCCGACGTCTGGAACCTGCTCGGACAGGGCACGGTGGTATGAGCGGAGCATCGCAGCCAAGCGAGGAGCGGAGCGAGTCTGGCGATGAGCGCTCGCGCGAAGAGCAGGCGGCAATGACCGAGCTGAGCGCCGACTCATGAGCCTGGCCATCTCGGTCGTCATCCCGGCCTACAACGAGGGTGAGGCCATCATCCCGGTGCTGGACCGGATCTTCGACGCGGTCGAGTCCGAGTGCGAGATCCTGGTGGTGGTCGACTTCGAAGAGGACACCACGGTGCCGGTGCTGCGCGACTACAGCGAGCGGGAACCGCGGCTGCACACCCTGATCTCGAGCTACGGCCGCGGGCCTGCCAACGCGATCCGGTTCGGCATCGACCAGGTGAAGAACCCGGTGGTGGTGGTCACCATGGCCGACGGCAGCGACGACCCGCGCCAGATCGACGCGCTGGCCCGGCTGGTGGACCGCGGCGTGGTGGTCGCCGCGGCGTCCCGGTACTCCGCCGGCGGCCAGCAGGTGGGCGGCCCGCTGTTCAAGTCGATGCTGTCCAAGACCGCCGGACGCACCCTCGGCGCCTTCGGCCGGGTCGGCACCCGGGATGCCACCAACAGCTTCAAGGCGTACTCCACCGAGTTCATCCGCGAGGTGGGCATCGACAGCCGCAGCGGCTTCGAGATCGGCCTGGAGCTGACCGCCAAGGCCCGGCGGCTGCGCCGTCCGGTCGCCGAGGTGCCCACCATCTGGCTGGACCGGACGATCGGCGAGTCCAACTTCAACCTCGCCGCCTGGATCCCGCGCTACCTGCGGTGG
>NZ_DATINC010000129.1:0-5092 GCF_035474675.1 Jatrophihabitans sp. | reverse complement strand
ATGATCGGGATGAGGTCGATCAGCGGGTCGCTGGACATGATCACGCCGGCCGCGTGCACGCCCCACTGCCGCTTGAGACCCTCCAGCCCCTTTGCGGTGTCGACCACCCGCTTGACCTCGGCGTCGGCCTCGTACAGCGCGCGGAACTCGCCGCCCTCGCCGTAGCGGTTGTGGGTCGGGTCGAAGATCTTCGACAGCGGGACATCCTTGCCCATCACCGGCGGCGGCATAACCTTGGTGATCCGGTCCCCCATCGCGAACGGGTAGCCCAGCACCCGCGCCGCGTCCTTGACCGCCTGCTTGGCCTTGATGGTGCCGTAGGTGACGATCTGGGCGACCCGCTCGTCGCCGTACTTCTCGGTGACGTAGCGGATCACCTCGCCACGCCGGCGCTCGTCGAAGTCGACGTCGAAGTCCGGCATCGAGACCCGGTCGGGGTTGAGGAATCGCTCGAAGATCAGCCCGTGCTGCAGCGGGTCCAGGTCGGTGATCCGCATCGCGTAGGCCACCATGCTGCCCGCGCCCGAGCCGCGGCCGGGGCCGACCCGGATGCCGTTCTCCTTGGCCCAGTTGATGAAGTCGGCGACCACCAGGAAGTAGCCGGGAAAGCCCATCTGGGTGATGACGCCGACCTCGAAGTCGGCGCGCTTGCGGACGGAGTCCGGAACCCCGTTCGGGTAGCGGGCCAGCAACCCCCGCTCGGTCTCCTTGACGAACCAGGACGTCTCGTCCTCGCCGTCGGGCACCGGGAACCGGGGCATGTAGCTCTTGGACTCGTCGAAGGCGATCTCGCACCGCTCGGCGATCAGCAGGGTGTTGTCGCAGGCCTCGCGCAGCTCGTACTTGTCCGCCCACAGCGAGCGCATCTCGGCCGGTGACTTGAGGTAGAAGTCCTTGGCGTCGAACTTGAACCGGTTCTGGTCCTGCATGGTCTTGCCGGACTGCACGCACAGCAGCACCTCGTGGGCGTCGGCGTCCTCGGCCCGGGTGTAGTGCAGGTCGTTGGTGGCGATCATCGGCAGGCCCAGGTCCTTGCCGAGCCGGAGCAGGCCGTCCCGCACCCGGGTCTCGATGCCGAGGCCGTGGTCCATCAGTTCCAGGAAGAAGTTGTCCCGGCCGAAGATGTCCCTGAACTCGGCGGCACTGCGGCGGGCATTGTCGTAGTTGCCGATCCGCAGCCAGGTCTGGATCTCCCCGGACGGGCAGCCGGTGGTCGCGATCAGTCCCCCGGCGTAGTCGTTGAGCAGCTCGCGGTCGGCCCTGGGCTTGTAGAAGAAGCCCTCCAGGCTGGACCGGCTGGCAAGCCGGAACAGGTTGTGCATGCCGGCGGTGTTCTCGGCCAGCAGCGTCATGTGGGTGAACGCGCCGGCGCCCGAGACGTCGTCCTCGCCGCCGTCGGCCCAGCGCACCCGGGTCCGGTCGGCGCGGTGGGTGTTCGGGGTGAGGTAGGCCTCCATGCCCACGATCGGCTTGACGCCGTGCAGCTTGGCCTTCTTGTAGAAGTCGTAGGCCCCGAAGACGTTGCCGTGGTCGGTCATGGCCACCGCCGGCATGCCCATCCGGGCGGTCTCGGAGAACAGGTCGTCGAGCCGGGCGGCGCCGTCGAGCATCGAGTACTCGGTGTGCACGTGCAGGTGGACGAAGGAGTCGGACTCTCCGGTAACGGTCACAGCGGTGCCCACGTCCTTCGGTTCGGGTGGCGCCCCTCTATCGGGCTGGCCAGCGGATTCCGATTCTGCACCTCCCCACTGACAACGTGTTGATGCCGGTGCCGCGAGTCTCTCGACCGGCCCTTGAGAGTCGCCATCCGGGCCCGCAGGACGAAGGTTCTGTCGGCGCGCTGTGCCAGCATGAGGCCATGTCCATTCTCAAGATCAACGCGATCACCGTGGCCGCCGACAGCGGCGACGAGCTCGCCAAACGGTTCGCCGCCCGGGCCGGCGCGGTCGACGACCAGGACGGCTTCGAGGGCTTCGAACTGCTCCAACCGACCGACGGCCGGACCACCTGGCTGGTGATCACCCGCTGGCGCGACGAGGAGGCCTTCAACGCCTGGGCCAGCTCACCGGCCTTCGGCCAGGGCCACCAGTCGGAGGGCCGGCACGCGCCCGGCGGCGAGGCGCCCCGCAAGCCGGTCGGGGTCTCCAGCGAGCTGTGGTCCTACGTGGTCGCCGGCGGCTCCTCGGGCCGGTCCGGCTAACGGCTCCCGCGGCCTTCAGTCGTGTGCCTCCAGCACGTCCAGGGCGTGCTGCAGGTCGGCCGGGAACGGCGAGACCACGGTCATCCGCTCCCCCGTGCCGGGATGCTCGAACGACAGCGAGCGGGCGTGCAGCCACTGCCGGCCCAGGCCGAGCCGGCGGCTGAGCACCGGGTCGGCGCCGTAGAGGGTGTCGCCACAGCACGGGTGGCGGAGGGCGGCCATGTGCACCCGGATCTGGTGGGTGCGGCCCGTCTCCAGCCGGATGTCGAGCAGCGACGCGGCCCGGTAGGCCTGCACCGTCTCGTAGTGGGTGACGCTGGGCCGCCCGCCGGCCACCACCGCGAACTTCCAGTCCGAGGAGGGATGCCGGTCGATGGGCGCGTCCACCGTGCCGCTACTCGGGTCCGGATGGCCCTGCACCAGCGCGGCGTACCGCTTGTCCACGGTGCGGTCCTTGAACGCCCGCTTCAGCGCGGTGTAGGCCCGCTCGCTGCGGGCCACCACCATCACCCCGGTGGTGCCGGCGTCGAGCCGGTGCACGATGCCCTGCCGCTCGGCCGCGCCCGAGGTGGACAGCCGGATGCCCATCGCCGCCAGGCCCTGGGTCACCGTCGGGCCCTCCCAGCCGATGCTGGGATGCGCCGCGACGCCGACCGGCTTGTCGATGACCACCAGATCGTCGTCGGAGTGCAGCACCACCAGGCCGTCCACCGGCCGGGGCGGCGCGGCGGCCAGGTCCACCGGCTCCGGCATGCTGACCTCCAGCCAGGCGCCGCCGCGGACCCGCTCCGAACGGGGCGGGCTGGTGCCGTCCAGGCTGACCGCCCCGTCGTCGATCAGGCCGGCGGCCACCGTGCGGGACAGCCCGAACAGCCGGGACAGCGCGACGTCCAGCCGCAGGCCGTCCAGGCCCTCGGGCACCGGCAGCATCCGTACCTCAGTCATGCGGCCCACGCGAGTCATGCGGCTCACGCGAGTCGTGCGGCTCACGCGAGTCGTGCGGCTCACGCGAGTCATGCGGCTCGCGCTCGACCGCCGGGTCCGCCGGCTGCGCGCCGGGCTCGGCGCCGGACCGTGGGGCGGAACCGAACTCGACGCCGCGCAGCGACAGCAGCACCGCCAGCAGGCCGCCGGTGACGATCGCCGAGTCGGCCAGGTTGAAGATCGGCCAGACATGCCCGTCCCGGGCCAGTACCGAGATCCAGTCCACCACGTGGCCCCGGCCGGGTGACGGGGCCCGAAACAGCCGGTCCACCAGGTTGCCGACCGCGCCGCCGAGCACCAGCCCCAGCGCGACCGCCCAGCCGGACGAGGTGAGCCGGCGGGCCGCCCGCAGCATGATCACCACCACCAGGATCGAGATGCCGGTCAGCACCACGGTGGCACCGGTGCCGACCGAGAAGGCGGCCCCACTGTTGCGGGCCTGCACCAGGTACACCGCCCCGCCGAGCAGCCGCACCCCGGGATCGCTGGGCTGGATGTGGGCCACCACCAGCACCTTGCTCAGCACGTCGGCGGCCAGCGCGAGCAGCGCGGTGCCGAAGAACAGCCGCATCCGGGTCCGGGGCCGCTGACCGGCGGAAGGTCCGGCAGTAGGTGCAGGGTCAGCCGGGCGGGAGTCGGTCACGCACCCATTCTCGCGCATCGGCACGCCCGGCCTGAAACCCAGCGGCCGACCGCCGGGTCAGTGGCGCTCGGCCCGGGCCTTGCAGTCGGCGTCCAGGGTCGCCATCGGCAACGCCTTGAGCCGGGCCTTGGGAATGGGCTTGCCGCAGTCCTCGCAGACCCCGTAGGTGCCGGAGTCGATCCGCTCGATGGCGTGCTGGATCTGCACGATCAAGAGGTGCCGGTTGGCAGCGATCGACTGCTCCTGCTCCCTCTCGAAGGCCTTGCTGCCGGCGTCGGCCTGGTCGTCGCCGGCGCCGTCCTGGGACTGCGTCAGCTCGTCCAGCTGGCTCATCGACCGGTCGTACTCCAGCTGCATCTCGGTCAGCTCGTCCTGCAGCCGGGCGCGGATCTCGGCCAGGTCGGCAGCGTTCAGGTCGCTGCTGTTCTGGGTGGCGGGTCCGGAGCCGGCGGGTGCCGCGGCTGGTTCCTTGGGAGCCGCGGAAGGCGTGCTGGCCTCCTCGGTGGCGGGGGCCTTCTTCGCGGGAGCCTTCTTGGCAGCCGCCTTCTTCGCCGGCGCGGCCTTGGTCGCCGTGGTCTTGGTCGCTGCAGCCTTGGTCGCCGTGGCCTTGGACGCCGTGGTAGCCGCAGCCTTCTTGGCCGGCGCGCTGGCGGCCGGGGTGGAGGCGGCCGACTTGGCGGCGGCCTTGGCCGGCGCACTCTTGGCGGCGGCCTTGGCCGGCGCTGCCTTGGAGGTGGCCCTCGCCGGCGCCACCTTGGTCGCAGTCACAGCCTTGGTCGCCTTGGTGGCAGCAGCCTTGGTCGCGGGCGAACTCTTGGTCGGCGCTGCCTTGGCCGCGGGCGAGCCGGCTGCCTTACTGGTGACCTTCGCCGTTGCCTTGGCACCCGCCGCCTTCTTGGCCGGCGCCTTGGCCGTCGCAGACTTGGCAGCCGACGCGCTCTTCGCCGGCACCTTTGCAGCCGACGCCTTAGCGGTCACAGCCTTAGCAGCAGGTGTCTTCTTCGCCGGAGCCTTGGCAACCCCAGTCCTGGTAGCCCCAGTCCTGGTAGCTGCAGTCTTGGTAGCCGCAGCCTTCGTCCCGGATCCGGCTCCCGACGCCGCGCTCTTGGCCGCCTTGACAGAGCTCACCCGCCCGGTGGCCGGGGGCTGCACCCCCCGCCGGGCCGTGGTCACCTTGCCGGCCGCGGCCGCCGACACGTCACCGGCCCGCCGCAACGCCGCACCGATCCGGTTTCGAACGCCAGCCATTGCGGCCCCTCTCGCCC
>NZ_DATINC010000128.1:0-4971 GCF_035474675.1 Jatrophihabitans sp. | reverse complement strand
GAACACCGACCGGTCCACCTGCAGGGTCTTGAGGTTGCGGGCGTTCACGCCGATCACCCGGGCGCCGGCGTCCAGCGCCCGGCTGGCCTCCTCCTCGTCGTGCACCTCGACGATCGCGGTCATGCCGAGCGACTCGATCCGTTCCCGCAGCCCGATCAGGGCGTTCTGCTCCAGCGCGGCGACGATCAGCAGCACCAGGTCCGCGCCGTGCGCCCGCGCCTCGTGCACCTGGTAGGAGGTGATCACGAAGTCCTTGCGCAGCACCGGGATGGACACCGCCGCCCGGACCTGGTCCAGGTCGGCCAGCGAGCCGCCGAACCAGCGTTCCTCGGTGAGCACGCTGATCGCCCGGGCGCCGCCGGCCTGGTACTGCCGGGCCAGCTCGGCCGGCGAGCCGATCTCGGCCAGCACGCCCCGGGACGGGCTGCGCCGCTTCACCTCGGCGATCACCGCCACGCCGGGCGCACGCAGGGCCTGGTAGGCCTTCAGCGGCGGCGGGGCGGCCTGGGCGGCGGCGCGGATCTCGTCCAGGCTGATCACGGCCTCACGAGCAGCCACCGCCGCCCGGACATCGTTGACAATGTCGGAGAGGGCATTCACAGCTGCCTCCTCGTCCCTGTCTGCCGCGGAGTGCGCGCAGCACGCCGATCGGCCGCTGCTGGCCTGCTGACGATGTTAGTCATCGGCCACCGTCGGATCTTCACCGCGGTCCAGCCGGCGCCAGGGATCGCCCGCCTCGGCCGAGGCCGCCGGGGCGGCGTACCGGGCCGACAGGCCCAGCCGCCAGTGGCCGGCCCGCAGCACCACCGCCAGGCCCGCCAGCACCAGCAGCAGCGCCGCCAGCAGGGTCAGCACCGCCCACTGCGGGTGGTGGTGCAGCTCGAACGTCCCGGAGCTCTGCGCCAGCCGGTCGCCCAGCAGCTCCTCCAGCCGCAGCGTCCCGGGCCGGGCGATCCCGCCGCCGGCGCAGACCGCCGCCCAGCCGCCGGCCAGCATCTCCAGGACGCCGAGCGCCCGGCGGACCAGCCCGCCGGTGACCAGCACCAGCACCACCCCGAGCAGCGCCACCACCGCAAGCCCGGTCAGCGCCGGGTACTGGGCCCGGCCGGTCAGCTCCACCCGCAGCGGCCCGAACGGCGGCCGGCGGCCGACGATCACCTCCAGCCAGGACCGGCCGGAACCGAACAGGATGACCAGCCCCGCCAGCGCCGCTGCCGCCAGCACGCCCGCCATCTCGCGCCGCTGCTTTCCCTGCCCGGCGGCGGGGTCGGCTTCCGCCGGCGCCGGGGACGTCATGGCTTGAGTGTCTCGGCGGTGGCGATCGCCTGCAGCACCGCGCGTGCCTTGTTGCGGGTCTCGGCCTCCTCGTTGGCCGGAATCGAGTCGGCCACCACCCCGGCGCCGGCCTGCACGTAGGCGGTGCCGCCGACCATCACCGCGGTGCGGATCGCGATCGCCAGGTCCATGTCGCCGGCCGAGTCGAAGTAGCCCACCCCGCCGGCGTAGATGCCGCGCCGGACCGGCTCGATCTCCTCCAGCAGCTGCATCGCCCGCACCTTGGGGGCACCGGAGACGGTGCCGTGCGGAAAGACCGCGGTGAACACGTCGAAGGCGTCCTTGCCCTCGGCCACCTGCCCGCTGACCGTGGAGACGATGTGCCAGACGTGGCTGTAGCGCTCGATGGTGCCGAACTCGACCACCTGCACGGTGCCCGGCCGGCAGACCCGGCCCAGGTCGTTGCGGGCCAGGTCCACCAGCATCACGTGCTCGGCGCGCTCCTTCGGGTCGGCCAGCAGCTCGGCGACCAGCGCCGCGTCGGCCACCGGGTCGGCGCCGCGGGGCCGGGTGCCGGCGATCGGGTGGATGGTGGCGCTGTCGCCGGACACCGTGACCAGCGCCTCGGGGCTGGAGCCGACGATGTCGAAGTCGGCGAAGTGCAGGTAGTACAGGTACGGCGACGGGTTCAGGGTGCGCAACGCCCGGTAGACGTCGAAGGCGTCGGCGTCGGTCTCGGTGCGGAAGCGCTGACCGGGCAGGATCTGGAACACCTCGCCGGCCCGGATGGCCTCCAGGCACTGCTCCACCGCAGCCTCGAACTCCCCCGGCGGGGTGCGCGAGACTGCCGGCTTCGGCGGCACCGCCACCATCGGCACCACCGTCGACTCGGTGGGCGCGGCCAGGTCGCGGGCCATCGCGTCCAGGCGGCGCTCGGCGTCGGCGTGCGCGGCGTCCAGCTCGTCCTCGGACATCTGCGGATGCAGCACCGCGTTGGCGATCAGGGTGACGGTGCAGCTGTGGTGGTCCACCGCGGCCAGGTCGGTGACCATCAGCATCATCAGCTCCGGCAGGCCCAGCTCGTCCGGCGCGATCTCGGGCAGCGTCTCGATCCGGCGCACCACGTCGTAGCTGAGGTAGCCGACGAAGCCGCCGGTCAGCGGCGGCAGCCCCGGCAACCGGGGGCCGTGCACCGTCCGCCAGGCGGCGGCCAGCACCTGCAGCGGGTCGCCGCCGTCCGGCAGCCCGGGCGGCGGGTGGCCCTGCCAGCAGGCCTGGCCGTCCTCGACGGTCAGGGTGGCCAGCGCCGAGACGCCGACGAACGACCAGCGGGAGAAGGACGCGCCGGGCTCGGCCGACTCCAGCAGGAAGGTGCCCGGCCGGCCGCCGGCGAGCTTGCGGTACACCCCGACCGGGGTCTCGGCGTCGGCGAACAGGGTGCGGGTCAGCGGCACCAGCCGGTGGGTGCGGGCGAGTTCTGCCAGCTGCGAGCGGTCGATCATCGCTCGCCCCCCTCGACGGCCGGCAGCGCCCCGGCGTCGAAGCAGCTGCGCGTGCCGGTGTGGCAGGCCGGCCCCACCTGGTCCACCCGGACCAGCAGCGCGTCGCCGTCACAGTCCAGCGCGACCGACCGGACGTACTGCACGTGGCCGGAGGTGTCACCCTTGCGCCAGTACTCCTGCCGCGACCGGGACCAGAAGGTGACCCGACCGGTGGTCAGCGAGCGGTGCAGCGCCTCGTCGTCCATCCAGCCCAGCATCAGCACCTCGCCGGTGTCGTGCTGCTGCACCACCGCGGCCACCAGCCCGGCCGGGTCGCGCTTGAGCCGCTCGGCGATCCGCGGGTCCAGGGCGGAGGAGGGCGTCGCGGGCATCCCCCAATTCTGCCGTGCCGCCGCGCGGGCCGGATCGGTCGGGCCCGGCCGGCGCCTCAGGCGGGCGGCGGGTACAGCACCGGCGGCTGCACCGGCAGGGTGACGGTGACCGTGGTGCCGCCGGCGACGGTGGAGTCGAACTCGACGTGCCCGCCGTGCGCGGCCACGATCTGGGCGACGATCGCCATCCCCAGCCCGCTGCCGCCCTTGGCCCGGCTGCGGGCCTTGTCGGCGCGCCAGAACCGCTCGAAGACGTGCGCCGCCTCCTCCGGCGGCAGGCCCGGCCCGGTGTCGGTCACCCGCAGCGCCACCGCCTCGCCGGCCGGCGTCCGGCCGCGAATCGCCTCCAGCCGGATCGGCCCGGACGGGGTGTGGATCGCTGAGTTGGAGGCCAGGTTGATCAGCACTCGCAGCAGCTGGTCCCGGTCGCCGACCAGCACCGCGCCGCCGGAGCCGGCGATGGTCAGCTCGCGTTCGGGGTGGGCCGCCGACACCGCGTGGGCGGCCTCGGCGAGCAGCTTGTCGACCTCCACCAGCTCGCGCTGCAGCGCCGAGGCCTGGTCGCCGCGGGCCAGCACCAGCAGGTCCTCGACCAGCCGCGACATCCGGGTGCCCTCCACCTCGATCCGGCGCATCGAGTCGTCCGGGGCGCCGGTGGAGCGGCCCTGCAACCGGGCCAGCTCGGCGTAGCCCCGGATCGAGGTGAGCGGGGTGCGCAGCTCGTGCGAGGCGTCGGCCAGGAACTGGCGCATCCGCTCCTCGCTGCGCACCCGGGCGGCGAACTCGGTTTCCACCGTCTGCAGTAGGGTGTTCAGCGCCGAGGCCACCTTGCCGACCTCGGTGCGCGGGTCGGCGTCGGGCACCCGCAGGTCCAGCCCGGAGCCCTGCGGGGAGAGCTCGGCGGTGACCTCCTGCGCGGTGCGGGTCACCCGGGTCAGCGGGCGCAGCCCGGCCCGGACGCCCCAGCTGGTCAGCCCCGCGGCCAGCAGCACCGCGCTGGCGCCGACCACCAGCTCGAGCAGCAGCAGCCGCTGCAGGGTGTGGTCCACCTCTTCCATCGACAGCCCCGTCACCACGGTGACGGTGTCGCCGGGGATCTGGATCTGCCGGGCGGTCACCCGCAGCCGCTGGGCGCCGCTGGTGATGGTGCGCACCTGGGTCGGGTCGGCCAGCACGTCGGCGCGCTGCCGGTCGGACAGGTTCAGCTGGGTCAGCGAGGCGATGTTGGCGGTGACGTTGACGACGGCGTTGCCGTCGGAGTCGTAGCCGACGATCCACTCCCGCTGGGCGGTGGCCAGCTGCGCGGCCCGGCCGCCGCTGGGCACCCCGACCGAGCAGACGCTGCCGCCGGACAGGATGCACTGCCGGACGCTGGTGGCGTTGCCGGCCGCCACGCTGGTGAGCTGCTGGTCCAGCCGCTGCAGCAGGAACGGCCGGAGCAGGAAGTAGGTGGTGGCGCCGGTGATGGTGACCACCACCAGCAGCAGTGCCACCACGCCGGTCACCAGCCGGGCGGCCAGCGTCCGGGGCAGCCAGCGGGCCCGGCGGCCGGGCCGGCGGGCCGGGGGCTCCGGCGGCGGGAACAGCACCGGGGGCGGCAGCGGCGCCGGGCCGAGCGGGGCCTGCTGGCCTGCCGGACCGGCGTCCCGGGCTCCGGTGCCGCTCAACGTCACCCGCGCGGGGCCTTGATGACGTAGCCGGCGCCGCGCACCGTGTGGATCAGCTTGGGCTCGACGTGGTCGATCTTCTTGCGCAGGTAGCCGATGTAGAGCTCGACGATGTTGGACTGGCCCTGGAAGTCGTACTTCCACACCCGGTCCAGG
>NZ_DATINC010000127.1:0-20841 GCF_035474675.1 Jatrophihabitans sp. | reverse complement strand
CGAAGGTCTGCCACAGCAGGTAGCCGAAGGCCTTGTTCGGGACGGGCGCCGCGGCCAGCAGTTGCTCGGCGGTGGCGTACCAGCGCTCGCCGAGCTCGGGCAGTACCGCCAGCCGGGCCCGGACGTCCTCGCTGCGCTTGGTGTCGTGGGTGGACAGCGTGGTCATCGACTCCGGCAGCAGCCGCTGGCGCTGCAGCTGGGCGGCGTGGAACTGCGCCGGCGTGCTGCCGAAGGAGCCCGGGTCACCGCCCACCTCGTTCAGCCCGACCGCGCGGTTGTAGCGGTAGTAGGCGGTGTCCTCCACGCCCTTGGCCATGATGGCGCCAGTGGCCTGCTCGAACCGGACGGTCACCTCGCGGTTTCCGTTGGAAAGTAAGGGAAGCAGCTCGTCGATCACTCCGGCCAGCTCCGGACGGCGGGACCGGGCCAGCGCGGCGGCCTCGGCCAGCCGCTCGGCGCCGACCGGCTGGTAGGAGCGGTACACCGCGAAAGCCACCGCCAGCTCGGTGAGCGCGGCCACCACCTGCTCGTCGTTCCCGGCCGCCGGAGCCGGCACTGACGGGGTAGCGGCCCGCACCGCGCGGGAGATCCGCAGCAGCTCGGCGTGCAGGATGGTGTCGGCCACCAGCCGCTTGCCCTGCTCCAGGTGCTCGGCCCAGCTGCGCCGGTCGCCGGTCAGCTCGGCGTACCGGCGGCTGACCTCGGCCTCGGCGGCCGGGTCGTAGAGCAGGTTGTTCACCTCGGCCAGCGCGTCGTAGCCGGTGGTGCCGGCCACCGGCCAGTCCGGCGGCAGCAGCTCGCCGGGCTCGGTGATCTTCTCCACGGTGATCCAGGCGTCCGGCGCGGCCGCGGCCAGCCGGTCCAGGTAGCCGGCGGGGTCGGCCAGCCCGTCCGGGTGGTCGATCCGGATGCCCTGCACGTCACCGGCCCGCACCCAGCGCAGCACCTCGGCGTGGCTGGCTTCGAACACCGCCGGATCCTCCACCCGGATGCCGGCCAGGTCGGTGACGGCGAAGAACCGCCGGTAGTTCTGCTCGGTGTCGGCGCGCCGGTAGCTGACCAGCTGGTAGTGCTGGCGGGCGTGCACGTCGCCGGCGGAATCGCCGGGCTTGGCGGTGCCGTCGGCGATCGGGTAGCGGTGCTCGTAGTAGCGCAGCTCGCCGGCCTCGAGATCCACGCTGAGGTCGTCGTCTCCCGCGCCGTCGCCGAGCACCGGCAGCTTGACCCGGCCGTCGCCGGCCCGCCAGTCGATGTCGAACCAGGCGGCGTACTCCGATCCTTCTCCGTCGCGCAGCAGCTGCCACCAGGGCTGGTTCTGGGCGGCGTCGGCGACCCCCATGTGGTTGGGCACGATGTCGACGACGGTCAGCAGGCCCGCGTCACGGGCGGCCGCCGCCAGCGTGCGCCGGCCCTCCTCGCCGCCCCGCTCCTCGTCGACCCGGCGGTGGCTGGTGATGTCGTAGCCGTGGTCGGAGCCCGCGGTGGCCTGCAGCAGCGGGGACAGGTAGAACGCCTGCGCGCCGAGGAAGACCAGGTAGTCGGCCAGTTCCGCCGCCGCCGGCAGCGGGAACTGCCGGCGGATCTGCAGGCGGTAGGTGGAGCCGGGCACCTGCCGGGACAGCTGGTCGGGCATCAGCTGACCCTCTGCAGGACCACCAGCGTCCTCGGCTGGACGGTGACGGCGTCACCGGCCAGCACCGGCTTGTCGTCGGACTCGTCCAGGGTGGGACGGGCGGTGTCGAGCACCAGCTGCCAGCTGGACTCGTGCAGCTCCGGCGGGGTGGTGAACTCGATCGGCTCGGAATGGGCCGAGAAACACAGGAGAAACGAGTCGTCGGTGACCCGCTCGCCGCGGGCGTCGGTGCCGGAGATGGCCTCGCCGTTGAGGAACACCGCCACCGCCCGGCCGAAGCCGGAACCCCAGTCCTCCTCGGTCATCACGCTGCCGTCCGGACGCAGCCAGGCGATGTCGGGCAGCGCGGCGCCGTCCTTGCCGCGCACCGGCCGGCCTTCGAAGAACCGGCGGCGGCGGAACGTCGGGTGCTTGCGGCGCAGCTCCGAGACCACCTGGGTGAAGGCCAGCAGGTCGTCGTCGGCGTTGTCCCAGTCGATCCAGGTCAGCTCGTTGTCCTGGCAGAAGCCGTTGTTGTTGCCCTGCTGGGTCCGGCCGAGCTCGTCGCCGTGGGAGATCATCGGTACGCCCTGGGACAGGAACAGGGTGGCCAGGAAGTTGCGCTGCTGGCGGGCCCGCAGCTCGTTGACCTCCGGGTCGTCGGTCGGGCCCTCCACCCCGCAGTTCCAGGACCGGTTGTGGCTCTCGCCGTCGTTGTTGTCCTCGCCGTTGGCCTCGTTGTGCTTCTCGTTGTAAGACACCAGGTCGCGCAGCGTGAACCCGTCGTGCGCGGTGACGAAGTTGATGCTGGCCACCGGCCGGCGGGCCGAGTGCTCGTACAGGTCGGCCGAGCCGGTGAGCCGGGCCGCGAACTCGCCGATGGTGCCGGGCTCGCCACGCCAGAAGTCCCGGACGGTGTCGCGGTACTTGCCGTTCCACTCCGTCCACTGCGGCGGGAAGTTGCCGACCTGGTAGCCGCCGGGACCGACGTCCCAGGGCTCGGCGATCAGCTTGACCTGGCTGACGGTGGGGTCCTGCTGCACGAGTTCGAAGAAGCTGGACAGCCGGTCGACGTCGTAGAACTCCCGGGCCAGGGTGGCAGCCAGGTCGAACCGGAAGCCGTCGACGTGCATCTCGGTGACCCAGTACCGCAGCGAGTCCATGATCAGCTGCAGCGCGTGCGGGTGCCGGACGTTGAGGCTGTTGCCGGTGCCGGTGTAGTCCATGTAGTACCGCCGGTCGTCGTCGACCAGCCGGTAGTAGGCGGCGTTGTCGATGCCCTTGAACGACAGCGTCGGGCCCAGGTGGTTGCCCTCGGCGGTGTGGTTGTAGACCACGTCGAGGATCACCTCGATGTCGGCGGCGTGCAGCGCGCGCACCATCGCCTTGAACTCCTGGACCTGCCCGCCGGGCGTGCTCGAGGAGCTGTACTTGGCGTCCGGGGCCAGGAAGCCGATGGTGTTGTAGCCCCAGTAGTTGGTCAGGCCCTTGTCCAGCAGGATCGAGTCGTTGGCGAAGTGGTGCACCGGCATCAGCTCCAGTGCCGTCACCCCCAGCGACTGCAGGTGCTCAATGATCACCGGGTGTGCCACGCCGGCATAGGTGCCGCGCAGCTCGTCGGGCAGCCCCGGATGGCGCTGGGTCAGGCCCTTGATGTGCGCCTCGTAGATCACCGTGTCGGCGTACTGGCGCCGCGGCGGGCGGTCCACGCCCCAGTCGAAGAACGGGCTGATCACCACGGACTTCGGCATCTTGGCGGCCGAGTCCTCGTCGTTGCGGCTGTCCGGGTCGCCGAAGTCGTAGCCGAACAGCGCCTGGTCCCAGTCGAAGTGGCCGGAGATGGCCTTGGAGTAGGGGTCCAGCAGCAGCTTGTTGGGATTGCACCGCTGGCCGTTGTCCGGGTCGTACGGGCCGTGCACCCGGTAGCCGTAGAGCTGGCCCGGTTCGATGCCCGGCAGGAAGGCGTGCCACACCAGGCCGTCCACCTCGGGGAGCTCGATCCGGGTCTCGGTGCCGTCGGAGTCGAACAGGCACAGCTCGACCCGCTCGGCGGCCTCGCTGAACAGGGCGAAGTTGGTGCCGGAGCCGTCGTAGCTGGCGCCCAGCGGGTACGCGGTGCCTGGCCAGATTTGCATGGGATTCCTGTCCGGAGAGCTCTGAAAGAGTCAAAGATTCGGCTAGCAGCCGAGCGCCAGTGCTTGTTGAGGCGTCCGATCGATCCTATCCACCGGCCAGCCGCCGCCCGACCAGTCGGTGTCCGGCCGCAGTGACCCCCAGTGGCTCCGACGGGGGTTTGCGGCGAGTCCTGCTCAGCCGAGTTCGCGCAGCCGGGGCAGCAGGTCTGCGTAGAAGTCGAAGAAGCCGGCGTAGGACGTCCCCGGCTCCGAACCGCCCATCTGCGAGACGTAGATCTCATCGAAACCGGCCTCGGCGAACGGCCGGAACGACTGCAGGTGCCGGTCCGGGTCCTTGCCGTAGGCGATCGAGTCGGCGGTCATCTGCCGAGTGACCAGCTGGCTGGCCTGCTCGAAGTGCTTCGGGCTGGGCAGCACCTGGGACAGCTCGCCCGGCACGCCCGAGTTGGCCCACAGCCGGTGCGCGGTGTCGATGCAGGTGTCGTCGTCGCTGCCCCAGCAGACCTTGTAGCCGGCCTGGGTGGGCTTGCCGGCGCCGCCGGAGTCGGCGAACAGCTGCAGCAGGTCGCGGTCGGGCATGGTGCACACGAAGCCGTCGCCGATCCGGCCGGCTAGCTGCACCGCCTTGGGGCCGAAGCCCGAGACGTAGACCGGCAGCGGGGTGGCCGGCTTGCTGTACAGCTTGGCGTCGTCGACGGTGTAGTGGGTGCCGCGGTGGCTGACGAAGCCGTCGGAGTTCCACAGCAGCCGCATCACCTCGACGGCCTCTTCCAGCATCTCCAGCCGGACGTCGGTGTTCGGCCAGTTGGCGCCGGTGATGTGCTCGTTCAGCGCCTCGCCGCTGCCCACGCCGAGGACGAACCTGCCGTTCAGCAGCAGGCTCGCGGTGGCGGCCGCCTGGGCCACCACGGCGGGGTGGACGCGCACCGTGGGGCAGGTGACCGCGGTGGTCACCGGCAGCTGGCAGACCTGGGAGATCGCGCCGATCACCGACCACACGAACGGGCTCTCACCCTGCTCGTCGTTCCAGGGATGGAAATGGTCGGAGATCCACAGGGCGTCGAAGCCGGCCTGCTCGGCGGCGGCCGCCTGGTCCACCAGTTCGCTGGGTGAGTACTCCTCGCAGGACAGGAAATATCCGATCTTCACGCCGTGCCCCTCTCGCGCTGCGTGTTACGGCGTCCTGCTCAGCCGGTTTCTCACGCTACCGCCCGGCGAGGCGGGCATGGCGAGGGGTCAGGGTTTGGACAGGTCAGGCCGGCCGGGCAGTTCGGTCAGCGGCTCGACGATGCCCTCGTGCGCGGCCCGGCTGTCCGGGTCGTCGTCGGAGGCGCGCAGGTTGCCGGCCTCGGGCTGGGCGGCGGCCGGCGGCAGGTTGGAGTCGAACCAGCCGTCGGTGGGGATCGCCTCGGTCCCGGACGCGCCGTTGCCCGAGGTGCCGTTGCCGGTAGCGTCGGCGCCGCCCACCGCGTGGGCCCCGGAGCCGGCGGAGCCGACCGCGAGCCAGGACGACGCTCCGGAGTCGGAGCCCCCGGAGCCACTGCCGGCCCCGGCGCCGGCCAGTCCTGCCAGGCCTTCCAATGCCTTGCTGAACTCGCTTGGCACGATCCACATCTTGTTTGCGTCGCCCTGGGCGATCTTCGGCAGCGTCTGCAGGTACTGGTAGGCCAGCAGCGCCGGATCTGGCTGGGCCGCGTGGATGGCGTTGAAGGTGGTCTCGATCGCCTTGGCCTCACCCTGGGCGCTGAGGTAGCGGGCCGCCCGCTCGCCTTCGGCGCGCAGGATCCGGGACTGCCGCTCCGCCTCGGCAGACAGGATCGCCGCCGTCTTGGCACCCTCGGCCGCCAGGATCTGCGCGGCCTTCTGGCCCTCGGCGGTCTTGATGGCCGACTCCCGCTGGCCTTCGGCCGACAGGATGATGGCCCGCTTGTCCCGGTCGGCGCGCATCTGCTTCTCCATCGCGTCCCGGATCGAGGGCGGCGGCTCGATGGCCTTGATCTCGACCCGGGCCACCCGGATGCCCCACGGCCCGGTGGCCTCGTCCAGCACCCCGCGCAGCTGGGTGTTGATGCCGTCCCGGCTGGTCAGGGTCTGCTCCAGGTTCAGTGAGCCGACCACGTTGCGCAGCGTGGTGATGGTCAGCTGCTCGACCGCCTGGATGTAGTTCTGGATCTCGTAGGTGGCTGCCCGCGGGTCGGTGACCTGGAAGTAGATCACCGAGTCGATGCCGACCGTCAGGTTGTCGGAGGTGATCACCGGCTGCGGCGGGAAGCTGACCACCTGCTCGCGCATGTCGATCAGCGGGCGCATCCGGTCCACGAAGGGCAGCAGGATCGCCACCCCTGGCCCCTGGGTGCGGGTGTAGCGGCCCAGCCGCTCCACCACGGCGGCGCGGGCCTGCGGGACGATCC
Organism: Jatrophihabitans sp.; assembly: GCF_035474675.1. Classification (GTDB taxonomy): domain Bacteria; phylum Actinomycetota; class Actinomycetes; order Mycobacteriales; family Jatrophihabitantaceae; genus Jatrophihabitans_A. Next base: position 14,683 of record NZ_DATINC010000127.1, on the reverse strand, counting down.
GCACGCTGCGCAGCAGGGTCACCACCGCCACCACCGCGATGATCAGGACGGCGAACAGGATGGCGTCCATGCCGGTCTCCTCTCGTGTTCCCCCGTGCTCGGAGGGTATGGACTAGCGCGAACTGTCCCACACCAGCGCCGTGGCACCAGCGATCTCGATCACCTGCACGCTGCTGCCCACCGGGATCACCTGGGAGTGGTCGTAGGCGCGCGCCGACCACTCGCTGCCGCCGAGCCGGACCCGGCCGTCGGTGGCGTCGACCTTGCTGGTCACGATGGCCTGGGTGCCGATCAGCGCCTCGATCCCGGTCCGGGCCGTGCCGCTGCCGGTCAGGTGCCGCTTGGCGACCGGGCGCACGAACAGCAGCAGCGCCAGCGCGCCCATGACGGCGACGAGCACCTGCAGGGCCGGTGGCAGCCCGGCCGCGGCGGCGATCCCGCCAGCCCCGGCGCCACCGGCGCACATGAGCAGCACCAGGTCCAGGCTCAGGGTCTCGGCGCCGGCCAACGCGGCGGCCAGGATCAGCCAGATCAACCAGGCGTGCATACCCTCATCGAACCATCTGGGCGCCCGGCGGGCCGGGATATGCGCCGATTCGTTAGCAGTCACCGCGGCGAATGGCTCAGCTCGGCTGGGCACAATGAGCTGGTGTTCGGATCGCTGGCCCCGGCCCGCCGTCGCCTGGCCGTGGGCTGCTGCGTCGCGCTGGTGCTGGCCCTGATGGCGGTGCTGGGAGGCGTCCTGGCGCACCGCGGCAGCGGTGGAGAACCGCCGCGCGCGGTACCTGCCGACCAGCCCGGGCCGGTGCTGCTGGTGCCCGGCTACGGCGGTTCGACCAGCGGGCTGGCGGTGCTGGCCGCCCGGTTGCGCCAGCACGGCAAGGACGCCGAGGTGGTGAGCCTGCCCGGCAACGCCCAGGGCGACCTGGCGGCCCAGGCGGACGTGCTGGCCGCGGCGGCGCGGGCCGCCGTCGCCCGGACCGGTGCGCCGTCGGTGGACGTGGTGGGCTACTCGGCCGGCGGGGTGGTGGCCCGGCTATGGCTGAGCGGGGACCGCGGCGCGCCGGTGCGCCGGGTGGTCAGCCTGGGCTCGCCGCAGCACGGCACCGCGCTGGCCAGCCTCGGCGCGCTGGTCGCCGGCCAGTGCCCGCTGGCCTGCCAGCAGCTGGATCCGGCCAGCGACCTGCTGGCCCGGCTGAACGGCCGCCCCGGCCGCTCCGGGGGTTCCGGCGGCGAGGTGCCGTCCGGGCCGGTGTTCGTCTCGCTGTGGACCAGCTCCGACGAGGTGGTGATCCCGCCCGAGTCGGCGGTGCTGGCCGGCGGGATCAACATCCGGATCCAGGACGTCTGCCCGGCCTCGGCGGTCGGCCACGGCGGCCTGCCGGGCGACCCGCTGGTGGCGGCGATGGTGCTCGCCGAGCTGCAGCCCTCCGACCCGGTGCAGCTGACCGCCCGCGACTGCGCCCGGCTCAGCTCCTGATCCCTCAGCTCCTGATTTCCCCAGCTCCTGATGCCTCAGCTCCTGATGCCTCAGCTCCTGATGCCTCAGCTCCTGATGCCTCAGCGATCCTCAGCTGGTGACGTCCTTGGTGGTGAAGTTCGCCCAGGCCGCACCCAGCAGCACCAGCACGTAGACGCCCTGCAGCGCGACGCCGCGCAGCACGTTGCGCCACAGGATCGGATCCCGGAACAGGTCGATGAACGACAGCCAGTACCGGGTCGGCAGGTAGGGCTGCAGCGCCCGGGAGGCGTCGATGGTGAGCAGCAGCGAGGACCCGATCAGGATCGCCAGCGCGCCCATGCTGGCCGACAGCGCCGAGTCGGTCACCGTGGACAGGAACAGCGCCACCGCCGCCACACCCAGCATCGAGAACGCGACGTAGCCGATGGCGAGCACGGTCCGTCCGGCGATCTGGCCCGAGGTCAGGCTGGTGCCCGAGACGCTGGTGACCGCCACCGCCGACAGCGGCTGGTCGCCCAGCAACGCCCGGCCGACCAGGTAGCCGGTGCCCGACACCACCACCACCGCGGTCAGCACGAAGGCGAACACCGACACCAGCTTGGCCACCAGCAACCGGGTGCGCCCGACCGGCCGGATCAGCAGGTAGCGCAGGGTGCCCGACGCGGCCTCGCCGGCCACGGTGTCACCGGCCACCACGGCCACCGCCACCGGGAGGAACAGCGGCAGCACGATGGCCAGCGCCGCCACCGCGAACAGCGAGCCGTTGGTCAGCACCGCGGACAGGAACGCCGGGCCCTGGCCCGGTCGCGGGCCGATGCCGGTGACGGCCAGCAGGATCGCCACCACGGTCGGCAGCGCGTCCAGCAGCCCGATCGTCATCCAGGTCCGGGGCCGCCGGAACAGCTTGAGCAGCTCGACCCTGATCATCTAGCCCTCCACCCGGTCGCTGCTCGGCCCGGTCAGCTCCAGCACCGCCTGCTCCAGGGTGCGCCGCTCCGGCCCGAGCTCGCGGACCCGGATGCCGGAGCCGACCAGCAGCGCGTTGAGCGCCGCCGGATCCCCGCCGCGGACCAGCAGCGTCTCGCCGTCGCGGTGCTCGACCCGGCCGTCGAGCAGCGCCAGCGCCGCCGCGGCGTCCGGGGTGCGGACCAGGGTGCGGCCGGTCGGCGCCTGCAGGTCGGCCAGCTCGGACTGCACCACCAGCCGGCCCCGGTCCAGCACGCCCACCCGGGTGCACAGCTGCTCCACCTCGGCCAGCAGGTGGCTGGACAGGAAGATGGTGGTGCCGCCGGCGTGCAACCGCAGCAGCAGGTCGCGGATCTCCCGGATGCCCTGCGGGTCCAGGCCGTTGGTGGGCTCGTCCAGCACCAGCAGCCGGGGCCTGCGCAGCAGCGCGGCGGCCAGCCCCAGCCGCTGCCGCATGCCCAGCGAGTACGCCTTGACCGGCCGGCGGCCCACCCCGGCCAGGCCCACCTGCTCCAGCACCTGTGTGATGCGCTCGGTCCGGTCCCGGCGGGCGCCCCGAGCGCGCCGCGAGCCGCTGGCGTCCAGCAGGCCGAGGTTCGCCCGGCCGGACAGGTGGCCGTAGGCGGCCGGTCCCTCCACCATCGCGCCGACCTGGTCGAGCACCCGGCCGGCCGCCGCCGGCACCGGCTGGCCGAGCAGCTCGATCCGGCCGGAGGTCGCCATCACCAGGCCGAGCAGCATCCGGACGGTGGTGGTCTTGCCCGAACCGTTGGCGCCCAGGAAGCCGTAGATGTCGCCCGGCCGGACGTCGAGGTCGATCGAATCGACGGCGGTCAGCGAGCCGAACCGCTTGGTCAGGGCGTGCGTGGTGATCATCAGCTCAGCCCCGGGTGGTCGGGCAGCTGCGCGGCGGCCGCGGCCAGCGTCTGGTCGGTGACGGTGCCGACCAGCAGCCAGGACGAGTCCCGCTGGGTCGGGGTGGCCAGCAGCAGGGTGAGCGGGCCGATGGACAGCTTCAGCTGCGGCTCGGCCGGGTCGGCGTTTATGGCGTCGGCCAGCTCCCGGCCGAGCGAGTAGGCGATCCGATCGGGCAGCGGCACCGCCACGAACTCGGTCACGCCCCGGCCGTACACCCCGACGCTGCCGAAGGGCGGCAGTTGCAGGTTGCGGTCCAGGCCCGCCAGCCGGGCCGGCGGCACCACCGCGCCAAGCTGGTCGATGGCGGTGACCAGGTCCCGGGACGGCTGGCTGGAGACCCGGGCGGCGAGCGGCGGTGAGAAGGCGGTGACCGACGCGGGCGGCTCGGCGGTGGAGAAGTCGAGGAAGGAGCTGCTCAGCACGGCGCTGCCGGACTGCTTGCCCTGCACCCGGACCCGCAGCGGCAGCCCGGTGGCGGCGTCGGCCCAGACGTCGACGTGCGCGATGTTGCTGGCCAGCTGGGCGGGGGTGATCCGCAGGCCGGGCGCGCTGCGGCCGGCGATCCGTTCCGAGCCCAGCCGGGACGCCTCGCTGGGCAGCGCCTGGCTGAGCAGCCGGCGGCCGAGCTCGGGGGGCACCAGGTCCGCGGCGACGGGCAGCCGCACCTGCGGGGGGACCGGTGAGCCGGTCCGGTCGACGGCGTTGGACTCGTAGTCCCAGGTCCAGTCGCCGGATGCGTCGTGGTGGATGCCGGACTCGCCGGCGAAGCTGACCGCGTCCACCCGCCAGTCGTCGCTGTTGCGGTACCAGGCCCGCAGCTGGGTGCGGCCGCCGAACAGGTCGGCGACGGAGGTGAACCTGCTGGTCACCGGCAATGCCAGCCCGCCGGTGGCCTCGGCATAACCGCTGAAGGGGCGGGTGGCCGAGGCGTTGATCCGCCGCAGCAGCTCGGCGGCGGACAGATCGCTGGTCCGGGCCGGGACCGCGGCCACCAGGGCCGGCAGCGCGGCGAGCAGCGCGGTGCCGGCGAGCACGGCCAGCCAGCGCTGCACGGTGGTCATTCCTCACCGTACGACAGGCGGCGGCCATCGGTTCAGGCTTCTGCCGCAGCGCCGGCGGTCCGGTGCCTTGGGCGCCAGCCTTCCGGCGGCGGTCCGATGCTCCGGGCGTAGTTCGTCCGGCTGCGGTCCGATGCCGGAGCGTTGGCCTAACAGCAGGGCATCCTCGGCGCATCGTCCCTGCTGGGCGGCCACCGCTCGCGAGCGGCGCGACACCGGCCGGGTGCGGCATAGTTCTCGCATGGCACACCCGATGACCGATGAGCAGGCCCGCGCGTTTCTGGCCGAGGGCACCCGGACCGGCAAGTTGGCCACCAGCCGGGCCGACGGGCGGCCGCACGTGGCACCGATCTGGTTCGTCCTGGACGGTGAGGACCTGGTCTTCATGACCGGTGCGAACACCGTCAAGGGCCGCACCCTGCGCCGGGATCCGCGGGCGGCGCTGTCGGTGGACCTGGAGCAACCGCCGTACGCGTTCGTTACCGTGGAGGGCAGCGTGGAGATCTCCGAGGACCTGGAGGAGATGCTGCCGCTGTCCATCGCGATCGCCCGCCGCTACGTCGGCGACGCCGAGGCCGAGGCGTTCGGCCGCCGCAACGCCGTCGCCGGTGAGCTGCTGGTCCGGCTGCGGCCGGACAGGATCATCGCCGTCGACGACCTGATGGGCGACTGAGCGATCTTCAGGGGGTCACCCCCGCCTTCGCAATCGGCGGGTCATGATCATGGGGTCGAGCCCGTTCAGTGGAACCTGTGGTGGAACTCCGCGACCATGGATTCGCCGGCCGCGGTGACCAATTGGCCGACCAGCGGATGGACGATGAGTGACACGACCACGCCGGCCAGGTGCGGCAGGTGCTTGGAGAACCAGCCACGGACGTAGTCCATCGTGACCAGGTCAGGCTTGTCCTCGGCGGCGATCGCGGTTTCCAGTTCGACGACCTTCGACAACGCCTCCGCTCGTTGTGCCGGTGGGGCACCGGAGGCGACGTCAGAGCGGAGCCCCGCGAACAGCTCTGCCAGCTCACTGACCTGTGCTGGTGACAGGTGCTCTGCGGCGCCGCCCAGATCGGTGGAAGTCTGGGCGATGTCGCGCCCGACCGCGAACTGTCCGGTCACGGGCGCGTTCACGGTCGCGGAATAGCTGTCGCCACGATTGGTGTCCATGTTCGATACTCCCCGTCAGTTGAGAATGACGTAGTGGTAACGCACCTCGATCTTCCCGCCCGCGGGTTGCCGGGAAGCCTTGAATTCGCAGCGAAGGGGAAAGTCGGGATTGCCGGCGCACGGCTCGCTCCAACCGCTGAAGGCGAGCGAACAGATGTCGTCCCCACAACTTTTGGCGGTCAGGCTCACAGGGCTGTCGACGGCAACGTCCACTGTGCAGTCGCCTGGGCAGTCGATCCCGTTGCCGGTGATGACGCCGAGAGGAGGGGCGTATTCCGGGTTGCCGTTCACGACGTCGATGGTCACTAGCGGCTGCGTTCCCATACCTGTCAGCGGAACGGAGATGGACGAGCCATCCGGCAGCGCGGCGGTCAATGTCGCGGAGGCCAGGCCGGTAGTCGTTGGTACGAATCGCACCGTCACCGAACAAGTCTGCCCGGCGGAGGCAGTCGAAATATCATGACATATCCCGTCACTGCTGAAGTTGCTCGCGTCCGTAATGGTGATGGTGGGAAGGCGCTTGCTGCTCATGGTGAATGTGACGGGCCGGGTCGCGGACGTGTTGAGATCGATTGCCGGGAATTTCAGCGCCTTCGGGCTGGCGAGAATAGGCGGCGATGGCGGCGATGCATCCGACGACGGGCTCGGGCTGGTCGATGGGCTCGGGCTGGCCGGGGTGCTCGGGCTGGTCGACGGGAGCGGGCTGGCCGAAGTGCTCGGGCTGGCCGAAGTACTCGGGCTGGTCGACGGGAGCGGGCTGGTCGACGGGAGCGGGCTGGTCGATGGGCTCGGGTTGGTCGGGGGCGGGGTTGACCGGGTTGGCAAGGAAATCGCCCTGTTCGCGGCCGGACGGTGCCACCACTGACCGGCGTCGGCAACCTGACCTACGGCGAGAATGGCGACAAGGATGCTCGCAGCGATGGCGAGCGTCCGGCTCGACGGTCTGAGGAAGCCCGGGCCTGTCCGGCGTGCGCCGTGGAACCCGCCCCGGAGCCGCTGCGATATCTGGAGATTGTGAAGTGTGACGGCAGCGCCGTGGCGGTCCCCGGCTCGGGTGCGCAGCTCCAGCGAGTCGGCCAGCGCCGAGTTCGCCGCCAGTGTGTCTCCCAGGCACAGGGATCGAGTGCCCTGCTGGTGTAACGCCCATGCCCGGGTGCGAGTGTCTGAGACCTCGACGGCCGCCGAATGCGCGCAGTTCAGCACCCGTAACCAGGCGTCCCAGTGGCCCTGGACAGCCAACGCGGCTTCGGTGGAGCGAGCGAGCCGCATGGCCGGCTCGTAGCGTCCGGTCGACACGCCCCAGGTGATCAGCAGTTCTTCCAGGCGGAGCCTTTCGGGTGTTCTGGAGGAGTCGTCACGTTCGGTGCTCTGCCGTGAAAGGAGGTCGAGGGCCGAAGCCCGCCATTCGTCTGTCTGCGATTCCAGCCGGCCATCGAGGTCGGGCGAGACTCCAGGCGGCGTCAGGAACCGGTCAAGGACCGCGCCGTCGACGACCTGGCGGGTCGTTTCGGGCTCCGCGCTGACCGATCCGAGCGGATCTCCTACCACGTCGCGCGCGGTGCGCCGGGACGCTTCGTCGAGCACCGCGGCGAAGGACTGCATCAGGCGTAGCGGATGGCCTCTGTCGCGCCGCCACAGGGCATGGGCCCATCCGGTTTCCTCGGTGCTCAGGGCCCGGGCGATGCAGTGCTCGATGAGCGGAACCGCGTCCTCCAACGGCAACCCACCGATGGGTACGCTGCGGCCGTCACCCCAGAGCCGACGATCCGGAGTCGCCACGACACATCGGCTGTGCGGCAGGAGATGGAGGACATTGCGGAGCTGATCCGGCTCCAACTCGACGTCGTCGAGCAGGAGCAGCGCGCACACCGGTGCCAGATCGTGGCGCAGTTGTGCCCCCGTCGGCTTGTACGGCGTCGAGCACTCGTGGAATGCGCTCCAGACGTCGTGAACCGCGTCGTTGACCTCATAGGAGTGCAAGGACAGGAACACCACCCCGTCCGGGTACTCGGAGTCCGTGATCGTCCAGGCCAGCTCCTCGAGCAGGGTTGTCTTGCCGCTTCCGACCTCGCCGTACAACTCCAGTCCACCCACCGGGGGACCGGTACGGGCCAGCTCGCGGACCGGGAGGCGGTCGAGCACCAGGGCAGGGCGCACCGGTCGGAGCAAAACCGGCCGCTGCCGTCGGGTCGGTGTCACCACCGTGCCGTCGACAATGGTGACCGCACCGCCGTGCACGCCACCGATGTTCAGCACGCGCTGCTCGATGTGGGTGCCCACGGCCACTGTGCCGCTGATCGGCGCCTGCAGCAGGGCTGTCACGTTGGTCGCGCCGGCCATCTGCTCGGGCCGGTGCGGGCCCCCCGTGAAACGGCGCCACCAAGCCGTCATCGCACTCCCCACCATCCGCGCATTGTCGCTATGCAGAATGGCAATACCGGAGATCGTCGGATCAGTCTGGCAGCAGGTCTTGCCGATGGGAAGATTCCGATGGTAGGCAATGGCTGGGAAGAGCCGTCCTGCGCTAAGCGCTGTGACGTGGACGGTACGAACCGTGGGATACCCGGTGACAACTTATGAACCCGGTGCCCAGCGTCGCCTAACGCAGCTATCCCGCTATCGGCGTGCGCTAACCGTCCTATCACCGAGCAGTCGGGGAGTACGGGCGGTCGCGGTTCGGCCGCCGCAACGCCGTCGCCGGCGAGCTGCTGATCCGGCTGCGGCCGGACAAGATCATCGCCGTCGACAACCTGATGGGGGAGTGAGGCGGCCGCCTGCTGATGCAATGCCCGCCACCCGCATCCGGTGGCGGGCCTGCTCGGGTCAGGCCGGGAAGGGGAAGGTGGCCGGACTGCGGTGACCGGACCGGTCCACGGCCCGTACGCCGAAGATCACATTGTCCTTGGACAGGTCGATGGTCACCCGCGTGGTGTCTCCCACCTTGATGACATGGGTCCAGAACGGCGCGGTGGTCGGGCGCCAGACCACCTCGTAGCCGGCGAGGTCGGCATCCGTGCCGCGGCTCCAGGCCAGGGTGGTGTCATTGGTCAGGGCCGTGGTGTCCACCACCACGTTCTTCGGCGTACCGGGTCCTTGGGCCAGTGACCACAGCGCTGCCGCATTCGTCCGGGCAACCCGGGCGATGTAGTCGAAGTCGCAGAACTGCGGCAGGTCACCGAACTGGACGCCGTCGACCACCCGGACATCCTGGTGCTGGTGGGCGAAGTTCTCGTTGGGCTCGGTGAATCGGGCCGCCGGGAAACCCTGTTGCAAGAAGGGCGTGTGATCGCCACCGCGAAGGTAGCGGTCCAGGCGGTAGATGACACGCACCCGGGCGCCGGTGGCGTGCGGGTCGGCGACCTCGGCCACGAACCGGGCCAGCTCACGGGCCGGAGAGTCGTTCTCGCCCCCGATCGACACCCGGATCGCTGCCCGCGCCGGATCCTCACTGGGTGGAATGCCTTGCGCGAACAGCCGAACACTGTGCCGGTCGCGGGTGCCGTCATCGGCTCGGCTGCTGCCGACGATGTCGTTGGTGAACATGGCCTGGACGTCGGCGCCGGCGTCCTTGAGCTGCTTGGCCAGGAAGGTCGAGCCGTACAAGCCCTGCTCCTCGCCCGCCACAGCGGCGAAGATGATCGTTGCCTCGGGGCGGCGGGTGGCCATAACACGCGCCAGTTCCATCGAGACGGCAACACCGGAGGCATCATCGTCGGCGCCCGGGGCATCGCTGGTGAAGTTCAGGACATCGGTGACCCGCGAGTCGTAGTGACCCGAAACGACGTAGACCCGGTTCGGATCAGCAGAGCCGCGCAGCGTCGCGACCATGTTGCTTATCCGTGTCGGAGTGGGTATCCGGGACGCCGGCTGCTGGATGTAGGACGGCACCGTGACCGTCATCCGGCCGCCGGATGCGGCCGCGTACCGGCGCAGCTCGGCTGCGATCCAGTCCCGGGCAGCGCCGATTCCGCGGTGCGGGTCGGTCTGGGAGGACAACGTGTGCCGGGTACCGAAGGACACCAGCTTGCGTACGGTCGCTTCTATCCGGTCCTCATCGATCTCTTCGAGGATCGCGAGCAATTCCCGGTCGGGGCGTTGCGGCTTCAGCCGAGCACCCGGACCGGGCGGCCATTGCTGGCTGCCGACAGCGTCGTCCCGCTCGTCGGCGTCCGCGGTCGCGGGCAACAGCTGGGAGCCGACCGCTCCGGCAGCGACAGCCGCGGAACCGGTCAGAAAGGCTCGACGGCTGGCAGCCGAGTGCCGGGTTTGCTGGGGACCGTTCATGGGGAGCCTCCTCGATCACGGCGCAATCACGCCAAATTCCACACAACCACCGGCGCCTGGAATGTCAAGACGACCGGTCAGCCGGCCGGTACCGCGTAGCGGGTGTGGCGGCGCGGCCGCGCGATCACTGATCGCAGGACAAGCCAGGTCAGCCGGCCGGTACCGCGTAGCGGGTATGGCGGTGCGGGCGCTGCTCAGGATCGACCCAGGCCGGCGGAACGAACCACGGCAGCCCGCCGCGCATGGTGACCTGCCAGCCGCCGGTGTCGATCCGGTCATGGTGGTAGTCACACAGCAGCACCAGGTTGTTCAGATCGGTCGGTCCGCCCTCGGACCACGGGATCACGTGGTGCTTCTCGGTCCACTCCGGTGGATCGGTGCAGCCCGGAAAGGCGCAGCCCTGGTCCCGCGCGATCAGTGCCAGGCTCTGTTTCTCGCTGGCGTACCGGCGGGTGGTGCCGTAGTTCAGCACGCCGCCCGCACTGTCGTGCACCACCCAGGCAATACCGGCCTGGTCAGCGAGCCGCAGCGCCCGGTCGACCGACAGGTGCTGACCGAAGCTGGTGGCGGCCAGGCCGGTCCGGGTCTCGAACTGCTCGGCGGTCAGGGTGATCAGCACGGTCGCCGGCACGCCCGCCGTGCGCGGCAGTTCCGCCGATCGCAGCGCGATCTTCAGCACCGACCGGAACGCGTCGTGCATGCGCTGCCCGGCGGTTCGCTCGTCAGGATCGCCCTCGGCTGCCGGCTTCGGTGCCGCCAGCGAGTGCAGGACGGTCAGTGCCAGGGCGGCGGTCTCGGAGTCCAGGTCCGCCGTCAGCCGGTGCATCCCCTCGCCGTTCGGCACGCAGGACAGGAACCGGCGCCGCTGCTGGAACCGCTCGTCGGCCAGCGTGCCGTCCGGAAGCAGCGTGTCCACCAGCCGCCGGGCGATCCCGGCCAGCGTGCCCGCGTCGAGGAGCTCGGCCTGCTCGACCAGGAACCGCTCTGCCTTGGCAAGCTCCTCGACCGGCAGGGCGCCCGCCCGCAGTGTGCCGAGGCAGCGGATGACCACGTCGGCCTGCCTGCTCGATACCGCACCGCTGGCCCGGGCGGCGGCGAGCACCGGCAACTGCGGCTCGCTGCGCTCTCCGGTCAGCTGTACCCGCACGCCCAGTTCGCGAGCGTGCCGGACCCGCACCCCGGTCTCGAACGGCGCCAGGTTGAGCAGCCCGGCGACGAACTGACCGGTGCTGCGCACCACGTGCCGGGCGGGGATGCCGCGGGCTTCTAGTTCGGGAATGGTGACGTTGTCGAACGCCTCCACCGTGCGGCGCAGCGTCTCCATGGTGCGGATCAGCTCCAGCAGCTGGGACTCGTTCAGCACGGACAGGTCGGCACCGGCCAACTGTGAGACGGCAGCCAGCGCGGCCCCGGCCAGAGCCGGAGCGTCGCCTGCCATCCCCGTCGTCATGACTGAAAACCTAGACCAGGGGTACGACAACTTTGCTGCGGCGAAAACCTTGCAGACTAAGAGCAAATCAGTTGATCACGAATGCCTGCGCTTTGCCCGTGGCGGTGCTTAGTGGGCGGACCGTCGTCATCCGGCGAGCTTGGTGGCCCAGTAGATGTGGTCGTTCGCACCGATGAAAACGAGGGCCACGGTCAGTTGCCGCAATGGGTCCGTGATGGGCAGGCTCTCCTGGCTCAACACGGCGGTGAAGGTGACCGGCCCGACAGTGTTGGGAGGAAACATCACCGCCATTCCGGAGTTGGTGAAACTCAACCCGTCCGGAGTCCGCACCGAGGCGAGCATGTGCAGCCACGGGTATTTGGCCGCGACCTTGTCGTATCTGCCGTCCCAGCCCTGCATCACGTCCGTGCCGGCCGGACCGGCTCCGTAGAGCGCGTCAACCGGCTTGTTCCGCGCGCGTTCGATGACGAACAGGGCGTACTGCCCGTCCGTGGGCGCGTTGGGAGGCGTGGAGAACGTCAACTGACCGACGACCTGTTGCGGGGCGGGCCCGCCGTCGGCCGGTTCGATGAACGGCGCGGGCAACCTGCCGGGACCGGCGAGGCGGTCCACAGTTGGCTGGGCCTGTCCCGGGGCGACGATCTCCATCCACACGCTGGCGGAAATTGCGTCAGCGGCGTACGGCGCGCGGTTGGCGCGGGAGACCGCAACATTGCGCAGGACGACCGTGGCCACCACGAGCACCACAACAACTGCGACCGTGGCGATCACCCTGCCGGAAACCCGCCTGGTTCCAACAACAGGACCCGCACTCCGATCGACGACGTCGATGTCCATGGCGCTCTTCTCGGCCGGGCGGACGTGCTGTTTGCGGAAATGGTGGCAGCAGGCGGGGGTTGGAACAAGCTCGATCGGTTGCGCCCCTGCACCCGGACCAGGGCCGCGTCCGGCTAGGAGACCAACCGCTCGGCTGGTTTGCGATCGCCACCGGCGGCTACACCGGCGGAGGAGTTGACCTCCGCCCACAGCGCATCCAGGGACAGGCCGAGCACGTCGGCGATCGCGGCGATGGTGGAGAAGGCCGGGGTGGCCACCCGGCCGGTCTCGATCTTTCGCAACGTTTCCGGTGAGATCCTGGCGTCCAGCGCAGTGCCGAGCATCGAGCTCTCACCCCTGGCCCGGCGCAGCAGGGCGCCGAGGCGCTGCCCGCGTTCGACCTCGGCGGGCGTGAGCGGCAACCTGACCATGGCACCGATTCTAGTACCGGCATACTATTGCCGGGATAGTTATTGGCGAGCGAAACACGGAAGACGCCCGATGATCGAGATCCTCAGCTCGACCGAGCTGCCCCGGGCCCGGCAGGCGGGTGCCCTGGTCGCTGGCATCCTGCAGACGCTGAAGGGCCGCTGCCGGGTAGGCGTCAACCTGCTGGACATCGACCGCTGGGCGCAGGACCTGATCGCCGAGGCCGGTGCGCTGTCCTGCTACGTCGACTACGAGCCGCCCTTCGGGCGCGGGCCGTTCGGGCACTACATCTGCACCTCGGTCAACGACGCGGTGCTGCACGGACTGCCCCACGACTACCCGCTGGCCGACGGCGACCTGCTGTCGCTGGATCTTGCCGTCTCCTACGGCGGAATCGTCGCCGACTCCGCCATCAGCTTCCTGGTGGGCGAGCGGCAGCCGGCAGGCAGCCTGGCCCTGATCGAGGCGACCGAACGCGCGCTGAGTGCCGGGATAGCCGCCGCCCGGCCCGGCGCCCGGATCGGTGACATCTCCGCCGCCATCGGCTCGGTCCTCGACGCGGCAGGGTATTCGGTCAACACCGAGTTCGGCGGTCACGGCGTCGGATCGACCATGCACCAGGACCCGCACGTTCCCAACACCGGACGGCCCGGTCGCGGTTACCGGCTGCGGCCGGGGCTGCTGCTGGCGCTGGAACCGTGGGTGATGGCCGACACCGCCGAACTGGTCACCGACGCCGACGGCTGGACCCTGCGCAGCGCGACCGGCTGCCGGACCGCCCACAGCGAGCACACCGTCGCCATCACCGACGACGGAGCCGAAATCCTTACCGTGCCGGGATAGGCCCAGCCGGTAAGGACCTGGCTAGCCGCGGCGCCGGACGTGGAAGATGTGCGACGGCTGGTAGGGGGTGAGCCGGACGAAGTTGTGCTCGCCCCACTCGTAGTTGACGCCGCTGATCAGGTCCGACACCTCGAAACCTTCATCCCACCCGATGCCCAGCTCGTTGAGCCGCAGGTGCACCCAGCCCTCCCGGGTGTTGTGCGGGTCCATCGAGCAGGTCACCAGGATCGTGTCCCCGGTCGCGGCGTCCCGCTTGGAGAACACCAGGATGGCGTCGTTCTCGCAGGAGTGGAACCGCAGGTTGCGCAACTGGTGCAGCGCCGGGTGGGCCCGGCGGATCTCGTTGAGCCGCTTGAGGAACGGCGCCAGCGAGTCGCCCCGGTCGATCGCGCCCTGCAGGTCCCGCGGCCGCAGCTGGTACTTCTCCGAGTCCAGGTACTCCTCGCTGCCCGGCCGCACCGGCACGTTCTCGTACAGCTCGTAGCCGGAGTAGATGCCGTAGGTGGGCGAGATCATCGACGCCAGCACCGCCCGGATCGCGAAGCCGGCCCGGCCGCCGTGCACCAGGAACTCGTTGAGGATGTCGGGGGTGTTGGGAAAGAAGTTCGGCCGCATGTAGTCGGCGGCGGCGACCAGTTCCTCGCCGTACTGGCCCAGTTCCCAGGCGGTGTTGCGCCAGGTGAAGTAGGTGTAGCTCTGGGTGAAGCCGATCCGGGCCAGCTCGTGCATCATCGCCGGGCGGGTGAACGCCTCGGCCAGAAACAGCACGTCCGGGTGCTGTGCCTTGACGGTGGCGATCAACCACTGCCAGAAGTTCAGCGGCTTGGTGTGCGGGTTGTCGACCCGGAAGATCTTCACTCCGCGCGACACCCACAGCAGGGTGACCCGCAGGCACTCGGCGTACAGCCCCGCCGGGTCGTTGTCGAAGTTCAGCGGGTAGATGTCCTGGTACTTCTTCGGCGGGTTCTCCGCATAGGCGATGGTGCCGTCCGGCAGCGTGGTGAACCACTCCGGATGCTCGCTGACCCACGGGTGGTCCGGTGCGCACTGCAGCGCCAGGTCCAGCGCCACCTCCATGCCCAGCTCCTCGGCGCGGGCCACGAAGGCGGCGAAGTCGGCCTCGGTGCCCAGCTCCGGGTGGATCGCGTCGTGGCCGCCCTCGGCCGAGCCGATCGCCCACGGCGAGCCGGTGTCGGTCGGCTTGGCGTTCAGCGTGTTGTTCGGGCCCTTGCGGTTGACCCGGCCGATCGGGTGGATCGGCGGCAGGTACACCACGTCGAAGAGCAGGTCGGC
>NZ_DATINC010000126.1:0-11888 GCF_035474675.1 Jatrophihabitans sp. | reverse complement strand
GGCGCAGATGACCTCGTCCGAGACCAGCAGCACGTCGTACTGATCGCAGATCTCCCGGACCCGCTGGAAGTAGCCGGGCGGCGGCGGGAAGCAGCCGCCGGAGTTCTGCACCGGCTCCAGGAACACAGCCGCGACGGACTCCGGCCCTTCCATGATGATGGCGGCCTCGATCTGGTCGGCGGCCCACTGCCCGAACATCTTCTGGTCATCGCCATAGATCGGCGCCCGGTAGAAGTTGGTGTTGGGCACCTTGTGCGCGCCGGGCACCAGCGGCTCGAACATCGTCTTGGCGCCGGGGATGCCGGTGATGGACAGCGCGCCCTGCGGGGTGCCGTGGTAGGCGACGTAGCGCGAGATCACCTTGTGCTTCTCGGGCTTGCCGATGAGCTTGAAGTACTGCTTGGCCAGCTTCCAGGCGGTCTCCACCGCCTCGCCGCCGCCGGTGGTGAAGAACACCCGGTTCAGCTCGCCCGGGGTGTGGCTGGCCAGCCGCTCGGCGAGCTGGATGGCCATCGGGTGGGCGTAGGACCAGATCGGGAAGTAGGCCAGCTGCGAGGCCTGCCGGGCGGCGGCCTCGGCGAGCTCGCGCCGGCCGTGCCCGACCTGGACGGTGAACAGGCCGGACAGCCCGTCGAGGTAGCGGCGGCCCTGGATGTCGTAGACGTAGGCGCCCTCACCGCGGGTGATGATCGGCACCGGCGAGTCGGCGTAGGAGGACAGCCGGGTGAAGTGCATCCACAGGTGGTCGCGGGCGGCGGCGGACAGCCGCTCGGCCTGCTGGCTGTCGTAGCTGGTTTCGGGCTCAAAGCTGCTGGCTGTCATGCGATACCCCAGTTGTAGGTCTGCTTCGTCAGTTTCAGGTACATGAACGTCTCGGTGCGGCGGACGCCGGGCAGCTTGCGGATCCGCTCGTTGATCAGTTCCAGCAGGTGGTCGTCGTCGACGACCACCGCCTCGGCGAGGATGTCGAACGATCCCGCCGTCAGCACCACGTACACCAGTTCGGGAATCTCGGCCAGCGCCGTGGCCGCGCTTTCCAGGTCGCCCTCGATGTTGATCCCGATCATCAGCTGGCGGGCGAAGCCGATCTGCTGCGGATCGGCCACCGCCACGATCTGCACGGTGCCGGACTCCACCAGCTTCTGCACCCGCTGCCGGACCGCCGCCTCGGACAGTCCCACCGCCTTGCCGATGCTGGCGTAGGGCCGGCGGCCATCCTGCTGCAGCTGCTCGACGATGGCCTTGGAGGTGTCGTCCAGCTGCGGGCGTCCGGATCGCCGCCGGGTGACTGTCATGGTACGGATAATGCAGGATCTGCGACCGTTCGGCAAGTGAATCCGAAGCGATCGGAGCCTAATGATCACCAAATCATCTGCCTGCACGAATTAATCGGAGCTCGGCCCGGTCTCGGAGCCCCGCCGGAACGGGTCGGCCGCGATTCGCGCCGGATTCGGCCCGCTCGTCGGAAAGGTGTGTGGATTTCGTTGCCGGACGCGCGATTCATCGCGGAATTGCTTGGCAGGGCCGCGACGTAGATGTAACCATCCGTGGCTAGCATGACCTGATCCGGCGGGCGCCTGGCGTGCCGGACGTCCTGCCAGCGCCTGCGCCGTTGCGACGAGGGAGACAGCCGATGACCTACCGCCCGTCCGAGCCGGATCGGCTGCCCGACATCGCCTTCACCCGGGGCCTGCTCACCCGCCGCAGCATGCTCGCCGGGATCGGTGCCACCGGGCTGGCCAGCCTGCTGGCCGCCTGCGGCACCAAGGGCACCGCCGGCAAGGCCAACCCGTCGGCGCAGGCCGCGGAGGACCGCTCGGACACCGAGAAGGTGGTCAGCTGGTCCAACTGGCCCGAGTACATCGACGTCGACGACAAGACCCAGGCGCACCCCACCCTGGACGAGTTCACCAAGCAGACCGGCATCAAGGTCACCTACACCGAGGACTACAACGACAACGACGAGTTCTTCGCCAAGGTGCAGCCGCAGCTGCGGGCCGGCGCCGACACCGGCCGCGACGTCTGGTGCTCCACCGACTGGATGGTGGCCAAGCTGATCCGGCTGAACTGGGTGCAGAAGCTGGACAAGGCCAACATCCCCAACGCCAAGAACATCCAGGACACCCTGGCCAACGTCGAGTTCGACCCGGGCCGGCAGTTCTCGCTGCCCTGGCAGTCCGGCTTCACCGGCATCGGCTACAACCCCAAGGCCACCGGCGGCAAGAAGATCGAGACGCTCGAGCAGCTGTTCACCGACAAGAGCCTCAAGGGCAAGGTCACCCTGCTCACCGAGATGCGCGACACCGTGGGCATGACCCTGCTGGCGATGGGCAAGGACCCGGCCAAGTTCACCGACGCCGACTTCGACGCCGCCATCGCGCAGCTCACCGACGTCAAGAACTCCGGCCAGCTCAAGGGATTCACCGGCAACGAGTACGGCAAGGGGCTGGCCTCCGGCGACATCGCGGCGTGCCTGGCCTGGACCGGCGACGTGGTGCAGCTGCAGGCCGACAACCCGAGCCTGGGCTACACGCTGCCCTCGACCGGCCACCTGATCTGGTCGGACAACTTCGTGATCCCCAACAAGGCCAAGCACAAGAAGAACGCCGAGGTGTTGATCAACTACTACTTCGACCCCAAGGTGATGGCGCAGGTGGTGGACTACGTCAACTACATCTCGGTGGTCAAGGGCGCTGGGGAGATCCTGCTGGCCGATGACCCGGACGTGGCCAAGAACCCGCTGATCTTCCCGTCCGAGGCGGTGCTGGGCCGGGCACACGTCTTCCGCGGCCTGACCGAGGACGAGGAGACTCGGTACAACAAGGCGTTCCAGGCCCTGACCACCGGCGGCTGAACCGGTGCCCGAGTCGGTGCCCGGTTCGTCCGGCGATCTGCAGCTGTCGTCGCTGACCAAGCGGTTCGGGCCGTTCACCGCCGTGGACAACCTGGACCTGACCATTGCGCAGGGCTCGTTCTTCGCCCTGCTCGGGCCGTCCGGCTGCGGCAAGACCACCACGCTGCGGATGATCGCGGGACTGGAGCAGCCCACCGTCGGCCAGATCCGGATCGGCGGCCAGGACATCACCTTCGACAAGCCCTACCGGCGTCCGGTCAACACGGTGTTCCAGAGCTACGCGCTGTTCCCGCACCTGAACGTCTGGGAGAACGTCGCCTTCGGGCTCAAGCGCCGGCGCGCCGAGCAGGTGGACAAGCAGGTCGCCGAGGTGCTGGAGCTCACCGAGCTGGAGGGGCTGGCCCGCCGCAAGCCCGGCCAGCTGTCCGGCGGCCAGCAGCAGCGGGTGGCGCTGGCCCGCGCGATCGTGAACAAGCCGGCGGTGCTGCTGCTGGACGAGCCGCTGGGCGCCCTGGACCTCAAACTGCGCCGGCAGATGCAGGTCGAGCTCAAACGCATCCAGACCGAGGTCGGGCTGACCTTCGTGCACGTCACCCACGACCAGGAAGAGGCCATGACGATGGCCGACACCATCGCGGTGATGAACGCCGGCCGGATCGAGCAGCTCGGTGCGCCGGCCGAGCTCTACGAGAACCCGGCCACCACGTTCGCGGCCAACTTCCTGGGCCAGTCCAACCTGATCCGCGCCACCGTCCGGCAGCGGCAGCCGGACGCGGCCACGGTGGCACTGCCCACCGGGACGGTGCGGGTGCCGGCCGGCCGGCTGCCGGCCGGGGTGGACGAGGTCTGGGTCGGCGTCCGGCCGGAGAAGATCAGCGTCTACGCCGACACCGGTGCGGCCGCGCACGGCGAGGCAACCGGCGCCGCCGGCCCGAACCGCATCGACGGCGCGGTGGTCACCGACGCCAGCTTCATGGGGGTGAGCACCCAGTACCTGGTGCGCACCCCGTGGCAGCAGGAGCTGACGGTGTTCGAACAGAACCGGGACGGCTCCGGCATCCACCGGCCCGGTGACCGGGTGAGCCTGACCTTCGCCGCCGAGCACACCTTTGCCCTGGACGCCGGCCAGGACGCCGAGGCCGGCATCGAGCTGGACAGCGAGGTCGTCGGATGACCAGCGCCGCCGAGCCGAGCGGCCGGACCCGCCGGCGGTTCGCCGGGGTGCCGTACTTCCTGCTGCTGCCCGGCATGCTCTGGCTCGCGGTGTTCTTCGTGGTCCCGATGGTGTTCCTGCTGTCGCAGTCGCTGCAGACCGGCACCCTGGAGACCGGCTACCAGCTGACCTTCCACTTCGCGACCTACACCGACGCGCTGTCGGACTTCTCCCACCAGTTCCTGCGCTCGTTCGAGTACGCGTTCCTGGCCACCGTGCTGGCCCTGCTGATCGGCTACCCGCTCGCCTATGCGATCGCGCTGAAGGCCGGCCGCTGGAAGCCGGTGCTGCTGGTGATGGTGGTCGCCCCGTTCTTCACCAGCTTCCTGCTCCGCACGCTGGCCTGGCAGACCATCCTGAACTCCGACGGCCTGGTGGTGAGCTTCTTCCGCAGCACCCACCTGATCTCGCTGACCCGGGCGCTGGGCTGGACCAACGGCGACCAGTTGCTGAACTCGCCGCTGGCGGTGGTGACCGGCTTGACCTACAACTTCCTGCCGTTCATGACGCTGCCGCTGTTCGCCAGCCTCGACCGGCTGGACCCGCGGCTGCTGGAGGCGGCCGGCGACCTGTACGCCACCCCGCTGACCGCCTTCCGCCGGGTCACCCTGCCGATGTCGATGCCAGGTGTGGTGGCCGGCACCCTGCTGACCTTCATCCCGGCGGCCGGTGACTTCATCAACTCCCAGCTGCTGGGCAATCCGAAGACCGCCATGATCGGGCAGGTGATCCAGGGCTACTTCCTGCGGATCAACGACTACCCGACCGCGGCGGCGCTGTCCTTCGCGCTGATGCTGACCATCCTGGTCCTGGTCTCGGTGTACGTGCGCCGCTCCGGAACCGAGGAGCTGGTCTGATGGTCGCCACCGTGGGACAGCGGCCGGCCGGCTCCACCCGTCCGGCGGCCCCGGCCCGCCGTCGCCGGCCGGTCTGGGTGGTGCTGCGCGAGAACGTGGTCTGGCTGGTGGCGGTGCTGGCGCTGGTCTACCTGCTGCTGCCGAACCTGGTAGTGGTGCTGTTCTCGTTCAACAAGCCCAACGGCCGGTTCAACTACACCTGGCAGCGGTTCTCCCTCGACGCCTGGCTGCACCCGTGCGCCGCGCCGGGGATGTGCGAGTCGCTGAGCCTCTCGCTCAAGATCGGGGTGCTGGCCACCCTGATCGCGACGCTGCTCGGCACCATGATCGCCTTCGCGCTGGCCCGCTACCGCTTCCGCGGCCGGGCCGGGTCCAACCTGCTGATCTTCCTGCCGATGGCCACCCCCGAGGTGGTGATGGGCTCGTCGCTGCTGACCCTGTTCGTCAGCCTCGGCATCCCGCTGGGCCGGACCACCATCCTGATCGCGCACATCATGTTCTGCCTGAGCTACGTGGTGGTCACCGTCAAGGCCCGGGTCGCCGGGCTCGACCCGCGGCTGGAACAGGCCGCCGCGGACCTGTACGCCAACGAGTGGCAGACCTTCCGGCGGATCACCCTGCCGCTGGTCGCCCCCGGCATCGCCGCCGGGGCGCTGCTGGCCTTCTCGCTGTCCTTCGACGACTACATCATCACCAACTTCAACGCCTCCAACGCCTCGATCACCTTCCCGATGTACGTCTGGGGCGCGGCCGCCCGCGGCACGCCGGTGCAGATCAACGTCATCGGGACGGCGATGTTCGTGCTGGCGGTGCTGGCGGTGGCGATCGGCCAGCTGGCCGGCCGGCGGCGGGCCCGCTGAGGCGGTAGTCCGCCCGAGGAGTTCCGCCCGTCGAGATCGCTGGATCACCCGAATCCCAGGAGGAAAGCATGGCGCGCTACGGCGCACAGTTCGGCCCCGACATCACCTTCCTGGGGGTGCCCCGGTGCGACTGGGCAGAGCCTGCCAGCTACGCCGGCGCCGACGTGGTGATCCTGGGCGCGCCGTTCGACGGCGGCACCTCGCACCGCGCGGGCACCCGGTTCGGGCCGCAGTTCATCCGGCAGAGCTGCTACCTGGCCCAGGACGGCAGCCGGCCGTCGCTGGCGCTGCGGGTGGACGGGCTGCGCGACCTGGCGGTCTACGACGCCGGCGACGTGGAGCTGTTCTCCGGCGACGCCGAGCGCTCGGTGCGCGACCTGCAGGTTGCGGTGCACGCGGTGGCGGCCACCGGGGCGATCCCGCTGATCCTGGGCGGCGACCACACCATTGCCTGGCCGGACGCGGCCGGGGTGGCCCAGCACCTGGGCCAGGGCAAGGTGTCGATGATCCACTTCGACGCGCACGCCGACACCGGCGACATCGAGTTCGGCTCGCTGATCGGGCACGGCCAGCCGATGCGCCGGCTGATCGAGTCCGGCGCGGTGCGCGGCGACCGGTTCCTGCAGATCGGGCTGCGCGGCTACTGGCCGCCGCCGGAGACGCTGGACTGGATGGCCGAGCAGGGCATGCGCTCCTACGAGATGACCGAGATCACCGCCCGCGGCCTGGAAGCCTGCCTCACCGAGGCGTTCGGCATCGCCCTGGACGGCTGCGACGGGGTGTTCCTGTCGGTCGACATCGACGTCTGCGACCCCGGCCACGCGCCCGGCACCGGCACCCCGGAGCCCGGCGGGCTGACCGCCCGGCAGCTGCTGGACTCGGTCCGGCGGATCTGTTACGAGCTGCCGGTGGTGGGTATCGACGTGGTGGAGGTGTCGCCGCCCTACGACCACGCCGACATCACCTCCTTCCTGGCCAACCGGGTGGTGCTGGAGTCGCTGTCGGCGATCGCCCGGCGGCGCAAGGACGCCGCCGACGGCACCCGCTGGGATCCGGCCCAGCCGCTGCTGGACGGCCGCGGCGGGCAGCGATGAGGCTGCTGGTGCTGGGCGCCGGCGGGGTGGGCTCGGCGGTGGCCCGGATCGCGGTCCGCCGGCCCTTCCTGGAGCACCTGCTGCTGGCCGACTACGACCTGGCCCGGGCCGAGCGGGCCGCCGCGGCCGTCGGTGACCCGCGGGTGGCCGCGGTGCGGCTGGACGCCTCGGACCCCGCCGCGATCACCCGGCTGCTCACCGAGCGGCGGATCGACGCGGTGCTGGGCGCGACCGACCCGCGGTTCACCATGCCGATCTTCCGGGCGGCGCTGGTGGCTGGCTGCCACTACCTCGACATGGCGATGTCGCTGTCGCGTCCGCACCCGGACGAACCGTTCGCCCGGACCGGGGTCAAGCTCGGCGACGAGCAGTTCGCGCTGGCGGCGGACTGGGAGCGGGCCGGCCGGCTCGCTCTGGTCGGCATGGGGGTGGAGCCGGGGCTGTCGGACGTGCTGGCCCGCTACGCCTCAGACCACCTGTTCAGCCGGATCGACCTGCTCGGGGTGCGCGACGGGGCGAACCTGGAGGTGCTCGACGAGGCCGGCCGGCCGATGTTCGCGCCCACCTTCTCGATCTGGACCACCATCGAGGAGTGCCTGAACCCGCCGGTGATCTATGAGGCCGACCGCGGCTGGTACACCACCGAGCCGTTCAGCGAGCCGGAGGTCTTCGACTTTCCCGACGGCATCGGGCCGGTCGAGTGCGTCAACGTCGAGCACGAAGAGGTGCTGCTGATGCCGCGCTGGCTGACCGCCGGCCGGGTGGACTTCAAGTACGGGCTGGGCGCGGAGTTCATCGGGGTGCTGCGCACCCTGCACCAGCTGGGCCTGGACTCCACCGTGCCGTTGCGGGTCGGCGGCGTCGAGGTCAGCCCGCGGGACGTGGTGGCCGCGGCCCTGCCGGACCCGGCGCAGCTGGGGGACCGGATGCGCGGCAAGACCTGCGCCGGGGTGTTGGTCCAGGGCCTGGGGATAGACGGCCGGCCTCGGTCGAGCTACCTCTACCACGTGGTCGACAACGAGTGGTCGATGAGCGAGTACGGCTGCCAGGCGGTGCTGTGGCAGACCGCGGTGAACCCGGTGGTGGCGTGCGAGCTGATCGCGTCCGGGGTGTGGAGCGGGGCCGGCGTGCTCGGCCCGGAAGCCTTCGACGCGGTGCCGTTCCTGACCCTGCTGGCCGGCGACTACGGCTCGCCGTGGGGGATCAGCGAGCGCTGAGAGGTACCGCGAGCGCTGAGGGGT
This sequence comes from Jatrophihabitans sp., assembly GCF_035474675.1. Taxonomy (GTDB): domain Bacteria; phylum Actinomycetota; class Actinomycetes; order Mycobacteriales; family Jatrophihabitantaceae; genus Jatrophihabitans_A. Next base: position 3,769 of record NZ_DATINC010000126.1, on the reverse strand, counting down.
ACTACGACCGCCACTGGGTACGCCGGCGGCGGATGTCCCAGACCAGGCCGATCAGCAGCACCACCATCATCGAGATCAGCGCCAGGGCGCCGGCGTCGTTGTAGTGGGTGGTGGTGAGCAGGGCGCCCAGGATCAGGAAGGTCAGCCAGCCGCCGACCTGGCGTCCGGTGACGAACTCGTGATGCCAGCCCCAGTCCTCGGGCCGCTCGTGCTCGACGTGCCGGGCATCCCGGGCAGGCTCGACATCGGTACCGGCGATGGAATGGGACTCCGTTGCCACCTTCGATCACTCCCTGTCGGCGAACACCTGCGGCGTGCTGGTCTGGGCTCATTCTGGCATCCGGGCGCGGCCGGCGGGCACAGGGCACCCGCGGGGTTGCACGGTCGGCGAGAATGGCGCGGTGACCACACCTGCCGGGCCCACCCCCGCCGGCCACCGCCGGATCGTCCTGCTCGGCTCGACCGGCTCGATCGGCACCCAGGCGCTGGAGGTGGTCGGCAAGGCCGGCGAGCAGTTCTCGGTGGTGGCGCTGGCCGCCGGCGGCGGCAACGTCGAGCTGCTCGCCGAGCAGGCGCTGCGCTGGCAGGTCGGCTACGTCGGGGTCAGCTCGCCGGCCGCCGCCGAGGAACTCCGGCAGCGGCTGGCCGCGAGCGCGCCGGCCGGGCACCCGCTGCCGGTGGTGGTCGCGGGACCGGACGCCACCGAGGAGCTGGCCACCCTGGACTGCGACGTGGTGCTCAACGGGGTGGCCGGCGCGCAGGGGCTGCGGGCCACCCTGGCGGCGCTGCGGGCCGGCCGGACGGTGGCGCTGGCCAACAAGGAGTCGCTGATCGCTGGCGGCCCGCTGGTGCTGGCCGCCGCGGCCGAGGGCCAGCTGGTGCCGGTGGACTCCGAGCACTCGGCGCTGGCCCAGTGCCTGCGGTCGGGCAGCGCCGCCGAGGTGCGCCGGCTGGTGCTGACCGCCAGCGGTGGACCGTTCCGGGGCCGGCGGCGGGCCGAGCTGGAATCGGTGACCGCCGAGCAGGCGCTGGCGCACCCGACCTGGTCGATGGGCCCGCTGATCACCACCAACTCCGCGACCCTGGTGAACAAGGGCCTGGAGCTGATCGAGGCGCAGCTGCTGTTCGGCGTCGGCTACGACCGGATCGAGGTGGTGGTACACCCGCAGTCGGTGGTGCACTCGATGGTCGAGTTCGTCGACGGGGCCACCCTGGCCCAGGCCAGCCCGCCCGACATGCGGCTGCCGATCGCGCTGGCGCTGGCCTGGCCGGACCGGGTGGCCGGCGCCGCACCCGGGCTGGACTGGAGCGGGGCGCAGTCCTGGACCTTCGAGCCGGTGGACAACGAGGCGTTCCCGGCGATCGAGCTGGCCCGCACGGCCGGCCTGGCCGGTGGCTGCGCGCCGGCGGTCTACAACGCGGCCAACGAGGAGTCGGTGGCCGCCTTCCACAGCGGATCCTGTGGCTTCCTCGGCATAGTCGACACCGTGCGCGAGGTCCTGGACCGGTGGCTGGCCGGCGAGCACGCCGCAGCCGGCACCCCGCGTGACATCGCCGACATCGAGCAGGCGCAGCAGTGGGCGCGCCGGCAGGCGGCGGCGGTGCTGGGGATCGGCCGGTAACCGGATCGGTCACCACCTGTCGTACCGGCAGGGCACAATTGACGGGTAGTGACGCAGAAGTGACCAGCGGCCGATCCTCGGCCGCCGGGCCGGGAGGATGACACAGGCGTGCTGTACGCACTGGGCGTGATTGCCTTCGCCGTCGGGCTGCTGGCCTCGATCGCGCTGCACGAGATCGGGCACCTGGTGCCGGCGAAGAAGTTCGGCGTGCGCGTCACCCAGTACATGGTCGGCTTCGGGCCGACGCTGTTCTCCCGCCGGCGCGGCGAGACCGAGTACGGCATCAAGGCCATTCCGCTGGGCGGCTACATCCGGATGATCGGCATGGTGCCGCCGCGCGCCGACGGCCGGCGGTCCCGGTGGCCGCGCCGGATGGGCGAGCTGGTCGAGGAGTTCCGGGCCGCCAGCCGCACCGAGGTCACGCCGGCGGACGAGAACCGGCAGTTCTACCGGCTCACCCCGGGCAAGAAGATGATCGTGATGCTCGGCGGCCCGAGCATGAACCTGCTGATCTTCTTCGTCCTGACCATCCTGCTGTACGGCCTGATCGGGTTGCGGGCGCCGACCACCACGGTGGGGTCGGTGAGTAGGTGCGTGGTGTCCAGCACCGCCACCACCACGGACTGCCCGGCGGAGGGCAGCACCGCCTACCGCAAGGCGCCGGCCAACGGCGTGCTGCTGCCCGGCGACACGATCACCGCCATCAACGGCACCCCGATCAAGCACTGGTCCGACGCGGTGGACGTGATCGAGGCCTCGGCCGGCAAGACGATCGCCCTGTCGGTGCGCCGAGACGGCCAGCCGGTGCAGCTGTCCATCACCCCGGTGGTCAACACCAAGTACGCCGACGACACCGGCCGCACCAAGCAGGCCGGCTTCATCGGCATCAGCACCACCGAGGCCTACCAGCGGCTTACCCCGGGCCAGATCCGCAGCGTGATCTGGCAGCAGCTGGGCATGAGCGTCGACGCGCTCAAGCAGTTCCCGGCCAAGCTCGCCAGCCTCACCGGCACGGTGTTCCAGGGCAAGCCGCGCGACCAGAACGGCGCGGTGGGAGTGATCGGGCTGGGCCGGATCGGCGGTGAGATCGCCGACAGCGCCCGGGTCGCCGCGCTGGACAAGATCTCGATGTTGATCAGCCTGCTGGCCAGCGTCAACCTGCTGCTGTTCTTCTTCAACCTGCTGCCGCTGCTGCCGCTGGACGGCGGCCACGTCGCCGGGGCCCTGGTCGAGGCGATCCGGCGCGGCATCGCCCGGCTGCGCAAGCGGCCCCGGTTGATCTTCGTCGATGTCGCGCAGCTGGTGCCGGTGATGTACGTGGTGGCCAGCATCCTGATCGTGTTCTCGGTGCTGGTGATGTACGCCGACATCGTCAAGCCGATCTCACTGCCCAACTAGCACCATCCGGTGCCCGATCCCGGGTGCCCCGAAATCCCTGAGGAGAAGTGCGTTGACCAAGCCCGTGGTGGAAGTGCCGACCGGCGATCTCACCGGTGAACTGCAGGTGCGTGACCTGATCGAGGGCGACGGGCCGGAGGCCCGGGCCGGGCAGCAGGCGGTGGTGCACTACGTCGGGGTCGCACACTCCACCGGCCAGGAGTTCGACGCCAGCTACAACCGCAACTCGCCGTTCAGCTTCCCGCTCGGCGCCGGCCGGGTGATCGCCGGCTGGGACCAGGGCGTGCAGGGCATGAAGGTGGGCGGCCGGCGGGAGCTCATCATCCCGCCGCACCTGGGCTACGGTGATCGGGGTGCCGGCGGTGCCATCAAGGGTGGCGAGACGCTGATCTTCGTGGTGGACCTGCTCGACCTGCGCTGAGGAGTTCCGGCGGCGCGGGCAGGTTTTCCGACAGACGAAGCACGGACAAGGATCGAGGAATAGCAGTGAGCGTTCCGGTCGCGCTGGGCATGCCGGCGGCACCGCCTCCGGTGCTGGCGCCACGCAGGAAGTCCCGCCAGATCAAGGTGGGGTCGGTCGCCGTCGGCGGTGACGCGCCGATCTCGGTGCAGTCGATGACCACCACGCTGACCTCGGACGTCAACTCGACGTTGCAGCAGATCGCCGAGTTGACCGCCGCCGGCTGCGACATCGTCCGGGTGGCGTGTCCGAGCCAGGATGACGCCGACGCGCTGTCCGCGATCGCGCG
>NZ_DATINC010000125.1:0-2421 GCF_035474675.1 Jatrophihabitans sp. | reverse complement strand
GCCGGCCGACATCGTCACCCTGCTGGACGTCCCGGCGATGGCGATCTCGTCCTCGGCGGTGCGGCAGCGGGTGCACGCCGGCCGGCCGGTCTGGTACCTGGTGCCGGACGGGGTGGTGCAGTACATCGCCAAGCACCGGCTCTACCTGCGCTGAGCGTCCGGCCGGCGGTGTTTTAGCCGGCGGTGCTCAGCCGGCCGGGTCAGCCGCGGGGGTGTCGGCCGGCCGGGTCAGCCCGAAGATCAGCTCGTCGGAGTAGCTGCCGTCCGGGTTGCGCAACCGGCCTGCCCGGCGTCCCTCGGGGCGGAAGCTGGCGGCCTCCGCCGAGCGGGCCGAGGCGACGTTGCCGACCTTGCAGCCCAGTTCCAGCCGGGCGGTCGGCGTCTGGCTGAAGGCCCAGTCGGCCAGCAACCGCAGCGCCCGGGTGGTGAAGCCCCGCCCGCGGAACTCCGGGACCACGCCGTAACCGAGGGCCACCACACCGGGCGGGCCGGACCGGCGCAGGCCGAGGGTGCCGGCTCCCGCGCCGCTGGCGGCGTCGCAGATCAGCAGCAGCGCGTTGTGCGGGTTGACCAGCCTGCCCAGCCCGACCCAGTTCGCCCGCTGCCGGGCAGTGGCCTCGGTCATCGGCTCGGCGCTGAACCCCCACTGCAGCGCGGCGTCGTTGTTGGCCTCGGCCAGCAGCACCGGCCAGTCCTGCGGACCGGCCGCGCGCAGGGCCACCACCCCGTCGCTGAGCTCGGGCAGCGGCGGCCAGGCAGGCTCGACGGGCGCGTCCGGGTCGGCGGCGGTCCGGACGAACACCGCACCGTCGGTCGGGCCGTCCCGGCCGGGCAGCAGCGCCCGGCGCACCGTCTCGTAGCGGAAGCCGGCCCGCAGCGCCACCGCGGCCGAGGCGGCGTTGGGCACCTCGCACCGGATCTCGATCCGGGTCAGCCCGTTGTCCAGGCCGAACCGGGCCAGGGTGCGGGTGGCCTCGGTGGCGTAGCCGTTGCCCCAGTCGGCGGTGGCCAGCCAGTAGCCGATCTCCGCGACGTCCCAGGGACCCGACGGCAGCCGCAGGCTGGCACTGCCGACCAGCCGGCCGGTGGTGTTCTCCGCGATCGCACAGTCCAGCCGGGTGCCGGCGACGCGCCCGTCCTGGCCGGGACCGGTGACGAAGCTGTGGGCGTCGGAGGCGGTGTAGGGCCACGGCAGCGGCAGGTACTCAGAGATCCGCCGGTCGGCGAGGATCGCCTGCACCGTCACCGCATCGGTGGGCTGCCACGGCCGCAGCGTCAGCCGCCCGGAGTGCAGCACCAACCCCTCGAGTTCGATCCCCTGCCACTGGCCCATGGCCCCCAGCGTGCCAGATCGGACATTGCGATCCTGCGCCGAGCAGCGGCCAAGTAGCATGGCGGGGTGGTATTAAACAAGCTGCTGCGCGCCGGTGAAGGCAAGATCGTCCGACGGCTGACCGCGATCGCCGATCACATCGACGGACTCGAAGAGGACTACGTCGACCTGACCGACGCCGAGCTGCGCGCGTTGACCGATCAGTTCAAGGCGCGCTACGGCGACGGCGAGACCCTGGACGAGCTGTTGCCTGAGGCGTTCGCGGTGGTCCGGGAGGCCGCCCGCCGGACGCTGGGCCAGTTCCACTACAAGGTGCAGCTGATGGGTGGTGCCGCGCTGCACCTGGGCAACATCGCCGAGATGAAGACCGGTGAGGGCAAGACCCTGGTCTCGACGCTGCCCGCCTACCTCAATGCGCTGTCCGGCGACGGCGTGCACGTGGTCACCACCAACGACTACCTCGCCTCCCGCGACGCCGACTGGATGGGCCGGGTGCACCGCCACCTGGGCCTGTCGGTGGGCAAGATCCTGTCCAACATGACGCCGGAGGCGCGCCGGGCCAGCTACGCCTGCGACATCACCTACGGCACCAACAACGAGTTCGGCTTCGACTACCTGCGCGACAACATGGCCTGGAAGAAGGCCGACATGGTGCAGCGCGGGCACAACTACGCCATCGTCGACGAGGCCGACTCCATCCTGATCGACGAGGCGCGCACACCGCTGATCATCTCCGGGCCCGCGGAGGCGAGCTCGCGCTGGTACCAGGCCTTCGCCGACATGGCCAACGGCCGCGGCACGGCGCGCACCGAGATGCGTGGCTTCGACATCACCGGTCTCTCCCCGCAGGAGATGCAGCGCCGGAGCGCCGAGATCCAGGGGTACGACTACGAGTACGACCTGAAGAAGCGCACGGTCGGCGTCACCGACAAGGGCGTGCAGCACGTCGAGGACCAGCTCGGCATCGACAACCTCTACGAGGCGGCCAACACCCCGCTCGTCGGCTACCTGAACAACGCGCTCAAGGCCAAGGAGCTGTTCAAGAACGACAAGGACTACGTCGTCATGAACGGCGAGGTCCTCATCGT
>NZ_DATINC010000124.1:0-6668 GCF_035474675.1 Jatrophihabitans sp. | reverse complement strand
GATGGTCTCCTCGATCGGCACGAACGAGCCCTCGATGCCGGTGAACTGCTTGGCCACGAAGGTGTTCTGCGACAGGAACCGCTCGATCCGGCGGGCCCGGCCGACCAGCACCTTGTCCTCCTCGGACAGCTCGTCGATGCCGAGGATGGCGATGATGGACTGCAGCTCGTTGTAGCGCTGCAGGATCCGCTTGACCTCCGAGGCCACCGCATAGTGCTCCTGGCCGATGTACTGGGCGTCCAGGATGCGCGAGGTGGAGTCCAGCGGGTCCACCGCCGGGTAGATGCCCTTTTCTGAAATGGGGCGCGAGAGGACCGTCGTCGCGTCCAGGTGCGCGAACGCGGTGTGCGGCGCCGGGTCGGTGATGTCGTCGGCGGGCACGTAGATCGCCTGCATCGAGGTGATCGAGTGGCCACGGGTCGAGGTGATCCGCTCCTGCAGCTGGCCCATCTCGTCGGCCAGGGTGGGCTGGTAGCCCACCGCGGACGGCATCCGGCCGAGCAGCGTGGAGACCTCCGAGCCCGCCTGGGTGAACCGGAAGATGTTGTCGATGAACAGCAGCACGTCCTGGTTCTGCACGTCGCGGAAGTACTCGGCCATGGTCAGCGCCGACAGCGCCACCCGCAGCCGGGTGCCCGGCGGCTCGTCCATCTGCCCGAACACCAGCGCGGTCTTGTCCAGCACGCCCGAGTCGGTCATCTCCGCGATCAGGTCGTTGCCCTCACGGGTCCGCTCGCCCACCCCGGCGAACACCGACACGCCACCGAAGTTCTCGGCCACCCGGTAGATCATCTCCTGGATGAGCACCGTCTTGCCGACGCCGGCGCCGCCGAACAGGCCGATCTTGCCGCCGGTGACGTACGGGGTGAGCAGGTCGATGACCTTGATGCCGGTCCACATCGGCTCGGTCTTGGGCTCGAGCTGGTCGAACGGCGGCGGGTCGCGGTGGATCGACCACCGCTCGGTGAACTCCACCTTCTTGCCTGCCTCGTCCAGCGGGTCGCCCAGGGCGTTGAACACGTGGCCCTTGGTGATGTCACCGACCGGGACGCTGATGGCGGCGCCGGTGTCGGTCACCTCGGTGCCGCGCACCAGGCCGTCGGTCGGCTGCAGCGCGATGGCCCGCACCATGTCGTCGCCGATGTGCTGGGCAACCTCGAGGGTCAGGGTCTTGGACAGCTCACCCAGCTCGATGTCGACCTTGAGCGCGTTGTAGAGCGCGGGCAGGCTGTTGCGGCCGAACTCGATGTCGACGACCGGCCCGATCACCCGGACCACCCGGCCGCGGACCGGAGCCGGGGTGGTGTCGGTGCCGGCGAGGTTTTCCATCACAGTGCTCATCAGTAGTCACTTCCTGCTGCTGCCGCGAGGGCGTCGGCGCCACCGACGATCTCACTGATTTCCTGGGTGATTTCGGCCTGGCGGGCCTGGTTGGCCAACCGGGTGTAGGTCTTGATCAGGTCCGCGGCGTTGTCCGAGGCGGACTTCATGGCCCGCCGCCGGGCCGCCGACTCCGACGCCGCGGACTCCAGTAGCGCCGAGAAGATCCGGGCCCGGACGTAGCGGGGCAGCAGGGCGGTCAGCAGCTCGTCCGGTTCCGGCTCGAACTCGTACGCCGGGGCCGGGGCGTCCTCGGAGGCTTCCTCGTCCAAGGCAGCGTGCTCGGCCTCGGACAGCCGCACCGGGGCGACCAGCGCCGCGGTGGGTGTCTGGCTCACCATCGAGTCGAACCGGGTGTAGACGACGTACAGCTCGTCGATGCCGGGCTCGCCGTCCACCGAGCCCTCGCTGGTGGCCAGCAGCGCCGAGACCACGGTGTCGGTGGCCCCCCGGGCGTCGAGGAAGTTCGGCTGCTCGGAGAAGCCGGTCCAGCTGCCGGCGATCGGCAGCTGGCGGAACCGGTAGTAGCCGACGCCCTTGCGGCCGATCACGTAGATCACCGGTTCCCGGCCGTCGGCCCGGACCGAGGCGGCCAGCTCGTTGGCCTTCTTGATCGCATTGGCGCTGTAGCCGCCGGCCAGGCCGCGGTCGGAGGTGACCAGCAGGATGCCGGTGCGCCGCACGGTGTCGGCGCCGGTCAGCAGCGGGTGCTTGAGCGAGGCGTCCTTGCCCAGTGCCGCCAGCGCCCGGGTCAGCTCCAGGGCGTAGGGCCGGGCCGCGTTGACCCGGTTCTGCGCCTTGACGATCCGCGACGCGGCGATGAGCTCCATCGCCTTGGTGATCTTCTGGGTCGACTGGACCGACCTGATCTGGCGCCGGTAGACCCGCAGCTGGGCACCCATCAGTTACCGGTTCTCTCCGCCGGCAGCCGCGCCGGCACCGGCCGGGGCGGCGTCAGAGGCGTCGGCCTGCTCCGAGGAGCCGTTCCGGTCGGCGGCCCGGGCGTCGGCCTGCTGGGTGGCCTGCTCGCGGTCGGCGGCATCGGCGTCAGCCTGCTCGCGCACGGTGGAGGCGTACTGCGCCTTGACCTCGACCACCGCCTTCTCCAGCTGGCTGATGGTGTCGTCCTCCAGCCGGCCGGTGTTGACGATGCTGTCGAAGATCTCCGGCTTGTTGTGCGCGATGTAGTCGTGCAAGGCCGCTTCGAACGGGCGGACGTCGGCAACCTCGAGGTCGTCGAGCTGGCCGGTGGTGCCGGCCCAGATCGAGACCACCTCGCGCTCGGCGGGGAACGGCGAGGCGGCCGGCTGCTTGAGCAGCTCCACCAGCCGGGACCCGCGCCGCAGCTGCTGCTGGCTGGCCTTGTCCAGGTCCGAGCCGAAGGCGGCGAACGCCTCCAGCTCGCGGTACTGGGCCAGGTCCACCCGGAGCCGGCCGGCGACCGAGCGCATCGCCTTGGACTGCGCGGCACCGCCGACCCGCGACACCGAGATGCCGACGTTGATGGCCGGCCGGACGCCGGCGTTGAACAGGTCGGTCTCCAGGAAGCACTGGCCGTCGGTGATCGAGATGACGTTGGTCGGGATGTAGGCCGAGACGTCGTTGCCCTTGGTCTCGATGATCGGCAGGCCGGTCATCGAGCCGCCGCCGAACTCCTCCGACAGCTTCGCGCAACGCTCCAGCAGCCGCGAGTGCAGGTAGAACACGTCACCCGGGTAGGCCTCGCGGCCCGGTGGGCGGCGCAGCAGCAGCGACACCGCGCGGTAGGCCTCGGCCTGCTTGGACAGGTCGTCGAAGACGATCAGGACGTGCTTGCCGTCGTACATCCAGTGCTGGCCGATGGCCGAGCCGGTGTAGGGGGCCAGGTACTTGAAGCCGGCCGAGTTCGAGGCCGGGGCGGCCACGATGGTGGTGTAGGGCAGTGCGCCGGCCTCCTCCAGGGTGGAGCGGGCCGCGGCGATGGTCGAGCCCTTCTGGCCGATCGCGACGTAGATGCAGCGCACCTGCTTCTTCGGGTCGCCGGTCGCCCAGTTGTCGCGCTGGTTGATGATGGCGTCCAGGGCGACGGTGCTCTTGCCGGTCTGCCGGTCGCCGATGATCAGCTGGCGCTGGCCGCGCCCGATGGCGGTCATCGCGTCGATGGCCTTGATGCCGGTCAGCAGCGGCTCGCGCACCTCCTGGCGCATCACCACCGACGGCGCCTGCAGCTCCAGGGCGCGCCGCTCGCTGGACTCGATCTCGCCCAGGCCGTCGATCGGCTGGCCGAGCGGGTTGATCACCCGGCCCATGAAGCCGTCGCCGACCGGCACCGAGAGGATCTCGCCGGTGCGCTTGACCGACTGGCCCTCGGCGATGTGGGCGTCGTCGCCCAGGATCACTACGCCGATGTCGCGGACGTCGAGGTTGAGGGCCAGGCCCAGGGTGCCGTCCTCGAACCGCAGCAGCTCGTTGGTCATCACGCTCGGCAAGCCCTCGACGTGAGCGATGCCGTCACCGGCGTCGGCGACGATCCCGACCTCTTCGCGGGAGGCTTCCGGCGAGTACGAGGACACGTAGCCCTCGAGTGCGTTCCGGATCTCTTCGGCAGAGATCGTCAGCTCAGCCATCTTGGTTCCTCAATCTCGATCATCCGATGATGCATGGTTACCTGTGCTACCTGTGGTGGCCGTCAGCCGGCGAACGCGGCCCGGGCGGCGGCCAGCCTGCTGGCCACGCTGCCGTCGATGACCTCGTCGCCCACCCGGACCACCAGCCCGCCCTGGACGCTGTCGTCGACGGCGGTTCGAACGTTTATCTCTCGACCGTAGAGCCGGCTCAGCGCCGCCGCCAGCCGCTCGGTCTGCTCGGAAGTCAGCTCGGCCGCCGACAGCACCCGGGCCACCGACCGCTCGCGGCGGGCGGCGCTGGCCTGCAGCAGGTCGTCGATCGCCAGCAGCAGGGTCGGCCGGCGGCCGCTGGTCACCGCGTGCTCGAGCAGCTGCCGGGTGATCGGGTGCACCTTCTGCCCGACGAGCGAGTCCAGCAGGGCGACCCGGCGCTCGGCCGGCATGCCGGCCTCGTCCAGCGCCGCGGTCAGCTCGCCGGAGTTGGCCAGGATCCGCTCGAACCGGAACAGCTCGTCCTCGACGGTGTCCAGCTGGCCGTCCTGCTCGGCCGCGGCCAGCAGGGTGTCGTCGGCGATGATCTCCAGGGCGTCGGGCAGGTCCCACGGCGAGGACCAGCGCAGCGACACCGCGTCGGCGATCAGGTCCAGCGCCACGTCGCCGACCTTGCCGGTGAACAGCGTCCGGGCCAGCTCGCCGCGGGCCGAGGCGTCGGTCGACGGGTCGCCCAGCGCCCGGCGCAGCCGGGGCTGGCCGGCCAGCAGGCCGGCCGCGGCGTACAGCTCGCCGGCCAGTTCCTGGTACCGGTTGCCGGCATGCCCGCCGACCAGCGGCAGCCAGCTGAACCGGCTGTCGGACAGCTGCGGCAGCATCGCGTTCAGCCGCTCGCGCAGTTCGGCCAGCGCCGCCCGCGAGGCGGCGGAGGTCATCATCGCTGCTCGCCCGCCTGCTGCCGCTCGATGTCGGCCAGGAACGCGTCCACGGTGCCGCGGATCGCCGCGTCGTCGGACAGCCGCTGGCGCACGATCTTCTCCGACAGCTCCACGGCCAAGGTGCCGATCTCGCTGCGCAGCTCGCGCACCACCTGGCTGCGCTGGGCGGCCAGCTGCTCCTCGCCGCGGGCCACGATCCGCGCCGATTCCTGCTGGGCCTGGGTGCGCAGCTCCTCGACGATGCGCTGCGCCTCGGCGCGGGCGTTCTCCCGGATCTGGGCGGCCTCGGTGCGGGCCTCGGCCAGCTGGGCGTTGTACTGCTCCAGCAGCCGGGCCGCCTCGGCCTGCGCCTGCTCGGCGCGTGCGATGCCGCCCTCGATCGCGTCCCGCCGGGCCTCGAAGGCCCGCTCGAACGCCGGCACGACGAACTTGGCGATCAGGAAGAACAGGATGCCGAAGATGATCAGCACCAGGACGAACTCCGCGACGTTGAAGCCGAGCGGGTTCGGTTCTTCCTCAGCAGCGAGCAGGGTCAGGGTCATGACGCACTCCTAGCAGGTAGGTCGGCAGCTTTTAGGAGTTGCTGGCCTTGATGACGAACGCCAGCGCGATGCCGATGATGGCCAGCGCCTCAGCGAGGGCGAAGCCCAGGATCGCGATCGGCTGCAGCCGGCTCTGCATCTCCGGCTGCCGCGCGGTGCCGTTGATGTAGGCCGCGAAGATCAGGCCGATGCCGATACCCGGGCCGATAGCCGCCAGGCCGTAGCCAACCATGTTGAGCGAGCCACCCATGGGGGGTTTCCTTTCGTTTCTCGGCCGGCGTGGCCGATCGTGATCGTTATCGCTGGTGCGCACGGTGCGCGGGTGTTGCAGGTGGTGCCGGGAAATCAGTGCTCGGAGGCCAGTGCTCCGGAGATGTATTGCGCGGTCAACAACGTGAAGACGTAGGCCTGCAGCAGGGCGACCACGATCTCGAGGAAGCCGATCGCCACCCCGAGCGCGAAGGCCAGCACGCCGGCCGGCTTGAGCACCGGCGACCCGGTGGCGTGGATGAGCAGGTACGCGCCGCCGGTGGAGAACAGGATCAGCAGCAGGTGCCCGGCGAACATGTTCGCGAACAGACGCAGCGACAGCGTGATCGGCCGGATCATGATGTTGGAGAGGAACTCCAGCGGGATCAGCAGCGGCAGGATCCAGAGCGGCACCCCGGAGGGCACGGTGGTGTGCTTGAGGTAGCCGAAGAAGCCCTTGTGCATGACGCCGACGCCGTTGTAGATCAACCAGACCAGCGCCGCCAGGCCGTAGGCGAAGCTGACCCGCGAGAACGGCGAGAAGGTGAGCAGCGGCACGACGCCGAACAGGTTGTTCACCATCACGAAGAAGAACAGCGAGACCAGCAGCGGGACGTAGCGGCGGTATTCCTTGCTGCCGATGATGTCCTGCGCGATCCCGTTGCGCACGAAGTTGTAGGCCTGCTCGCCGAGGTACTGGCTCTTGGTCGGCACCACGGCGCTACGCCGCGAGGTGATCGCCAGGAAGAGGTAGGCCACCACCGCGCCGAGCACCAAGAGCAGGGAGGCCTTGGTCAGCAGGACCTGGTAGCCATGCTCATTCCAGGAACTACCTGTGAAATCTGGCAGAAAGAAGTCAACCGGTCCGGGCGCGTGAAATCCTTCAGCTGCCAGGACTAGGCCGGTGTGGCTCACGCAGTCTCTCCTCGGTCATCACTATCTGGCCGCGTTGTTCGGGCTGC
>NZ_DATINC010000123.1:0-3366 GCF_035474675.1 Jatrophihabitans sp. | reverse complement strand
GACCCCGAGCCGGTGCGCCTCGCCCGCGAAGTCGCCGCCGGCCTCGTCGGCGTGCAGGTCGGCCTCGGCCATCAGGTCCCGCACGCTGGTGGTGGCCAGCTGCCAGCCGTCCGAGGCGGTCGTCATGAACTCCTGCAGCATCGCCAGGCTCCAGACGTCGGAGTCGAGCTCGGCGCTCACATGGCCCATCAGCTTGGCGACGTGCCGGCCGCCCAGCTTGCCGAGCGCGGCGTGCACCTCGATGTCGGGGTTGAGGCCGGCCTCCAGCCGCCGGAACACCTTGAGGATGGCGGTGTCGTCGAACACCAGCGAGGTGTTGGACTGCTCGCCGGACAGCGCCAGGCTGGTCGCCCGCAGCGGGATCTCGTCGGCCGCCACCACCCGCACGAAGCTCACCCCGTCCACCGTGCTCTGCTCGGCGATCGCCTGCAGCCACAGGCCGGTGACCTCCTTGTCGTGCAGGGCGTCGTAGAGCTCGATGGGTGGGCCGCCGTCGGCGTCGGGCACCGAGCCGACCAGGGCGTGGCTCAGCTGCTCGACCGGTTCGGTGCGCATCACCAGCGGCACCTGGTAGTGCTCGACGCCCTCGGCGTAGCTGACGTCGGCCAGCCAGATCTGCACCAGCTGCGGTCGCTCGGCCAGGGTGGCCAGCAGCCTCGCCTGCACGGTGCCGGTGCGCGACTTGCCCGCGTACCAGCGCTGGTGGCCCAGCCAGTCGCGCAGCACCCGGCTCACCTCGGTGGCTTCCACCTTCATCGCAGGCCCCCTCGTCCCTCGGTGCCGGCTCCCGGCTGCGAGCCGCCCTCCGCCCAGTCGGTCGACAGCGCCCCGGCGGCCGGCAACCCGGTGCCGCCGGGCAGCTGGTGGACCGGGATGCGCAGCCAGTAGAAGCCGTGCCCGGCCACCGTGAGCAGGTAGGGCAGCTCGCCGATCGCCGGGAAGTGGCTGCCGCCGGTCATCTCGATCGGCTCGGCGCCCTGCCAGGGACGCAGGTCCAGCTGGACTGCCTGCGGGAACCGGGACAGGTTGTTCACGCACAGCACCACGTCGTCGCCGAACTCCCGGACGAAGGACAGCACGCACGGGTTGGAGCCGCCCAGGTCGGTGAAGGTGCCCATCCCGAAAGCCGGATTGGCCTTGCGCAGCCCGATCATCCGCCGGGTCCAGTGCAGCAGCGAGGAGGTGTTGCGGGTCTGGGACTCGACGTTGGTGACCTGGTAGCCGTAGATGGAGTCCAGGTTGACCGGCAGGTACAGCCGGCCCGGGTCGCAGCTGGAGAAGCCGGCGTTGCGGTCGGGCGTCCACTGCATCGGGGTACGCACCCCGTCGCGGTCACCGAGCCAGATGTTGTCGCCCATGCCGATCTCGTCGCCGTAGTACAGCACCGGCGAGCCCGGCAGCGACAGCAGCAGCGCGGTGAACAGCTCGATCCGGTTCAGGTCGTTGTCCAGCAGCGGCGCCAGCCGGCGGCGGATGCCGAGGTTGGCCTTCATCCGCGGGTCCTGGGCGTACTCGGCCCACATGTAGTCGCGCTCCTCGTCGGTGACCATCTCCAGGGTCAGCTCGTCGTGGTTGCGCAGGAAGATGCCCCACTGGCACTTGTCCGGGATCGGCGGGGTCTGGGCCAGGATCTCCGAGATCGGGTACCGGCTCTCCCGCCGGACCGCCATGAAGATCCGGGGCATCACCGGGAAGTGGAAGGCCATGTGGCACTCGTCGCCGCCGACGGAGAAGTCGCCGAAGTACTCCACCACGTCGTCGGGCCACTGGTTGGCCTCGCACAGCAGCACCCGGTCCGGGTAGTTGGCGTCGACCTCCTTGCGGACCCGCTTGAGCACCTGGTGGGTCTCGGGCAGGTTCTCGCCGTTGGTGCCGTCCCGGACGAACAGGTAGGGCACCGCGTCCAGCCGGAAGCCGTCGATGCCCATGTCCAGCCAGAACCGCAGCGCGTCCATGATGGCGTCCACCACGGCCGGGTTGTCGAAGTTGAGGTCGGGCTGGTGGGAGAAGAACCGGTGCCAGAAGTACTGCTTGCGCACCGGGTCGAAGGTCCAGTTGGACGGCTCGGTGTCGACGAAGATGATCCGGGCGTCCGGGTAGCGGGTGTCGTCGTCGGCCCAGACGTAGAAGTCGCCGTACGGGCCGTCCGGGTCGTTGCGGCTGGCCTGGAACCACGGGTGCTGGTCGGAGGTGTGGTTCATGACGAAGTCGACGATCACCCGGATGCCGCGGTCGTGGGCGGCGTCGAGGAACTCCTGGAAGTCGTCGATGGTGCCGAACTCGGGCAGCACGTCGGTGTAGTTGGACACGTCGTAGCCGCCGTCGCGCAGCGGCGAGGGGTAGAACGGCGGCAGCCAGAGGCAGTCCACGCCGAGCCACTGCAGGTAGTCGAGCTTGCTGGTCAGCCCCTTGAGGTCGCCGGTGCCGTCACCGTTGGAGTCGGCGAAGCCGCGCACCAGGACCTCGTAGAACACCGCGCGCTTGAACCATTCCGGATCAGGCACGTCGGATACGGGATGACTCAGATCGATTTCCACTGCCGGCGCTCCTCACACTGTCTGGTCTGCGCTGCTGTCGGGCCGATGGGCCGTCGCTGCTGGACGGCGTCTCCTCCAGCCCGAGTCTGCCACGTGGTGTAAACGCTCACAGCGTGGCCACCCGGCCGGCTCCCGGTCGCGGGGCCGGTAGCCGCACCCCGTCACCGGACCCGGACGATGGCTGCCGACTCTCGCGCCAGCCGGACGGCCGAGGAGTCCCCGGCCAGGCTCGCAGTGTCGGTGGCCAGCACGATCTCGGCCGCGCCCGCCACCGGCACGTCCTGCTGCCCGCCGGCCAGGTTGACCGCCACCCGCAGCTCGCCGCGGTGCACCACCAGCCAGTTCCGCTCGGCGTCGAAGTCCACCGTCACGGCGGCCAGCTTCGGGTCGGCCAGGCTCGGCTCGTCCCGGCGGAGCCGGATCAGCCGGCGGTACAGCTCGAGCATCTCGGCGTGGCTGCCGGTCTGGGGCTCGGACCAGTCCAGCACGGCGTTGCGGTAGGCGGCCTCGTCCTGCGGGTCGACCATCGCCGAGACGTCCCAGCCGTGGTCGGCGAACTCGGCCACCCGGCCCTGGCTGACCGCCGCGGCCAGTTCCGGCTGCGGGTGCGAGGTGAAGAACGGCCACCGGGTGCTGGCCGCCCACTCCTCGCCCATCCACAGCATCGGAGTGAATGGCGAGCTGAACAGCAGCACCGCACCGATCTCGAGCCGGCCGGGGCTGGTGATCTCGGGCAGCCGGTCACCGGCCGCCCGGTTGCCGACCTGGTCGTGGTCCTGCAGGAACACCACGAACCGCCAGCCCGGGGTGTGCTCGCGGTCCACCGGCC
>NZ_DATINC010000122.1:0-16798 GCF_035474675.1 Jatrophihabitans sp. | reverse complement strand
CACCGCGCAGAACGGCCGGTACGGGCCCTACATCAAGCGCGGCAACGACTCCCGGTCGCTGGAGTCGGAGGAGCAGCTGTTCACCGTCACCCTGGAGCAGGCGCTGGCGATCTTCGCCCAGCCCAAGACCCGGGGCCGGCGGACCGCCGCCGCGGCGCCGCTGAAGGAGCTGGGCCCGGACCCGGTCTCCCAGAAGCCGATGGTGGTCAAGGACGGCCGGTTCGGCCCGTACGTCACCGACGGCGAGACCAACGCCTCGCTGCGCCGCGGCGACTCGATCGAGACGCTGACCGACGAGCGGGCCGCCGAACTGCTGGCTGACCGGCGGGCCCGCGGACCGGTGAAGAAGGCCACCAAGCGGACTGCCACCAAGAAGGCGCCGGCCAAGAAGACCGCCGCCAAGAAGGCCGGGGCTACGAAGACCGTCGCGAAGAAGGCCGCCGCCAAGAAGGTGCCCGCGAAGAAGGCCTAGCTTCCGGGCTCGTCCGTCGCGGTGGCTCGCTCCCGAACTGTCATAAGGATCGGTCGTTCTGGCGGTCGTTTGTTATGACGGTCGGCAGGCTGGGATCCGGGGTACGGCACACTGGACTTCATGGCTGGCAGTTACCACGAGATGGCGTTGTCCGGGTCGGTCGGCCGGGGTGCCGCCGCGTTCTCCTCGGCGTCGGCGGCGGTGCTCAGCCTGCGGATGCACCGCAAGGCCGGGGTGCGGATGACCATGCCTGGCGACAGGGTGAAGGTCGGAGACGTGGTCCGGATCGCCTTCGGCATCGGGCCGCTGGCGATCCACGGCTCGTGCGACGTGGTCTGGGTGGCCGAGGAGGCACGCAAGGCGGGTTTCCGGTACCGGACCCGGCCCGACCACCCCGAGGACGGCGAGGAGAGCTTCGTCGTGGCCTGGGCCGGCAATGACGAGGTGATCGTGCGGATCGACTCACGGGCCCGTCCGCAGAAGCTGATCATGCGGCTGGTCGGGCCGCTCGGCCGGCTCGGGGCGTTGCTGGTCAACCGGCGCTACCTCTGGGCGGTCCGCAGGATCGTGGCCGCCGAGACCGCGGCATCCCAGGCCGGCCCGGCATGACAGAGCAGCCGGAGCCGCTGCTGCGCGCGGTGGATGCCGTGGTGGTCAGGGTGCCGTCGCTGGAGGCGGGACTGGCGTTCTACCACGACGCGCTGGGGCACTCCCAGCTCTGGCGCACCGACACCATGCTGGGGCTGGGGTTCGGCGATTCCGAGACCGAGCTGGTGCTGGCCCTCGATACCGGACCCGAGACCGACCTGCTGGTCGAGTCCGTCTCCGACGCGGTGGCCCGGATCACCGGGGCCGGTGGCACGCTGGTTGCCGGTCCGGACGACATCGAGGTCGGCAAGGTGGCCGTGGTGGCCGACCCGTTCGGCAACCGGCTCACCCTGGTGGACCTGACCAACGGCCGGCTCCGCCCCGGTGCCTGAGCCCAGGACGGTTCAGTCCCGGCGGATCAGCCCAGTGAACCCCAGCGCTGCGGCGGTGGTGAGCACCCAACCGAGAGCAGAGGCGATCCAGCTGTAGACGGTTGTCCGGAAGCCCACCTTCGTTGAACCCGACACGGCCCAAAAGTCGGTCTGGTGAGTGCTGATGAGCGGAATGAGAACGTCGGCTGTGTAGGCCCACGGCGAGAAGCATGGGTAGTCAGGAGGGCAATGTGTAGTCGCGACTATCGGCCGAGCGCTCGCTGATCTATCGGCTGTACCAGCCGCCGCGGCTTGATGGATAGGTGCTCTGGTGGCGATGACTGCGTGGTCATGGCGAGCCGAGTTGAAGAGAAACACTCCTACCGCATAGAGCAGGATGAGTGCGGGCAGGGTCCGCTGCAGTGGGCGATAGCCGTAGGCGAGAAGCCCGTCGAAAAGGTATTCCGGCAGCCGCCGCCATAGATTCAGCTGCTGTCGCCGGCGCCGATTCTTGGCAATCATGACGTCCCGTGCTTCACGCTCATGGCCTTGAGAACGCAACGTGTGGGCAAGGTGCTCGTACGGCTGTGCCCGGTACTCAGGGTCTTGTTTCAGCCATCGAACTCGGCTTTTTGGTGACCAGCCGGTGTTGGCCACCCGATCGTAGGTGAAGTCAAGCAGGGATATGATCGAAAACTGCTGCCAGCTGCTCGCGTCGTCGGCAAGGTAACCGGTATGAGAGCCGATTAAGGAGACCTTTCCAGAAGATTCAGGGTTGATATGTGTAAGTCTTAAGACTCCGATTTGGGCGATATCGGCGGTGATCGCAAAACCGTCAGGGTTGATAACGGAACATTCGCTCAAGCTCAGTTGGCCAGGAATGGAGGCGCCGAGGAGTCGGACCTCGCCTTCGGCGCGGAATCCCGCTCCGCAAAGTAAGCCTTCTTTGACCTGTGCACCGTCGGCAACAATTGCATAGCCGAGAGGGTTGGTGAAGGTTCCTCCGGTCAGATCCAGCTGGCCGCCGATGGTGGCGCCTAGGAGTCGGACTCCGCCTTCGGCACGGAATCCGGCTCTGCAGACCATGTCGCCATCGATTTGGGCACCATCCATGCTGATCGCAAGGTCGTCGGGATTAGTAAAGGTGCCGCCAGTAAAGCTTAATTGGCCGCCGATGGTGGCGCCTAGGAGCCGGACCTCGCCTTCGGCACGGAATCCGGCTCTGCAGACTATGTTCCCGTTGACCTGAATACGGTCGGCGTTGATTGCATCGCCATGGGGGTTTGCAAAGGTGCCGCCGGTCAGCTCGAGCTGGTCGATGGTGGCGCCGAGAAGCCGGACCTCACCTTCGGCGCGAAATCCGGTCCTGCAGAACATCCCTCCGCCTATCCGTGCAGCATCGGCATAAATGGCACGGCCATTTGGGTTGGTAAATGTTCCTCCGGTCAGAACGAGCTGACCGCCGACGGTGGCGCTACGGAGTAGGACTTCACCTTCGGCGCGGAAGCCTGTCTTGCAGAAAATGTCTCCATGTATTCGGGCACCACCGGCGTCGATAGCATTGCCCTCAGGGTTTATGAAATTACTGCCTGTTAAATCAAGTTGGCCACCGATCACTGCATTTATTAGCGCGGTAGGTCCGGTCACTCGACCGGAGATGAATGTAAGATCGTACTTAACATTGGAGCCGGTACCATCGAGGCCCGGCAGGTGGCTACCTGATAGATCTATGTCAATCAACAGTGCTTTGGCGATGTCAAGGGGTGCAGTAAAGACACAGTTTTGAACCAGGAGTGGGCCCGATAGCTCACATAACCGAAGATCAAGTATTCCGGTGATTCGGGAACCGCGAATGCCGAGACCCGCGGGACGCATAGCTGACAACGCAAGTTCACGGAGGAACTCACCGCGAATGTCGATGAGTTCGTCCTCGTTTCCAGAACGCACGGTGAAATCGGCTACTCGGCCAGCTGCCACCTCGGCGGCTAGCCAGCGTTCGTCAGCATTGGCCGGTTTGATAGGCATGCCGGCCATGATGCCCGAATGCGACTACGAACGAGGCTAGGCCTGCTGGAACTCGATCCGGTTGCCGAACGGGTCGAAGGTGTGAAACCGCTTGACCCCGGGAATCTCGCCGTCGGCCTGCACGCACTCGTACCCCGCGCCGGTCAGCGAGGAGAACAGCGCGTCCAGCTGCGCCACCAGGAACGCCGGATGTGCCTTGCGTGCCGGGGTGAACGGCTCCTCGACACCCAGGTGCAGCACCGCGCTGCCGGCGGTGAACCAGCAGCCGCCCCGAACAGCCAGCACCGCCGGCTTGACGACCTCGGTCATGCCCAGCAGCGAGCCGTAGAACGCCCGCGCCGCGTCCTCACCGCCGGCCGGGATGGCCACCTGCACGTGGTCCAGTCCGAGAATCATCGCGCTCCCTCCGAGGGCTCGCCAGGCTTGTGCGCCACCACGAAGGTACGCAGGAACGGAAACACCGTGCCGAACGGCCGCGCCGGGTAGGCCTGCCGCAGCAGCGCGCCGTACTCAGAAACGAACTCGGCCGCCTCGGAAGCATCCAGCGCGGCCAGCACCGGCCGCAGCCCGGTGCCGCGCACCCACTCCAGCACGGGGTCCGGCCCGGAGAGCACGTGCAGGTACGACGTCTGCCAGGCGTTCACCCGCAGTCCGGCCGTAACGAGCAGTTCCAGGTACTCGGCAGGCTCGGCCACCGCGTCGGCGTGCCGCAGCACACCCGCCAACCGGGATGCCCACCGGTCCGAGCCCGCCAGCTCGCGCATCAGCCGGTGCGACGGCGAGCCGAAGTTGGCCGGGACTCCGAAGGCCAGCCAGCTACCGGCATTCAACTGCCCGGCCCACCGGACCAGCAGCTCCTGGTGCCCGGGCACCCACTGCAGCAGGGCGTTGCTGACCAGCACGTCCACCCCGCCGGCGTCGAAGTCGGCCGCGTCGCCCCACCCGAAGCTGAGCCGGTCACCGCCCACAGTCTGCTCGATCATCGCCGCCGAGGAGTCCAGTCCGCGCACTCGCGCGGCCGGCCAGCGCGAGGCCAGCACGGCGGTCAGCTCACCCGAACCGCAGCCCAGATCCACCACCACGCCAGGAGAACCAGCCCCGATCTGGCCGACCAGGTCGAAGAACGGCCGGCTGCGCTCGTCGCTGAACCTCGCGTACTGCGCCGGATCCCACTGCATGAGGCCACCTCTCAGGAAACTAGCTTGATATCAAGATAATATCCCTCGATGTCAAGAGACCGGCGCTAGACTGCCGAGGCATGACCGACGAAGTGGACGCGATCGCCGCCGCGTGGCTGGCCGAACGCCCGGATCTCGACGTCGAGCCGCTGCACGTGCTGAGCCGGATCAGCCGGCTGGCCCAACTGCTCGATGCGCAGCGCGCCCAGGCCTTCGCCAAACACGACCTGGCCGGTCACGAGTTCGACGTACTGGCGGCACTCCGCCGCTCCGGGCCACCCTACGAGCAGACCCCCGGCCAGCTGATCGAGGCCACCCACGTCACCTCCGGAACCATGACCAACCGGCTGGACCGGCTCGCCGAGCGCACCCTGATCGTCCGGCGGCCGCACCCGGACGACGGCCGGCAGTCGCTGGTCCGGCTGACCACGCTCGGCAAGCGCCGAGTGGACGCCGCCCTGGCAGAGCTACTGGCCTCCGAACGGGCGTTGCTCGCGGGGCTGTCCCCGGCACAGCGCAGATCGCTGGCCGCGGGCCTGCGCCGGCTGCTGCACACCCTGACCGTCCAGTAGAAACACACTTCGGCCCGCAGGAAGCGCCGGAACGAGCGCCCGAGCCCGATAGGCTGGATGCCGCCGAGCACGACACCGACCAGGAGTACGCCATCTCAGCCGAACCAGCCGCTGCGGGCACCGGACGCGGCCGCGACGCCAGCACGATGGTGTCCGGCTCCGGTGCGATCCGGGGCGTACTGCGCATCACCGACTTCCGCCGGCTGTGGTACTGCACCGGCCTGTCCAGCCTGGGCGACTGGCTGGGGCTGCTGGCCACCACGGCGCTGGCCACCCAGCTGGCCACCGGGTACCAGGCGCAGAACTACGCCTTGGGCGGCGTGCTGGTGGTCCGGCTGCTGCCTTCAGCCATCCTGGGGCCGCTGGCCGGGGCATTCGCCGACCGGTTCGACCGGCGCTACACCATGGTGGTCACCGACCTGCTGCGGTTCGTGCTGTTCCTGGCGATCCCGATCTTCTCGACGCTGCCGGTGCTCTACGTCGCGACCTTCCTGATCGAGTGCATCGGGCTGTTCTGGAACCCGGCCAAGGACGCCTCGGTGCCGAACCTGGTCCGCCGCGACCAGCTGGAGACCGCCAACCAGCTGAGCCTGATCACCACCTACGGCCTCACCCCGGTGCTGGCCGCCGCGCTGTTCAGCCTGCTGGCGCTGATCTCCGGACGGTTCAGCTTCTTCGGCACCCACCAGGTGGACCTGGCGCTGTACTTCAACGCCGCCACCTTCGCCGTCGGCGCGATCACCGTGCTGTTCATCCGGCAGATCTCCGGCCCGCGCGGCGGGACCGCCCGGGAGAGCCAGCCGAGCCTGTGGGCGATGCTGGCCGAGGGCGCCCAGTTCGTCCGGACCACCGGCCTGCTGCGCGGGCTGATCCTCGGCATCCTGGGCGGCTTCGCGGCCGGCGGGGCGGTGGTCGGCGCCGGCAAGACCTACGTCCGCAGCCTGGGCGGCGGCGACGCGGCCTACGGGGTGCTGTTCGGCACCGTGTTCGTCGGCATCGGGCTGGGCATGGCGCTCGGCCCGCGGGTGGCCCGTGAGGTGTCGCGGCGCCGGGTGTTCGGGCTGGCCATCGTGCTGGCCGGCAGCTGCCTGGCACTGGCGGCGGTGATGCCGCACGTGGTGCTGGCCATGGTCATGGTGCTCGGGGTCGGCTTCGGGGCCGGGGTCGGCTACCTGGCGGGCCTGACGCTGCTCGGCTCGGAGATCGCCGACGACATGCGCGGCCGGGTGTTCGCCTTCATCCAGTCCATGGTGCGGGTGGTGATGATCCTGGCGCTGGCGGCGGTGCCGGTGCTGGTCGGCACCATCGGCCAGCGGCGGCTGCCGGGCACCGACGGCACCGTGGACGGCACCCGGATCGTGCTGCTGGCCGCCGGCCTGCTGGCCGTGGTCACCGGCGTGCTGGCCTACCGGATGATGGACGAGCGCGGCCGGGTGCCGGTGCTCGCCGACCTGGTCACCTCGTTGCGGAGGGACTCCTCGGGCCGGCGGCGGCTGCAGTCCGGCGGGGTGCTGATCGCCTTCGAGGGCGGCGAGGGGGCCGGCAAGTCCAGCCAGATCTCCCTGCTCGCCGACGCGGTCCGGGCCACCGGACGCACCGTGGTGGTCACCCACGAGCCGGGCGCCACCGCGCTCGGCCGGCAGATCCGCCGGCTGCTGCTGGACTCCGACGAGCCGATCTCGCCGCGGAGCGAGGCGCTGCTGTTCGCCGCCGATCGGGCCCAGCACGTCGCCACGGTGATCCGGCCGGCCCTGGACCGCGGCGAGGTGGTGATCACCGACCGGTTCGTCGACTCCTCGCTGGCCTACCAGGGCGCCGGCCGGACGCTGCCCGCCGAGGACGTCAAGCGGCTGTCCCGGTGGGCCACCGAGGACCTGGTGCCCGACCTCACGGTGCTGCTGGACGTGCCGGCCGAGATCGGCCTGGCCCGGGCCCGCCGCCGGCAGGCCGGCCCCGCCGCCATCACCACCCCCGGGCTGGACCGGCTGGAGCGTGAGGCCCTGGACTTCCACGACCGGGTCCGGGCCGGCTACCGGGCCTTGGCAGAATCGGACCCGAACCGCTACCTGGTGCTGGACGCCGGCCGGTCGCTGGAGGAGCTGGCGGCAGCCATCCGGCTGCGGGTGCTCGCGCTGCTGTCCGGCACCCCGGCGGCGCCGGAGCTGGAGCCGGAGCCGGACCAGCCCCGGTCCGAGCGGGTTCCGGTTGACGGCGTGCCGGCCGAGGCGGGCCGGCGCGGCTCGCACGATGTGGCGGAGGCAGGGAAATGACGGTGTTCGGCGCGCTGATCGGCCAGGGCGGCGCGGTTGCCGAGCTGTCCCGGGCGGCCCGGGCAGCCGCGGACGTGGTCGCCGGCCGGCCGGTGCCGCCCGGCGCGGTGACCCATGCCTGGCTGTTCACCGGCCCGGCCGGTTCCGGTCGCTCGGTGGCGGCCCGGACGCTGGCTGCCGCGCTGCAGTGCGACCGGGCCGAGCAGCTAATGGCGGCGGGGCCGGACGCCACCCCGGGGTGCGGCGAGTGCAGCTCCTGCCATTCGGTGCGGGCCGGCGCTCACCCCGACGTCCGGTCGGTGGTGCCGGAGGGGCTGTCGATCGGGGTCGGCGAGATGCGGGCGGTGGTGGCCATGTCGGCCCGGCGGCCGTCGATGGGCCGCTGGCAGGTGGTGGTCATCGAGGACGCCGACCGGCTCACCGAGGGCGCCGCCAACGCGCTGCTCAAGGCCGTCGAGGAACCGCCGGAGCGCACCATGTTCCTGCTCTGCGCACCCTCCACCCACCCGGACGACGTGATCGTCACCATCCGGTCCCGGTGCCGGGTGGTGGGCCTGCGCATCCCGCCGGCGGACGCGATCGCCGAGGTGCTGGTCGCCGACGGGATCGACGCCGAGACCGCGCACTGGGCCGCGCAGGCCTCGCAGGGTCACGTCGGCCGGGCCCGCCGGCTGGCCCGCGACCCGGAGGCCAGGAAGCGGCGGGCCGAGGTGCTGGCCATCCCGGCCCAGCTGACCTCGCTGCACGCCTGCTTCGAGGCGGCCGACCACCTGGTGCAGGCTGCCGAGGCCGAGGCCCGGGCGCTGACCACCGACCTGGACGCCTCGGAGACCGACGAGCTCAAGCTGGCCCTGGGTGCCGGCGGCACCGGCAAGGGCGCGGCGGCGGCGGTCCGGGGCAGCGCCGGGGCACTGCGCGACCTGGAGCGGCGGCAGAAGTCCCGGGCCACCCGGCTGCAGCGCGACGCCCTGGACCGGGCCCTGGTGGACCTGGCCGGTTTCTACCGGGACGTGCTGCTGGTGCAGGCGGGCTCGCCGGTGCTGGCCGCGCACCCCGAGGTGGCCCCGCAGGTGTCGGTGGTGGCCCGCTCGCTGGACCAGACCGGCGCGCTGGTGCGGTTGGAGCAGGTGCTGGCCTGCCGGGAGGCCATCGAGCTGAACGTCAAGCCCAAGATCGCCGTCGAGGCGCTGACCGCGGCGCTGCGGCTTCCCTGAGGCGTTTTGCCCGTTAGGGCAATGCCGATACCACTCGGGCGTTGCCCGCATCACCTCAGACCCCTCGGCAGGGATTACGCTTCCGGCATGAGCCTGATCTGTGCGGTGACATTCACCGACCGCGGCCGGCTCTACTACGCCGATCCCGGGGCCCTGACGCCGGCCGTCGGCGACTACGTCCTGTACCCCACCACCGAGGGCCCGGAGGTGGCGCAGGTGATGTGGGCGCCGCAGTGGAGCTCGGCCGAGATCGGCGGCCTGCCGATGCTGGTCGGGATGGCGGGCCCCGACGACCTCGCCGCACTCGCGTCCGGGCGCAAGAAGCGGGCGGAGGCCCGGGTGGCGGCCCGCCGGCTGATCCGCGAGCACGGGCTGCCGATGAAGATCGTCGGCGTCGACCACGTGCTCGCTGACAACCGCACGGTGATCTACTTCTCCGCCCCGCACCGGGTGGACTTCCGGTCGCTGGTCCGCGACCTCGGCGCCACCCTGCGCGGCCGGGTGGAGTTGCGCCAGCTCTCCTCGCGCGACGAGGCGAGGGTGATCGGCGGCATCGGCTCGTGCGGCCGGGACCTGTGCTGCTCGACGTTCCTGGTCGACTTCGAGCCGGTGTCGGTGCGGATGGCCAAGGACCAGGACCTGCCGCTGAACCCGCTGCGGATCTCCGGGGCGTGCGGGCGGCTGATGTGCTGCCTGAAGTTCGAGCATCCGCTGTACCAGGACTACAACTCCCGAGCGCCCGAGATCGGCTCGTGCGTGTCCACCCCGGACGGCGAGGCCACCGTGCTGGGGCATTCGGTGCCGACCGATTCGGTGGTGCTGCGGATGAACGCCGACGGCCGGCGGTCCGTCTGCGCGCTGGCCTCGGTGTGCTCCTCGCGCAAGGCGCACGACCAGCAGTACGGCGACGGAACGGTGGGCTCGGCGCAGGCCAGCCCACACGGCAGCATCCCGGCGAGTGGTCCGCTGCCCAGCTGAGGTGCTGTAGTTATCAGCTTCCACGGGCCTGGCGGCCGGTCGAACACACCTAGTGCGTTCGTCACGCACTGGGGGCGTGAGAGGGCAATCGAATCGAAGTAACTACTAATCATTAATAGAAGACACTTGCTATCACTGAAATCAGATGTTAGTATCTTGCTATGAGAAGCAGCACAGTGTTGCTTCTAATAGCGAAAGGTAATAGTTATGCACGTCTCTATCAGTGTTGACCCTGAAGCTGACGACCCCGCCGTCGTGGGTTTGCAGATCGCTAGGGTGTTTGGGTTCGACACCATCGAAGATTTCGCTGCAGCCGCAGCAGAAGTCGAAGAAGAAGAACCCGAAGAGGAAGCGATCGAACTCCCCACCTCGTACCCCGCGGGCTGGAACAAGGCAAAGATGCGCAGGTATATGCGGGCTATGAGGAACACGGCAGCGAAGGCCACGGCAGTTATAGCTGCGAACGCGCCGGCCGTGGAAGCGAGCGTCGTACAAGAAGCCGTAGGGATGTCCGGACCGGAGTACGCAGGGTCTATGGCGTCAGCCGGCTTCGCTGCACGCAACACCAGGGGGGTAACCGACAAGCCGTGGGAGAAGCGCGGGTCCACTTACACCATTGACCCTACGCTAGCGAAGCTCGTGCTAGAGGTAGCTGACGAACTCGGCATTGAGTACTGATTGCTCCCTCAGTCAGCTCCCTGCCTGGCACCGCGGCCGAACACCCATTCGCGCAGCAGCACGAACCGCAGCACGGTCGCGGCCAGATTGGCCAGCACCAGCACGGTGATCTCCAGTCCCAGATGCGGCGTGGAGTTCACCGCGTGCAGCACCGCCAGCGCACCGCTGGTCAACGCGAGCCCCAGCCCGAACACCACCAGGCCCTGCAGCTGGTGCCGCCCGGCGCCTGCCGTACCGGTGATGCCGAAGGTGAACCGCCGGTTGACCGCGGTGTTGCCCACCGCCGTCACCGCCAGCGCCACCAGATTGGCCAGCTGCGCTCCCAGCGCCCCTCGGCCGAAGGCGAACAGCAGCAGGTAGGCCACCGTGCTCAGCACTCCGACGGCACCGAACCGGACGGCCTGGCGCAGCAGTCCCGGCGCCACCCCGGCCGTCGCGGCGACCGGCAGCGGCTGGCGGCCGAACTGGGTGCGGATCTCGGCCAGCGGCAACGCCCCGGTCGCCAGTGCCCGGCCCAGCCGGGCCACCCCGCGCAGGTCGGCGAGCGCGGTGCTGACGATGTCCACCCGCGAGTCGGGATCATCCACCCAGTCCACCGGCACCTCGGAGATCCGCAGCCCGCAGCGTTCGGCCAGCACCAGCAGTTCGGTGTCGAAGAACCAGCTGGTGTCCTGCACCAGCGGCAGCAGCGTGCGCGCGACGTCGGCACGCACCGCCTTGAAACCGCACTGTGCGTCGGAGAACCGGGTCAGCAGGGTGCTGTGCAGAATCAGGTTGTAGCAGCGGGAGATCAGCTCGCGCTTGGTGCCGCGCACCACCCGGCTGTGCCGGGACAGCCGGGAGCCGATCGCGACGTCGGAGTGCCCGGATATCAGCGGCGCGACCAGCGGCAGCAGGGCGTTGAGGTCGGTGGACAGGTCCACGTCCATGTAGGCCACCACGTCGGCCCGCGAGGCCAGCCACACCGCGCTCAGCGCCCGGCCACGGCCCTTCTGCTCCAGCCGGACGTGCTTTACCTCGGGCAGGTCGCGGCTCAGCCGGGCGGCCACCAGCGGGGTGGAGTCGGTGCTGGCATTGTCGGCGATGGTGATCTGGAACCGGTACGGGAAGTGCTGTGCCAGATGGGCATGCAACCGCCGCACGCACGGCTCCAGGTCGGTCTCCTCGTTGAAGACCGGAATGGTGACGTCCAGGGTCAGCCGGTCGGATTCCGGCTGGACTGCAAGGGGAGTGCGCGCGGCGAGCGAGGTCATGGCACCAGCCTCGGGCGGCTGGCTTGCCTACCGTTGTGGTGAGCCTGTGCGCTTGCTGGGAGTGCTGCGAGCTGTCAGCTGGCCGGACGTCGTCCCGACAGCGCCGTCGCTGGGCCGAGCTGGAATCGGGTCCGGCCGGCCCTCGGTCAGCCGGACCGCGCGATGGCATCCTCGTCACTGTCGGCGGCGTCCAGGTAGACGTTGGCCATCATCCTGGCGCCGCTCGTCGTCCAGTAGGCGTAGATCACCTGCCGTACCCGGTACCGGACGTCGTCGAGCTGAATCTCCTCTCCCACCTCCGGGACGCGCCCCTCGAAGGTTTGTTCCCTGGCTTCGTCATCGACGAAGAACTGAATCTGTCCACTCATCCAGCCAGTCTGCTTCGCCAAGCCGGTAGCCGCAATCGCCCCTGTGCAGCACCGTGCCCCGGACGCGTGCCGGGCGTCCGAGGCGCGGTGGCCGTCCAGCAGAAGGGTGAGCTGGATGCGTCCGGTGATCAGCCGGTGGGCTGGGTGAGGTCGTAGAGGGTGGTGCCGCCGACGGTGGCCGCGGTGAAGTTGCTCTGCACCCAGCTCGAGATCTGCGACGAGGTGTTGCTGCCGCCGTTCTGGTTTCCGAAGCCACCGCCGCCGAAACCGCCACCGGTGATGAAGTAGTGGATCCTGCCGGCATTCACCAGCGCCTGGAACTCGGCCAGGGTGGGGGACGGATCGCTGCCGTTGAAGCCGCCGATCGCCATCACCGGCTTCTCGGTGGCCAACTGGAAGCCGGCCGCGCTGTTGGAACCGACCGCCGCCGCGACCCAGGTGTAGTCCGATGCGTTCGCCTTCAGCGCGTTCACCACCGCCGCGGACGGGGTGCTGGCGTTGAGCAGGCCACCCGCGCCGCCGGCACGGTTTCTGCCTGCCGCGCCTGGGAACTGTCCGCCACCGAAGCCACCGGCCGGCGGGGTGAAGCCACCACCGGCCTGGAAGCCGCCCGGCCGCTGCCCGTTGAACCGCTGGCCACCCGGCCCGCCACCCGGTCCGCCGAAGCCACCGGCGCCGGCCGGTCCGGCACTCGGGATGGCGCCGGTGTGCGGCGTCCGGGCCGTCGACACCGCGTACGCGGTGGGGGCGGCCAGCGAGGCGACCAGCGCGACGGCCACCACGGCCAGCGCCACCCGGCGGGTGAACTGGGAGACCACCAGCAGCATCAGCGCGCTGCCGGCGGCGGCCATCAGCACGGCGTAGCGCAGCCACGGCAGCCAGGTCGGCGTCCGGTCGAGCAGCAGGTACTCCCAGACCCCGGCCAGCAGCACGCTGCCGGCCAGCAATGCGCTGGCGGCCACCCGGTCCCGATGCCGCCACAGCACCGCCGCGGCCACCCCGATGACGCCGCCGATCGCCGGTGCGAGGGCCACCGTGTAGTACGGGTGGATGATGCCCTTGGCGTAGCTGAACACCAGCCCGGTGACCAGCAGCCAGCCACCCCACATCAGCAGCGCGGCCCGGGACAGGCCGGTACGCGGGGTGCGCCGGGTGAACCACAGGCCGGCGCCGAGCAGCAGCAGCGCGGACGGCAGCAGCCAGGAGATCTGGGTGCCCATGTCGGTGCCGAACAGCCGCAGCGCGCCGGTCGCGCCCCACCGTCCGGTGCCGCCGCCGCCCCCGCCGACGCTGCCTGTCTCGTTGCCGGTCAGCCGGCCGAAGCCGTTGTAGCCGAGGGTGAGCTCGAGGATCGAGTTGTTCTGCGAGCCGCCGATGTAGGGCCGGTCCGCGGCCGGGATCAGCGTGACGATCGCGATCCACCAGCCGGCCGAGACGACCAGCGCGGCGCCGGCGGCCAGCAGCTGGCCGATCCGGGCCCGCACCGGGTTGGGCGCGGCCACCAGGTAGGCCAGCGCGAACGCGGGCACCACCAGCAGGGCCTGCAGCATCTTGGTGAGGAAGCCGAAACCGGTCAGCACCCCCACCAGCAGCAACCACTTCGTCGACGCGGTTTCCAGCGCCCGGACCAGGCAGTACGCGCCGGCCACCATCAGCAGCACCAGCAGCGCGTCCGGGTTGTTGAAGCGGAACATCAGCGCGGCGACCGGGCTGGTGGCCAGCACCGCGCCGGCGATCAGGCCGGCGGCCGGGCCCGAGGTGCGGCGCACCGTCAGGTACAGCAGGCCGACCGCGGCCACCCCTTCCAGGGCCTGCGGAACGAGCAGGCTCCACGAGCTCAGCCCGAAGATCCGCACCGACAGCGCCATGATCCACAGCGCGGCGGGCGGCTTGTCGACGGTGATCGAGTTGGCGGCGTCGGAGGATCCGAAGAACAGCGCCTTCCAGCTGGCCGAGCCCGCCTGGGCGGCCGCCGAGTAGAACGAGTTGGCCCAGCCGGACGCTCCGAGGCCCCACAGGTACAGCAGCGCGGTCGCCGCCAGCAGGACGAGCACCGAGGGCCGGACCCAGGCCGGGTCGCCGATCCGGCCGCGCATCACGGTGGCGATCCGGTTGGGCCGCCGGACGGGCGGGGCGAACTGCGAGGCACCCGGGGCCGGCGGGGCGGGTGCGAGATAGGTAGGTGCGGTCATGTCAGACAGGGTTTCCAGCCAAGCTTGCCGCAGTCTGTGAACCGACTGGACTTATCCCATGGATCGGCAGCTCGACGGTGAACACGGTGTCGCCAGGGCTGCTGTGCACCACGATCCGGCCGTGGTGGGCGGCCACCACCGCCGCCACGATGGCCAGCCCCAGCCCGGTACTGCCGGCGGCGCGGGACCGGGACTGCTCGCCGCGGGAGAACCGCTCGAAGATGTCGGGCATCAGCTCGGCCGGGATGCCGGGCCCGTCGTCGTGCACCGCCAGCACCGCCAGATTGGCTTGCCGGGACAGCGAAATCCGGACCGTGGTACCCGGCGGGGTGTGGGTGCGGGCATTGGCCAGCAGGTTGGTGACGACCTGGTGCAGCCGCGGCGCGTCGCCGAGCACCACCACCGGCTCGACCGGGACGGCCAGCTGCCAGTGGTGCCGCGGGCCGGCGGCGTGCGCGTCGCTGGTGGCGTCCACCGCGAGCCGGGTCAGGTCCACCTCGGCCGACTCCAGCGGCCGGCCGGCGTCCAGTCGGGCGAGCAGCAGCAGGTCGTCCACCAGGGCGGTCATCCGGCCGGCCTCGGACTCCACCCGGCTCATGGCGTGCGCGATGTCCGGCGGCGCGGCGTCGCGGCTGCGCCGGGTCAGCTCGGCGTAGCCGCGGATCGAGGCCAGCGGGGTGCGCAGCTCGTGGCTGGCGTCGGCGACGAACTGCCGTACCCGGGTCTCGCTGCGGTGCCGGGCGTTGAGCGCCTCGTTGACGTTCTCCAGCATCCGGTTCAGCGCCACCCCGACCTGGCCCACCTCGGTGTGCGGGTTGGGGTCGGGCACCCGTTCGGCGAGTGCCACCTCGCCCTCGTCCAGGGGAAGTTCGGCGACCCGGCTGGCGGTGGCGGTGACCCGTTGCAGCGGCCGCAGCGCCAGCCGCACGATCAGGGTGCCGACCAGGCCTGCGATGACGACGCCCAGCAGCGCCAGCGCGGTGATGGCCAGGGTGAGGTCGGCCAGCGTGCTGGAGACCTCGGAGAGCGAGAAGCCGGAGATCAGCACGTCGCCGTCCGGCATGGTCCTGGCGAGGACACGATAGTCGCCCAGGCCGGGCAGCTCCACCGAGTGCGGCCGGCCGTCGGCGGGCAGGGTGAGCAGCCGTTGCTGCACGGCGGTGCTCAGCGCCGGCCGGGTGTTGCTGCCGTCCTGCAGGGCGGAGGCTTCTACCGTGCCGCCCTGGATCACCGCACCGATGCTGCCGATCGGGTTGCCCGGCGGCAGCAGGTAGCGGCCCGGGTCGTCGTCCCGCGGTGAGTCGGGACCGAAGCGCTGGTGGCCGGCGTCGCGGGCCGACATGCCGCCGGCGGCGACCAGTTGCTTGTCGAGCTGGTTGGTCAGCGACCGGCTCAGCGCCACCTCGGTGAAGAAGCCGATGCCGGCGCACAACACGATCAGCAGGCCCAGGAAGCTGGCGATCAACCGGGCCCGCAACGACCAGTCGCGCAACGGGGGGAGCCGGCGCGGGTGGACAGTCACCTCAGCCGGCGGGACGCAGCACGTAGCCGACGCCGCGCAGGGTGTGGATCATCGGATCCCGGCCGGCGTCGATCTTCTTGCGCAGGTAGGAGATGTAGATCTCGACCACGTTGGCCTGGCCGCCGAAGTCGTAGTTCCACACCCGGTCCAGGATCTGGGCCTTGGACAGCACCCGGCGGGAGTTGCGCATCAGGTAGCGCAGCAGCTCGAACTCGGTGGCGGTCAGCGAGATCTCCTCGCCGTTCCGCATCACCTCGTGGCTCTCCTCGTCCAGGGTCAGGTCGCCGACGGTGAGCACCGAGCCGCTGTGCGCGGCGGCGATCGAGGTGCGCCGCATCAGGCCGCGGACCCGGGCCACCACCTCCTCCAGGCTGAACGGCTTGGTGACGTAGTCGTCGCCGCCGGCGGTGAGCCCGGCGATCCGGTCCTCCACCGCGTCCTTGGCGGTCAGGAACAGCACCGGCAGGTTCGGCGCGTCGTCGCGCAGCCGGCGCAGCACCTCCAGGCCGTTGAGGTCGGGCAGCATCACGTCGAGCACCACCGCGTCCGGCTTGAACTCCCGGGCGGTGCGCACGGCGGTCAGGCCGTCGTGGGCGGCCCGGATGTCCCAGCCCTCGTAGCGCAGGGCCATGGTGAGCAGGTCGGCGAGGTTGGGCTCGTCGTCGACGACCAGTACCCGGACCGGGGTGCCGTCGGTACGCAGCAGGGATGAGGGGCGCGGGACGCTGGTGGTAGTCACCTCGGCAGGATGCGTGGCCGGCCTAGCCGCCGGCTGTGGCAATCCTGTGGGCATCCTGTGGGAGTTCTGCGGCCGGGCTGGCGTGGCCTGAGGGTGCTGGTGCGGGCGGCCTTGGTTGTGGGCGTCGCCTCCGGACCCGCTAGACTGCGACCGTCGCGGTTCGCCGTGCGCCGCCTTAGCTCAGTCGGCAGAGCGTCTCACTCGTAATGAGAAGGTCTAGGGTTCGATTCCCTAAGGCGGCTCCGTTGTACGCCATCAGCGGCCCTGGAGGGCAACGCCCTACCCATGGGCTCGGCCCTCTGGAAGGTAGCCATGCCTCATCGACCCACCGCGGGCAGGCCTGTCGAGGCCGTCCGCGCGGTGCGGGGCTCGAGCGAG
>NZ_DATINC010000121.1:0-3690 GCF_035474675.1 Jatrophihabitans sp. | reverse complement strand
TGCGGAGCCTGGGCGAATGACCTCGGACGCCACCGTCCCCAGCTCCACCTACCGCCTGCAGATCCGGGGACGGTTCCCGCTGTCGGCCGCGGCCGAGCTTGCCGACTACCTGCAGGCGCTGGGCGTCTCGGCGATCTACCTGTCCCCGATCCTGCAGGCCACCTCGGGCTCGGACCACGGCTACGACATCACCAGCCACCGCCAGGTCGACCCCGAGCGCGGCGGCGAGCAAGGCCGGCTGGCGCTCGCCGCGACCGCGCGGGAGCTGGGCCTGCAGACCGTGGTGGACATCGTCCCCAACCACATGGGAGTGGCCGACGCCGCGCAGAACGAGACGTGGTGGCAGCTGCTGCGCGACGGCCCGGACTCGCAGTACGCGGCCTGGTTCGACGTCGACTGGAAGGCCGGCGACGGCCGGATCAAGCTGCCGGTGCTCGGCGATGACGCCAGCGACGACCAGCTCAGCCTGGACGTCACCGGACCCAGTGCCGAGCTGCGCTACTTCGAGCACCGGTTCCCGATCGCCGAGGGCACCGTCAAGCCCGGCGACGGCGCGGCCGACGTGCATGCCCGCCAGCACTACCAGCTGATCGGCTACCGGCGCGCGGACGACGAGCAGAACTACCGCCGGTTCTTCGCCGTCACCGAGCTGGCCGGAATCCGGGTCGAGGACCCGGCGGTGTTCGACGCCAGCCACGCCGAGATCCTGCGCTGGGTGGCCGCCGGGGACGTCCAGGGCATCCGGATCGACCACCCGGACGGCCTGGCCGACCCGGCCGGTTACCTGGACCGGTTGGCCGCCGCCGCGCCGGACTGCTGGATCACCGTGGAGAAGATCACCGAACCCGGCGAGCGGCTGCCGGCCGGCTGGCCGGTCGCCGGCACCACCGGCTACGACGCGCTGGCCGAGGTGAACACCCTGCTCTACGACCCGGCGGCCGAGGCCGAGGTCAGCCGCCGCTACGCCGAGCTGACCGGCGACCGGCGGACCTGGGCCGACCACGTGGAGCAGGGCAAGCGGATGGTCGCCGACACCATCCTGCACGCCGAGATCCTGCGGATCACCCGCGCCGTCCGGCACGCCCAGCCCGTGCTTCCCCACAGCGACGAGGACGTGGCACAGGCCTTGACCGAGCTGGCCGTCGGCTTCGGGGTCTACCGCTCCTACCACCCGATCGGCGCCGAACAGCTCGACGCGGCCGCCGAGCTGGCTGCCAGCCGGCGTCCTGAGCTTCGCGGGGCCATCACCAACCTGCTGCCGCTGCTGTCCGATGCCGGCACCGAGATCAGCATCCGGTTCGAGCAGGCGACCGGCGCGATCATGGCCAAGGGCGTCGAGGACACCGCCTACTACCGCTACAACCGGGCGGTGGGGCTCAACGAGGTGGGCGGGGACCCGGGCGGCTTCGGCAGCACCCCGGCCGAGTTCCATGCCGCCCAGCTGCAGCGCCAGCAGCTGCTGCCGGAGTCGATGACCACGCTGTCCACCCACGACACCAAGCGCAGCGAGGACGTCCGAGCCCGGCTGGCGGTGCTGGCCGAGCTCGGCGAGCGGTGGTACGGCACCGCCGAGCGGCTGCTGGCCGCCGCGCCCATCCCGTCCAGGGCCTTCGGCTACCTGCTGTGGCAGAGCTTCGCCGGGGCCGGCTGGATCTCCTCCGACCGGATGCACGCCTACGCCGAGAAGGCGATGCGCGAGGCGGCCGAGGGCACCGGCTGGCGGGATCCGGACGCCGGTTTCGAAGCCGCGGTGCACCGGGCGGTGGACCGGGCCTACGACGACGCAGAAATCCACAGCCTGCTGGACGAGCTGATCACCGAGATCACCCCGGACGGCTGGTCGAACAGCCTGTCCCAGAAGCTTGTCCAGCTGGCCATGCCCGGCGTGCCGGACGTCTACCAGGGCAGCGAGCTCTACGACTACTCCCTCGTCGACCCGGACAACCGGCGGCCGGTGGACTTCGAGCTGCGCCGGCAGCTGCTGGCCGGCTTCGACGGTCCGCCGCCGCTGGAGGCCACCGGCGCCGCCAAGCTCTGGCTGACCAGCCGGGTGCTGCGCGAGCGGCGCGAGCACCCCGAGCGGTTCACCAGCTACACCCCGCTGCCCGTCACCGGGCCCGCGGCCGAGCATGCCGTCGCCTTCGACCGCGGCGGCGCGGTGGCGGTGGCCACCCGGCTGCCGGTCGGGTTGCGGCGGGCCGGCGGCTGGCGGGACACCGGGCTGGAGCTGCCGGCAGGCCGCTACGTCGACCAGCTGACCGGCGAGCAGCACTCCGGGCGGGCCCGGCTGGCCGACCTGCTGCGCCGCTACCCGGTGGCGTTCCTGACCCGCACCGACTGAGGACGGCACCCGCCCGGCCAGCCGGGCACACCGAGCACCATTTCGGCCTGAACAGCCAGGCCTTCGCAAAGCACCGAGGCACGAACGCGAGGCGAGGACGAGGATGCGACCCGCAGTGTGGGCACCGCAGGCAGGCCAGGTCCGGGCGGTCATCGGCACTGGCTCCGGCCGGACCTCCGAACTGCTGCCGGACCAGACCCGGCCGGGCTGGTGGCAGCTGGACACCGACCTGGCGCCGGGCACCCGGTACGGCTACCTGCTCGACGACGACGACACCCCGCTGCCCGACCCGCGCTCGCAGCGGCTGCCGGACGGCGTGCACGGCCTGACCGAGGTCTACGACTCCGCCGGCTACCGCTGGCAGGACGCCGGCTGGACCGGCCGGGAGCTGGCCGGTGCGGTGATCTACGAGCTGCACATCGGCACCTTCACCCCAGGCGCCACCCTGGACTCGGCGATCGAGCGGCTGGACCACCTGGTGAACTTGGGCATCAGCCACGTGGAGCTGCTGCCGGTCAACGGCGTCAACGGCACCTGGAACTGGGGCTACGACGGGGTCGCCTGGTACGCCGTGCACGAGCCGTACGGCGGCCCGGACGCCCTCAAGCGGTTCGTCGAAGCCTGCCACGGCCGGGGCCTGGCGGTGATCCTAGACGTGGTCTACAACCACCTGGGCCCGAGCGGCAACTACCTGCCCCGGTTCGGCCCGTACCTCAAGAGCGGGCGCAACACCTGGGGCGACCTGGTCAACCTGGACGGCGAGGGCAGCGCGGAGGTCCGCCGCTACATCCTGGACAACGCGCTGATGTGGCTGCGGGACTTCCACATCGACGGCCTGCGGCTGGACGCGGTGCACGCCCTTCAGGACAGCTCGCCGACCCACCTGCTGGAGCAGCTGGCCGTCGAGGTGGCCGAGCTCAGCGCAGAGCTGGGCCGGCCGCTGCCGCTGATCGCCGAGTCCGACCTCAACGACCCGAAGCTGATCACCCCGCGCGGCACAGGTGATTACTCCAACGATCCGGACGGCGGCTACGGCCTGGACGCCCAGTGGGACGACGACGTGCACCACGCGTTGCACGCGCTGCTGTCCGGCGAGCGGCACGGCTACTACGCCGACTTCGGCTCGCTGGAGTGCCTGGCCAAGGTGTTCACGCGGGCGTTCTTCCACGACGGCAGCTACTCCTCCTTCCGCGGCCGCAACCACGGCAGGCCGGTGGACCGCGAGCACACCCCGGGCTGGCGGTTCGTGGTGTTCCTGCAGGACCACGACCAGGTCGGCAACCGGGCGGCCGGTGACCGGCTGCCCGAGATCACCAGCCCCGGCCGGCTCGAGATCGGTGCGGTGCTGC
>NZ_DATINC010000120.1:0-25796 GCF_035474675.1 Jatrophihabitans sp. | reverse complement strand
GGTGACGGTCCGCGTCGACAGCCGTTGGCGTGGCTCTGTCGCCGCGTGGGTACCCAGTTGCCCACTGGCGGAATCCGCGACTGGTGGGGGCGGACCGCCATAGCCACTCGAGGACTCCGTAGTGCATTCGTACTCCCGAATGCCCTTACAGTGCAAGAGTTCGGTCCGAGATGGAGGATGGTGCCGCTCGCCTGGCCGGCCTGGTCTCAGGCGCGGTTCGACCTGCGGGAATGGCCGTACCACAGCAGCGCGGCGAGTCCCGCCGCACCAGCGGCCACCACCGCGCTGGTAGCGGGTTGCGGTGCCTTGAGGCTGGCCAGCCGCTCCCGCAGCGGCACCGCGTTGGTGAACGTCAGCGCCGGCCACTGGCGTTCGGCGGCCACCTTGCGCAGCGCCTTGTCGGCATTGACCACGTACGGGTGCCCGACGGCCTCCAGCATCGGGACGTCGGTGATCGAGTCGGAGTAGGCGTAGCTGTCGGCCAGGTCGTAGCCGCGCTCGGCGGCCAGCTCCCGCAACCCGTCCGCCTTGTGCCGGCCGTAGGCGTAGTACTCGATCTCGCCGGTGTAGCGGCCCTCGCGCACCACCATCCGGGTGGCGATCACGTGGTCGGCGCCCACCATCTCGCCGATCGGGCGCACCACCTCGTCGCCGGAGGAGGAGATGATCACCACGTCCCGGCCGGCCGCCTTGTGCTCGACGATCAGCTCGACGGCCTCGTTGTAGACCAGTGGGTCGATGATCTGGTGCAGCGTCTCGTTGACGATGTCACGGATCTGCTGGACGTCCCAGCCGGTGCACATGGCGGTCAGGTACTTGCGCATCCGGTCCATCTGGTCCTCGTCGGCGCCGGAGGCAGCGAAGACGAACTGGGCGAAGGCGCTGCGCAGCACCGCGCGCCGGTTGATCAGGCCGCCCTGGTAGAAGGAGCGCCCGAACGCCAGCGTGCTGGACTTGGCGATGATCGTCTTGTCCAGGTCGAAGAACGCCGCTGAGCTAGCCATGCCCGCGAGAATAGCCAGCGCAGCTGCGAGCGTGCCGCTGCCAGGCCCGGCTGTGGATGACCGAAGTGGCTGTCCACAGATCTCGGTGGAGCCGCCCACGCGCCCGGTCGGCCGGCCAGGGTGGTGGCATGACAGCGCATCCGAGAATCGGCGTGCTCGGTGGGTGCGGCGGTGCCGGCGCCAGCGTGTTCGCAGCCGTGCTCGCCGCCCGGGCCGCGGCCGAGCTGGGCACGGCGTTCCTGATCGACTGCGATCCGGTGGGTGGCGGCCTCGACGTGCTGCTGGGCTGCGAACGGGCACCCGGCTCGCGGTGGGGCCAGGTCCGGTTGCGGGGCGGCAGCCTGGACCCGGCGGTGCTGCGCGACTGCCTGCCGCGCTGGCACCAGGTGTCGGTGCTCGCCGTCGACGACCCGCCGGCCCTGGACCCGGACGCGCTGGTGCGGATCGCTACCGCCGCCGCGTCGGCCGGCCCGGTGCTGCTCGACCTGGCCCGCTGGTCCTCGCCGGTCCGGACGGCGGCGCTGGACAGCTGCGACCTGGCAGTGCTGGTGACTCCTGCCGAGGTGCGGGCGGTGACCGCCGGCGCCGCCATAGCCGGCGCGCTGGACCCGGCCCGGGCCGGACTGGTGGTCAGGGGCTCGGCGGCCAGCCTGCCGGCCGACCGGATCGCGGCCCTGCTGGGCCTGCCGGTGCTGGGGGAGCTGGGCTATGACCCGGCCAGCCGGCATCCGGGCGGGCTGGACCCACGCCGGGTCCGCCGGCGCACCGGCCAGG
The DNA here is from genome assembly GCF_035474675.1 of Jatrophihabitans sp. Lineage (GTDB taxonomy): Bacteria > Actinomycetota > Actinomycetes > Mycobacteriales > Jatrophihabitantaceae > Jatrophihabitans_A. The sequence continues at coordinate 24,018 of NZ_DATINC010000120.1, read as the reverse complement.
TTGCCGAGGCGGTGCTGCGGCAGGCCCGCACGGCCCGGGCGGCCGCCCGGCCGGGGGAGGCAGCATGAGCACGGGTCACGGCGATGAGCAGGTGCGCCGCGAGCCGGTGACGGCATGAGCGACCTGCTGGAGCGGGTGCGGCACCGGTTGGCCACCGGAGCCGCCCTACTCGACCTCGGCGAGGTGGCCGGCCAGGAGTCGGCCCTGCTGCTGGATTCGGCCGGCCGCTCGGAACTGTCCGGCCAGCTTGCCGCCGAGCTGACCGGTGCCGGTCCGCTGGAGGAGCTGCTGGCTGCTCCCGGCGTCACCGACGTACTGGTCAACGCCCCGGACCAGGTCTGGCTGGACCGGGGTGGCGGCCTGGAACGGACCCCGGTCCGGTTCGACTCCGACGCGGCGGTGCGCCGGCTGGCCACCCGGTTGGCCGCCCAGGCCGGCCGGCGGCTCGACGATGCCGCTCCGTTCGTCGACGCGGTGCTGCCGGACGGCACCCGGCTGCATGCCATCCTGCCGCCACTGGTGGCGCATCCGACGCTGTCGCTGCGGGTGTTGGCCCGGCGCAGCCTGGCGCTGCCCGAACTCGTCGCCCTCGGCGCGATGCCCGGCGAGCTGGCCGACCTGCTGGCCGCGCTGGTGCAGGCCCGGCTGACCTTGCTGATCAGCGGCGGCACCGGCAGCGGGAAGACGACCCTGCTGGCGGCATTGCTGGCCACGGTCGGCTCCACCGAGCGGATCGTCACCGTCGAGGACACCGCCGAACTCGTGGTGCGGCACCCGCACGTGGTGGCTCTGCTGGCCCGGCCGGCGAACGTCGAGGGAGCCGGTGCCGTCGAGCTGCGGGAGCTGGTGCGGCAGGCCCTGCGGATGCGGGCGGACCGTTTGGTGGTGGGAGAGTTCCGGGGTGCTGAGATCGTGGAGCTGCTGGCCGCGCTGAACACCGGCCACGCCGGAGGTGCCGCCACCGTGCACGCGAACTCGGTCGGCGACGTGGCGGCCCGGCTGGTCGCGTTGGCCGCCTTGGGTGGCATGCCGGCCGACGCCCTCGCGACCCAGGCGGCGAGCGCGCTGGACGTGCTGGTGCACGTCCGCCGCGACCGGGACGGCCGGCGCCGGGTGGAGCAGCTGGCGGTATGGCCTGCCGGGCCGGTCCTGGCCGAACCCGGCCTGGCCTGGACCAGATCAGCTGGCCTGGGACCGGCAGCCGGGCAGCTGCGCACGCTGCTGGAGGCGGCCGAGGTTGCGGTGCCCGCCATGCTGACCGGAGTCGTGCCGTGCCCGGGTTGACCCTCGCGCTGCTCGGGTTCGCCCTGCTGCTGGCACCGGCCCCGGCGCTGGCGGTGCGACGGTTGGCCTGGCTTGCCGGCCGGGGGAACCAGCCGGCGCCGGACGCACCGCCCGGCCCCGCGGCATCGACCCGCCTGCTGCCTGCCGGATGGAACCGGGTGCTGGTTGCCGGGCGGAAGGGCGAGCACTGCCGGGCCGAACTGGCCGCCATCGTCACCGTGCTGCGCGACGAGTACGCCGCCGGGGCGACCATCGCGGCAGCGTTCGCCGCCGCCGCGGCGCTGCCCGGGCGGTTCCGGACCGCGCTGGCCCACGCGGCGGCACTGGCCTGGGACGGCCGGGAGGTCGCCCCGGCACTGACCGCCGAGCCGCGGCTGGCAGCGCTGGCCGTCGCCTGCGATCTGGCCGGCCGCAACGGAGCTCCGCTGGCTCCCTCGCTGGCCGGCGTGCATGCCGAGCTGGTTGCCGACCAGCGGACCTCGCGAGCGGTACGGACGGCTCTGGCCGGCCCGCGCAGCTCGGCGTTGCTACTGGCTGGCCTGCCGGTTCTCGGCATGGCCATGGGCAGCGCGATGGGCGCCCGGCCACAGCGGGTGCTGCTGCACACCGGCGCCGGCCGGCTCGCGCTGGGAGTAGGGCTGGCGCTCGAACTGGCCGGGCTGGCGTGGACGCTGGCCCTGAGCCGACGGGCGCTGGCCGGGACGCGGTCATGACGGCCGGCGCGGTGTGGCTGGGCCTCGCGCTGCTGCTCCTGCCGGCCCGGCCGGCCAGGGCGCCGGCCCGGCACCGTAGCCGCACGGCGGTGGGCCGGGGAGCTGCCCGCCCGGCGGCCGTCCCAGGACCGGCCCTGCCGGCGGTGGCTGCCGCGGCGACGGTCGTCCTGGCGGTGCTGGCCGGCTCCTCCGGCACGGTGCTGGCGTTGCCGCTGGCCGCGGCCGCCTGGCTGGCCACCAGCCGATGGCAGGCCAGGAACGCGCGCCGGCCGGCCGATCCGCGCTCGGTGGCCTTCGTGGTGGACCTGCTGGCCGGTGCCCTGGCGGCCGGGTCGCCGCCGCAGCTGGCCATCGAGAGGGTGGCGGCAGCGGTGGTCGAGCACGGCACCGACGACCTGCGGCGGGCCGTCGAACCACTGGGCCGAGTAGGCCGGTTGCTGCAGCTGGGCAGCGAGCCGGCGCAGGCATGGCAGGTGCTGCGCCCGGTGCCTGGTTACGGCACGGTCGCCGAGTGCGGCAGCAGGTGCGCGAGCAGCGGCGCCCGGCTGGCGCAGGCGCTGGCAACGGTGGCCACCGAGCTGCGGGCCGCCGCCCAGGCCGAGGCACTGGCCAGGGCGGAACGGGTCGGCGTCTGGTCACTGCTGCCGCTGGGCCTGTGCTTCCTGCCGGCCTTCGTCTGCCTCGGCGTGCTGCCGGTAGTGCTGGGTGTGACCGGGGAGGTGTTCGCCGGCGTACCCGGCTGAGCCGTCCGGACAGGGCGGCGTTAGATAGCGGTCATGCGGATCGCGGCGGCCGGCGGCACCGGCCTGATCGGGCGGCACGTGGTGTCGCTGGTCGAGCAGGCCGGGCACGAGCCGGTGGTGCTGGCCCGCTCACGAGGTGTGAACCTCACGACCGGTGCCGGCCTGGACGCCGCGCTGGCCGGCGTCGAGGTGGTCATCGACGTCAGCAACGTGACCACCCTGTCGAGGAAGCGCTCGGTCCAGTTCTTCACCGCCGCCACCAGCCAGTTGCTGGCCGCCGGTGCCCGGGCCGGCGTGCGGCACCATGTTGCGCTGTCCATCGTGGGCGTCGACCGGGTCGGCTGGGGCTACTACGCGGGCAAGCTCCGCCAGGAGGACCTGATCAGTGCCGGCCGGGTTCCGTGGACGGTGCTGCGGGCGACCCAGTTCCACGAGTTCGCCGAGCAGCTGCTCGCCCGCAGCCCCGGGCCGCTGGTGCCGGTGCCGCGGATGCGGGTGCAGCCGGTTGCCGCCCGGGAGGTGGCCGCCCGATTGGTCGAGCTGGCACTGGGCCCGGCCGCCGGCAGGGCACCCGAGATCGCCGGGCCACAGGTGCACGAGCTGGTCGAACTGGTCCGTCAACTGGTGCGGGCACGCAACCAGCGGCGGGTGGTGCTGGGTATCCGGATTCCTGGTGGGGCCGCGGCTGCCGGCGGCGGATTGTTGCCGGCCGGCGACTACACCCGGGGCAGTGAAACCTTTTCCGAATGGCTGCGTTCTACCGGACCGTCTGGTGCGGCGTCGGCCGGCTGACGGCTTGCGGCTGCACCAGAAAAACCGCTGTCCTAGCTGATTCTCCTTACACTGCAACGACGTTCTCCACAGGCGGCGGGGTTGTCCACAGTTTCGGCTGAGCCCTCGATCCGCTGTTCCCCTGCTGCCAGGCTCGTTTCCACGCCTCACTTCGAGGACCGAGGAGAAGGAGCAAAGGCATGCAGATCATGGGAAAGATCTACCGGCGAGCACGGGCCCGGGTCCAGCAGCTCAGCGGCGAGGCCGGGATGGCGACCGCTGAGTACGCGGTGGGCACGGTGGCCGCGGTCGCGTTCGCCGCGGTGCTGTTCAAGGTGGTGCACAGCTCGGCGGTGCAGACGGCACTGTCGCACATCGTCACCTCGGCGTTGAACGTCTCGCTGTGAGCCCTTTCCGGCCAGGGTCGGACGCCGGCATGGTCACCGCGGAGACGGCGATGACCCTGCCGGTGCTGGTCCTGCTCGCCATGGTGGGAGTGGCCACGGTCGGGGTCGGACAGGCCCGGCTCCGGTGCGCGGACGCGGCCGGTGAGGCGGCCCGCGCGGTGGCCCGAGGTGATCCGGCAGCCGCCGCCCGTGCCCGGTCCGCGGCGGGCGCTCCGGTGGCGCTCAGCACGGCATCGTCGGCGTCGGACACTCGGGTCACCGTCCGGATGGCGCTGCATCCGGTGAGCTGGCTGCCCCGGGTCACGATCACCGAGACCGCGGTGGTCGCCACCGAACCCGGTGCCGCATGGTGAGCCCGCGTTCGGACCGGGGCGCGGCGACTATCTGGGTGCTCGGCTTCGGCGCAGTGGTCATTGCCATTGCCGGCATCTCCGTTACCCGGGGCGCGGCGGTGCTGGCCCGGCACCGGCTGGAGCGGGCGGCGGACCTGGCCGCGCTGGCGGCGGCGCAACAGATCGGCAGGACGGATCAGCCGTGCGTCGCCGCGTCCCGGATCGCCGCCGCCAATGCCACCACGCTGGTCTCCTGTGCCGCCCGGCTCGATCCGTCCGGTCGCAGCGGCACCGTGGCGGTGATCCTGCGCCGCACCGTTCCGGTTCCGCTCGTCGGCACCCGGACGCTGACCGCGCGGTCCCGGGCCGGCCGGCCACCCGCGGCGCCCGACCCGGCCGCCGCTGGCCGACCCTCAGCGGCCGGGACGCCAGCGGTCGTGCCGGGTGCCGGAGTCCGGCTCGCGCAGCAGCGTCAGCCGGGGCCGCGGTCCGTCGGTGCGCCCGGTCGGCGGCCGGCGCGAGCCGGCCCGGTACTGCGCCGGCCACTCCGCGCCCGGCCCGGTGTAGTCCTGCTCGGCGGCCGCGTGCAGCGTCCAGTGCGGGTCGTACAGGTGTGGCCGGCCGACCGCGACCAGGTCGGCCCGGCCGGCCAGCAGCACCGAGTTCACGTCGTCGTAGGAGGAGATCGCGCCCACCGCGATCACCGTGACGCCGTAGCGGGTGCCGATGTCGTTGCGGATCCGGTCGGCGTACGGGGTCTGGTAGCTGCGCCCGTAGGCCGGCTTCTCGTCCTTGACCACCTGGCCGGTCGAGACGTGGATGGCGTCGGCGCCGTGCTCGGCGAACGCCCGGGCGATCTGCACCGCAGCCTCGACGTCGTTGCCGCCCTCGTACCAGTCGGTGGCCGAGATCCGCACGCTGACCGGCCGCTCGGCCGGCCACGCCGCCCGGACCGCGTCGAACACCTCGAGTGGGTAACGCAGCCGATTGCCCAGCTCGCCGCCGTAGCGGTCGGTGCGCAGGTTCGACAGGGGCGACAGGAACGACGAGAGCAGGTAGCCGTGTGCGCAGTGCAGTTCGAGCAGGTCGAAGCCGGCCCGGGCAGCGGCCCGGGTGCAGGCCACGAAGTCGGAGGTGATCTCGTCCATCTCGGCCCGGCTGAGCTCGCGCGGGGCCGGGTTGGCCGGCGAGTACGGCACCGCCGACGGCCCAACGGTCTGCCAGTTGCCGTCCGGCAGCGGCTCGTCGATGCCCTCCCACATCAGCCGGGTGGAACCCTTGCGACCCGAGTGGCCCAGCTGGATGCCGATCTTGGCGGTGCTCCGGCTGTGCGTGAAGTCCACCACCCGGGCCCAGGCCTGCTCCTGCTCGGCGGTGTAGATGCCGGCGCACCCCGGGGTGATCCGGCCGGTCGGCGACACGCACACCATCTCGGTCATCACCAGCCCGGCGCCGCCCAGGGCACGCGAGCCCAGGTGCACCAGGTGGAAATCGGTCGGCATGCCGTCGGCGGCCGAGTACATGTCCATCGGCGAGACCACCACCCGGTTCTTCAGCTCCAGCCGGCCGAGCCGGTAGGGGTGGAACATCGGCGGCCGGGCGGGACTGGCGTCGGACTCCCCGGACGTGTCCGGCAGCACCCCGCGGGCGGCCTCGTAGCCGGCGTACCAGGCATCCATGCCGGCCACGAACTCCGGGTCGCGCAGCCGCAGGTTGTCGTAGGTGATCCGGCGGCTGCGGGTGACGATGTTGAACGCGAACTGCTCCGGCGGCTGCTCGACGTAGTGGCCGATGCTCTCGAACCAGTCCAGGCTGGCCCGGGCCGCCCGCTGGGTGGACAGCACCACCGGGCGGCGCTCGGCCTCGTAGGCGGCCAGCGCCGACGGCACGTCCGGGTGCTCGTGCAGGCAGGCGGCCAGCGCCAGCGCGTCCTCCATCGCCAGCTTGGTGCCCGAGCCGATCGAGAAGTGCGCGGTGTGCGCGGCGTCGCCGAGCAGCACCACATTGCCGTTGCGCCAGCTGGCGTTGGTGATGGTGGAGAAGGTCTGCCACTTGGAGTTGTTGACCAAAATCTTCCTGCCCTGCAGCAGGTCGCCGATCAGCTCCTGGATCCTGGCCACCGACTTCTCGTCGCTCACGCCCGGCGGGAACACCTCCGACGCCGACTCGGCGAAGCCGGCGCGCCGCCAGACCTCGTCGTGCATCTCGAGGATGAAGGTGCTGCCGGTGGCGTCGTAGGGATAGCCGTGCACCTGCATCACCCCGTACGGGGTGGGGAGGATGTAGAACTTGAACGCCTCGAAGACCAGGTCGGTGCCCAGCCACATGTACTTGTTGTGGCCGAGCTCCAGGGACGGCCCGAAGACGTCGGCGTACTTGGTGCGGACGGCCGAGTTGGCGCCGTCGCAGGCCAGCACCAGGTCGTAGTCGGCGCTGAGCGTGTCGACGTCCGGGGCCTCGGTGCGGAACGACACCTGTACGCCGAGTTCGGCGCAGCGTTCCTGCAGCAGCTGCAGCAGCTTCTTGCGGCTCATCGCGGCAAAGCCCTGGCCGCCGACCGTGGTGAGGGTGCCGCGGTAGTGGATGTCGATGTCGTCCCAGCGGGCGAACTGCTCGGCCATCCGGGCGTAGATCACCGGGTCGGCGTGCTCGATGCCGCCGAGCGTCTCGTCGGAGAACACCACGCCGAAGCCGAAGGTGTCTTCGGCCGCATTGCGCTCCCACACCCGGATCTCGGTGGCCGGGTCGAGTGCCTTGGCCAGCGCGGCGAAGTACAGCCCACCCGGGCCGCCGCCGAGAACCGCGATACGCATGCTGGCTTCCTTCCTGCTTCCGGGCCGCGAGTGCCGTCACCGTGCGGGAGCCGCGCCGGCCGGACCCTGTTTGCCGGCCGGCGCGGCCACCCCGGCGCTAGCGCGCGGCTTCCGGCTCGCGGAGCCGGAAGCGTTGGACCTTGCCGGTCGAGGTGCGCGGTAGCGCCGGGACGAATTCGATGGACCGGGGGTACTTGTATGGGGCGATGGTCTGCTTGGCGAAGTCCTGCAGCTCGCTGACCTTGGCGGCGTCGGCGGCCGCGCCCTCGCGCAGCACCACCACGGCGTGCACGGTGTGGCCGCGTTCCGGGTCGGGCCGGCCCACCACCGCGCACTCCACCACGTCCGGGTGCTGCTCCAGCGCCCGTTCCACCTCGGGGGCCGCGATGTTGTAGCCGGAGGAGACGATCATGTCGTCGCTGCGGGCCTGGTACCAGAAGTAGCCGTCGGCGTCGCGAACGTAGGTGTCGCCGGTGACGTTCCACCGGTGCTGGACGTAGACCGCCTGGCGCGGATCGGCCAGGTACCGGCAGCCGGTCGGGCCGATCACCGCCAGCCGGCCGGCGGTGCCGTCCGGGGCCGGATTGCCGTCGGCGTCGAGCACCGCGGCGCGGTAGCCGGGCACCGCCTTGCCGGTGGCGCCGGGCCGGATGTCGTCGTCGGCGGCCGAGATGAACACGTGCAGCATCTCGGTGCTGCCGATGCCGTCGATGAGCCGGATGCCGGTCTTGTCGAAGAGCTCCTGCCAGACCGGCTTGGGCAGGTGCTCGCCGGCCGACACCGCACGCCTGACTCCTGCCAGCCGATGCTGCTGGCCGGCGCGCAGGATCGCCCGGTACGCGGTCGGCGCGGTGAACAGCACGGTGGCGCCGTGCCGCTCGACGGCCTCGGCGAGCTCGGTCGGGGTGGCCCGTTCGATCAGCAGCGCCGAGGCACCGATCCGCAGCGGGAAGATCAGCAGGCCGCCCAGGCCGAAGGTGAAGGCCAGCGGGGGAGTGCCGGTGAAGACGTCGTCCGGCCGGCCGGCCACCAGGTGCTTGCCGAAGGTGTCGGCGATGGCCAGCACGTCGCGGTGGAAGTGCATGGTCGCCTTGGGGATTCCGGTGGTGCCGGAGGTGGGTGCCAGCAGCGCCACGTCGTCGGCGGCGGTGTCGACGTTGTCGAACGTGGTCGGCTTTCCGGCACACAGTTCGACCAGATCGTCGGGCCCACCGCCGCCGAAGGTCAGCATCGGGATGCCGGCCGCGGTGACCGCCGGCACCAGGTCCTGGGTGAACCGGGCGTCGCACACCGCCAGACCCGCCCGGGTCAGCTCGATCAGCGGCGTGATCTCACCGCTGCGCAGCATCGGCACGGTGAGCACCATCACGCCGCCGGCCTTGAGCACGGCGAACCAGCAGGCCACCAGCCAAGGGTTGTTCGGCCCGCGCAGCAGCACCCGCTGGCCGGGCACCAGGCCGGCGTCGTCGCGCAGGTAGTGCGCCAGCTGGTTGGCGCGGGCCAGCAGCTCGCCGTAGCTCCAGGTCCCGTCGGCGCTGTGCAACGCCGGCCGGTCGGCGCCGTGCCGGGCCACCACCTCGTCCAGCAGCGCCGCCGCGCAGTTCAGCCGTTGCGGGTACTGCAGCTCCTCGAGGTCGAAGCGGAAGTCCGGCCACTGATCCTGCGGCGGCAGGTGGTCCCGGCAGAACGTGTCCACGTGCGCTGACGGCGAGAGCTCCACTGCGGCAACCCCTTCCCCCGGCCCTTCGCCAGTATTCTCTAGATGTGACGACAGTCAAGAACGCGCGATACTTCGGGACAGTCCCGGCACGCGGTGGCCGTGGGGCAGCGCCGGCGTGGGCGGGTTCGGCTGTGCGGCCAACGCTCGGGAACGCGCGGCCCCCGCTCGGGAACGGGCGGCCAGCGCTCGGGAACGGGCGGCCAACGCTCGGGAACGGGCCGGATGAGTAGCACCGTGCGGCTATCGCCCCGCACGGGCGAGCCGGCCGAGCCGGTCGCCGAGGCCCAGCCGCGCCAGCTGATCGTCACCATCTTCGGCCTGTACGCCCGGGACGAGCCGAACTGGCTGCCGGTCGCCGCGGTGGTCCGGTTGATGGCTGAGCTGGGCGTGGACGGCCAGGCGGTGCGCTCGTCGATCTCCCGGCTCAAACGCCGCCACACCCTGACCAGCCTGCGCGTCGACGGCGCGGCCGGCTATGCGCTGTCCGCCTCGACCCAGGCGGCGATGCGCGAGGGCGACCGCCGGATCTTCGACCAGCGACCGGCGAGCCTGGCCGACGGCTGGGTGCAGGTGGTCTTCACGGTGCCGGAGGCCGAGCGCGGCAAGCGGCACGAGCTGCGCACCCGGCTGGCCCGGCTCGGCTTCGGCCCGGTCGCGCCGGGCGTGTGGCTCGCGCCCGGGCCGCTGGCCGACGAGGTCAGCGGCGTGCTGGCCCGCCAGCAGCTGTCCGGCTACGTCGACATCTTCCGCGGCCAGTACCTCGGCTATGCAGACCTCGCCGGCCGGGTGCGGACCTGGTGGGACCTGGAGGGCCTGGCCGCGGAGTACGCCCGGTTCGTCAGCTCCTACCGGCCGGTCAGCCGCCGGCTGGCCCGCACGCCGGTCGAGGATGGCGCGGCCTTCGCCTCCTACGTCCGGATGCTGACCGCGTGGCGGCGGCTGCGCTACCTCGACCCGGGGCTGCCGGCCGAGGTGCTGCCGGCCCGGTGGGACGGCGACGCGGCCGCGCAGTTGTTCGGCGAGCTCAGTGCGCTGCTGCGCGCGCCGGCCCACCGGCACGCGATGCGGGTGATCTCCGACTGACGACCTAGGCGTCTGCAGTTTGACGCTTGATAAAGCAGCTGCTTGAATACCTCGCGTGCCGACCACTGTCGAGGACCACCAGCTCGATGCCCTGTTCACCGCGCTCTCAGACCGCACCCGACGCGACATCGTGGCCCGGCTGAGCACCGGCGAGGCGACGGTCAAGGAGCTGGCGGAGCCGTACGCCATGAGCATGCAGGCCGTCTCGCAACACATCCGGGTACTGGAGCGCTCCGGTCTGATCAGCCGCGGCCGGCATCGGCAGACCCGGCCGTGCCGGCTGGAACCGGCGGCCCTGGAGACCGCGCTCTCCTGGATCGAGGAGAGCCGGCGCACCTGGACCGAGCGGATGGACCGGCTGGAGGCCCACCTGGCCCGGCTGCAGCAGGGACCGGGCCGATGACCGACGACGAGCTCGTCTACCGGCGGGTCTTCGCCGCCCCGCGCGAGCTGGTGTGGCGCTGCCTCACCGAGCCCGCCGAGCTCGCCGCCTTCTGGGGCCCGCGCGGCATGGTCACCCCGATCGACGGCATCGTCGTCGAACTCCGGCCCGGCGGCCGCTTCGAAACCCTGATGACCGGCGAGCACGGCAGCCACCGGATGGTCGCCACCTTCACCGAGGTCGTGGTACCCGAGCGGCTGGCCTGGTTCGAGCCGGCCAGCGGGGTGCACACCATCAGCACCCTCGACGACCTGGGCGAGGGCAGCACCGCGGTGGTCATCTGCCAGCGGCAGGTGCCCGAGGCGATGCGCCGGCCCGAGGCCCGCGCCGGCTTCCTCAGCTCCCTCGACAAGCTCGCCGAACACCTCACCCGACTTCTGCAAGGAGAGCGCTCGTGACCGACCTGCAGTCCTACGTGGCGCCGACCTGTACCCGGCTCGCCGACCTGCTCGCCGCCTCGTCCACCGACAGCTGGGACGCCCCGTCGCTGTGCGAGAAGTGGCAGGTGCGACATGTGGTCGCGCACCTGACGATGCCGGCGCGGCTGACCCCCGAGCAGTTCGGCGCCGAGATGGCGGCAGCCGGCGGCGACTTCGCCGTGCTGTCGGACACCGTGGCCGCCCGGGATGCCGCGCTGCCGCTCGGCGAGCTGCTCGACCAGCTCCGCTCGCCGGTGCTGCACGGCTGGCAACCGCCGGGCGGCGGTGCGGCCGGCGCGCTGAGCCACGCCGTCATCCACTCCCTGGACGTGACGATCGCGCTCGACCTGCCCTCGGTCGCACCGGACGAGGCGGTGCTGGCCATCCTGGACCTGATGACTGCTGCTGACGGCGGCTGGTTCGGAATCGACCTGACCGGCGTCCGGCTGGAGGCCAGCGAGACCGACTGGAGCTGGGGCGAGGGACGGCTGGTGCGCGCCGACAGCGGCGCCCTGGTGGCACTGCTGGCCGGCCGGGCACTGCCCGACGGCCGGACGCTGCCCCGCCGCTGACCTCAGCAGCGGAACAGCACCGGTCAGCGAAACAACACCGGTCAACGGAACAGCCCGGAACAACACCGCTCAGCGGGGGAGTTCGGCCACGCCCTGCAGCTCGACCAGCGCCTCGTCGTCCCACAGCCGGGCGATGCCGATGCCGGCCATCGCCGGATACTCGGTGCCGGCCAGCCGCCGCCAGACCGCGCCGATCTCGCGGGCGTGCGCCCGGTAGTCGGCGACGTCGACGATGTAGATGGTGACGCTGGCCAGGTGCTCCGGGGCGCCGCCGGCGGCGGCCAGCGCGGTGAGCAGGTTGGACAGCGCCTGCTCGAACTGCTCCACGATGCCGGTGCCGACGATCCGGCCGGTGGCGTCCAGGGCGGTCTGGCCGGCCAGGTACACCCGGGTGGTGTCGCTGGCGCGCACCGCGTGCGCGAAGCCGGACGGCCGGCCCAGCTCGGCAGGATTGATCCGCTCCAGGCTCACCGCGACACCCCGCTCATGACTGCACCGTTCCTCCGTCGACGTTGAGTCCCTGCCCGGTCACCGCGCCGTTGCCGATGCAGAACCGCACCGCGGCGGCCACTTCGTCCGGCTCGATCAGCCGGCCGATCGGCTGCTGGCGGGCCAGCGCGGCGCGGGCCTCGTCGGTGCTTCGCCCGCTGCGGGCCACGATCGCCGCGACGGTCTGCTCGGTCATCGGGGTGTCGACGTAGCCGGGGCAGACGGCGTTGACCGTCACCCCGGTCCGGGCCAGCTCCGCGGCTGCCGCCCGCACCAGCCCCAGCACGCCGTGCTTGGCGGCGGTGTAGGCCGCCACCTGCGCCTCGCCGCGCTTGGCGACCACCGACGCCACCACCACCACCCGGCCCCAGCCGCGCTCGGTCATCGACGGCAGCGCCCGCCGCAGGTACCGGAACGGCGCGGTCAGGTTCAGCTCCAGCATCCGCGACCAGTCTTCGTCGGAGGTGTCGGTCAGCCGTGCGGCCAGTCCGGCGCCGGCGCTGCACACCAGCACCTCCACCGGCCCCCAGTGCTGCTCGATCGCGCGGAAGGTCTCCTCGACGGCCCCGGCGTCGGTCACGTCGGCGACCACCGTGAGGCTCGGGCCCGGCAGCTCGGCGCGGACCGTCTGCAGGGCGGCGGCGTCCCGGCCCAGCAGCGCCACCCGGTGGCCGTCGGCCGACAGCGCCGCCGCGACCGCCGCGCCGATCCCGCGACTGGCCCCGGTGACCAGGCAGACCCGGCCCGCCATCGGCTACTGCCCGGTCCAGCGCGGCGGCCGGCGCTGGTTGAACGCCGCGTGGAACTCGGCATGGTCGTCGGTGGTCATCAGCAGCGCCTGGGTCATCGCGTCGAGCTCCATCGCGCCGGCCAGCGACATGTCCAGCTCGCGGGTGATCAGCGCCTTGGTCTGGGCGTAGGCCAGCGCCGGGCCCTCGGCCAGCCGACCGGCCAGGGCCGCGACCGCCGCGTCCAGTTCGCCGTCGTCGACCAGCTGACTGACCAGGCCGTAGCTGTCGGCGGTGGCCGCGTCGATGGTGTCGCCCAGCATCAGCAGCTGGGTGGCCCGGCCGGCGCCCACCATCCGGGGCAGCAGGTAGGCCGCGCCCATGTCGCCGCCGGACAGGCCCACCTTGGTGAACAGGAAGGCGAACCGGGCCGAGCGGGTCACCACCCGGAAGTCCGAGGCGAGCGCGATCACCGACCCCGCCCCGGCCGCGATCCCCTGGATTCCCGAGATGATCGGCACCGGCACCTCGCGCATCGCCCGGATCAGGTCGCCGGTCATCCTGGTGAAGCCGATCAGCTCGCGCGGGCGCATCCGGATCAACTCGCCGATGATCTCGTTGACGTCGCCGCCGGCGCAGAACGCCTTGCCGGCGCCCCGGATCACCAGCACCCGGACGTCGTCGCGGTAGGGCAGCTGCAGCACCAGGTCGCGCAGGTCGGCATAGCTTTCGAAGGTCAGCGGATTGAGCTTCTCCGGCCGGTTGAGGGTGACGGTGGCCACCCCGTCGGCCACCGCGAAGTCGAAGTGCTGCCAGTCGTCGGTGAGCGGCACCGAGGCCCGGAACCGGTTCGCCATCCTTCAGCCCTCCTGCCGGGTGTCGGCCCGTGCGTTCTCGTGCCGGGCGATCTCTGCCTGCACCAGGGAGCGCCCGATGATGGTGCGCTGCACCTCGGAGGCGCCCTCGTAGATCCGCGGCGCCCGGACGTCGCGGTACAGCCGCTCCAGCAGGTGGCCGCGCTGCAGCGCCCGGGCGCCGTGCAGCTGGATCGCGGTGTCGACGACGTACTGGGCGCTCTCGGTGGCGAACAGCTTCGCCATCGCGGCCTGCCTGGTCAGCTGGTCCGGCGGCTCGCCGGCGTCGTGCGCGGCGGCCGCGGCGTAGACCAGCAGCCGGCTGGCCGCCACCCGGGTGGCCATCTCGGCGAGCAGGTGGCTGACCGCCTGCTGGTCGGACAGCGGCCCGCCGAAGGCCTGCCGCCGGGTGGTGTGGGACAGCGCCGCGTCCAGGGCCGCCTGGGCCATCCCGACGGCGAAGGCACCGACGCTGGGCCGCAGCACGTCCAGGGTGCGCATCGCGACCTTGAAGCCGCCGTCCACCTCGCCCAGCACGTCCGCGGCCGAGACCCGGACGCCGTCGAAGGTCAGCCGGCCCAGCGCGTGCGGCGCCAGCATGTCCAGGTGCTCGCCGGACAGGCCCGCGGCGTCGCCGGGCACCACGAACGCGGTGATGCCGCGGGCCCGGGCGTGCGGGGTGGTGCGGGCGAACACGGTGTAGACGTCGGCCTCCGGCGCGTTGGAGATCCAGGTCTTCTCCCCGGTCAACCGCCAGCCGTCGCCGTCCGGCTCGGCCCGCAGCGCCAACGCGGCGGCGTCGGAACCGGCTTCGGCCTCCGACAGCGCGAAGGACGCCACCACGGTGCCGGCCGCCACCCCGTCGGAGTAGCGCGCGGCGATCTCGTCGGTGCCGAACAGCACGAACGGGTAGCTGCCCAGCGCCTGCAGCGCCAGCGCGGTCTCGGCGTCGGTGCAGACCTCGGCCAGCGTCTCGCGCAGCAGGCACAGCTCCATCGCGGCTGCCGACCGGCCGGTGCCGCCGAACAGCCGGGCCAGCAGCCCGTGGCGGCCCATCGCCGCCAGCAGCGGGCGGTTCACCGTCCCCTCGACGCCGCGCTCGGCGAGCGGCACCAGCTCGGCGACGGCGACCTCGCGCACCTGCCGGACGTAGGCGCGCTGCTCGCCGGTCAGTGCGAAGGCGGACATCACTCTCCTGGGGGCTTGGTCGACTCAGCCGGTGGACCTGGCCGGTTCGCGCCGGGACCGGACGAGCCTAGCGAAGGCGGGACGACCGTCGACGGCGCGCGATACGCCCTGCGGTCACTCGACCTCGAAGCCCGCGGCGCGCAGCGCCGCCACCGCCTCGGATTCCTGCTCGGCCGGTACCCACAGGGTGATCACCGGGTAGGAGCTGCCGTCGGTCACCCGCACCTGGCTCAGTGCCAGGTGCGCCACGGTGGTGGGATCGGGCAGCGAGGTCTGGCCGTCGGACAGCGTGTACTGGATCTTCTTCAGCGCCTCCTCCTCCGGCGAACCGGGGCGGGCGGCGGTGGCGAACCGCATGCCCGGCACCCCGGCGATGGTGTGGGCACTGCGCGTCACGGTGCTCACGTCCCAGCCTCCTTCCGGTGGCCGGCTGCACTGCCGGTGCGTTCACGGTAGCGGCCCGGCACGCGAGAGCACCGCATCCAGCACCAGCAACGCACCCGCCTTGTCCAGCGGGTTGTTGCCGTTGCCGCACTTGGGCGACTGGATGCAGGACGGGCAGCCGGCCGGGCACTCGCAGCCGGCGATGGCGGCCCGGGTGGCGGCCAGCCAGTCGGCCAGCACCGCATGCCCGCGGGCCGCGAAGCCGGCGCCGCCGGGGTGCCCGTCGTAGACGAACACCGTCGGCCGGCCGGTGTCGGCGTGCTGGGCGGTCGACACCCCGCCGATGTCCCACCGGTCGCAGGTGGCGAACAGCGGCAGCAACCCGATGGCGGCATGCTCGGCGGCGTGCAGCGAGCCCGGCAGCTCCCGCTGGTCCAGCCCGGCCTCGACGACGGTGGCCGCGTCCAGGGTGTACCAGACCGCCTTGGTGACCAGCCGCTGCCACGGCATGTCCAGCGGGGTCTCGTCCATCAGCTCGCCGGAGAACCGGCGGCGCTGAAAACTGACCACCTGGTGGGACACCTCGACGGTGCCGAAGGAAACGCTCACCCCGTCCAGCTCGGCGGTGTGCTCGGCGGCCAGGATCGCGATGTCGGTGATCTCCTGCGCGGTGGTGGTCCACGGCGGCTCCTCCGCCCGCACCAGCGCCACGCCGTGCTCGAGGTCCAGCTCCTCCACCACGTAGGAGCTGCCCTGGTGCAGGTAGACCGCCGCCGGGTGCACGGTGGCCGGCGCGGTGCCCCCGTCCACGGTGCCCAGCAGCGAGCCGGACGCCGACTCCACCACCGAGACCGGCTGGCCCACGCCGCGCAGGTCGGCCGTCGGGCGGCTGCGGTCGGTCCAGAACCAGCCGGCCGGCCGGCGGCGCAGCAGGCCCTGCTCGACCAGCGCGGCCAGCACCGGCTCGGCCACCGGGCCGCCGAACAGCTGCACGTCGCGGTCGGTCAGGGCGAGCTCGGCGGCCGCGCAGCACAGTTGCGGGCCGAGCACGTGCGGATTGCCGGGATCGGTGACGCTGGCCTCGACCGGCCGGGCGAAGATCGCCACCGGATTGTTGACCAGGTAGGTGTCCAGCGGGTCGTCGCGGGCGACGAAGACCACCAGTGCGTCCTGGCCGCGCCGGCCGGCCCGGCCGGCCTGCTGCCACAGCGAGGCCAGCGTGCCGGGGTAGCCGGCCAGCACCACCGCGTCCAGGCCGGTGATGTCCACGCCCAGCTCCAGGGCGTTGGTGGTGGCCACCCCGAGCAGCTCGCCGTCGGCCAGCGCACGTTCCAGCGCCCGGCGCTCGGCCGCCAGGTAGCCGGCCCGGTAGGCCGCCACCCGGTCGGCCAGTTCCGTCGCGCCCGCCTCGGTGAGGTGCCGCTTGGCGCCCAGCGCGGTCAGCTCCGCACCCCGCCGGGACCGGACGAAGGCCAGCGTCCGGGCGCCGGCGACGACCAGATCGGCCAGCAGCCGGGCCGCCTCGGCCCCGGCGGCGCGCCGGACCGGCACTGAATCCTCCGCGGACCCACTGGCCAGCGCCAGCGGCGGCTCCCACAGCGCGAAGGTCCGCGAGCCGCGCGGGGACGCGTCGTCGGTGACGCTGCGCACCGGCAGCCCGATCAGCCGGCCGGCCGACTCGCCGGGAGTGGCCGAGGTGGCCGAGGCCAGCACGAACACCGGCGCGGCCCCGTACAGGGCGCACAGTCGGCGCAACCGGCGCAGCACCAGGGATACGTTGCTGCCGAACAGCCCGCGGTAGCGGTGGCACTCGTCGATGACCACGTACCGCAGCCGGCGCAGGAACGCCGACCAGCGCTGGTGCTGGGGCAGCAGCGTCCGGTGCAGCAGGTCGGGGTTGGACAGCACCACGTTGGCGTGCTGGCGGATCCAGTCCCGCTCGGCGAACGGGGTGTCGCCGTCCAGGGTGGCGGCCCGCACCCCGGCCAGCCCTAGGCCGGTCAGGGCCCGGTACTGGTCGGCGGCCAGCGCCTTGGTGGGTGAGAGGTACAGCACCCGGGCTCGGGGCTCGGCCAGCACCGCCGACAGCATCGGCAGCTGGTAGGCCAGCGACTTGCCGGACGCGGTACCGGTCGCGATCACCACCGACTCGCCCGCCCAGGCATGCTCGGCCGCCGCCACCTGGTGCGGCCAGGGGGCTTCGATGCCGGCTGCGGCGAGGGCCGCCAGCAGCTCCGGCGCCACCCAGTCCGGCCACTCGGCGGTCACCAGGGGACGCGGTGGCAACCGCTCGACATGGCGCAGCGGCGTCTCGCCGGGCGGGCAGCCGGCGAGCACGTCGGCCAGCAGCGGGTGGTCGGTGTCGATGGCTGCTCCTCGGCATGCTGGTGGTCCCCGGACGGCCGGCCACCCTCGTAAGCGTTGCCAGAGCCGGAAGGGTGGTTGGTCCGTATGCTCAGCCAAGCACGGGCCACTGACACTTGCAGACACTGGTGCGACACTGGGGCAAGCAGTACGGGGGGAGGGGTGCCGGGATGAACCTGAGCATGACCGCGTCCCGCACCGGCGGCCAGACCGTGCTGGAGGTCGGGGGCGAGGTGGACCTGCACTCGGCGTCCCGGCTGACCGACCGGCTGACCGCGATCCTGGACGCCGGCGAGCGTTCGGTGGTGGTGGACCTGAGCCCGCTGTCGTTCCTGGACTCGACCGGACTGGGCGCGCTGGTCGCCGCGCGCAACCGGGCCCAGCAGACCGGTGCCACGCTGCGGCTCGTCTGCACCTCGGAGCGACTGCTCAAGTTGTTCCGGATCACCGGCCTGGACGCGGTCTTCGAGATTCATCCCACCCTCGCGCAGGCGCTCGCGGCGGGGTGAGGCACCTTGATCGTGCGAGTGTGCAAGGCTGAACCCCGTCGCATGTCCGGTTCGACAAGCTGCCGGCTGCTGAACCCGGAGACCGAACACCCCGGCCGGGACCGGAGCCTGTGCGCGGGCAGCCCGGCCGTCCCCTAGACTGCGCCGCAGCCGCACCGATGGTGAATTGCCGCTAAGCAGCTCCGGCCCCGACCCCGGGCGAGCCGCTGTGCCGATGCTGTCGGGCGATTCGTACCGTGGTCTCGAAGGCTTCTATAAGGAGTACGCGTGATGGCTTTGTCCCACCCGGCGCTTGCCGCCCAGACGCGAGATCTCGCCGATTCGGCGTTCTCCGGGGGCGATCGCGGACTGGTGATGGTGATCGGCCTGGTGGCCGTCGTCGCATTGGTCTTCTCATTCGTCCTGTTTCGCGAGGTGTTGAGCGCCGACCAGGGCACGCCGCGGATGATCACCATCGCCGAGGCGGTCCAGGAAGGCGCCCAGGCCTACCTCAAGCGCCAGTTCCGGACGCTGTCGGTGGTCGTGGTGGTGGTCTTCCTGCTGCTGTTCGTGCTGCCGGCCGACGACACCGGCCAGCGGATCGGCCGCTCGGTCTTCTTCCTGGTCGGGGCGGCCTTCTCCGGGCTCATCGGCTACTTCGGCATGTGGCTGGCCACCCGGGCCAACGTACGGGTAGCGGCGGCGGCCAACAGCGCCGGGCGCGAGCGGGCCACCCGGATCGCGTTCCGCACCGGCGGCGCGGTCGGCATGGCCACCGTGGGCCTGGGCCTGCTGGGCGCCTCGATCGTGGTGCTGGCCTACACCGAGCACGCGCCGAAGGTGCTGGAAGGCTTCGGCTTCGGTGCCGCGACGCTGGCGATGTTCATGCGTGTCGGTGGCGGCATCTTCACCAAGGCGGCCGACGTGGGCGCCGACCTGGTCGGCAAGGTCGAGGCCGGCATCCCCGAGGACGACCCGCGCAACGCCGCGACCATCGCAGACAACGTCGGCGACAACGTCGGCGACTGCGCCGGCATGGCGGCCGACCTGTTCGAGTCCTACGCGGTGACCCTGGTGGCCTCGCTGATCCTCGGCTCGGTGGCCTTCGGCACCAAGGGCCTGCTGTTCCCGCTGATCGTGCCGGCCATCGGCGTGATCACCGCCATCATCGGGGTGTTCATCACCCGGTCCCGGGCGAACGAGGGCGGCCTGACCACCATCAACCGCAGCTTCTACATCTCGGCCGGCATCTCGGCGGTGCTGTGCGCGATCGCCGCGTTCAGCTACCTGCCGGACTCCTTCTCCGACCTCGAGGGGGTCGGCGCCGACATCAGCTCGAACGACGGCAACCCGGCGCTGATCGCGATCGTCGCGGTGCTCATCGGCATCGTGCTGGCCGCGATCATCCTGTGGCTCACCGGCATCTTCACCGGCACCGACCACAAGCCGGTGCAGGACGTCGGCGCCTCCTCGCTGACCGGTCCCGCCACCGTGATCCTGGCCGGCATCTCGGTCGGCTTCGAGTCGGCCGTCTACACCGCACTGGTGATCGCGGCGGCGGTGTTCGGCGCCTTCCTGCTCGGCGGTGCCTCGGTCTCGGTGGCGCTGTTCGCGGTGGCGCTGGCCGGCTGCGGCCTGCTCACCACGGTCGGCGTGATCGTGGCGATGGACACCTTCGGCCCGGTCTCGGACAACGCCCAGGGAATCGCGGAGATGTCCGGCGACGTCAGCCCGGCCGGCGCGCAGATCCTCACCGAGCTGGACGCGGTGGGCAACACCACCAAGGCCATCACCAAGGGCATCGCGATCGCCACCGCGGTGCTGGCGGCCACCGCGCTGTTCGGTTCCTACCAGGACGCGATCCGCCAGGCCATCGAGAAGTACCAGACCAACGAGAAGGTCTCGACCTTCGTGCAGAACTCCTTCACCAACACCATCGTCAGCCCGAACACCCTGGTCGGCGTGATCATTGGGGCAGCCGTGGTGTTCATGTTCTCGGGGCTGGCGGTCAACGCGGTGTCCCGGGCGGCCGGTGCGGTGGTGTACGAGGTCCGCGCGCAGTTCCGCAACCACCCCGGGATCATGGACGGCACCGAGCGTCCCGAGTACGGCCGGGTGGTCGACATCTGCACCCGAGACTCGCTGCGCGAGCTGATCACCCCGGGCCTGCTCGCGGTGATGGCCCCGATCGCGGTCGGCTTCGGGCTGGGCGTCGGCCCGCTGGCCGGCTACCTGGGCGGCGCCATCGCCACCGGCACCCTGATGGCGGTGTTCCTGGCCAACTCCGGTGGCGCCTGGGACAACGCGAAGAAGATGGTCGAGGACGGCGCCCACGGCGGCAAGGGCTCGCCCGCGCACGAGGCGACGATCATCGGCGACACCGTCGGTGACCCGTTCAAGGACACCGCCGGGCCGTCGATCAACCCGCTGATCAAGGTGATGAACCTGGTGTCGGTGCTGATCGCGCCGGCCGTGGTGCAGTTGTCGATCGGGGACAACGCCAACACCGGCATCCGGATCCTGATCGCCCTGGTCGCGGTGGCGATCATCGTGGCGGCGGTCCTGATCGCCAAGCGGCGGGCCTCCACCCTCAACGACGACCCGTCCCAGATGCCGGCGGCAGCCAGCACCGTCTGATTCGGCCTACCCACCGCCCTGCTGTTCCGGGCCCGCCACCGTTCGCGGTGGCGGGCCCGGTCGCATTCGGGCAGGACCCCGCCCGACGGTAGGACCTCACCCGACTGTCATAAGAATCGCTCGCCCTGACGACCGATCCTTATGACGGACTGCCATTGGTCATCCGGGCCGGCCTTGCCCGAGCGGCGCCGTTCCGGCCCGGTGGTGGTGGACAATCTCGGGCGTGCAGTTCTCGCTGTTCGGTGCCGAAGCCGCAGATCCCCTGGTCGAGGATCTGGACGGGGTGCTGCTCGCCGGCGGCGACTGGGTGCGTACCGACGGCGGCGCGGCGGCCCGGCTGTCGGTGCTGGTGGCCGAGAGCTGGCGGGCCGAGGCGCTGCAGGCCGAGTTCGCCGACCGGGGGCTGGCCTCCGACACCGCCGCCGCGCCCGGCGAGCTGATCGCGGTACGCACCGAGATCACCCCCCGGTTGGGTCAGCAGGCCCAGCGCTGGACCAGGGGCGCCAACCTGCGGCCGCCGGCCGACCTGGCGCTGAGCGCGTCCGGGCTGCGGTTGTGGGCGGTCGCGGCCGGCCGGGCCGAGGAGGGCGGCTACCTGCTGCGGATGCTCGACCCGGACTACCTGCTGCACCGGGCGGCCGGGGCGCAGCTGGCCCGGCTGGGGGTCACCGCGGTGGAGGTGGGTGGCCGGACCGGCACCGGCTGGCGGGTCACCTCGGCCAAGCGGCTGCGCCGGCTGGCCGAGCTGATCGGCGCGCCGCCGCCGGGTTGCGGGCGGGACTGGCCGGCCTAGCCGCGCAACCCCCTCGGCGCACCGGCCGGTGACCAGCCCTGGCTGCCGGGGTACCCCGCAGGGCTAGATTCACATCATGGACATCGGTATCCACCCCACCGTGGTGGTGATGGGTGTCTCGGGCAGCGGCAAGACCACGGTCGGGGGAATCCTGGCCAACCAGCTGGGGGTGCCGTTCGCCGACGCCGACGACTTCCACACACCGGAGCTCAAGGCCAAGATGGCCGCCGGCCGCCCGCTGACCGACTCCGACCGCTGGCCGTGGCTGGCCCGGCTCGCCGACTGGCTGCGCGGCGAACCGGAGGGCGCGGTGCTGGCCTGCTCGGCGCTGCGGCACAGCTACCGCGACGTGCTCCGGACCGCCTCGGACAAGCTGTGCTTCCTGCACCTGGCGGGCTCGGCGGAGGTGGTCACGGTCCGGGTCGGGCACCGGCTCAACCACTACATGCCGGCCTCGCTGGTGGATTCGCAGTACGCCACCTTAGAACCGCTGGGCCCGGACGAGTTCGGGATGGCGATCGACTTCACCCTGCCGCCCGAGCAGATCGTCGAACAATTCCTCAAGGAGGTCGAACCACGATGACTGCGGCACACCTGGCCTCGGCACACCTGATCGCGGCGGGCAGCTCGGGCGGCCACGACACCCGGCTGATCCTGGCCGCCCTGATCGGCATCGCGGTGATCATCGCGCTGATCACCTTCGCCAAGCTCAACCCGTTCCTCAGCCTGACCATCGGCGCGTTGCTGGTCGGGGCGATCGCGGGCCTGGGCATGGACAAGACGGTGGCGAGCTTCGGCACCGGGGTCGGGGCGACGGTGGCCAGCGTCGGGACGCTGATCGCGCTCGGCGCGATCTTCGGCAAGCTGCTGGCCGATTCCGGCGGGGCCGACCAGCTGGTGGACACCATCGTGGGGCGGTCCAGCGAGCGGGCGCTGCCCTGGGCTATGGCGCTGGTCGGCATGATCATCGGGCTGCCGATGTTCTTTGAGATCGGCCTGGTGCTGCTGATGCCGGTGATCCTGCTGGTCGCCCGGCGGTCCGGGCTGCCGCTGATGCGAGTGGCCATCCCGGCGCTGGCGGGGCTGTCGGCGATGCACGGCTTCGTGCCGCCGCACCCAGGCCCGCTGGCCGCGGTCGGGGCGTTGAACGCCGACCTGGGGCTGACCCTGGGCCTGGGCGTGCTGGTGGCGGTGCCGACGGTGATCGTCGGCGGCCCGCTGTTCTCCCGGTTCGTCGCGCGCTGGGTGGACGTGCCGGTGCCCGAGCTGTTCCTGGGCGCGGCAGTCGAGGACCGGGCCAGGCTGGCTCCGGCGGCGACCGGTACCGCAACGGCCTCCGGCCCGGGGACCGGCTCGGGCACACCAACCGGCACCGCAACGGCCTCCGGCCCCGCGACCGGCCCGGCGACCCGCTCGGATGGCGCGGTCGGCACCGGAACCGGGTCCGGCTCGGTGGCGGTGACCGCCGACGAGCTGACCGGCGAACCGGGCACCGGATCCCGTCCGGCGTACCGGCGGCCGAGCTTCGGCGTCACCCTGACCACGGTGCTGCTGCCGGTGGTGCTGATGCTGGCCAAGGCGATCGCGGACGTGGTGGACGAGAACGGCAACGGCGCCGGCAAGCGGGCCCTGGACTTCATCGGCACCCCGCTGATCGCGCTGCTGCTGGCGGTGCTGCTGGCCCTCTACACCTTCGGGGTCGGCATCGGCTTCGACAAGGAGCGGCTGTCGGCCATCGTGGACCAGGCATTGCCGCCGATCGCCGGCATCCTGCTCATCGTGGCGGCCGGCGGCGGCCTGAAGCAGGTGCTGGTAGACAGCGGCATCTCCAAGATCATCGCCTCCTGGGTGGAGGGCAGCACCGTCTCCCCGCTGCTGCTGGCCTGGTTCGTGGCGGTGCTGATCCGGCTGGCGACCGGTTCGGCGACCGTGGCCACCATCACCACCGCGGGCATCCTGCAGCCGGTCGCCGAGACGCTGAGCAACACCCACCTGTCGTTGCTGGTGCTGGCCATCGGCGCCGGCTCGCTGTTCTTCTCCCACGTCAACGACGCCGGGTTCTGGCTCACCAAGCAGTACTTCGGGCTCTCGATCAGCCAGAACATCAAGTCCTGGTCGATCATGGAAACCATCCTGTCGGTGACCGGCGTCCTGATGGTGCTGGCGCTCAGCGTGGTCATCTGAGCGGCTTCGCGGCCGATCAGAACCCTTGGACGGCCGGGCCGGGTCCGTTCGCTGCCCGGCCGTCCCCGTAGCTGCCGTCCGAGCGGGGCCGAAGCGGTGCGTTGCGAGCAGCGCCGTGCCCGGTCAGGGCACGGGTGGGGTACCGTCCGCCGCAACACCGTGCAACATGGGAGTACGACCGATCACTCGAAGTGATCACACGACGGGAGCAGGTAGTGGCACAGGCACGCGGGAAGAGGACGGGCACCGGCACCAAGCTGGTGATCGTGGAATCCCCGGCGAAGGCGAAGACGATCGGCGGTTACCTCGGTGCGGGGTACACCGTCGAGGCGTCCATCGGCCATATCCGCGACCTGCCCCGCAACGCCGCCGACGTGCCGGCCGCCTACAAGGGCCAGCCGTGGGCGCGGCTGGGGGTGGACACCGAGCACGACTTCGAGCCGCTGTACGTGGTGAGCCCGGACCGCAGGCAGCAGGTCAGCAAGCTCAGGGCGCTGGTCAAGGACGCCGACGAGGTGTACCTGGCCACCGATGAGGACCGCGAGGGCGAGGCGATCGCCTGGCACCTGGTGCAGACGCTCAAGCCGTCGGTGCCGGTGCGCCGGATGGT
>NZ_DATINC010000119.1:0-10125 GCF_035474675.1 Jatrophihabitans sp. | reverse complement strand
GCCAACATCGTCGGCAAGCCGTACGCCAAGATCTTCAACGAGTTCGAGGGCAACATCGACCCGGGCACCGCGCAGGGCTCCGGCGACGTCAAGTACCACCTCGGCGCGCACGGCACCTACGTCGCACCGGACGGCACCGAGATCGCCGTGGAGCTGACCGCCAACCCCTCGCACCTGGAGGCGGTCAACCCAGTGCTCGAGGGAATCGTGCGTGCCAAGCAGGACATTCTCGACAAGGGCGAGGACGGCTTCACGGTGCTGCCGGTGCTGATGCACGGCGACGCCGCGTTCGCCGGCCAGGGCGTGGTCGCCGAGACGCTGAACCTGTCCCAGCTTCGCGGCTACCGCACCGGCGGCACCGTGCACGTGGTGGTGAACAACCAGGTCGGCTTCACCACCTCGCCCGCCCAGTCGCGCTCCAGCCTGTACTGCACCGACATCGCGCGGATGATCGCGGCGCCGATCTTCCACGTCAACGGCGACGACCCCGAGGCCTGCGTCCGGGTCGCGAAGCTCGCGGTCGACTACCGGGTGCGGTTCAAGAAGGACGTCGTCATCGACATGGTGTGCTACCGCCGCCGCGGCCACAACGAGGCGGACAACCCCTCGTTCACCCAGCCGCTGATGTACGACATCATCGACTCCAAGCGCAGCGTCCGCAAGCTCTACACCGAGGCGCTGATCGGCCGCGGCGACATCACCCTGGCCGACGCCGAGGAGGCGCTCAAGGACTTCCAGTCCCAGCTGGAGAAGGTGTTCCTGGAGACCCGCGACGCCACCGGCAAGCCGCGTCCCGAGCCGGTGATGGAGGAGCCGCAGGCCAGGGCGAGCGTCTCCACCGCGGTGCCGGCCGAGCTCATCAAGACCATCGGCGACCTGTACGCCAACCACCCGGCCGGCTTCTCCATCCATCCCCGGCTCAAGCCGCAGATCGACCGGCGGGTCGCCCAGACCACTGGCGGTGACGTCGACTGGGCGACGGCCGAGCTGCTGGCGTTCGGGTCGCTGACCGTCGACGGCCATCCGGTGCGGCTGGCCGGCCAGGACTCCCGGCGCGGCACGTTCACCCAGCGGCACGCGGTGCTCATCGACCGGGCCACCGGCGAGGAGTACACCCCGCTGCGCCACATCCCGGGTGCCACCGCGCCGTTCCGGGCCTACGACTCGCTGCTGTCGGAGTACGCGGCGATGGGCTTCGAGTACGGCTACTCGGTGGCCATGCCCGACGCGCTGGTGGTGTGGGAGGCGCAGTTCGGCGACTTCGCCGACGGCGCGCAGACCATCATCGACGAGTTCATCGCCTCCGGCGAGGCCAAGTGGGGCCAGCGCTCGTCGGTGACGCTGCTGCTGCCGCACGGCTACGAGGGGCAGGGACCGGACCACTCCTCCGGCCGGCCCGAGCGGTTCCTGCAGCTGGCGGCCGAGAACAACATGACGATCGCGATGTGCTCCTCGCCGGCCAACTACTTCCACCTGCTGCGCCGGCAGGCGCTCTCGGACATCCGGCGGCCGCTGATCGCCTTCACGCCCAAGTCGCTGCTGCGGCTCAAGGCCGCGGTCAGCCAGCTGGAGGAGTTCACCGGCGGCAGCTTCCAGCCGGTGATCGGCGACTCCTCGGTGGCCGCCGAGCAGGTCAGCCGGGTGGTGCTGTGCAGCGGCAAGATCTACTACGACCTGGCCTCGGCCCGGGCCGAGTCCGGCCGGTCGGACGTCGCGATCGTGCGGCTGGAGCAGCTCTACCCGCTGCCCGGTGACGAGATCGCCGCGGAGCTGGCCAAGTACCCGAACGCGCAGCTGATCTGGGCGCAGGAGGAGCCGGCCAACCAGGGCGGCTACCCGTTCATCGCGCTGAACCTGCCCGAGCGGCTGGCCGCGCACGGCGACACCCGGCAGCTCTACCGGGCCTCCCGGCGGGCGTCGGCCTCGCCCGCGGTCGGCTCGGCCAGCGTGCACGACAAGCAGCAGCGCGAGGTGGTGGCCACCGCCCTCGGCTAGGTTGTCAGGCATGGCCGCATCGGAGGAATCCCCCGTCCGCTGGGGCGTCCTGGGCGCCGGCGGCATCGCCGGCAAGTTCTGCACCGACCTGGTCCGCACGCCGGGCAACGTGCTGGCCGCGGTGGCCGCCCGCGACGCCGGCCGGGCCGCCGACTTCGCCGCCCGGTTCGGCGCGCCCCGCTCCTACGGCAGCTACGCCGAGCTGGCCGGCGACCAGGACTGCGACGTCGTCTACATCGCCACCACCCACCCCGGGCACCGCGAGCAGGCGTTGCTGGCGATCACCGCCGGCAAGGCGGTGCTGATCGAGAAGCCGGTCTGCCTGAACGCCGCCGACGCCCGCGAGGTGTTCGGCGCCGCCGCCGCGGCCGGGGTGTTCGCCATGGAAGCGATGTGGATGCGCACCAACCCGCTGATCCGCCAGGCCCAGCAGCTGGTCGCGGACGGAGCGATCGGCGCGCTGGCCTCGGTCCGGGCCGAGCTCGGCCTGGGCCGGCCCTACGACCCGGCGCACCGGCTCTACGACCTGGCCAACGGCGGCGGCGCCCTGCTGGACCTGGGCATCTACCCGGTGACCTTCGGCTGGATCTTCGGCGGCCCGCCGCGTTCGGTGGCGGTCACCGGCACGCTGGCCGGCACCGGCAGCGACGCGACGGTGGCGATGCAGTGGAGCTACCCGGACGGCCGGGACGCCCAGCTGTGGTGCTCGGCGCCGCTGGCCGCGCCGTTCCGGGGGTTGCTGGTGGGCACCGAGGGCTGGATTCGCACCGAGGGCCGGTTCTACCGCCCGACGGCGCTGACCGTCTGCGTGGCCGGGGAGGAGTCCCGGATCGAGGATCCGCTGGAGCCCGGCGACTTCGGCTACTCCCCCGAGATCGCCGAGGTGGCCCGGTGTCTGCGGGCCGGGTTGACCGAGAGCCCGCTGGTCCCGGCCGCCGACACCGTCGCCATCCTGGACCTGCTCGACGGCGCGCGGGCCGAGCTCGGCGTGCGCTACCCCGGCGAGTGAGAAGACCGTCAGGAGAGCAGCATGTACTTCACCGATCGGGGCATCGAGGAGCTGGAAGGGCGCCGGGGCGAGGAGGAGGTCAGCCTGGCCTGGCTCGCCGAGCGGCTGCGCAGCTTCGTCGACCTCAACCCGGAGTTCGAGGTGGCCGTCGACCGGCTGGCGACCTGGCTGGCCCGCGCCGACGATGAGGATTAGCCGAGGACTGGCCGGCTCAGGCGGCTGACACCGGCTCCGCCGGCGCCGGCGAGGCACCCCGGTGCCCGATGGTGGAGTCGTCCAGCCCGAGGCGGGCGAAGATCCGCAGGAACAGCTGTGCCAGCGGTCCGATGGTGACCGCGAACAGCACCGTGCCCACCCCCACCGTGCCGCCGAGCAGCCAGCCGGCGAGCAGCACCGTCAGCTCCACGAAGGTCCGGCTGAGCCGGATGGAGACGCCGGTCCGGCGGGCGATCCCGGTCATCAGGCCGTCCCGCGGGCCCGGGCCGAAGCCGGCCGTGATGTACATGCCGGTGGCCAGGCCGCACAGCAGCACCGCCCCCGCCAGGGTCGCCGCCCGTGCCGGCAGGCCGTGCTGCACCGGCAGCACCGCCAGCGTCGCGTTCATCGCCAGGCCCACCACCAGCACGTTGCTCACCGTGCCGAGTCCCGGCCACTGGCGCAGCGGAATCCACAGCAGCAGCACCAGCGCGCCGACCGCGATGCTGACGGTGCCGATCTGCCGGTCCGAGACCAGGGCCAGGCCCTGGTGCAGCACGTCCCACGGGTCCAGGCCGAGGCCGGCCTGCACCTGCATCGCCGCCGACACCCCGTACAGCACCAGGCCGAGGTAGAGCTGGGAGAGCCGCCGCGTCCAGTGCAGCACCGACCGCCGGGGCCGGGCCGGCGCCCGCCGGTCGCCGGCCGGTCGTCGCGATCTCACCCGTCGATTCTGCCGGTCGCCGGCTGGCCGCCACCCTCCCCGGGTGCTGTTCCCCACCACCGCCGCCGCAGCTGCCGCCAATCGCCGAACCGGGCCGGCGGGCCGCCCCGGCGCCAGACCCGCACCACCCGGGCCAGCACGTCGGCCACCCCGTACTGGCGGGAGTCGCTGCCCTGGCCGGCGTTGTCGCTGGCCAGCAGCCAGCCGCCCCCGGACTCGGCGGCCTCGGCGACGGCCCGCTTGACCACCAGCAGGTCCGGCCGGCTGCGGAACCGGGCCAGCACCAGCACGCCGGGCCGTACGCGGGCGCCGTGTCGCACCAGCACCCGGTCGCCCGGCAGCAGGGTGGGCGTCATCGAGTAGCCGTCGATGCGCACCCACTGCCAGGGCAGCAGTGTCTGCATTCCTCCGATGCTGCCGCACTCGGCCGGGCCCCGCCGGAGTAGGGTCGCAGATCGAGCGTTCCGTTGTCCCGGAATGCGTTGTTGTCGCGAACTGGAGGTCTTTGTCATGCGCTTGATGCGCCGTTCGATCACCGCTTCCGCCCATTGCGACCTGCCGTGCGGCGTGTACGACCCGGCCCAGGCTCGCATCGAGGCGGAGTCGGTGAAGGCGATCCAGGAGAAGTACCAGGCCAACGACGACCCGGTCTTCCGGACCCGCGCCCTGATGATCAAGGAGCAGCGTGCCGACCTGGTCAAGCACCACCTCTGGGTGCTGTGGACCGACTACTTCAAGCCGCCGCACTTCGAGAAGTACCCGCAGCTGCACGAGCTGTTCAACAAGGCCACCAAGCAGGCCGGCGCCGCCGGCGGCAAGAGCTCGGTGGACCCGGCCGAGGGCCAGAAGCTGCTCGACCTGATCGCCGAGATCGACACCATCTTCTGGGAGACCAAGAAGGCTGCCTGACCTGCTACGGCGGCTGCCGCCGAACGTGCTCCCCGAGGCCGACCCGGATTCCGGGTCGGCCTCGGTCGTTCGGACACCCCGGGTCTCCGGCGCGGCACACCGGCGGGTGGCGATTCCGGTGGGCTCCACCGCCGGACTGAGGAAACGCTAGGGTGCCAGGCATGGCGGGTTCCCGGGGCGACGACGCACGCCGCGCCCCTGCCGCCGGAACCGATCTCTCGTCCGGGCCGACCCCGACCCCGACCCCGGCCGTCCGGCGCTGGCCGGCGCCGGACACCGAGCCCGCCCTGGTGCTGGTCCGGCACGGCGAGACCGAGTGGAGCCGCACCGGGCAGCACACCGGCAACACCGACATCCCGTTGACCGAGCGCGGCGAGCAGCAGGCCCGGACGGCCGGCCCGCTGATCCGGGCGATGCTGGGCGCGGCCGAGCCGGCGCTGGTGCTCAGCTCGCCGCGCCGGCGCGCCTGGCACACCGCCGAGCTCGCCGGCTTCGCCGTCGACGACACCGCCGCCGACGCCGCCGAATGGGACTACGGCGAGCTGGAGGGCCGCACCTCGGCCGAGATCCGGCAGCACTGGCCGGACTGGTCGGTGTGGTCGGGACCCATCCCCGGCGGCGAGGACGCCGCCGCGGTGACCGTCCGGTTCGACCGGCTGCTGGGCAGCATCACCAGCCGGCTCGCCGCGGCCGATGAGAGCGGGCCGGTGCTGGTGTTCTCGCACGGCCACGCGATCCGGTGCCTGGCCGCCCGCTGGCTGGGCGAGCCGGTGACCGCCGGACGCCGGCTGTGGCTGTCCACCGGCGCGGTCTGCAGCCTCGGCTATGAGCACGGCCAACCCGCGGTGCTGCACTGGAACCTCGACAGCGAACTCGCCGGCGCGGGCAGGTGAGACCCCGATGACCAGCGAGCACCCGCCGGACGCCGCCGGCACCGTCGAGCTGACCGTGCCGGCCGATCCGGCCTACCTCGCGCTGCTGCGCACGGTGATCGCCTCGCTGGCAGCCGGCCGCGACTACACCCTGGACGAGATCGACGACCTGCGGATCGCGGTGGACGAGGCCGGTGCGCTGCTGCTGCCGCACGCCGCGCCGGACTCGCGGCTGTCGGCGGTCTTCGGCGGCGCACCGGACCTGCTGCGCGCCGAGGTGTCGGTGACGATGCCGGCCGGCCATTCCGCCGGGCCGGACCGGTCGAGTTTCGCCTGGCTGGTGCTGACCGCCCTCACCGACTCGACAGAGCTGACCGGCTCCGGCCGGCGACTGTCGCTGGTCCTGACCAAGGGCCGCGGCTCCCGGGACCGATGACGCAGCGTTTCCGGCTGGACCGCGATCGCACCCACCAGCTGTTCGCCGAGCTGGCCACCCTGCCCCCGGGCAGCCCGCGCCACCAGCAGGTCCGCGACGCGCTGGTCGAGATCTCCCTGCCACTGGTGCGGTACCTGGCCTACCGGTTCGCCGGCCGGGGTGAGCCCACCGACGACCTGGTGCAGATCGGGATCGTCGGCCTGCTGCAGTCGATCGACCGGTTCGAGCCGGAGCGGGGCCTGGAGTTCTCCACCTTCGCCACCCCGAACATCCTCGGCGAGATCAAGCGGCACTTCCGCGACCGCGGCTGGATGGTGCGGGTTCCGCGCCGGTTGCAGGAGCTGCAGGCCGAGGTCAACGCCGGCATCGGCGACCTCACCCAGCGGCTGGGCCGGGCACCCACCGTCGCCGAGCTCGCCGGGCACCTGCGGGTCAGCCCGGAGCTGGTGCTGGAGGCCACCGAGTCCGCCCGGGCCTACTCTGCGGTGCCGATCGACGTGCCGCACACCAGCACCGGCCGCACCATCGCCGACGGCCTGGTGGACCCGGACACCACGCTGGAGCACGTCGAGCTGCGCCACGCGCTGCGCCCGGTGCTGGCCGAGCTGACCGAGCGCGAGCGGCAGGCGCTGCTGCTGCGGTTCGTGGAGAACAAGACCCAGTCCGAGATCGCCGAGGTGCTGGGCATCTCGCAG
Source organism: Jatrophihabitans sp. (assembly GCF_035474675.1). Taxonomy (GTDB): domain Bacteria; phylum Actinomycetota; class Actinomycetes; order Mycobacteriales; family Jatrophihabitantaceae; genus Jatrophihabitans_A. Next base: position 3,290 of record NZ_DATINC010000119.1, on the reverse strand, counting down.
GTGCACGTCTCGCGGCTGCTGGCCAAGACCCTGGCCGAGCTGCGCCGGCAGCTGCCCGACCTGGGACGCGGGTAGGAGCGCACGCGGGCAACGCACGGCCGAGGCGGCGTGCGCCCGCTACAGCACCCGGTCCAGCGCCTGCCGGGACGACGGCAGCAGCAACAGCACCAGCACCGCGATCGCGGCGAGCAGGATCGGCACCCCCACCAGCGGCCGGCCGGCCTGGATGCCGAGCGAGTAGCCCACCGGCACCGCCAGCAGCTGCACCAGGATCACCGGTGAGCGGGCCGCCGGCCGCAGCTGCAGCAGTCCTCGGCCGCACGCCGCCAGCACCGCCGCGCCGAACAGCGCGAAGCCGACGATCGCCACCGCCGCCCACAGCCGGGTGGTGGTGTGCACGAACGCCAGCACCAGCAGCACCAGTGCGGTGACGGCCAGCGCCGCGGCTTCGGCCAGTACCAGGACGGCTGCCGCCCGGATGCCCGGGGGCGCCTCCTCGGCGGGTTCGGCTGGGGTGTCGGACACCCGCTGAGCCTATGCGAGCCGGCCGGCGAGGGAGCAACGGCAGAGCCGCCCGGACGCGTCCGGGCGGTACAGTCAGGCGGTGCGAGTCCTGGTGGTGTCCAACCCTCGAGCCACCGCCACCACGCTGCGCCAGCGCGACGTCCTGGTGCACGCACTGGCCTCCGACGCCAAGCTCGACGTCGAGGAGACGGCCAACCGGGGGCATGCCGCGGCGCTGGCCTGCCGCGCGATGCGCGACGGCTTCGACGTGGTGGTGGCCCTCGGCGGGGACGGCACCGTCAACGAGGTGGTCAACGGGCTGCTCACCGACGGGGTGCACCCGGGCGTCCCCCGGCTGGGCATCGTGCCGGCCGGCTCCACCAACGTGGTGGCGCGCGCGCTGGGCCTGCCCAACGACCCGGTGGAGGCCACCTCGGTGCTGATCGACGCGATGAGCGCCGACCGGCGCCGCCAGATCGGGCTGGGCCTGGCCGACGACCGCTGGTTCGTCTTCACCGCCGGCCTCGGCTACGACGCCGCGGTGGTCGCGGCCGTGGAGGCCCACCGCCGGCGCGGGCGCACCTCCACCCCGGCGCTCTACGTCCGGACCGCGGTGCGCACCTTCTTCCGGCAGGACCGGCGCCGGCCGGCGATCACCCTGCGGTTCCCGGACGGCAACACGGTGGCCGGGCTGCACATGGCGCTGGTCACAAACTGCGATCCGTGGACGTTCTTCGGCGAGCTGCCGGTCTCACCCACTCCGCAGGCGTCCTTCGACACCGGATTGGACGTCTATGCCCGGACCCGGATGGGGGCCGCCGGCATCCTGCTGGCGGCCGGCCGGATGATCGCCGCACCAGGACGGCGGGCCGGCCGGCGCGGTTTCGGGTCCCGGTTGGAACACGACTTGACCGAGTTCAGCCTGCACGCCGACCGGCCGCTGCCCTTCCAGGTGGACGGCGACGCCCTGGAGGAACGACAGCTGGTCAGGTTCCGCAGCGTGCCGGACGCTCTAGAGGTCTATGTCTGACCGGGCCCCGGTTCGGCTCCTTGAACAGGTCTTATAACACTGATTTCATAACCCTGTCTGCCAATTCGGGCAGGTGTGAGATGGCTGGCTGGGCAGGAATTGTCTACAACAATGCTCTTGACGACACTGCCCAAACCGGGAAATGATCACCGGGACACCCAAGTTTGCGGGCTGTGGTGCAGCTGTGCGAATGACAGGCAGTTTGCATAACTAGGTGTTTTGGACTTGCCCCCGTGCTCAAGGTGGGCGAGGCTTGTACTTAGACCGGGCGTCACCGACACAGGAACAGGCGTCCGCTGAACCACAGATCGTGTGCACCAAGCCATGCGACACGGCCGCGCTGTGCCGCAGGTCCTTGAAGTACTGGGTAGCTCGTGAAAGAATTCACAAGTACCTACTTCCAAGTACAACGTGCCTGTCAACAGCTTTCCCAGCAAGTAGAGGAGAACCACCCCATGGACTGGCGTCACCGCGCGGTATGCCGCGACGAGGACCCGGAACTGTTCTTTCCGATCGGGAACACCGGTCCCGCACTGATGCAGATCGAAGAGGCGAAGGCTGTCTGCCGTCGCTGCCCTGTCATGTCCGAGTGCCTGTCGTGGGCACTGGAGAGTGGCCAGGACGCCGGCGTCTGGGGCGGTCTGAGCGAAGACGAACGCCGTGCCCTCAAGCGCCGCAATGCTCGCGCCCGGGCTCGAATGTCGTAAAAAGGCTGCCTACCCCGCGCCGTCGTCAGCCTCGCGAGCCCGCTCGCGCCGGTTCACCGGAACCCGCAGGGTGACCGCGGTTCCCGGCTGGCTCGGCCCGCGGCCTGCGAGTTCCAGGCTCGCGTTCAGTTCCGCTTCCACCAGCGTCCGGACGATCTGCAGACCCAGCCGGTCGCTGTTGTCGACGGAGAACTTCTCCGGCAGCCCGGCGCCGTCGTCGAGTATCTGAACCGTCAGCGTCCCGCGCGACCGCTTGCCGACCACTCGGACCGATCCGCCGCGATTGCCGGGGAATCCGTGCTCTACGGCATTGCCGACCAGTTCGGTGAGCACCATCACCAGCGGGGTGGCAAGCTCTGCAGACAGTTCGCCGAAGCTGCCGACCCGTTCGACCAGCACCCGGCCGTCGGAACCGGCCACCTCGCCCAGCATCGCCAGCAGCCGGTCCACCACCGCGTCGAAGGCAACCTCCTCGTCGATCGCCGAGGACAGCGTCTCGTGTACCAGCGCGATGGAAGACACCCGTCGCATGGATTCCTCCAGCGCCGTGCGGGCTTCGGGATTGGCCACCCGGCGCGCCTGCAGTCGCAGTAACGCCGCGACTGTCTGCAGATTGTTCTTCACCCGGTGGTGGATCTCGCGGATGGTGGCGTCCTTGGACAGGATTTCCCTGTCCCGGCGGCGCAGTTCGGTGACGTCCTGCAACAGCACGAGCGCGCCGAGTGATTTCCCTCGCGGGTACAACGGGATCGCGCGGAACTGCACGATCGTGCCGGCGCCGTCGAGCTCGCGGCTGGACGGATGCCGGCCGGCCAGCGCGTCGGCGGCCATCTGCTTGAGCTCGGCGGCGCGGAACGGATCCCGGGCCAGCTCGCCGATCACGTCGCCGAACGTCGCGTCCAGCAAGTTGCCCGGATAGCCCAGTCGCCGGAAGGCCGACGAGCCGTTGGGGCTGGCGTAGAGCACCTTGCCGGTCGGGTCCAACCGCAGCAGGCCGTCGCCCACCCGGGGGCCGGCGCCCTCCTCGCGCTCGCTCGGCGGCCCGGGGA
>NZ_DATINC010000118.1:0-51176 GCF_035474675.1 Jatrophihabitans sp. | reverse complement strand
TTTGGGCCGTGGGTGGCTTCGGTGATGGCTAGGGCGCGTTCGGCCAGGGGGCGGGCGGTGGCTGCCTCGCCCAGGTCGCGCAGCAGCGTGGCGAGGTTGTTCAGGCGGATGGCGACGTCGGGGTGGTTTGGGCCGTGGGTGGCTTCGGTGATGGCTAGGGCGCGTTCGGCCAGGGGGCGGGCGGTGGCTGCCTCGCCCAGGTCGCGCAGCAGCGTGGCGAAGTTGTTCAGGGAAATGGCGACGGCGGGGTGGTCGGGGTCGTGGGCGACTTCGTCGATAGCTAGGGCCTGCTCGAAAAGTGGACGCGCTTCTCGTGCCCGGCCATGCACCTGAAGGTAGGTGCCAGCGCGGTCCAAGAGCCAGGAGACTGAGCTGGCCAAGGACATGTCGTCCGGCATCACTCGGAAATGCTCGACAGCCGCTAATACATGGGGAAGCAATATCACCCACCGTGGCCAATCTTGCGGGGCGCCCATGATCTGAGAGGGCGCGTCCGCCTGCAGCAGGCGTAACGCTGCCCTTAACGGATCTTGATCATGCCTAGTTTCTTGAGAGACCTGCGAGGGTGCATGCGCCGAAGATGATGTCTGATGGGCGCGAACAGCTGCCTGCACGAGGCGGTGAATCTGCAGTCCACTGCCGGTCCGCTTCGCCAAGGAGAAGTCGACCAGCGTGGCGAGGACATCAGCGAACTCAAGAGAGTCAGCCGCTGCGTCGGACAGCGGGGTGGGCAACAGAGCTGGATGGCTGGTGAACAGATCGAGAGGTATTGCCTCTGGCGCGAGGTAGGCACACAAGTCGAGCAACTGCACAGCCGCTGGGGAGTTCGGGGCGATTTGATCCAGGCTGAGATCCCACAGCGTCGCGACGGTTGTACCGGCTCGATCTGCAACCAAGCCTCTGCCGATCAGCTCCTCGGTCCGGGTCTGTAGCAGCGTCAGGTACTCCGACGCCGGTATGCCTGTCGTGTCTAGGTAGGCCGCTGCCTGCTCCAACGCCAAGGGAAGGTGGCCCAAGAATTCGGCAATGCCGGTGGCGACCTCAGTGTCAATCTCGGGCGCTCGTGTTCGGATCAACGCGACGGCCGCGTCGGGTTCGAGAACGTCGAGATCTAACACGGAGCCGATGCCCTTGAATCCGCCGCGGCGCGTGGTGACCACTGCATGCCCGGGGATACCGGCTGGCTGCGGGAAGGTGGGAATCCAGGCCTGTACGTCAGCCACGCCGTTGGCGTTGTCGAACACCAGCAACCAGCCACGGGCCTGGCGCAACTGCTCGTGTACGGCTGTCCGGATCGCGTCCGGGTCAGGGTCGGGCTCCAATCCCAGCCGAGCAGCCAAGGCGGCGAACTGGTCGGGAATGGTCTCGGTCGTCTCGGCTGCAATCCACCACACCACCTCGTACTTGGTGGCGTGGGTGTGCACGTACTCGTTCACCAGTTGGGTCTTGCCTACGCCACCCATGCCGTGCACCGCGCTGACCGTGACCGCCGACTCGCCGTCGAGCGTGCGCGCCAGGGTGTCAAGGGCATCCGCTCGGCCAGTGAAGTTGGGATTCCGGGGCGGCACGTTCCAGACCCGGGCCCCTGTGCCTGGAAACGGCGTCTGATGGGGCACCGCTCGAGATGCGGGTGGGAACGGCGGGGGCGAGGCAGGCTTGGCCCGGCCCTTCCTCGCGCCGTCGACGAGTTGCCGCAGCTGCTGCCGGGCAGTTGCTTCCGCTAGCCCGAAGAGGTCCGCCCCAACCACACCACCTAGCAATCCTGGACGCTCACAGTCGGTGATCCGAACCGTCAGGAGCTTGCGCTGCTTGCCCGTCGGATCGGCCGCCCAGGCGGCTTGCCACTCGGCGCCGCCATACACCGACTCCAGGTAGGCGTCGGACAGCACCGCCAGAGTTCGCTCGGCGCGGGTGACACCCTCCTGCATGTTGTGGATCCAGTTGCTGCCGCCGACGAAGTCCCAGGCCTGGATGAGCACCCGGTTACCGGCTTCCTCCAACTGCCAGGCCACCCATTCGGCCCATGGGCGGTCCGCCTGGGTGTAGGAGACGAAGAAGTCCCACCTTTCGGAGTCCGTAGCCTTCGTCACCAGAGAAGAATCCCACAAACCGACCGGGCGACGGGCCGATGGCGGCGCCTGCGAGTACCGGCTCAGGCGCGGGTGAGGATCACCACCGGGATCTCGCGGTCGGTCTGCCGCTCGTGCTCGGCGAAGAACGGGTAGAGCTCCTTGAGCATGCTCCACAGCCGGTCCCGCTCGGCACCGGAGGCGGTGCTGGCCGTCGCGTCGAAGCGCTCGCTGCCGGCCTCGCTGTCGACCTCGACGCCGACCCGCGGGTTCGCGGCCAGGTTGACGTACCAGTCCGGGTGCTTCGGCGCGCCGATGTTCGAGGCGATCACCAGCAGCCGGTCGCCGTCCGGGTGGAACATCATCGGCGTGGTGCGCTGCTGGCCGGTCCTGGCCCCGGTGGTGGTGAGCAGCAGCAGCCGCTCGCGGTGCATGCCCTCGATCGGCCCACCGGCCCGGAACTGCTCGATCACCCGGCGGTTGATCTCCTTGACGTCCATGCGGTGCTCCTTCCGAGCCGATCACCTGGGTGCCGATTCTTGCGCTAGCCGAGTGCCAGCCGCACCGCGAGCACCCCGATCAGCGCGCCGGAGACCAATGCGGTGGCCCGCCGGGCCCGGGCACCGCTGAGCACCCGGCCGAGCAGCGCGCCGCAGCAGGCCAGGCCCAGTTGCCAGCTGGCCGAGGCGGCGAAGGCGGCGGCCACGAACAGCGCCTGCTCTCCCGGGCCGGGCGCGATCCCGGCGCGCAGCCCCACCACCAATGCCACGAAGTAGATCAGCGTGGTCGGGTTGACCGCGGTCAGGCCGGCCAACAGGCCGAAGGCGCGCAGCGGGCCGGGTGCCGCCGGCGCACCGGACGGTTCCGCCCTGCCAGCCACGGCGGAACGTTCGGGCGCCAGGCCGGCCCACACCGCCCGGGCGGCGACCGCCGCCAGCACCGCGACCGACACCCAGTGCAGCGTCCCGAGCGCCGGCCGGACCGCCTCCGCGGCCGCGGCTCCGCCCAGGGTGGCGCCGAGCGCGTAGGCACCGTCCACCGCGGCGATGCCGAGGGCCGCCGCCGCACCCACCCGCACCGAGGTGCGGGCGGCCAGCGTGATCAGGTAGGTGCCGACCGGGCCGATCGGTATGGCGATCGAGTACCCCGCCAGCAGGCCCGCCAGCAGCGCGGCGGTCACGGCTGGGCCAGGATCGACCTTCCTGCAGGGACGGACTGCTGACGGGTGGCCGCCGAGTCGGCACCCGCAGTTCTCCGTGTCCGGTCAGTGTCGAAGGTCATGCGGACAGGATGGGGCAGCCGGCGCGCCGCCGGCAACCGAGTTTCCTCCCGGCCCGGTCAGCCGATCCTCAGGACGACTGCCCCGCGCTGATGTTCACCAGCCAGCTGACGCCGAAGCGGTCGGTGCACATGCCGAAGAAATCGCCCCAGGGCGCCCGGTCCAGCGGCATGGTGACGGTCGCGCCGTCCGACAGCTTGTCCCAGTAGCCGCGCAGCTCGCCCTCGTCCTCGCCGCTCAGCGAGACGGCGAAATTGGACCCGGGCGTGTAGTCCATGCTGTTGGGCGTGTCCGCTGCCATCAGCGCCAGGCCGTTGTCGGTGATCAGCTGGGAGTGCATGATCTTGTCCTGCTCGGCCGGGTCCTCGCTGGCGTGCATCTCGGCGAACGTGCTCGTGGTCAGCTCGCCCCCGAACACCGAGTGGTAGAACTCCATCGCCTGCCGCGCGTTGTCGCGGAAGTTGAGGTACGGGTTGAGCCTGGTGGTCATGAGATCTGCCCTTCACTCGTCGGTGGCCTGATCCGGTACCCGCCAGATTTTGCCCTGCCGGCAGGCGGGCGGAAGCCATGTTGCCACCGTTGGTGCAGACCGCCTAGTGTCCGCCGCTGCCAGGTAGGAGGTGCCGGTGACCCTCAGTCGCGGTCGGCGCGCAGCAGCAGCACCGACCGGGCGGTCAGGCTGAGCTCGGTGCCGCCCTTGAGCGGCTCGGCGTCCGGCCGGCCGGCCACCTCGGTGGTGTCGATGACCACCGCGTAGCGGTCGGCCCACGGCCGGCCGGGCAGCGCGAACGGCATCGGCTGCTCGCCGGAGTGCAGCAGCAGCAGGTAGGACTCGTCGGAGATGACCTGCCCGCGCCGGCCGCGGTGGCGCAGCCCGCGCCCGTCCAGGTACATGCCGATGGTGCGCAGCCCGGGGTCGAACCAGTCGCGCTCGGTCAGCTCCCGGCCGGCCGGGTGGAACCAGGCCAGGTCCTTGCAGCCGTCGGCGTTGATCGGGCGCCCCTCGAAGAACGCCCGCTGTCGCAGCACCGGCGAGGCCCGGCGCAGCGCGATCAGCCGTCGGGTCAGCTCCAGCAGGTCGTCGGCGGCCGGGGAGTCCGCCCAGTCCAGCCAGGACACCTCGTTGTCCTGGACGTAGGCGTTGTTGTTGCCGCCCTGGGTGCGGTAGCGCTCGTCGCCGGCCACCAGCATCGGTGCCCCGGTGGACAGCAGCAGCGTGGTGAGCAGGTTGCGGACCTGCTTCAACCGCAAAGCGTTCACCTCCGGGTCGGTGGTCTCGCCCTCCACCCCGAAGTTGATCGAGCGGTTGTCGTCGGTGCCGTCGGCGTTGGACTCGCCGTTGGCCTCGTTGTGCTTGCGCAGGTAACTGGCCAGGTCGCGCATGGGAAAACCGTCGTGCGCGGTGACAAAGTTGATCGAGGCGAACGGCAGCCGGCCGTCGTCGGCGTACAGGTCCGACGAGCCGGTCAGCCGGAACGCCAGGTCCCGCACCCCGCCGGAGCCGTGCGCCCAGAAGTCCCGGACGGTGTCGCGGTACTTGCCGTTCCACTCCGTCCACAGCGGCGGGAACTCGCCCACCTGGTAGCCGCCGTCGCCGATGTCCCACGGTTCGGCGATCAGCTTGACCTGGCTGATGACCGGGTCCTGGTGGATGGTGTCGAAGAACGAGGACAGCTTGTCGACGTCGTGCAGCGACCGGGCCAGCGCCGAGGCCAGGTCGAACCGGAAGCCGTCGACGTGCATCTCGGTGACCCAGTAGCGCAGCGAGTCCGTCACCAGCTGCAGCACCGCCGGGGTCCGGACGTCGAGGGTGTTGCCGCAGCCGGTGTAGTCCAGGTAGCGGGCCGGGTTGGCCGGGTCCACCCGGTAGTAGCCGGTGTTGTCGATGCCCCGGTAGGACAGCACCGGCCCGGCCGGGTTCAGCTCGCCGGTGTGGTTGTAGACGACGTCGAGGATCACCTCGATCCCGGCGGCGTGCAGCGCCCGCACCATCGCCTTGAACTCGCGCACCTGGTTGCCGCCGAGCCGGCCGGTGTGGGTGGCGTAGGCGGCGTGCGGGGCGAAGAAGCCGATCGAGTTGTAGCCCCAGTAGTTCTTCAGCCCCCGCCGCTGCAGCGCCGGCTCGCTGACGAAGTGGTGGATCGGCAGCAGCTCCACCGCGGTGATGCCCAGCTGCTTGAGATAGGAGATGGCCGCCGGGTGGGCGAGCCCGGCGTAGGTGCCGCGCAGGTCGGCGGGGATGTCGGGGTGCCGGGCGGTGAACCCCCGCACGTGCAGCTCGTAGATGATGGTGTCTTCCCACGCCGTGTTCGGCCGGGGGTCGTTGCCCCACGGAAAGGCGTCGAGCACCACCACCGAGCGGGGGACGAAGGGTGCCGAGTCCAGGCCGTTGTCCGGGTAGCAGGCGACGTCGTCGACGAAGTCGCCCTCGATGGCCCGCGCGTACGGGTCGATCAGCAGCTTGGCCGGGTTGTGCAGCTGGCCGGCCGCGGGGGAGTACGGGCCGTCCAGCCGGAAGCCGTAGCGCTGCCCCGGATTGACCCCGGGCAGGTAGCCGTGCCAGATGTGGAAGCTCTTCTCCACCAGCCGCACCCGGGTCTCGGCGCCGCGGGCGTCGAACAGGCACACCTCGGCCCGGGTGGTGGCCGGCGACCAGATGCTGAAGTTGGTGCCCTCGCCGTCCCAGCTGGCGCCCAGCGGGAACGGGTCACCCGGCCACGCCACCAGATCGTCGGGGGAACTGCCCAGCCGGTGGGCCAGGCCGGAGCGGAGGTCGGATGCGGGTTCCATAGCGCAGGCGAGGTTACGCTGCCACCCGGCGGGCCGTTCTCTCACCGCTTGCAAACATGCGGTTGGATAGGGGCGTGGTTCCCGACTTCGAGCCAGATCTCGACGCCATCCTGCAGCTGCGCCAGGTGACGGTCCGGCGTGGTGAGAAGCTGCTGCTCGACTCCGTGGACTGGACCGTCGAGGAGGACGAGCGCTGGGCGGTGCTCGGCCCGAACGGGGCCGGCAAGACCACCCTGCTGCAGCTGGCCGCCACCACCCTGCACCCGACCAGCGGCGTGGTGACAGTGTTCGGCGAGCGGCTGGGCGGCGTGGACGTCTTCGAGCTGCGGCCCCGGATCGGGCTGTCCTCGGCGGCGCTGGCCCAGCGGATTCCGGCGGGCGAGCTGGTGATCGACGTGGTGGTCTCGGCCGGCTACGCGGTGATCGGGCGCTGGCGGGAGGCCTACGGGCGTCTCGACGTCCGGCGGGCCCGGACCCTGCTGGCCCGGTTCGGGGTCGCCGAGCTTGCCGAGCGCAGCTATGGCACGCTCAGCGAGGGCGAGCGCAAGCGGGTGCAGATCGCCCGGGCGATGATGACCGACCCGGAGCTGCTGCTGCTGGACGAGCCGGCCGCCGGCATGGACCTCGGCGGCCGGGAGGACCTGCTGCGCCGGCTGGCGCGGCTGGCCGCCGACCCGGAGGCGCCGACCATGGTGCTGGTCACCCACCACGTCGAGGAGATCCCGCTGGGCATCAGCCACGCGCTGCTGCTCGGCGAGGGCCGGGTGGTGGCCCAGGGGCTGATCGGCGACGTGCTGACGTCGGAGAACCTGTCCCGGGCCTTCGGGCTGGACCTCACCGTCGACTACGAGGGCGGCCGTTACTTCGCGCGTGCCCGCTGAGACCGCATCGCACGCGACCTGTCGGCGGCCCTGGGTAGGCTCGCGGCCATGACTGAGTTCGTAGCGCTCGAGGTCGCCGACGGGGTGGCCACCCTCCGCATCGACCGGCCGCCGGTGAACGCCCTGAACACCGCGGTGCAGGACGAGCTGCGCGCGGCCGCCGCCGAGTGCGAACGGCGCGACGACATCCGCGCGGTCATCCTGTGGGGCGGCGAGAAGGTGTTCGTGGCCGGCGCCGACGTCAAGGAGATGCACACCATGTCCGCCCAGGACATGCAGCGCCGGGCCGGCGCGGTGTCGGACTCGCTGGACGCCATCGCCCGGCTGCCCAAGCCGGTGATCGCGGCGGTGACCGGCTACGCGCTCGGCGGCGGCTGCGAGCTGGCGCTGACCGCCGACTTCCGGGTCAGCGCCGACGACGCCAAGTGGGGACAGCCGGAGGTCCTGCTGGGCGTCATTCCCGGGATGGGTGGCACCCAGCGGCTGGCCCGGCTGATCGGCCCGGCCCGGGCCAAGGACCTGATCTTCACCGGCCGCTTCGTCGACGCCCAGGAGGCCCACCAGCTGGGCCTGGTGGACGTGGTGGTGCCGGCCGACGAGGTGTACCGGACCGCGCAGGCGATGGCGGCCAAGTTCGCCCGCGGACCGGCGCTGGCGCTGCGGGCCGCCAAGACCGCCATCGACGTCGGCCTGCAGACCGACCTGGCCAGCGGGCTGCGGCTGGAGTCGCAGCTGTTCGCGGCCGTGTTCGCCACCGAGGACAAGCAGCGCGGCATGGCCTCCTTCATCGAGTCCGGCCCCGGCAAGGCCGAGTTCACCGGGAACTGAGGTCGGGAACCGAACATGACCACCGAACTGCGCACCACCGCACCGACTCCCGCTGCCAGCGCCGAGCAGGTCGAGGCCGCCTGGCACGACCCCAAGCTCGCCAACGTGCTCTACCACGACTGGGAGGCCGGCAGCTACGACGAGAAGTGGTCGATCAGCTTCGACCAGCGCTGCATCGACTACGCCCGGGACCGGTTCAGCCACGTCGCCGGCACGTCAGGCTGGCCGTACCGCCGGGCGCTGGAGCTCGGCTGCGGCACCGGGTTCTTCCTGCTCAACCTCAAGCTCGCCGGGGTGATCGACTCCGGGGCGGTGACCGACCTCAGCCCCGGCATGGTGGAGGTGGCCCGGCGCAACGCCGCCAACCTCGGCTTCGAAGTGGACGGCCGGGTCGCCGACGCCGAGTCCATTCCCTACCCGGACGCGAGCTTCGACCTGGTGGTCGGGCATGCCGTGCTGCACCACATCCCCGACGTCGAGCAGGCGCTGCGGGAGGTGCTGCGGGTGCTCAAGCCCGGCGGCCGGTTCGTCTTCGCCGGTGAGCCGACCCGCTACGGCGACTTCGTCGCCCGCCGGCTGTCCCGGCTGACCTGGTGGGCCACCACCCGGCTGACCCGGCTGGAGCGGCTGTCGGCCTGGGCCCGTCCCAAGGCCGAGCTGGACGCCTCGTCCCGGGCGGCGGCGCTGGAGGCGGTGGTCGACCTGCACACCTTCGACCCGGCCGAGCTGCGCCGGCTGGCCGAGCGGGCCGGTGCCACCGGGGTGCGGACCCGGACCGACGAGCTGACCGCGGCCTGGTTCGGCTGGCCGGTCCGGACCTTCGAAGCCGCCGTGCCGCGGGACAAGCTCGGGTTCGGCTGGGCGATGTTCGCCTTCACCACCTGGCAGCGGCTGCACCGGCTGGACTCGACGGTGCTGGCCCGGGTGGTGCCGGCCAAGCTCTTCTACAACGTCGAGATCACCGGGACCAAGCCGGCATGATCGATACCGTCCTGTTCGATCTCGACGGGACGTTGAGCGATTCCGCCCCCGGGATCCTCGGCGCGCTGCGGGCCAGCTTCGCCGAGGCGGGCCTGGGCTGGGTGGATCCCGACACCGCCCGGTCGCTGCTCGGCCCGCCGTTCTGGCACTCGCTGCCGCCGCTGGTCGGTGAGGAGCGGGTCGAGGCGGTGGTCGAGGCCTACCGCCGGCACTACGTCACCGACGGCGCGATGTTCGACACCACCTGCTACGACGGGGTGCTCGAGGTGCTGCAGGACCTCACCGGTCGCGGCTACCGGCTGGCGGTGGCCACCAGCAAGCCCGAGCCGCACGCCAGCGAGATCGTGGCGCACCTCGGGCTCGCCGGGTTCTTCGTCACGATCGGCGGCGACACCCTGGACGGCGCCCGGGACTCCAAGGCGCTGGTGGTGGGTGAGGTGCTGCGCCGGCTGGGCGAGCCGGACCCGGCCCGGGTGCTGATGGTCGGCGACCGCAGCCATGACGTGCTGGGGGCGGCGGCCCACGGACTGGCCTGCGCCGGCGCGCTGTGGGGCTACGGCACGGCCGCCGAGCTGACCGCGGCCGGTGCGGTGCGGCTGTGCGCCAAGCCCGCCGAGGTGCTGGAGCTGCTGCCCCGGCCGGACGCCGGCTGAGCCATGCTCGGCAGATGGCGGTTCCGCGGGCAGGCTGTCACCGGCGCTGCTGACCAGCCCCGCTACCTGAGCCTGGCCAGCCTGCGCTGGGTGCTGCGGCACCGCGCCTACACCCCGTGGTACCTGCTGCGGTACTGGCGGTTCTGGCGGTTCAAGCTGGCCAACCCGCATGTCGTCACCACCGGCTTCGTCTTCCTGGGCCGCAACGTCGAGCTGTTCGCCCGGCCCGGCTACGGGCGGCTGGTGCTGGGCCGCTGGGTGCACCTGGGCGACGGCACCTCGCTGCGCTGCCACGAGGGCACCCTGCGGATCGGCGACAAGGTGGTGTTCGGGCGCAACAACGTGGTCAACGCCTACCTCGACGTCAGCATCGGCGCGGCCAGCATCATCGCCGACATGGTCTACGTCACCGACTTCGACCACGTCTTCACCGAGCTGGACCGCCCGATCAAGGACCAGGGCATCGCCAAGTCCCCGGTGCGGATCGGGGCTGACGTGTGGCTGGCCAACAAGGTCTCGGTGGTGCGCGGCACGGTGATCGGCGACGGCTGCGTGGTGGCCGCCAACGCGGTGGTCACCCGCGACCTGCCGCCCTACTCGGTCGCGGTCGGGGTGCCGGCCCGGGTGATCCGCAACCGGCGCGCCGACCACGCGGCGGCCGCCGACACCCGGGCCGCCCTCGCCGACATGGCCGCCAAGCTCGGCCTCACCGGCTCCCAGACCTGACCGGCAAGCTCGGTCTCACCGGCAGGCTCGGTCTCACCGCCAGGCTCGGTCTCACTGGCTCCCGGGCCTGACCGGCAGCACCTCCGCGTAGACCTCCGCGGTGCGAGCGGCCACCGCCGTCCAGCCGAACTCCTGCCGGGCCCGGTGCTGGGCGGCTGCCGCGCGCCGGCGCGCGGCGGCCGGATCGGCCACCACCTCCCGCACCACCGCGGCGATGGCGGCCGGGCTCTGCGGGACGAACCGCAGCCCGGTGACCCCCGGTTCCACCAGCTCGGCCAGGCCACCGGTGTCCGAGACCGCCACTGGGGCGCCGGCCAGCTGCGCCTCCAGCGCCACCATGCCGAACGGCTCGTACAGCGAGGGCACCACCACCAGGTCGGCGGCGGCATACAGCCTGGCGAGCTCCCGTCCGTCGAGGAAGCCGGCCCAGTCGATCAGGTCCGCCACGCCGTACCGGGCGGCCCGGTCCTGCTGGTCGGCCAGCTGCTGGCCGGTGCCGGCCACCACCAGCCGGACCCCGGGCAGCTCGTCGCGCAGCAGCGGCAGCGCCTTGATCAGCTCCTGCAGGCCCTTCTCGTGCACCAGCCGGCCGGCGAACACCAGCAGCGGCCGGCCGGTGTAGCTGCGCGCCGGCCGGGCACTGCCTGCCGGGGGTTCGGCCGGCTCAGGATCCGCGCCGTTGCCGATCACCCGGATCTCCTCCGGCGCCAGCTGGAACAGCGTGCTGACCTCGCAGGCCATGAAGCGCGAGCAGGCGATCACCGCCGCGGCGTCGCGGCACAGCCAGCGCTCGGCCGAATGGATGGCCCGGGCCACCGGCTCGGCGAGCCAGCCCTGCTGCCGGCCGTGCTCGGTGGCGTGCACGGTCACCACCACCGGGCTGCCGGTCACCTGGTGCAGGGTGTGCGCGGTCTGGGCCACCAGCCAGTCGTGGGCGTGGATGACGTCGGGCTGCCAGCCGGCCACCAGCCGCAGGCCGGCCCGGGTCAGCGAGTGCTCGAAGGCCTGGGTCCAGGCCAGCACGCTCTCGCTGCCGAAGTCGATGGCCAGCTCGTCGGCCGCCGCGCGCCAGACCGTCACCGGCCCGATCCGCTGCTGCTCGGGCTCCGGGCGGCTGCCGCGGGTCAGCACCCGGACGTCGTGCCCGGCCGCCGCGAGCTGGCGCGCCAGCTGGCCGACATGCCGGCCCAGGCCGCCGACCACCAGCGGCGGGAACTCCCATGACACGATCAACACCCGCACTCAAGAGATGGTGCCCTACCGATGACGCAGCCGAACCCGTCGCACCCGCCCCGGCCGGGAGCCGCGACCGCAGAACCGTCCGGTCCGTCCGGCGAGCGGGCCGGCAGCCAGCTGATGGCCGGCGTGGTACTGCTGGTGCTGGCCCTGGTGGTGTTCGGCGTCTCCCGGGTGGTGGCGGCCCGCCAGCAGCATGCCTACGACCAGGGCGCCAGCCCGCCGCCGAGCTACACCATCACCGCCGGCCGGACCTACCAGCTGTCGGCGGACCGGTCGGTGGCCGAGCTGAAGCAGGCCGGCCTGCTCAACGACCTGGCCTGCTTCACCACCTCGGTCACCGGCGAGCAGAGCCCGCTGGCGCTGTCCTCGACCGCCGACGACGACCGCAACCTGCACCTGTTCGCCACCTTCATCGCCCCAGTCACCGGCAGCATCGCAGTCAGCTGCACCGGCATTGCCGGCGTGTTCGTCGACGACGCCGACAACGCGGCGCCCGACCGCAGCGCCGTCCTGGTGCTGCTGTCCGGCGGGATCGGTGTGCTGGGCGTGATCGCCGCCTGCTCGGGCGGCTATGCCCGCCGCCCGCGCGAGGTCGAGGAATGACCGGCCCCGACGCGGCCTATTCCGGCGGGCCGGGCAGCACCGACTGGGACGCCTGGCACGCCGACTACGCCGATCCGGCCTCCGCGCTGTCGGCCCGGCTGGAGGTGGTGCAGTCCGAGATCCGCGCGGACCTCGACCGCCGGGCGGCGACCGGCCGCCCCGGGCCGCTGACCGTGCTCAGCGCCTGCGCCGGCGACGGACGCGACATCCTCGGCGTGCTGGCCGAGCCCGCGTACCGGCCCGGCGCGCGGAACCCGGTCGCGGTCAGCCTGCTGGAGACCGACCGGCGCAACCTCGACCGGGCCGAGCGGTTCTGCCGGGAGGCCGGCCTGTCCGGCGTGCGGCTGCTGGACCGGGACGCCGGGGTGTCGGACTCCTACCTCGACGCCGCCCCGGCCGACCTGGTGCTGATGTGCGGGGTGCTCGGCAACCTCACCGACGCCGACGCCCGGCAGCTGGTGGAGTTCCTGCCGGCGCTGTGCCGGCCGGGCGCGACGCTGATCTGGACCCGGTCCCGACGTGCGCCGGACCTCACCCCGGCGCTGCGCGAGTGGCTGGCCGGCGCCGGGTTCACCGAGCTGGCCTTCACCGCGCCGCCGGGCGTGCTGGGCTCGGTCGGGACGTGCCGCTTCGACGGCCAGCCGGCGCCGCTGGTGGCGGGCCGGCAGCTGTTCCGCTTCATCCGGTAGATCCCGGCCGGCTCCGCGCGCCCCTCCGGCTCGGTGCCGCCGGCGTCAGTGCTTCGCGGACACCGGCGTGGGTTGACCACCTCGGTCGGCCGACGGGTTCCGCCGCATCGACCACCTCCGGGTGATCGGCCGCTCGAAACCGCAGTACAGCAGGTGCGCCACGGCGACGGTGACGACCAGGGCGACGGCGAGCAGCGCGATGCCGGTGGTCAGCGAGAAGAACTGCTCGTCGAAGAGCTTCCGGGCGTACTTCATCACCATGGTGAGAACGATGAAGTGCAGCAGGTAGAAGGCGAAAGAGATGTCGCCGAGCCATCGCATCGGGCGGCTGGCGAGGAACGACGACCGGCCCCGGCTGTCGGCAACCGCGGCTGCCGCGATCAACAGCACCATGGGGATCACGCACAGCACGCGCTGCGCGTACAGGTAGGGGACGTAGGAGGTCGCGACGTAGGTCGCGGCCAGCAACAGGGCCGAGTTCGCCATCCCGATGTTGCGCCAGCGGCCGGTCAGCACCAGCCGGGCCACCAGGATGCCCAACGCGAAGTCGAACATCCGGACCGGCGGCAGGATGTAGACCAGCCAGTACTGCAGCGGCGAGGCGTCGAAGTTGCCGGGCACTTTCGGGTTCTCCGACAGGAACGCGTAGGCCAGCACGGGTGCGGCGACGATGGCCGCGAACGTGCCCGCGGCCCAGTACTTCAGCCGGCTCGGCTCGATCCGGTCGGCCAGCCGGAGCAGTAACGGGAAGCAGGCGTAGAAGAACGCCTCGGCGCCCAGTGACCAGCTCGGCGGATCGACGCTGAAGTTGGTGAAGAAGTCGGGCACCCAGACCTGCAGCATGAACAGGTTGAGCACCGCTCGCCACGCCGGGGTGCTCGAGGCGGCGAAGAGCACCATCGCGAGCACCCATGCCACGACGTAGTTGGGATAGATCTTGAGCAGGCGCCTGCGCCAGAAGGCTCTGACGGTGTCGTTCACGCGTGCGGACCAGGTGAGCACGAACCCGCTGAGCACGAAGAAGAAGGTCACTCCGACCGCGCCGGCGTTGGAGGCGATCCGGGCCCAGTGACTGCCGGTCGCGCCGTAGCCGAACACGGCCAAGGTGGGTATCTGCAGCGAGGAGTGGTAGCAGAAGACCATCAGCGCCGCGACGAAGCGCAGCCCCGTCAGCGAATGCAGTCGGACGTGCGTGGACGGGCCGGGCCGCAGCGCGGGGTTCTGCGGGGTCGCTGTTACCCGGCCCTGGGCAACAGCCATTTCCTGTTTCGTCATCTGGGGGACTCCGTCACGGTGGGGGTTATTCCATCGGGGGTTTCTGTGCGGGTCGTGCGAACGGTGCGAGAGATCTCCAGCGGTCGTGCGGGCAGATCCTGAGCGGGGGAAGGGGTTACAGGTTCTGGGCGGAGTTCGTTGCGTTGCCGGTGCTCACCGCGGGGCTCAGCAATTCCTCACCGTTGCCGGACCACGAGGAATCGTCGGCCTGTGGTTTCGGAGTGGTGAAATTGATCGCGACCAGCAGGGTCAGCAGGATTCCCGCCGCGCAGACGAATACCGCATGCCGTAAACCGTCGTTGACCGCAAGCTCCAGCGCGGAGCCGGCCGAGGCATCGCCGACCCCGATGTTGGCCACCGCCACCAGCGCGGCAAGGCCCATCGCATAGCCGATCTGCTGGCCGGTGGACACCATCGCGCCGGCGACACCCTGTTCGGTGGGTGCGACGTCCGTGGCGGACGCCGCGAACACGGTGGTGTAGACGACTCCCTGCGGAATGCTGAGCAACACGAAACTCGGGGCGACCGCCAGGTAGCTGGCATCGGGGGACAGGCTGATGCCGAGCAGGACGACCGCAACCGCGCCCACCGCGAGGCTGACGATGAGCGTCGGCCGGACCCCGAACCTGGTGGCCAGCCGGCCGCCCAGCATCGATCCGGCGAATCCGCCGACCATCGGCGGCAGGTAGGCCATGCCGGTCCGCAGCGCGCTGTAGCCGTGTACGTCCTGGAAGTAGACGGTGATGAAGTAGAGCAGCGTGCCGAAGGTCGCCATGAACAAGGAGGCGACCACCACGCCGGTGGCGAGGTTGCGATTGCCGAACATCCGCAGCGGCATCAGGGCGTCACGGCTGCGGGACTCCACCAGCAGGAAGACGGCGAGCAGCACGATCCCACCGATCGCGCTGGCCAGCACGCCGCCGGAGTTCCAGCCTGCCACCGGACCCTCCACCAGGGTCAGGACCAGCAGCGTCGCCCCGCCGGTCACACTCAGCGCTCCCGGGATGTCGAAGCTGCGGTTGCCCTCGGTCACTCGGTCGGGCGCGATCAATGGGAAGGCGAGCAGCGCCGCGGCCCCGGCAAGCACCACATTGACGAGGAAGACCGCATGCCATCCGAATGCCTGGGTGAGCACGCCGCCGAGCAGCGATCCGATCACCATGCCGCTGGCGCCGGCGGCTGCCCATACCGACAAGGCCCGGTAGCGGGCCGGCCCGTTGCCGAACGAGGTGTTCACCAGGGCCAGCGTGGCCGGGAACAGGAAGGCACCGCCCAGGCCCTGCACGGCGCGGGCGAGAATCAGGGTGGTTGCGTCGTTGGCCACTCCGCCGGCGAGCGAGGACACCGCGTACAGCACCAGGCCGGTGACGAACATCCGCCGCCGGCCCAGCAGGTCGCAGGCCCGTCCGCCCAGCAGCAGAAAGCCTCCGAAGGCCACCGCGTAGGCGCTGATCACCCACTGCAAGGTGTGCGCGGAGAAGCCGAGGCTACTTCCGATATGTGGAAGCGCAACATAAACAATGTTATAGTCAATCGAAATTATTAGCTGGGCGAAGGCCAGTAGCGCCAAGGCGAAGCCGGAGCGTCGCCGGTGCAGCAACCGGTCAGGTGAAACTTCAGCCCGAGCAGACATGATCTGTAATTCCAATCACGAGTAACGAGAAACTTCGCCAGTGCAGATTCACTTTGGCTGTGACGCCGAGGCAACAGTCGCATATTCACCGCATAGCAGCATGGGACCGGTCTCCCTAGGATTAGCAATCCTTGGTTGGGTGGTTGGCTGGAGGACAGACTCTTGAGCATGAACCGCGCAGACCTCGCCGACTTCCTCCGTCGTTCGCGCGAGCGCATCCGCCCGGAGGATGTCGGCCTGGCCCCCGGCCTGCGGCGGCGCACGCCGGGGCTGCGACGCGAAGAGGTCGCCCAGCTGGCCGGCATGTCCACCGACTACTACATGCGGCTCGAACAGGGCCGCAGCCCGCAGCCCTCGACCCAGTTGCTGTCGTCGCTGACCCGCGCCCTCCGGCTCACCGAGGACGAGCGCGATCACCTCTTCCTGCTTGCCGGCCACCGGCCACCGGCGGGCCGGCGGGCGGGCAGCCACGTCCGGCCGGGCCTGTTGCACCTTCTCGACCGGCTGCAGGACACGCCCGCCCAGATCATCAACGACCTCGGCGATCTGTTGGCGCAGAACGACCTTGCCGAAGCACTGTTCGGCTGTGTCTGTACGGTGCGCGAACAGGATCGCAATATCGTCTGGCGCTGGTTCACCGATCTCTCCCAGCGGCAGGCATATCCTGCCGAGGATCACGACCGGTACAGCCGTCTGCACGTCGCCGACCTGCGAGCCGCGGCGGCCAGACGTCCCAATGACCACGACGTGAAAAGCCTGGTCAGGCGGCTCAACGAGGCAAGTCCGGAGTTCGCCGAACTGTGGGCGCTGCACGAGGTGGCAGTGCGCCGGGCCAGCCGGATCAGGGTGCTGCATCCGCTCATCGGCCACATCGAACTGAACTGTGAAACCCTGCTGACGCCCACCGAGGATCAGCGGCTGCTGATCTTCTCCGCCGCACCCGGCACCGATTACGTCCACGACCTGGAGCTGCTGCAGGCCATCGGCCACGAGCAGTTTCCCGGCGCCAGTTCCAGGCCGCGCGGGGCCTGACCGGAAGCTGAACCGGGGCCCGCGGGACCGAACCTCGCCGACCGCGGTCCGCTCTCGCGAGCGACCGCCGAGTCCCGCCCGGGCGGACGGCCCATACTCGCCACGGCTCCAGTGGCAACCCATTTGTGTTGTTTGTCGGAGTTAACAGACTATCCAGCTACCTGACATATTTCGCCATGATTCCATGGCGCGGGCCGTCCTGACTCCCACAAGATTGACCTCGGCCGCTACAGCCACTGCCCCCGGGCTGTCCCCCTTGCCCCCTGCTGGGAGTCAACACCCATGACGAACATCGCTGTCGTGTACTACTCCTCCACCGGTAATACCCACATCCTGGCCAACGCAGCCGCCGTCGCGGCGCAGAAGGCCGGGGCGGAGGTACGGCTGCGCAAGATCCCCGAGCTGGTCAGCGAGCCTCCCACCACCGACCGCGAGGCCTGGACCCGCCATGTCGAGGCGACCCAGGACGTGCCAGCGGTGCAGCTCGCCGACCTGGAATGGGCCGACGCGCTCCTGTTCGGGACGCCGGTCCGATTCGGCCTGCCGGCGCCAGCCCTGATGCAGTTCATCGACACCACCGCCGCGCTGTCCATCGGCGGCGGGCTGGCCAGCAAGACCGTCTCGGCCTTCGCCACCGGCTCCGCGCCGCACGGCGGTCAGGTCAGCGCGATCCTCGCGCTGCACAACAGCTTCTGCCACTGGGGTTCGGTGATCGTGCCGAACGGCTCTACCGACCCGGTGCTGTTCCTGCCCACCAACGGCAATCCGTACGGCAGCAGCAACGTCTCGCGAAACCAGCCCGGCAACGTGACCGAGGACAATCTCGCGGCGGTCGAGTACCAGGTCCGGCGGCTGCTCGACGTCGCGACGGCACTGGCCGGCAGCCGCGGGCTGGCGGACTGAGCGGGTGGAGATCGTGATGAGTACCCGACGCACGCCCGGACGGGTCGGACCGCCCGCCTCCCGGCCGAGGCGGCTTCGATGACCGCGGCTCCGATCGACCTGACGGAGAAGGGCGCCCTGCAGCAGCCGGCCTGGGACGACCTTGCCGAAGTCCGCCGGATCAAGGAGAGGCTCGCCGAGCAGCCGGCGCTGGTCGCCGCCGAGGATGTCAGTACCCTGCGCGGGTTGTTGACCAAGGTGGCTGCCGGCGAGGCGTACGTAATCCAGGCCGGCGACTGCGCGGAGGACCCGGCCGAGTCCACGATCGGCTACGTCGCCCGCAAGTGCGGCCTGCTGGACGTGCTGGCCGGCACCCTGCAGATGAACACCCACCGTCCGGTGCTGCGGGTCGGGCGCATCGGCGGCCAGTACGTCAAGCCGCGGACCAGGGCGACCGAGGTGGTCGGCGGGGTCGAGCTGCCCTTCTACCGCGGTCACATGGTCAACAGCCCGGAGCCCGATCCCGAGCTGCGCAAGGCCGACCCCAAGCGGTTGCTGGCCGGCTACCGAGCCGCGCGCGAGGTCATCAAGAACATCGGCTGGTCCGATCCCGGCTACGCCGGCATGCACTCGGTGTGGACCAGCCACGAGGCGCTGCTGCTGGACTACGAACTGCCCCTGCTGAGGCGCGACGACCAGGGCAATCTCCTGCTGGCGTCGACTCATTGGCCATGGGTCGGCGAGCGGACCCGCCAGGTGGACGGCCCGCACGTGGCGTTGCTGGCGCACGTGGTGAACCCGGTCGCCTGCAAGGTCGGACCCTCGATCTCGGAGGAGGAACTGGCCGCGTTGTGCGATCGCCTCGACCCGGACCGGGAACCCGGCAGGCTGACCCTGATCGTCCGGATGGGGGCGACCACGGTCGCCGACCGGCTGCCCGCCCTGGTACGCCTGGTACGCCGGCAGGGCCATCCCGTCATCTGGCTCTGCGACCCGATGCACGGCAACACCGTTGTCGCCCCGGACGGCCTGAAGACCCGGTTCCTCGAAGCGATCATGCGTGAGGTGCGGGACTTCCAGCGAGCGGTACGCGATGCGGGAGGCACGCCCGGCGGCCTGCACCTGGAGACCACTCCGGACGCGGTGACCGAATGCGTGCTCGACGCCACCCAACTGGCCGAGACCCGCGTCAAGTACACCAGCCTGTGTGACCCGCGACTGCGTCCCGACCAGGCGGTCAGCGTCGTCTCGGCCTGGACCGGGTAGTTCCGGCCGGCCCACATCCTCGCTCCCTACAGGCATCGCCCGGAGGTGTCAGTCAATGTCGAACAAGGTCGCCCTGGTCACCGGGGCAGCCGGCGGGATCGGCTCGGCCGTGGTCCGCACCCTCGCCGAGCGGCAGATCGAGGTCGCCGCCGTCGACCGGGACGGTGACCACCTTGCCCAGGCGGCCAAGCAACTCCTCGCCGACGGGCTGCCGGTGCGGACGTTCTCCGCGGACGTGACCGACCCGGAGAGCGTCGAGACGATGGTCGAGGCCGTGGAACGGCAGGTGGGACCGGTGGACTTCCTGGTGAACACGGCGGGGGTGCTCCGACTCGGCTCCGCGCGGACGCTGTCGCTCGAGGACTGGTCGGCCACCTTCGCCGTCAACGCCCAGGGCGTCTTCCTGGTGTCGCGGGCGGTCGCCAACCGGATGGTGCCGCGGTGCCGCGGCGCGATCGTCACCGTGGCCTCGAACGCCGCCGGCACGCCGCGGCTCGGCATGGCGGCCTACTCGGCGTCCAAGGCGGCGGCGACCATGTTCACCAAGAACCTCGGCCTGGAACTGGCCGAGTACGGGATCCGGTGCAACGTGGTGTCGCCCGGATCCACCGACACCGCGATGCTGTGGTCGATGTGGCAGGACGACAGCGGCGCGCAGGCCACCGTCGAGGGCCGGTTGGACCAGTACAAGCTGGGTATCCCGCTGGGCAAGCTGGCCATGCCGGAGGACATCGCGGCGGCGGTGGAGTTCCTGCTGTCCGACCGGGCCGGCCATATCACGATGCACGCGCTCACCGTCGACGGCGGCGCCACGCTGGGCGGATGAGGAACGGGCGGATGAGGAACGAGCGGATGAGCAGCAGCGGCGGTAGTTCACTGCGTACCGAAAGGGAGAAGATGCCTGCGTTACCCACCATCGAGAGCTACCCGTTGCCCACCACCGCGACCCTGCCTGCCAACACCGCGCGGTGGGTCGCGGACCCGGCGCGGGCGGTGCTGCTCATCCACGACATGCAACGCTATTTCGTCCGGCCGTTCCCGACGGCCTTGCGCGAGAGCCTGGTCCAGAACGTGGTGCTGCTGCGCGACCGCGCGGTCGCCGCCGGCATGCCGATCGCCTACACCGCGCAGCCGGGCGGCATGACCAATGATCAGCGGGGCCTGCTCAAGGACTTCTGGGGCACCGGGATGCGGGTCGATCCCGCCGAGCGGCAGGTCGTCGACGAGCTCGCTCCGGGCGTGCGGGACTGGGTCTTCACCAAGTGGCGCTACAGCGCGTTCTTCAAGTCCGAACTGCTGGCCACGATGCGCGCGCACGGCCGGGACCAGCTCGTCATCTGCGGCGTGTACGCGCACGTCGGGATCCTGATGAGCGCCGTCGAGGCGTTCACCAACGACATCGAGACGTTCCTGGTCGCCGACGCGATCGCCGACTTCAGCGAGAGCTACCACCGGCTGGCGATCGAGTACGCCGCCCAACGGTGCGCGGTAGTGACCACCAGCGACCAGATCCTGCGATGACCGCCGACACCGTGCCGCCGGCCGACCTGCTCGGCGACATCCTCGCCGGTTCGGTAGGGGCGTATGCCTTGCTGTACCGGCCCGAGAGCGGAGACCCCGACCGCATCGACGTGCTGGCCGGCGACATCGCGCACCTGGACACGCTTGCCGAACTGCCGCTGCCGACAGCTGCCGGCCCCGGCCACCAGCTGCTCACCCTGATTCCCTTCCGGCAGATCGCCGAGCGGGGGTTCAGCTGCGTCGACGACGCCGAGCCGCTGGTGGCGATCTCCGTCACGGCGCAGGACTCGGTCCCGGCCGAGCAGGTGATTAGCCGGCTGCCGGACGTGCCGATCACGCTGACCGGTCAGCATTTCGATGTCGGGGACGACGCCTACGCCGATCTGGTGCGCCAGGTCGTCGATGAGGAGATCGGCGGTGGCCTGGGGGCGAACTTCGTCCTCAAACGCTCTTTTCTCGCCCGGATCGCCGACTACGGCCCCGCGGCCGGCCTGTCCTTCTTCCGCCGGCTGCTGCAGCGCGAAGTGGGCGCCTACTGGACGTTCCTGGTGCACACCGGCACCCGGACCTTCATCGGTGCCACGCCCGAGCGGCACATCAGCGTGCAGGCCGGCAAGGCGGTCATGAACCCGGTGAGCGGAACCTACCGCTACCCGCCGTCCGGACCGACCCTGACCGGGGTGATGCAGTTCCTGGCCGATCGCAAGGAGATCGACGAGCTCTATATGGTGCTGGACGAGGAGCTGAAGATGATGGCCCGGGTCTGCGACCACGGCGCCCGGGTGACCGGACCGCATCTGAAGGAGATGGCCAGGCTGGCGCATACCGAATACCTCATCGAGGGCCAGAGCAGCGCCGACTACCGCGACATCCTGCGCGAGACCATGTTCGCGCCGACCGTGACCGGCAGCCCGCTGGAGAGCGCCTGCCGGGTGATCGCGAGGTACGAGCCGAACGGGCGGGGCTACTACAGCGGCGCGGTCGCGCTGGTCGGCCAGGACGAGCTGGGCGCCCGGACGCTGGACTCCGCCATCCTGATCCGGACGGCGGACATAGCCGGCGACGGCCGGATCAGCATCGGCGTCGGCGCGACCCTGGTCCGGCACTCCGATCCCGGTTCCGAGGCCGGCGAGACCCGCGCGAAAGCCGACGGGCTGCTCTCGGCTCTCGGAGCGAACGCGACCCCCAGCCTGGGTGGGCACCCCGAGGTCCGGGCCGCCCTGGACCGGCGCAATGTCAGCATCTCCACCTTCTGGCTGTCCGGAGCCGTGCCGGCCACCATCCAGCCGATCCTCGCGGGGCGCAGGGTCCTGGTGGTCGACGCCGAGGACACCTTCACCGCCATGCTGGAACACCAGCTTCGATCGGTGGGCCTGGCGGTGACGGTATGCAGGTACGACGAGCCGTACTCCTTCAGCGGCTACGACCTGGTCGTCATGGGGCCGGGGCCGGGCGATCCCCGGTCGTCGGACGACCCGAAGATCGCCCACCTCCGGGCGGCCATCGACGACCTGATCGAGCGCCGGCAGCCGTTTCTCGCGGTGTGCCTGAGCCACCAGGTGCTGAGCCTGCGGCTGGGGTTCGAGCTCGTTGCGCGCAGAACCCCCGCCCAGGGCGAACAGCGCGAGATCGACCTGTTCGGGGTGCGCGAACGGGTCGGCTTCTACAACACCTTCGTGGCGCGCAGCCCGGCGGGCTGGGTCCACTGCGGGCCGGCCGGCGAGGTCGAGGTCAGCCGGGACGAGCGCACCGGCGAAGTCCATGCGCTGCGCGGTGCCAGGTTCGCCTCCATGCAGTTCCATGCCGAGTCGGTGTTGACGAAGGACGGGCTCGGCATCGTCACCCAGCGGCTGGCCGAGTTGCTGGCCGGAGCGGAGCCGGTGGCGGCCGCCGAGCTGGCAGCCGGCAGCCGCGGCTGACCACGGTCGGCCGCGGGGCCGGATGGGAGGATCTCTGCTCGTGCGTGCCGCCTACATCGAATCCTTCGGCCCAGCGGAGGCGATCCGCATCGGGGACGTCCCGGCGCCCCGGCCGGGCCCCACCGATGTGCTGGTCGATGTCCGGGTGAGCACCGTCAATCCGGTGGACACCTTCGTCCGCTCGGGACTGTTCCCGACCCCTGGCACCTTTCCGCTGGTGATCAGCCGCGACTTGGCCGGTACGGTCCGCGAGGTCGGGCCCGGCGTAACCGGTTTCACCGTGGGAGACCGGGTGTGGTGCAACTCCCTCGGCCATGCCGGACGGCAGGGGGCGGCTGCCGAGCAGGCGGTGGTCGCCGCCGACCGGCTGTACCACCTGCCGCCGGAGGTGTCGATGGTGGACGCGGTCGCGGTGGTGCATCCGGCGGCGACCGCCTACCTCGCGCTCTTTCCGCACGGGCGGGTCCGGGCCGGCGACACCGTGCTGGTCGCCGGCGCGGCCGGCAACGTCGGCGCCGCTCTGGTGGTGCTGGCCGCCCAGGCCGGCGCCCGGGTGATCGCCACCGCTTCCGAACGGGATGCCGACTACTGCCGTTCGCTCGGCGCCGCCGAGGTGCTCGACTATCGCGACCAGTGCCTGGCCGACTCGATCCGCCGGCTCAGCCCGGCTGGCGTGGACCTGCTGCTGGATACCTCGGGGCGCAACGACCTGGTCACCGCGGTGCAGCTGCTGGCCCACCGCGGCCGTATCGTGCTGCTGGCCGGCGCCCGCTCCTGCCCGGTGCTGCCGGCCGGCGAGCTGTACATGAAGGACGGCTCGATCACCGGTTTCGTGATCTCACACGCCACCGTGCCGGAACTCGCCGGGGCGGCCGACTACATCAATCGGCTGCTGCCGACCGGGCTGCTGCGGGCCCGGGCGATCGACGAGCTGCCGCTCGCCGCCGCCGCCGACGTGCACCGGAGGCTGGAGAACGGCGAGCTGCGCGGCCGGCGGACCGTGCTGCGGCTGCGTACCGGCTGAGACCGGCCAGCCTGGTCGGTCAGCCGGTGGGCGCCGGCTGCAGGATCGGCGGCGTGTGCATCCACGCGATGTAGTCGTGCAGCTCCCGCTCCGACATCGCCGAGAGCACGGCGTTGCGAGCCCGCGCGGCTGGCCCCGCCGCGTGCCACAGCCGGATGCTCTCCCGGGCGGCCAGCTGGATTCGCGCGGTGCGGTGTCGCCGCTGCGCGTTGTATCTCACCAGTCGCTCCGGAAGGCCGGCCGCGGAGCAGTCCAGCAATCGCCCGAGCACGACGGCATCCTCCAGCGCCTGGCAGGCACCCTGAGCGGCATAGTGCAGCATCGGGTGCGCGGCATCGCCGAGCAGGGCGACCCGGCCGTCCACCCAGCTCTCGACCGGATCCCGGTCGACCAGCGCCCAGGACTTCCACTCGGTGCCGAGCGCGATCAACCGGCGGGTGGTCGCGCCCATGCCGGCGAACTCGCCCTGGACGGTCTGTGCCGAGACCGGCCTGCCGGCGATGGGTTCGCGGCTGCCGGTGTACCGGCTGCCGGCCAGGTTCAGGTAGCGACCTCCGGCAATCGGGTAGTGCACCAGGTGCCGTTCCGGCCCGGTCCACCAGGTGACCGACGTGGGCAGCCGCAGCTGTTCGGGAACCTCCTCCATCGCCACCATGGTGCGGTACACCACCAGCCCGGACACCCGCGGTGCGCCGTCGGCAACCAGTTGGCGCCGGATCTGGGAATGGATTCCGTCGGCCCCGATCACCACGTCGCCGGCCACCCGCTCACCCGAGTGCAGCACCACCGCGGCGGAACCGGCAGCCTGCTCGTAACCGGTCGCCGTGCAGTTGCTGCGCAGCGAGATGTCGGTCGAAGCCAGGCAGGCGTCGAGCAGCAGGCGGTGCAGCTCGGCCCGGTGCACCACCAGGTACGGGGTTCCGAACCGCTGCTGGTACTCCTCGGTCAGCGGCAGGCTCGTCACGTGCCGGTCGGTGACGCCGTCCATGAATCGCAGCTCGTCCATCCGCACGGCGATCTGCCGGGCGTCCCGGCCGACGCCGAGCGCATCGAGGGCATGGATTCCGTTGGGTGCGATCTGGATGCCGGCGCCGATCTCGGCGAATCGCTCGGCGCGTTCCAGCACGATCACCCGGTGGCCGGCGCCGGCCAGGCTCAGCGCCGTCGCGAGGCCACCGATGCCGCCACCGACGATGACTGCGTCGCTCATGTCCGAGGCCTTCTCAGCCGCCGCGCGCGGTGAGCATGCGCCCGAGTTCCAGGCGCTTGACCTTGACGGTTGCGGTGTGCGGCAGGTCTTCCAGCCGCCACTGCACCGGATCGGCCATCGGCGGCAGGTCAGCGGTTGCCTGCTTCCACTTCTGCAGGTCCAGCGACCTGCCCTCCACCAGGGACACCACCGGGACCGCCGCACCGCTCGGGCCGGCGACGATGACGACCTCCACCAGGTCGTCCAGCCTGCTGAACAGGGCGTCCTCGACGGCCAGCGTGCTGCCGAAGCCTTCGATGAGGTCCACCTCCCGGTCGAGCAGGTGGACGCAGCCCAGCTTGGTTCGGTAGCCCACGTCGCCCATCCGCCACCAGCCACCGGGCGAGACCTGCCGCTGGAAGCGCTCGTCCTCGCCGAGGTAGGTCTTGACCCGGCCGTCACTGCGGACCTCGATGTAGCCGGGGTTCGACGGCGACGGTGGCAGGCCGTTGCGACTGACCACCCGCACGCCCGTCATGCCGGGAAACGGCATTCCCACGCAACGGCCGTCCGCTGCCTCGGCATGGCGACGGGTGAAGGCACGCACCACCGCGGGCCCGATCTCGCTCTGGCCATAGAGCTGGCCGAACAGCGGCGCCCTGCGTCGGGTTGACTCGAGCAGGCGGCGCACCGTACGCGGATGGATGGCGTCGAAGGTGCTGCTGAAGAGCTTCACCCGGGCCAGCGGTCGCCGCGGGTCGCGCGCCATCTCCTCCCATGCCATGAAGGAGTTCGGGTGCGCCTCGATGACGCTCGGCTGGAACTCGGTGAACAGCTGCGCCGCGTGCTCGATGCCGCCGTCGACCATCACCAGCATCCGGAAGCCCCGCAGCAGGGAGATGGCCAGTGCCGTGAACAGCCGTGAGTGCACGAACGACACGTGGATCGCTATCGTCTCGCCCTTGCGCAGCAACGGCGACACCGCGGCAGCCTGCGGGCGGTACCGAGCTTGCAGGGTACGGCTGGTGTGGACCGCCAGCTTGGGGGTTCCGGTCGTGCCTGAGGTGTGCGTGATCAGGGTGGGCTCGTCCGGGAACACCGGTACCGGGTCGACCCGACGGGAACCGGCAAGCGAACGCAGGGTGGTCGCCGATCCGTGCTGACCGGAGGTCAGCAGGACCCGGACCGGGAGGTCGAAGACCGAATCGGTCAGCTCGGCGAGCTTGGCCTCGTCGGTGAGAAGGAACGGTGCCTGCGCGCGGTGCATCAGTTCCAGCACGGTAGGACCGTTGAGGGTGGGGGACAGCAGCATCGGCACGGCGCCGATGCGCGCGATCGCACAGGCCAGCAGGGTGATGTCGAAGCTGTCGGACTTGAACACCGTGATCCGGATGCCGGGCCGGGCGCCGACGGCCCACAACCGCGAGGCCAGGTCGGCTACCAGGTCACTGACGGTTCCGATCGGGATCCGGCGGCCCAGCTCGGGAGCCACGTCGAGATCGTGGTCGAGGACCAGCTGGTTGTCCGGATGCCGAGCCGCCCCACGCTCGAACAGCGTTCCCAGGCCGATGCCTCGATTGCCGATACGTTGCAGGTACAAGGTCAACTCCGTCGCTCGATGTAGCGGCAACCAGACAGTGCGAGTCGCGGTAGGTGGGATCAGCCCTCGTCGAGGATCTTCTTGAGCCGGTCGAGGGTTTCGGCGAGATCTCGCTCGAGCTTGGCCGACCACTCGGCGAAGAACCGCTGCTTCTCCTCGGCGTTCATCGAGGCGGTGATGCCCTGGATGCCCTCGGTCGCCGCATCCATCCGGAAGCGGTGGGCCAGCACGCTGCCGTCCGGCCCGGGCTCGATCTCGAAGCTCCAGATGCTTTCCTGCTTCTGGCCGGCCTTGGTGCGCATCGCCCAGGCGAAGCGGCGAGCGGGCTCGGCAGCCACCACCTCTGACTCGGTGGTCCAGTCCCCGCGTACCACCGGCGCCCAGGCGACCACCTCGGGAGACCGGAAGTTCTCGCCGCGGAACACCGACCCCACGGCGCCGGCCTCGCCGGATACCCAGCGCCCACCACGGCATTCCACGCTCCATTCACCGCTGCGAGGCAGGTCGGTGACGACGCGGTAGACCTGCTCCGGACTGCTCGCCACCGCTACCTGGGCACTGGCCTCGAACAACGGCGGACGGGCGGAGCGGGTTTCGGTCATGAGCACAGCTTGCAGAGCAAGCCGGAACAAATCAAAGGCCGACGGTCAGATCTGTCAAGTCTCATCGGGCGGCATCGAAAGGCTCTTCTGCTCCGCCACGCGGCGGCAGGGCAAGCTGACGAACATCCCTGCGAGGTGATTGGCCCTGCCAGCCCCGGCTGCCACTGTAGGAGCATCGCGGGTGCACCCGGGCATCCGCTGTGGCAGATGGAGTGAGATTCGTGAAGCAACCAGGACTGATCCTTGTGACCGGCGCGACCGGGCGCGTGGGCGGCGATGTGGTACGGCAGCTGGTGCCCTCCGGTGCCCGGGTGCGGGCCGCCAGCCGGAATCCCGAGCGGTGCCCGGCACCGGCCGGCGTCGAGCGGACACGGCTGGACCTGAGCCGGCCCGAGACCTTCGGCGCCGCGCTCGAGGGAGTGGAGTCGGTCTTTCTGTACGCGGTTCCCGACGGTGCCGACCGGTTCCTCGACGCCGCCCGGGCGGCCGGGGTCCGCCACGTCGTGCTGCTGTCCTCACACACCCTCTACGAGGTCGCCGAGATCCCCGAGCGGGCGCCCATCGCCGAGATGCACGAGCGGGTCGAGGAGGCGGTGCTCGCTTCGGGGCTGGACTGGACCTTCCTGCGGCCGGCGAACTTTGCCAGCAACATCCTCATGTGGGGCTGGGCCGACAGCATCCGGACGGAGGGAGTCGTCCGTTTCCCCTATCCGGACTCGACCAGCGACGCGATCCACGAGGCAGACATCGCCGCCGCGGCGGTGACGGTGCTGACCGAGCCGGTCCACCAGGGCCAGGGTTACTTCATCAGCGGCCCGGAGCCGATCTCCCAGCGCCGGCAGGCCGAAACGATCTCTGCGGTGATCGGCCGCCCGGTTCGCATCGAGGAACTGAGCCCCGACCAGGCCCGTGAGCAGCTGCGCCGGCTGCTGCCGGAATGGGTGATCGAGCCCACCATGGCGTGGTGGGCGGCTACCGACGGGGTGGACTGCGTGGTCACCGACGTCGTGGAGAAGCTGACCGGCACGCCGGCGCGCAGCTTCTCCCAGTGGGCGGTCGACCACGCGGCCGACTTCCGCTGAGCGCTGCCCGACGGGCGCTGCCAGCGAGCGGATCCGCCGCTTGCCGGTCGGTCCCGTAGAAGAAGACCAACGACACCAGGTCCTCGTCGGGGCGAACGTCTGCGGCGGAAGCACCTAGTCAGGGGATCCCGATCCGTAGGGCCGGGTGATCACCTCCAGCGCGTGCCCGTTCGGGTCGTCGAAATAAATACCTCGGCCCCCGTCGCGGGTGTTGATCCGTTGGGGGCCGTGGTGCCCCGGACCTGCCCAGAACGCAATGCCGTTCTCCTTGATCCGGGCGTAGATCTCGTCGAACTCCGCTTCGGTGACCAGGAACGCGTAGTGCTGGGAGGACACGGGGCCATCCGTGCTCAGGAAGTCGAGCTGGATGGCGTTGTCGAGCTCGACGGTGGTGAAAGGCGGGTGCTCCGCCGGAGCCGGCAGGCCCAGGAACTCCGCGAAGAATCCAGCGGTGGAGCGCTGGTCGCGAGCCCAGACGATGTGGTGATTCAGCTGGACGCTCATGGTCGTTGTTCCTCCTAGGCCTGCGTGGCGCACGGCGATTCCTTCGAACAGATGATCATTCTCGATTGTGGCAGCGCCGATGCGTCGGAGGCTGGAACTGGTTTGGCTAGGATCAGCAGTCCGTGGCTATGTCCGAACGGTGCGGGTAAACATGTTTAGGTCGAGGTTTGTCATAGTCAGTTCTTGACGTATCCATAATTCCTGTAAATCCCTTGTAATGCCAGAGACTCAGCTCCGCCGTGCTCGGCACGGTCAGCGGGCCTGCCACTGGTGACTGAAACGGAGATCCACCAATGTCCGATCCGAAGAATGGTGTCCTGGACCCGTGGGGAATGGCGTGGGTGCACCAGGTGTACCGACGCGAGTTCGGGCTGGCGCCGTCTCTGGTACGGAAGTCCGCCGCCGGTGACCGGGAGCGGGCGACGAGAGTTGCCGAGCACGTCACCGACATGGCGCTGTCACTGCAGGAACACCATGAGAACGAGGATTCGATCCTGTGGCCACGGCT
This sequence comes from Jatrophihabitans sp., assembly GCF_035474675.1. Taxonomy (GTDB): domain Bacteria; phylum Actinomycetota; class Actinomycetes; order Mycobacteriales; family Jatrophihabitantaceae; genus Jatrophihabitans_A. Next base: position 22,401 of record NZ_DATINC010000118.1, on the reverse strand, counting down.
GCTCGAGCGCACCGGGTCGGACTCGTCGGTGGTTCAGCGGATGGAGCAGGAGCACGAGGAGCTGCACAAGCTGCTGGTGCGGACCTTCGAGCTGGCAGACAGCTGGCGCGAGGATCCCACCGCGGAGAACGGGGACGCGCTGGCCAGCCACCTGGACCGGCTGTCGGCAGCCTCGAACGAGCACATGGCGGACGAGGAGGCCAACCTGATGCCGTTGGTCAGGCAGCACATCACCCAGCAGGAGTGGCTGGAGTTCGAGTCCCGGGGTGCTGAGTCGATACCGCCCGAGAAGGCGTTGATGTTCCTCGGTATGGGCCTGGAGGATGCCACTCCGCACGAGCGGGAGAAGTTCCTCGGTGTGCTGCCGCCGGAGGTCATCCAGATGTGGGAACAGACCGGAGCGCACGAGTACGAGCGACTGCGCTCGGAGCTGCTCGGCATGAGCTGAGCCGCTGTCCGGCTTCGATACGAACGGCTTGCACGCAACCCCTCGGCAGGCCGGTGCGCAATCGGCCGCATGCGATATGGACGTGCGCGATCGAGGCTGTCAAAACACAGGGCATCGCCACCATGTGCCGTTGCCCGGACTGAACAGTGAGAGAGGCAGATCAGTGGACGAGGACCTGACGAAGGAGTACCTCAACCGGATCGGGGCGACCCGGCCGGCACAGCCGGACCTTGACGGTCTGCGGCACCTGCAGGAACGCCAGATCATGACGGTGCCGTTCGAGAACATCGACTACCACCTCGACCGGCAGATCTTCATGACGGAAGAGGTCCTGACCAAGATCGTCCGTGAGCGTCGCGGTGGTGGCTGCTACGAGACGAATCCTGCCCTCGGCTACCTGTTGGAGTCGCTCGGCTATTCGGTCGCAATCCATCCCGGCCGGGTGTACTACCGCGACGGCCGGCTGAGCCCGCCACTGTGCCACCTGGTCCTGCGGGTGGATCTGGAGGAGCGCTGGCTGGTCGACACGGGTTTCGGGCGCAACAGCATGCACCCGCTGCGGTTCGACTCCCGGGAGCCGCAGGCCGACCCCAACGGCGAGTACCGGCTCGCCGACGCCGACGGTGGGATCGACCTCTACCTCAACGAGCGGCTGCTGTACCGGATCGACGACCGGACCGCGATCATCGACGACTTCCGGCCGACCTTGCAGTGGTACCGGACGGCGCCGGAGTCTCCCTTCATGCAGGACCTGTTCTGCTCGCTGCCCACTGAGACCGGGCGGGTCACTCTCAAGGGCCAGCAGCTGACGATCGCAGACGGCGACGGCAAGAGCGTCGAGGAGCTGACCGATGACCTGGCGGTACTGGCCGCGTACCGCAAGTACTTCGGCATCGAGCTCGAGCAGCCGCCTCGCGCGCCCGGCTCCGCCGACGCCGGCGTCCAGCTCTGATCGTGCCCGTCGTGCGCGGAGCTGACTCATGACCGGCCAGCACCCCCGGTCGGAGGGCGAGCTGGATCCAGAGCGGGCCGCCGCCCCGGCGCAGCTGCCCGAGCTGTTCATGCGGGCCTACAACGCGGGCGACCTGGCGAAGGTGAACCGGCTCTTCGAAACGGGTGCCGGAATGGCGCTGTCGCCGGAGGCCATGGTGTACGGGCCGGACCGGGTCGAGGCGATGCGAGCCTTCTACGAGCGGTACCAGCTGCCGATCGTCATCACCGTCCGGGCGGTACACGAGTGCGGCGACCTGGCCCTGGTGGTGGGCGACCACGTCATGGAGGGCAGGTGCCCGGACGGCGAGGTGGTCCGGGTGACCGGAACTGCCGCCGATGTCGCCCGGCGGGGTCCGGACGGGTACTGGCGCTATGTGATCGACAACCCCGGCATCCAGATCAACGGCTGATGCCGGACTTCATCCATACATGAAAGGGATTCCGTCGTGGTGACCGTGGCAGAGCCGATGCCGGAGCTGATCGCTGATCCGGCCCAGCGCCCTGATGACTATCTTTCCGCCGTACTACGCTGGCACTTCTCCGCCGACACCGGCTCGCCGTTCTGGCTGGCCCAGGCCGAGAAGCTCGACTTCGACCCGTTGACCGACATCGGCACCTTCGACGATCTGACGCGCTTCCCCAATGTCGCCAACGAGCTCCGGTCGGCCCGCGCGGAAGACCTGATTCCTCGGGGGTACGGGCCGAACCCCGAGGTGATCGGCGTGTTCGAGAGCGGCGGCACGACCGGCCAGCCCAAGCGGGTGGTGCTCCTGCGGGACTGGCTCGACCAGTTGATCGAGTGGAGCAGCGGGCAGCTCGACGAGCACGGCGTGCCCACCGGCGTGAACTGGCTCTGCGTCATACCGTCCGGCCCGCACATGGTGGGGGAGATCATCAAGCGCCAGGCGGCCTACCGCGGTGGCATGTCCTTTATGGTGGATCTCGACCCTCGCTGGGTGAAGCGGCTGATCGAGGCCGGAAAGTTCGACGAGGCCGGCGCCTACGCCGAGCACCTGGTCGAGCAGTTGCGCCATCTGCTGGCCAGCCAGGACATCGGCGTGCTGATGATCACCCCGCCGGTGCTGGAGCGGGTGGCCCGCGACGAACGACTGGTCGAACTGGTCAACGAGAAGGTGCGTGCGATCAACTGGGTCGGCACCCAGATGGACGTCGACACCCGAAGCCTCTACCGCACCGAGATCTTTCCCGAGGTGCGGCTCTACAGCGGGTACGGCAGCACGATGATCCTCGGCAACGCCAGCGAGCGGGTAGGCCTGACCGACGACGACCCGTGCATCTACGACCCGTACTCGCCGCACATGAGCTTCCGGGTGATCGATCCGGAGACCGGCGAGCAGGTGCCCTACGGAGAACGCGGCCAGGTGAGCATGACCCATGCCAGCAAGAGCTTCTTCCTGCCCAACAACCTGGAGCGCGACTACGCCACCCGGATCGCGCCACCACCCGGGCAGGTGGGGGATTCGGTGGCCGACATCGCTCCGGTGCTCGAGTTCGACGGCGAGACCGTGACCGAAGGTGTCTACTGATGGCCGAGGACCTCCTGCTGCTGGACGCGCTGGGGCCTCGCGGCAGTTACCGGGCCCGCAACCGGATGACCATCGTGGACCTGGCGGGCACGCCGGTCGCCGAGCTGAGCATCGTGCCGAAGCTGTTCGTCTCACGCGCGCTGGCCGCGCTGCACCGGGCGCCGGACCGGCCGATCGAGCACAAGCTCGCCCAGCTGGCCGAAGCGGGCCGGATCTTCGCAGAGGAGGAGATCCTGGGCCTGTCCCTGCGGCAGTACGAGAAGCTGGTGAGCAGGATCTCCGGCGTTCCGATCACGGTGGTGCGATCGGCAACCGCGGCGATCAGCGCGGCCGCGATCGCGGCCGGCAGCAGCGTCACCCAGGCGCGGCCGATCGGCGCGGTGGACGAGTGGCGGCATCCGGAGACCAAGCACGGCAGCGCGCTGTGGTGCCGCCGGGGAAATGTGTTCGCCGTCCATGCCGCGGGAAACCATCCCGGCCCACACGGCCTGTGGCTGGAGGCGCTCGCGCTGGGGTACCGGGTGGCGCTGCGCCCCTCCCGCCGGGAGCCGTTCACCCCGCACCGGGTGGTGACGGCGCTGCGGATGGCCGGATTCCGCGACGACGAGGTGGTGCTGCTGCCCACCGACCACGACGGTGCCGATGAGATGCTGCGGGGCGCCGACCTCGGCATGGTCTACGGCGGCGACGACGTGGTGCGCAAGTACTCGGCCAACACCGCGGTGCTGCCGCAGGGCCCGGGCCGGTCGAAGCTGCTGCTGACCGCCGATGTCGACTGGCGGGAGCACCTGGACACCATCGTCGACTCGATCAGCCACCAGGGTGGCGTCGCCTGCGTGAACGCCACGGCGGTGTTCGTCGAAGGTGACCCGGCACCGCTGGCGGCGGCGATCGCCGAGCGGCTGGCCGCGATCCCGACGTTGCCGCCGGAGGACGACCGAGCGGTGCTGCCGGTGCAACCGTTGGAGTCGGCGCGGGCCGTCGAGCGTTACCTGCAGGCCAGCGCCGCCGGTGCGACCGCCTGGCTCGGTGGCGACGGGATCGTCGACGAACTGGGCGACGGCAGCGCCGCCCTCCGGCCGGCGGTGTACCAGCTGGACCGTCCGGACGCCCGTCAGGCCGGCATCGAACTGCCCTTCCCGTGCGTCTGGGTGGCGCCCTGGTCGCCGGAGGCAGGCGTCGCACCGTTGCGCAACACCCTGGTGCTGACGGCCATCACCGGCGACGAGCCGCTGATCGACGCGCTGGTCGCGGAGCCGACGATCAGCAACGTCTACCTCGGCGATCACCCCACCTACTGGATGCGCCCGGGCGTTCCGCACGACAGCTACCTGGGTGAGTTTCTGATGCGTACCAAGACCGTCATCCGCGACTGAGTTCCCGGTCCTCGCGGCAGACCACAGCAGAGCTGACCAGTTCCGGCACGGTTCATCCGCCTACCTGATTGGAGGTTTTCATGTTGCTGGACAGCACGCGCTTGGAGCCTGCGCCTCGTGTCCATTCCCGACCGGCCCGCAACGCCGTGTTCGACCAAGTGGCTTCGACGCTCTTGCAGTCGTTGCCCCGGCGCGACCAGCGGGGCAAGGGCGCGGAATACCTCGCCGGCCTGTTGCAGACCACCGGCCGGAAGTCGGTTCGCAACATCGCCGCGACCTCGGCCAGCTCGGCGACCGAGCAGAGCCTGCATCACTTCATCAGCGACTCCACCTGGGACTGGCGACCGATGCGCCGAGCCCTCACCCGCTACGTCCTGGCCAGCATGCCGGTGCAGGCCTGGGTACTGCGGCCGATGACGATCGTCAAGGCCGGCTCCCACTCGGTGGGAGTCAGCCGTCGGTTCTGCGCCGAGGTGGGCCAGTCGCTCAACGTCCAGCAGTCGGTGGGCCTGTGGGCGGTGGGGCAGGACCTGAGCAGCCCGGTCAACTGGCGCCTGCATCTCACCTCGGCGTGGCTGCAGGACAACCGCCGGCGTCGGTCTGTCGAGATTCCGGACGACGAGCGGCTGGAGACGCTCGGCGAGTGCGCGGCCCGCACCTATCTCGATGCCAGGGCAGGGGTCGTGGGGTTCCCGACCCGGCCGGTGGTGTTCGACGCGCGGGACACCGATGTAGCCCCGGTACTCGACCTGCTCGGTGCTGCCGGCACCCCGTTCGTGCTTCGGATCCCGAACAGCTACCCGCTGAGTCCGGCCGACCCGGCGCTGCCCGGCCACCTCGGTGGCAGCCTCTCGGCCCAGGAGATCATGGCCGCCGCACGCGGCAACCGCTGCCCGGTCTATCTCCGCGACGCCGAGGGCAACCTCGACCAGACCTGGCTCGCCGGCATGGTCAGAGTGCGGCTGCCCCGCTCCGGCACGGTGCGAACCCCTCCTCGTGAGCTGATGCTGCTGGGTGCGGGACGGCTCGGCGGCAGCTGGCCGACCGAACTGTGGTTGACCGATCTGGTCGAGGCCGGACCGGCCCCCGTGCTGCAGCTGGCGGGCCTGCTCCGCCAGGTGGACCGGGACTTCGCCGAGATTGCCGACGAGGTCGGAATCCGCGACTACGCCGGGCGTTCCTTCAACGGCTGGCACCGGCACGCGACCCTCGCCTCCGCCGCACATGCCGTCGCCATGTTGACCGATCCGTCCCGGGACGCCGCGCGCTACGCCTCCTGACCGCGCGCCCGCCTCAGCAGGTCCGGGCGTCCAGCCGGCCGAACGGGCCGTCCACCGCGCGCAGCTCGGCGGCCAGCGCGTCGGCCCCGACCCCGGACTCGATCGCGTCCGCCAGGGCGGCGAACCGCTCGGCGTGCTGCCGGGCCCGCTGCCGGGCGTAGCCGGCGGCCGAGTCCCGGGTCACCATGAACGCCCAGTCGCTGGAGGACAGCAGGAACGCCTCGCGGACCAGCTGGTCGGCCGCCGCCGACCGGCCGGCATGCTCCGGGCGGCTGTCCAGCAGCGAGAACAGCCTTTTCTGCACGTGGGCGATCTCGTCGTTCAGCTCGGCCACCGCGTCGTTGTCCCACACCCGCCAGTCCTTGCCGGCCCCCCAGGACGAGGTGGGCAGCTCGATCCGGTCGGCGACCAGGCCGGCCTCGGCCGCCCCGCGCAGCGTGCTCAGCCGGACGCCGGCCTGCGGCAGCATCCGCAGCACGGCGTCGAGGAACTGCGGCCCCTCGTACCACCAGTGCCCGAACAGCTCGGTGTCGAACGCGGCCACCACCAGCGCCTCCCGGCCGTGCCGGTCGCGCAGCTCGGTCAGCCGGCGTACCACCGCGGCGACGAAGTCCCGGGCGTCGCGCAGCACCGCCGCGGCGGCCAGCCGCCGGTCCCAGGGCCGCTTGGCCTCGGACGGCACCGCGCCGCCGGTGACCCGGGCCGGCCGGAAACCCGAGGCGTGATCGAAAGTGTGGAAGTCCCGGTAGCTGCCGTCCCCGGGGTAGCCGGTGCGCGAGGACCAGACCCGGTAGGAGATGTCGAGGTCACGGGCGAAGGCCAGCACGTCGGAGTCCCCGACCGGACGGGCCAGGCCGGTGTCGCCGCGCACCGCCGGACCGTCCACCAGGAAGTGCGTCACCCCGTGCGCGGCGTAGAAGTCCTCCATGCCGGGGGCGTAGCCGCATTCCGGCGCCCAGATCCCGCCCGGCCGGCTGCCGAACCGCAGCCGGGCCTCAGCCAGCCCGGTGGCCAGCTGCGCGGCGGCGAACCGCTCGGTGAGCAGCGGCTGGAACGGATGGGTGGCCGGGCCCGACAGCAGCTCCAGCACGCCGGCCTCGGCCAGCGGCCGCAGCACCGCCGACAGCCCGCCGGTCAGCCACCGGCGCTGCAGGTCCTCCAGGCACGCCACCGCCTCCCGGCGCTCGTGCTCGGCCAGCGCCTCGAACCCGGGCCGGGCGGCCAGCTCCTCGGCGCGCAGCTGCCAGCGGCCGGCCCAGGAATGGATCTCGGCCAAGCAGTAGGGGTCGTCCAGCATCGCCGCCAGCACCGGGGTCACCCCGAGCGTGACGACGTCGGAGAAACCGTGCTCGGCCAGGCCCTCCAGCACGCGCAGCACCCGCCGCCAGGAGCCGGTGAAGGCCTGGTGCAGCCACTCCTCGCCGACCGGCCAGGTGCCGTTGTGCGCGACCCAGGGCAGGTGGGTGTGCAACACCAGGCTGAACCGGCCGACCGGGCTCACGGCCGCCTCGCCAGCAGGATCAGGTCCAGGCTGGCGTCCAGCCCGCCGAGGTCGTGCTGCCGGTCCGCGCCGACCTCGAAGTCGCGCCAGCCGACCGCGGCCACGTCGGCGGCCAGCTCCACCGGCCAGTCCGCCGGTGGGGTGGCCAGCTGGGCGGCCACCAGGCCGCCGTGCCGGCGGTCCAGCTCCACCAGCCGCGGCCCGGCGAACAGTCCGCGCACCGCCTGCACGGCAAAGCCGGCGCCGGCCACCAGCCGGCACAGCTCGGCCGCGGTGAACTCGTGGCTGTGGAAGGGATTGACCGGCCGGTCGGCACCGCAGGAGCCGGGGGAGAAGGTCAGCCGGTTCGGGGTGCTGAGCGCCAGCAGGCCGCCCGGCCGCAGCACCCGGGCGCACTCGGCGAGGAACTGCGGGTGGTCCCAGACGTGCTCGATCACCTGCAGCGAGACCACCGTGTCGAAGGCGCCGGCGGCCACCGGCAGCGCGGCCAGGTTGGCCCGGACGGCAGCCAACGCCGGGTACCGCCGGGCCAGGTGGGAGACGGCGGAGCCGTCGTAGTCCAGGGCCAGGACGCCCAGCACGCCGGGCGCCCGCTCGGCCAGCAACGATGCGCCGTACCCCTCGCCGGCGCCCACCTCGAGCAGCCGGGGACCGCCGACCTCGGCCAGCAGGTAGTGGTAGGCGGCCTGGTGCCGGCGGAACCAGTAGTTCTCGCTGGCGATCCCGGGCACCGTCCGCTCGCCGGTCAGCGCCAAGCCGGTCGAAGCCGAGTCGGCCGAAGCCCACCCGGTGGCGAGCGAACCCGTTGCCTCGATCGTCCCTGTCCTTCGCAGTCGGTGGGAACCCAGCTGTGGAATGGACCAGCCTAGGTGGCCGCTCCCTCGTCGCAGAACCGTAGCGGCGCTGCGACGGCCGTCCCACTCGTCGATTGCCCCATGCGGATGGGAGCCGGTTCCGGGCGGCGTGTAGAACAGTGCACGGGACACCCGCCGCACCCGGGCCGGGTCGCGGGTGACCGGAAACACGCCCCGGCTCCCGGTGCCTCATCTGCTACTGGTCGGTAACATAGCAGCCAAGCGCCGGTACCCCTCGCTGATCTCGAACCGACCGGCTGGACCGAACAGTAAGGACGATCCGAAGATGAACATCGTTGTCCTGATGAAGCAGGTGCCCGACACCTACGCCGAGCGCAAGCTCGACCCGGCCGACAACACCCTGGACCGGGCCGGCGCCGACGCCGTCATCAACGAGATCGACGAGTACGCCATCGAGGAGGGCCTGCGGCTCAAGGAGGCGCACGGCGGCGAGGTCACCATCCTGACGATGGGCCCGGAGCGGGCCACCGAGTCGATCCGCAAGGCGCTGTCGATGGGTGCCGACAAGGGCGTGCACGTGGTGGACGAGGCGCTGCACGGCTCGTGCGTGATCACCACCGCCAAGGTGCTGGCCAAGGCGCTGGGCACCCTGGACTACGACCTGGTGATCGGCGGCGTCGAGGCCACCGACTCCCGGCTGTCGGTGCTGCCGGCGCTGCTGGCCGAGGCCACCGGGCTGCCGCAGCTGACCGGGGCCCGCAAGGTCAGCGTGGAGGGCTCCGACGTCACCATCGAGCGGGTCACCGACACCGGCTACGACGTGGTGCGGGCCAGCACCCCGGCGGTGCTCAGCGTGGTGGAGAAGATCAACGACCCGCGCTACCCGTCCTTCAAAGGCATCATGGCCGCCAAGTCCAAGCCGGTCACCACGCTGGGCCTCGCCGACCTGGGACTGAGCGCCGACGAGGTGGGCCTGGCTGCCGCGACCAGCGCGGTGCGCTCCTTCGAGCCGGCGCCGCCGCGGGCCGCGGGCGTGGTGGTGAAGGACGACGGGAACGGCGGCGCCGCGATCGCCGAGTTCCTGGCCAGCAAGAAGCTCATCTGAGCCCGCCGACCCGACAACCGACCGACTAGACCGACCAGACCGACCAAGAGGAAATCACCCATGGCTGAGGTACTCGTCCTGATCGATTCGGCCAACGGCAAGCCGGCCAAGTCCGCGTCCGAGCTGCTCACCGCGGCCCGCTCGCTCGGGGAGCCGGCCGCCGTCGTGATCGGCGCTCCGGGCACCGCGGCGGCGCTGCGCGACCAGCTCGCCGAATACGGCGCGGCCAAGGTCTACGCGGCCGAGAGCGAGGACGTCGCGAACTACCTGGTGGCCCCGAAGGCCGAGATCCTGGCCCAGGTGGCCGGGCAGGCCAGCCCCGCGGCCATCCTGGTCGCCGCCACCCCGGAGAACAAGGAGGTGGCCGCCCGAGCCGCCTTCAAGATCGACTCCGGGTTCCTGGCGGACGCGGTCGGCCTGAACCCCGACGGCTCGGCCGTCCAGTCCATCTTCGGCGGCGCGGTCACCGTCAACTCGGCCGTGACCAAGGGCGTTCCGGTGATCAGCCTGCGGCCCAACTCGGTGGCCGCCGAGGCCGCGTCCGGTGCCGCCGAGCTGGTGACCGTCGAGGTGCAGCTGTCCGACAGCGCCAAAGCCGCCCAGGTGGTGGACCGGGTCACCGAGGCCAAGGGCTCGCGTCCCTCGCTGCAGGACGCCTCGGTGATCGTCTCCGGCGGTCGCGGGGTCGGCTCGGCCGACAACTTCTCGGTGGTGGAGCAGGTCGCCGACTCCCTCGGCGCGGCGGTCGGCGCGTCCCGGGCGGCCACCGACGCCGGCTGGGTGCCGCACCAGATGCAGGTCGGCCAGACCGGCGTCACGGTCTCGCCGCAGCTCTACGTGGCGCTCGGCATCTCCGGGGCGATCCAGCACCGGGCCGGCATGCAGACCTCGAAGACGATCGTGGCGGTCAACAAGGATCCCGAGGCGCCGATCTTCGAGCTGGCCGACTTCGGCGTGGTGGGCGACCTGTTCAACGTGGCCCCGCAGCTGGCCGAAGAAGTCAGTAAGCGCAAGGGATAACTCCCGCTACACTGGGCCCAGTGACGGTACGCGCTGAGCCCAGGGCACCAGGCGGCCGCGCCGGCACCATCTTCTCGCCGGCCTACCGGGTCACCACGCTCGGCATCCTCATCCTGATGACGATCATCGCCTTCGAGGCGCTGGCCGTCGCGACCGCGCTGCCCACCGCGGCGCGCAGCCTGCACGGGCTGGCCTCCTACGGCTGGGCCTTCACCGGCTTCCTGGTGACCAGCGTGGTCGGCATGGTGGTCTCGGGCATGTACTCCGACCTGCACGGCGCCCGCCGGCCGCTGCTGGCCGGCCTGCTGCTGTTCGTCGCCGGCCTGCTGGTAGGCAGTGCCGCGAACACGATGCTGGTGCTGGTGGCCGCCCGGTTCGTGCAGGGCCTGGCGGTCGGACTGCTGATCACCGCCATGTACGTGGTGATGGGTGAGGTCTACGACGACCTGCTGCGGCCCCGGATCTTCGCCGCGCTCGCCGGCGCCTGGGTGATTCCCGGCCTGGTCGGCCCGATGCTGGCCGGCTGGATCACCGAGCAGCTGTCCTGGCGCTGGGTGTTCGGCGGGCTGAGCCCGTTCGTGGCGCTCGGCGGCCTGCTGATCCTGCCGTCGCTGCGCCAGCTGCGCGGCTCGGTCACCACCGGCCGGATCGACCACCGGCGGGTCGGCTACGCGCTGCTGACCGCGGTCGGGGTGGCCGGGGTGGCCAACCTGGGCGAGCACCTGGACCTGCTCGGCGCGGCCGGCGCGGCAGTCGGGCTGGTGGCGATGCTGGCCGGGCTGCGCCGGCTGCTGCCCGCCGGCACCGCGCGGTTCGCCTCCGGAGTGCCGGCCGCCATCGCGTTCCGCGGCGTGCTGGCCGGGGTGTTCGTCGGGATGGAGGTCATCGTCCCGCTGACCCTGACGGTGCAGCTGCACTACTCGCCGACCATGGCCGGCACGCCGCTGATGCTCTCGGCACTCAGCTGGGCGGCCGCCTCGACGATCCAGAGCCGGTTGCCGCACCCGAACCGGGCCCGGCTGGTCGCCCTCGGGCTGGTGCTGATGGCCGTCGGCGGGGTCGGCATGGCGCTGGTCGCGCTGCGCACCGTGCCGGGCGCGGTGGCCTTCGCGCTGTGGCCGTTCGCCGGCTTCGGCGCCGGTTTCGCGATCACCAGCGCCAGTGTGGTGATGCTGGAGTGCACCACCGACGCCCAGCGCGGTTCGGACTCGGCCGCGCTGCAGCTGGCCGACTCCTCGGTCAGCGCCATCTCGGCGGCGTTCGCCGGGGCGTTCGTCGCGCTCGCGGCGCACGGCCGGATCGGCTACGGAACCGGCTTCGCGGTGGTGTTCGTGGCCATGGCGGGCCTGGCGGCGGTGGCGATCGGCCGGGCCTCCCGGCTCACCGGCGCGGCTGTCCGCCGGCCGGCCGACGGCGCGCCGGTGAGTCCCGCCGTCCCGGGCGTGACCGGCACCGGCCCGGCCACCGGCGCCGACCGGCCGCTGTCCCGCTCGGTCGAGTGCAGCTGGCCCGGCTCAGTAAGCTCGTAACCGATGCCCTACCTCGATCACGCCGCCACCACTCCGATGCTCCCGGAGGTGATCGACGCGGTCTCCGCGTCGATGCGCGCCTCGGCCACCGGGGTCGCGGGCAACCCGTCGTCGGTGCACACCTCCGGCCGGCAGGCGCGCCGGATCATCGAGGAGTCCCGGGAGCGGCTGGCGGCAGCACTGGACGCCCGGCCGTCCGAGGTGATCTTCACCTCCGGCGGCACCGAGGCCGACAACCTGGCCGTCAAGGGCATCTACGCCGCCCGCCGGGCCGCCGATCCCGCCCGCCGCCGGCTGCTGGTCAGCGCGGTCGAGCACCACGCGGTGCTGGACTCGGCCGACTACCTGGCCGAGCACTCCGACGCCGAGCTGGTGCTGCTGCCGGTGGACTCCGACGGGGTGGTGCAGCCCGAGACGCTGGCCGCCGCACTCGCCGACGACCCGGACACGGTGGCGCTGGTCAGCGTGATGTGGGCCAACAACGAGGTCGGCAGCATCTCCCCGATCCGGGAGCTGGCCGAGATCGCGCACGGCTACGGCATTCCGTTCCACACCGACGCGGTGCAGGCGGTCGGCGTTCCGGGCATGTCGTTCGCCGAGTCCGGCGTGGACGCGATGACGGTCACCGCGCACAAGATCGGCGGGCCGGTCGGCGTCGGGGCACTGCTGCTGGGCCGCGGGATGGACTGCATCCCGGTGCTGCACGGCGGCGGCCAGGAACGCGACGTCCGCTCGGGCACCCTGGACACCCCCGGCGCGGTCGGCTTCGCGCTGGCCGCCGAGATCGCGGTACGCGGCCGGGACGAGCTGGCGCCCCGGCTGGCCCGGCTGCGCGACCAGCTGATCGACGGCGTCCGGCGGGCGGTGCCGGACGCGGTGCTCAACGGCCACCCGGTGCACCGGCTGCCGGGCAACGCCCACCTGTCCTTTCCCGGCTGCGAGGGCGACTCGCTGCTGATGCTGCTGGACGCCCGGGGCATCGAGTGCTCGACCGGCTCGGCCTGCTCGGCCGGGGTGGCCCAGCCCTCGCATGTGCTGCTGGCGATGGGCACCGACTCCCAGCGGGCCCGTGGGGCACTGCGGCTGTCGCTGGGCCACACCTCCACCGCCTCCGACGTGCAGGCCGTCGTCGAGGCGATCGGGCCGGTGGTGGAGCGGGCCCGCCGGGCCAGCGCCGCCGTCGGGGTGGCCGCGGCCACCGGGCGCAGCGCATGAAGGTGCTGGCCGCGATGAGCGGCGGAGTGGACTCGGCGGTCGCCGCCGCCCGGGCGGTCGCGGCCGGCTGGGACGTGACCGGCGTGCACCTGGCGCTGTCCCGCCAGCCTGCCACCCTGCGCACCGGCTCGCGGGGCTGCTGCTCGCTGGAGGACTCCCACGACGCCCGGCGCACCGCCGACATCCTGAGCATCCCGTTCTACGTCTGGGACTTCGCCGAGCGCTTCGCCGCTGACGTGATCGACGACTTCGTCTCGGAGTACCAGGCCGGCCGGACGCCCAACCCGTGCCTGCGCTGCAACGAGAAGATCAAGTTCGCCGCGCTGCTGGACCGGGCGCTGGCGCTCGGCTTCGACGCGGTGGTCACCGGCCACCACGCCCGGCTGGTCGACGGCCGGCTGTACCGGTCGGTGGACGCGGCCAAGGACCAGTCCTACGTGCTCGCGGTGCTGACTCCCGGGCAGCTGGCGCACGCGGTGTTCCCGCTGGGCGACTCGACCAAGGACCAGGTGCGCGCCGAGGCGGCCCGGCTGGGACTGGCGGTGGCCAGCAAGCCGGACTCGCACGACATCTGCTTCATCGCCGACGGCGACACCCAGGGCTTCCTGGCCCGCCGGCTGGGCGAGCGGCCCGGCGACATCGTCGACACCGACGGCACGGTGCTCGGCAGCCACGCCGGCACCCACGGCTTCACCGTAGGCCAGCGCCGGGGGCTGAACCTGACCCGGCCGAGCGCCACCGGCGAGCCCCGCTATGTGCTGTCGATCTCGCCGAAGACCAACACCGTGGTGGTGGGCGGTGCGGCAGACCTGCAGGTCGGGCTGGTCCGGTGCGGCCGGCCGGTCTGGATCGCCGAGCCGCCGTCCCAGCCGTTCGACTGCCAGGTGCAGCTGCGCGCGCACGGCATGGTGTCGGCGGCCCGGATCGCCGCCGACGATGCCGGGCTGCGTGCCGTGCTCGGCGAACCCCAGCGCGGGGTGGCCGCCGGCCAGGCGCTGGTGATGTACGACGGCGACCGGGTGCTCGGCTCGGCCACCATCCTGGGCACCGAGCGGCCCGCCGGCGCCGGGGCTCAGCCGGCCGCGGTCGGCACCGGATGAGCTTTCCCTGGCCACCCGGCGCGGCGACCGGCATCGGCTCGCTGCCCGGCACCGACCCGGACGAGGCGGTCCGGCTGGTGCTCGGCGAGGCCGGCGAGCTGCCCTACCTGCCGGAGCTGCCCGGCCGCGGCTTCGGCGCTGACATGATCGCCCGTACCGGGTCGTTGCTGGTGGACTTCCCGCTGGAGTGGCAGCCGCACGGCTGGACCGTCGCCGGCCGCCCCGGCCGGGACCTGGCCCGGGCCCGCGACCACCTGCGGCGCGACCTGGACGCCGTCACCGAGCAGGCCCAGGGGGTGCCGCTGCTGAAGGTGTCGGTGTGCGGCCCGCTGACCCTGGGCGCCTCCCTGGAACTGCCCAACCTGCACAAGGTGCTGACCGACCACGGCGCATTCCGCGACCTGACGGGGTCGCTGGTCGAGGGCACCCGGACCCTGCTGGCCGACCTCGGCGGCCGGCTGCCCGGCACCGCGATCGTGCTCCAGGTGGACGAGCCGGGCCTGCCGCAGGTGCTGGCCGGCGAGGTGCCGACGCCGTCCGGCTACGGCACCGTCCGGTCGCTGCCCCGCTCGGTGGCCCAGCCGGCGCTCGCCGAGCTGCTGGAGCTGGCCGCCCCCGGCCACCGGGTGGTGCACTGCTGCGCCGCCCGGGTGCCCTACGACCTGCTGGCCGGTGCCGGCGCGTCGGCGGTGTCGGTGGACGCGAGCCTGCTGACCGACGCTTCCCTGGACGCGCTCGGCGAGCTGGTCGAGGCCGGCGTCTCGCTGTGGCTGGGGGTCTTTCCCGGCACCGACACCCCGATCTCGGCAGCCGAGGCCCGGGAGCGGATCGGCCGGCTGTGGGCCAAGCTGGGCTTCGGGGCGGACCGGCTGGCCGGCGCGGTGGTCCCGACCCCGGCGTGTGGCCTGGCCGGGGCCTCGCTGCCGTACGCCCGCCGGGTGATGGCGCAGCTGCGCGAGGTCGGCGCGGCGCTGCGCGACGGGCTGGAGTAGCTGGCACCGGGCTGGACTAGCCGGAACCGGCTGGAGCAGCCGGTCAGCCGAGCGTGCTGGTGACCGAGCCGTCGGCGGCCAGTCGTACCGACAGCGGCCGGCCGGCGAAGCGCAGCCCGGTCACCGACAGCTCGCCCAGCGGCGGCCGGCCGGCCGGGCCGAGCAGCGGCCGGAACTCCAGCGAGCCCGCCGGGGCGTCCGGCCGAGGCCCGAGCAGCGCCGAGACGATCGCCATCGCCGAGGCGGCCGACCAGGCCTGCGGCCGGCAGGACGCCGGGTAGGGCAGCGGGCGCCGGCCGGGCTCGGCACGGTGGCCGCCGTGCAGCTCCGGCATCCGGTAGTCGAAGCCGGCAGCGGCGGCCAGCAGCCCCTCGATCAGGACGGTTGCCGGGCCGGCGCTGCCGGCAGCCGCCAGGCCGGTGACGGCGATCGCGGTGTCGTGTGCCCACACCGACCCGTTGTGGTAGCTCAGCGGATTGAAGCGGGCCGCCGAGCTTGCCAGGGTGCGCAGCCCGAAGCCGGCGGACAGCTCCGGCGAGTCCAGCCGGGCGGCGACCAGGCCCTCCTCCGCCGCGCTCAGCAGCCCGGTGCCCAGCAGATGGCCCATGTTCGAGGCGACCGAGTCCACCGGCTCGCCGTGCCCGTCCAGGGCCAGCGCCGGGTAGCCGCCCCGCTGGTCGGCCAGCCAGAACCGCTGCCGGAACCGCTCGGCGAGCTTGGCCGCCCAGGCCCGCCAGCGCTCTGCGCCGGGGCGGCCGAACGCCTCCAGGAGGGCGGCGCCCGCCATCGCCGCCGCGTAGCCGTAGGCCTGCACCTCACTCAGGGCCACCGGCGGGTCGGCAAGCCGGCCGTCGGCGAAGGAGACCGAGTCGGCCGAGTCCTTCCAGCCCTGGTTGGAAAGGCCGTGCCCGGAACGATCGACGTAGCTGAGGAAGCCGTTGCCATCGGTGCCGTAGTCGGCCAGCCACGCCAGCGCCCGCTCCAGGTTGGGCAGCAGCTCTTCGACCTCCAGCCCGGGCAGCCCCCACCGCCAGCTGTCGTGCAGCAGCAGGATCCACAGCGGGGTGGCGTCCACCGTGCCGTAGTAGGTGGCCGGCAGCCGCAACGGCCGGCCCAGCTGGTGGCCCTCGTGGTGCTCGGTCTCGACGGCGCGGATCTCGTGCAGGATCTTGCCGGGCTCCTCGGCGGATTCCGGATCGACCCGGCTGCCCTGCCGGCGGGCCAGGGTGCGCAGCGTGCCGCCGGCCAGCTCGGTGCCCAGCGGCAGCAGCATCCGGGCCGCGAGCAGGCAGTCCCGGCCGAACAGGGTCAGGTACCAGGGCGCGCCGGCGGCCAGGAAGTGGTCCCGCGGTTCCTGCGGATCGGCCAGTTCCAGCGCCGCGAGGTCGGCCACCGACCGCGCCAGGAAGCCGGCCAGCCGCGGGTCGTCCGCTCGGACCGCCGGCACCGCCAGCCGGGACGGGCCGACCGGCGCGAGCACCACCGGGGCCGCCGGGCCGGTCGCGGAATAGCTCAGCTCGACGGTGACGCTGTCGCCGGGTCCGAGGTCGACGTCCCAGCCGAGCCGGGCCGGCGCGGTGCTGACCTCGGCCGGGGCCGGGGTTGCCACCGCGGTGACCTCGGTGCCGTCCGGGCCGGTCCAGCGCAGCCCGTCCGGCCGCTCGGCGGGCACCAGTTCGGCGGGGGGCAGGCCAGCCTTGACGGCGGCCATGCCGGCCAGGTCGCAGCCCAGCTCCAGGGTGAGCCGGGCCCGGACCGGCTCGCGCGCCGCCGAGCGGACCGTGATCGATTCGGCTACGCCGTCGGCAGCGGCGGCCCGGCGCCGTTCGACGGTCACGGTGGGATCGGCTCCCGGATCTCCCAGGCCGCGGGCCACCGACACGCTCCGGCTGGCACCGGCGCCGTCCAGCTCACCGGAGATCGGGGCCGGCTCGGCGCCGGCGACCTGCAGCACCGACCGGGACAGGATGCGCCGGTCGGCCAGGTAGCCGCCCTGCACGCCGCCGTCGCGCAGCTGGCCGTCCCGGCCGGTGAGCACCAGCGCCGGCGCGCGCACGCAGGCCAGCAGGTCGTGCAGGTACGGCTGCTGGTGCGGGGCGTCGGTCATCTTCGATCGGCTTCCTGGTCGGGTCGCGGCAGGGTGGTGCCGGTAGGCCTCCCACCCTGCCAGGGCCGGCGGCGACCGCGGCGCCGGGTCTGGCAGAACTGTCGGTGCCGCGTCTGGAAGAACTGTCGGTGCCGGGCGGTAACTTGATGCCGTGACCACAGCCGACCAGCACCCGGGCAGCGCCGACGCCGAGCCGACCGGCCCAGTGGCCGGGACCGAGCCGGCGGCCGAAGCCCCGGCCGAGGCCAAGCAGCGCCATGCCGAGCTTTCCGAGCAGCTGAACGACGCCGCCTACCGCTACTACATCGCCAACGCGCCGACCCTGTCGGACGCCGACTACGACCGGCGGATGCGCGAGCTGGAGCGCCTGGAGGACGAGTACCCCGCGCTGCGCACGCCGGACTCGCCCACCCAGCGGGTGGCCGGCGACTACTCCTCGCAGTTCGCGCCGGTCAACCACCTGGAACGGATGCTCTCGCTGGACAACGCCTTCACCGCCGAGGAACTGGACGCCTGGCTGGTCCGGGTGGAGCGCGAGGTCACCGCGCCGCGGTTCCTGTGCGAGCTCAAGGTCGACGGGCTGGCGATCAGCCTGGTCTACGAGCGCGGCCGGCTGGTGCGCGGCGCCACCCGGGGCGACGGCCGGACCGGGGAGGACGTGACCGGCAACGTCCGCACCATCGCCGCGATCCCGGACCGGCTGACCGGCACGGAGGTTCCCGACGTCATCGAGGTGCGCGGCGAGGTGTACTTCCCGCTCACCGAGTTCGCGAACCTGAACGCCAAGCTGGTCGCCGAGGGCAAGGCGCCCTACGCCAACCCGCGCAACACCGCGTCCGGGTCGCTGCGCCAGAAGGACCCGCGGATCACCGCCGCCCGCAAGCTCGAGATGGTGGTGCACGGGGTGGGGCACGTCGAGGGCGGCCCGAAGGTGGACAGCCAGTCCGGGTGGTACGACTACCTGCGCCAGTGGGGGCTGCCCACCTCGCCGCGCGCCAAGGTGGTCTCCTCGATGACCGAGGTGCGGGAGTTCATCGACCACTACGGCGAGCACCGCCACGACGTCGAGCACGAGATCGACGGGGTGGTGGTCAAGGTCGACTCGCTGGCGATGCAGCGCCAGCTGGGCTCCACCAGCCGGGCGCCGCGCTGGGCGATCGCCTTCAAGTACCCGCCCGAAGAGGTCAACACCAAGCTGCTCGACATCCAGGTCAACGTCGGGCGCACCGGCCGGGTGACCCCGTTCGGCGTGATGGAACCGGTCTTCGTGGCCGGCTCCACCGTCGAGATGGCCACCCTGCACAACGCCAGCGAGGTGGCCCGCAAGGGCGTGCTGATCGGCGACACCGTGGTGCTGCGCAAGGCCGGCGACGTCATCCCCGAGATCCTCGGCCCGGTGGTGGCGCTGCGCGACGGCTCGGAACGCGAGTTCGTGATGCCCACCCACTGCCCCGAGTGCGGCACCGAGCTGCGGCCGCAGAAGGAGGGCGACGCCGACATCCGCTGCCCCAACCAGCGGTCCTGCCCGGCCCAGCTGCGGGAGCGGCTGTTCCACGTCGCCGGCCGGGGCGCCTTCGACGTCGAGGCGCTCGGCTACGAGGGTGCGGTCGCGCTGCTCAAGGCCGGCCTGGTGAGCGACGAGGGCGACGTGTTCTCCCTGACCGCCGAGGACCTGGCCCGGTCGGAGTTCTTCCGGCGCAAGGACGGCGAGCTTGCCGCCAACGCCCGCAAGTTGCTGGAGAACCTGGAGGCGGCCAAGACCCAGCCGCTGTGGCGGGTGCTGGTGGCGCTGTCGATCCGGCACGTCGGCCCGACCGCGGCCCAGGTGCTGGCCAGGGAGTTCGGCTCGATCGACGCGATCGCCAGGGCCACCCCCGAGGAGCTGGCCGCCGCCGAGGGGGTCGGCATGACCATCGCCGAGTCGATCCGGGAGTGGTTCTCGGTCGACTGGCACCAGGAGATCGTCAAGAAATGGGCCGCGGCCGGCGTCCGGCTGGAGGAGGAGCGGGTCGTCGACGACAGCCCGAAGCCACTGGCCGGGCTGGCGGTGGTGGTGACTGGCTCGCTGGAGCGCTACAGCCGCGACGAGGCGGCCGCCGCGATCGCCAGCCGGGGCGGCAAGGCGGCAAGCGGGGTCTCGAAGAAGACCGCGTTCGTGGTGGTGGGCGACACCCCGGGCAGCAAGTACGCCAAGGCGGTCGAGCTGAAGGTGCCGATCCTGGACGAGGACGGCTTCACCGTGCTGCTGGAGCAGGGCCCGGAGGCCGCCACCGCGGTGGCCCGGATCGGGGAGGAGTGACCAGCCGGTAGCGAACGAGCGCTCGCCCGGGTACTGCCGGCGTCAGGCCGGGTGCGGGTCGAGCACGGTCGCCGCGATCGAGGCCAGGTGCGAGAGCCGGATGATCTCGCTGGCCAGCCAGCGCAGCGCCGGCCGGCCGACCAGGATGGCCCGCCGGCCGAGCGGCACCACGGCCAGCTCGGTGTCCAGGCTGGCCCATTCCGCGGGCGCCCAGGCCTGGTCGGCGTCCAGCGGCCGGGCCGGGTGCGGCGGCCACCACGGGGTGGCCAGCGTGCCGATCTCGGGGGCGGCGGAGCTGCGGGCGATCACCGTGGCGGGGCTGCCCTCGACCTCCGGGGCCTGCAGCACCAGTGCCCAGCCGGCCCGGAACAGCCGGCAGACCCCGTCGGCGAGCACGCCGGGGGCCTCCGTGCCGCTGACCGCCAGCTTCTCCAGCAGCTCCAGCTCGCGGAACGGGTCGATCACCCCGGCGTAGGACCGGATCGACTCGACCCGGACGCCCGGCACGCTGGCGGCGGCGCTCACCATCGAGTCCGGCAGCTTGCCCGGCGCCAGCTCGACCACCAGGTCGTCGGTCGCCTGGCCGGCCGAGCGTTCCACGATGTCGACGCTGAGGATGTCGGCGCCGGCGTGGCCCAGCGCTGACGCGACCGCACCGAGCGCACCCGGGCGGTCGGGCAGGACCACGCGTATCAGGAAGGACACCCGCCCAGTGTGCCGTGGCTTCATGTCGCCGGTGTTACGCGCGCCGGGCCAGCACACCCCCAGCACCGGAGAAGGGCCCGGAGAAAGAACCGGAGTAAAGAGCCGGAGCACCCACGGGCCGGATCGAGGCCGGTGCGGCGGAGCCCTAAACTCTCCAGTTGTGCCTGACGATCGATCTCCCCTGACCCGCGACGAAGTGGCGCACCTGGCCCGGCTGGCCCGGCTGGCGGTGACCGAGGACGAGCTGGACCTGTTCGCCGGCCAGCTGGACGTCATCCTCGGCTCGGTGGCGCGCATCGGCGACGTGGCCGCCGCCGACATCGAGCCCACCACTCACGCGGTGCCGTTGCAGAACGTCTCCCGACCGGACGAGGTCCAGCCGTCGCTGCCGCGCGAGCAGGTACTGGCCGGCGCCCCCGCGGTGGAGGACGACCGGTTCCGGGTGCCGCAGATCCTCGGAGAGGAGGAGTAGTGGCCGAGCTGATCGAGCTGGACGCGGCCGAGACCGCTGCCCGGATCGCCGCCGGGGACGTCAGCGCGACCGAGGTCGCCCAGGCCCACCTGGACCGGATCGCCTCCTCCGACGCCGACATCCGGGCGTTCCTGCACGTCGACACCGAGGGTGCGCTGGCGGCCGCCGGCGCGGTGGACGAACGCCGCCGGTCCGGTGAGCCGCTCGGCCCGCTGGCCGGCGTGCCGCTGGCCATGAAGGACGTGGTGGTGACCCGCGGGCTGCCGACCACCTCCGGGTCGAAGATCCTGCAGGGCTGGGTGCCGCCCTACGACGCGACCATCACCCGCCGGGTCCGCGAGGCCGGCATCGTGATGCTCGGCAAGACCAACATGGACGAATTCGCGATGGGCTCGTCCACCGAGAACTCCGCCTACCAGGTGACCCGCAACCCGTGGGACCTGTCCCGGGTGCCGGGCGGCTCGTCCGGCGGCTCGTCGGCGGCGGTGGCGGCCTTCCAGGCGCCGCTGGCGATCGGCACCGACACCGGCGGCTCGATCCGGCAGCCGGCCGCGGTCACCGGGATCGTCGGGCACAAGCCGACCTACGGCGCGGTCAGCCGGTACGGCCTGATCGCCTTCTCCTCCTCCCTCGACCAGGCGGGCCCGTTCGCCCGGACGGTCACCGACGCCGCGCTGCTGCACCAGGTGCTGGCCGGCCACGACCCGCTGGACTCCACCTCCATCCCCACGCCGGGGCCGGACGTGGTCGCCGCCGTCCGCGAGGGTGCCGGCAGTGACCTGTCCGGCGTCCGGGTCGGCATCGTCACCGAGCTGACCGGCGTCGGCGGCGGCTACCAGCAGGGCGTGCTCGCCGCGTTCCGGGATGCGGTGAACATCCTGGAATCGCTCGGCGCCGAGGTCGTCGAGGTGTCCTGCCCGCACTTCGACTATGCGCTGGCCGCCTACTACCTGATCGCGCCCAGCGAGGCTTCGTCCAACCTGGCCCGCTTCGACGCGGTCCGCTACGGCCTGCGGGCCGGCGACGACGGCAGCCGCTCGCTGGAGGAGGTCATGTCGCTGACCCGGGAGCAGGGCTTCGGGCCTGAGGTGAAGCGCCGCATCATGATCGGCACCTATGCGCTCTCCTCGGGCTACTACGACGCCTACTACGGCCAGGCGCAGAAGGTCCGGACGCTGATCGCCGACGACTTCCGCCGGGCGTTCTCGCAGGCCGACGTGCTGGTCTCGCCGACCTCGCCGTTCGTGGCGTTCGGGGTGGGGGAGCGGGTCGCCGACCCGATGGCGATGTACGTCAACGACCTGTGCACGCTGCCGGCCTCGCTGGCCGGCACCCCGGCGATCTCGGTGCCGTGCGGGCTGTCCGACGAAACCGGCCCGGCGCTGCCGGTCGGCCTGCAGATCATGGCCCCGGCGATGGCCGACGACCGCTGCTTCCGGGTGGCCGCCACCTTCGAGGCCGCCTACGTCGCACGCAACGGCCAGATCCTGGCCGGCCTGTCCCGGGCGGGCTCGGTCGGCGCCGGCACGGACGGAGCAACCCGATGACCCAGACCCCGCAGGCCACTGAAAGCACTGCCTACGACGACGTGCTCACCCGCTACCAGCCGGTGTTCGGCCTGGAGACCCACGTGGAGCTGGGCACCGCGTCGAAGATGTTCTGCGGCTGCGCCACCACCTTCGGCGCCGAGCCGAACACCCAGACCTGCCCGGTGTGCCTGGGGCTGCCGGGCGCGCTGCCGGTCGTCAACACCGCCGCGATCGAGTACACCATCAAGATCGGCCTGGCGCTGAACTGCTCGATCGCCTCGTGGTGCCGGTTCGCCCGCAAGAACTACTTCTACCCGGACATGCCGAAGAACTACCAGATCTCGCAGTACGACGAGCCGCTGTGCACC
>NZ_DATINC010000117.1:0-43394 GCF_035474675.1 Jatrophihabitans sp. | reverse complement strand
GTGAGCTGCGGGTCGTCGGTCAGCACGGTGCCGCTGCCCACCACGATGGCGTCCACCACGTCGCGCAGCGCGTGCGCGTCGGCGCGCGAGTGCACGTTGCTGACCCAGCGCGAGGTGCCGTCCGCGGCGGCGCTGCGGCCGTCCAGGGTGCCGGCGAACTTCCAGGTGACGAACGGCCGGGCCTGCAGCACCGCGTGCCGCCAGGGCCCCAGCGCGCCGCGCAGCACCTCGGCCTGCTCGACGCCGGCCAGCACCCGCAGCCCGGCCTCGCGCAGCCGTTCGGCGCCGCCGGCCGCCACCGGGTTGGGGTCGTCGACGGCATAGACCACCCGGGCGATGCCGGCGGCGATCACCGCCTCGGTGCACGGGCCGGTGCGTCCGGTGTGGTTGCACGGCTCGAGCGTCACCACCAGGGTGCCGCCGCCCGCTCGCGGGCCGGCCTGCCGCAGCGCCATCACCTCGGCGTGCTCCTTGCCGGCCGGCTGGGTGGCGCCTTCGCCGGCGATCCGCCCGTCCGGGTCGAGCACCACCGCGCCGACCGCCGGGTTCGGGCTGGTCCGGCCGGCGACCCGGGCGGCGAGCTCGCCGGCCAGCCGCATCGCGGCGATCTCGGCGTCGGTGGGCTGGGCAGGAGTCATCGCCGGCCGGCCGCGTGCGCGCAGCGCGCCATGCCCGCCCGGGCCTGCTCGCGCAGCCGTTCCACCGCGGCGGCCGGGTCGTCGGCCCCGTACACGGCCGAGCCCGCGACGAAGACGTCCACGCCCGCCTCGGCGGCCTCGGTGATGGTGTCGGCGCTGATGCCGCCGTCGATCTCGATGAACAGCCGCAGGTGCCCGGAGTTGACGTGCCGGCGGGCGGTGCGCACCTTATCCAGCACCTCCGGAATGAACTCCTGGCCGCCGAAGCCCGGCTCCACCGACATCACCAGCAGGGTGTCGAACTCCTTGAGCACTTCCAGGTACGGCTCGAGCGGGGTGCCCGGCTTGACCGACAGGCCGGCCAGCGCGCCGGCGGACCGGATCGCCCGGGCGGTGCCCGCCAAGTCACGGGCCGCCTCGGCGTGGAAGGTGACGTTGGCCGCCCCCGCCTCGGCGTACCCGGGCGCCCACCGGTCCGGGTCCTCGATCATCAGGTGGCAGTCCAGTGGCAGCTCGGTGGCCCGCAGCAGGCTCCGCACGACCGGCAGGCCCAGCGTCAGGTTCGGGACGAAGTGGTTGTCCATCACGTCCACGTGCAGCCAGTCGGCCTGTGACACCGCCTCGGCCGCGGCACCCAGGTTGGCGAAGTCCGCCGAGAGGATGCTGGGCGCGATCATGGGTTCCGGGGCGGATGCAGGCACACCCGGAAGTCTAGGTGCCGCCGGGACTCCCCGGATCGACCCGCGTTGCCCAGAACGGGCCGGCGCCCGGTGCGGTACCGGCCGGGCGCCGCGGCAGGGGTCGGCGTACCCCGGCGCTGCGTAGGCTGGCGGCATGCCCACCGGCGCGGGAGACCCGGGCACCGGACCGGACCGGGCCGGCACCGCCGCGCGGCCGGTACACCTGGCCGCCCGCCTGGGATACGTCGCCCGCGGCCTGTTCTACGCGCTGCTGGCCTACCTGGTGGTGCGGATCGCGACGCTCCGCGGTGCCGCCGCCGAGCAGGCCCGCGACGCTGCGCTGGCCGGCTCCGGCAACGGCCGGGCGACGGGTGGCAGCGGCGGCCGGCAGGTCAACGCCGAGGGCGCGCTGTCGCTGATCTCACAGAGCCTGGCCGGCACCCTGCTGCTCTGGTGCGCCGCGGCGGGCTTCCTGACGCTGGCCGCGGTCCGGCTGACCGCCGCCTGGCGGGACCGCCGGCCGGACACCGCGCGGCGGCTGTCGGTCGCCGGCCAGGGGCTCTGCTACATCGCGGTCGGCCTGGTGCCGATCAACTACCTGCGCGGCAACCGGGCCGCGGGCTCGGAGTCCCAGCAGCACGACACCGCGGCCAGGCTGCTCGGCTTTCCCGGCGGCGGCGTGCTGGTGGTGCTCGCCGGGCTGGTCATGCTGGCGGTGTGCGGCTGGCAGCTGCGCGGCGTGCTGCGGCAGGACTTCACCGACGGCCTGGTGGACGACCTCCCGCAACCGCGGGCCCGCTGGATCCGGCTGGCCGGCAGCATCGGCATCGTGGCCCGGGCCGTGGTGTTCGGCCCGATCGGCATCTTCCTGATCGTCGCCGGGCTGACCTACGACCCGCGCCGGGCCCGCGGGCTGGACGGCGAGCTGTTGCTGCTGGCCGGCTCTGCCTGGGGGTCGGCGGTGCTGCTGCTGGTCGCGGCGGCGCTGGCGGTGTTCGCGCTGTACTCCCTCGTCGAGGCCCGCTATCGCGACATCACCCGCGGGGTGTGAGGGGTTTCCGCCGCTCTGCTGTGTGTGATATCTAGCGGTCGCCGGGACGACCGCTGGGTATTCCGCACCCGAAAGTGGGAGGGGCCCCGGATTCCTAGCGGCGGCGCAGCGCGGCGAAGAACATCGCGTCGGTGCCGTGCCGGTGCGGCCACAGCTGCACCATCGCCGAGTCGCCGAGATCAGGCACGCCGGCGAACGCCGGCCGGGCATCCACCAGTTCGGCCAGGCCGCCGGCCAGCACCCGCTCGACCTGCTGCCGGGTTTCGGCCAGGTGCGGCGAGCAGGTCACGTACGCCACCAGGCCGCCCGGACGGGCCAGCCGGAGCGCGGCGTCCAGCAGCTCGGCCTGCAGCGCGGTCAGCTCGTCGAGATCGGCGGGGCTGCGCCGCCAGCGGGCCTCCGGACGCCGGCGCAGCGCCCCCAGCCCGGTGCACGGGGCGTCCAGCAGCACCCGGTCGAAGCCCCGGTCGTCCGGCTGCCGGCTGCGGGAGTCGCCCACCACGATCTCGACGTCCCAGCCCTCGGTGGCCCGGGCCACCAGCTCGGCCCGGTGCGGGTGCAGCTCGTTGGCGGTCAGCCGGGCACCCCGGTCGGCCGCCAGGGCCGCCAGCAGCGCGGCCTTGCCGCCGGGCCCGGCGGCGAGGTCCAGCCACCGCTCGTCCGGACCGGCCAGCGGCAGCCCGGCCAGCGCCAGCGCGCACAGCTGGCTGCCCTCGTCCTGCACGCCGGCCCGCTGCTCCCGGACGGCGGCCAGCGCGCCCGGCTCGCCGCCCGAGCTCAGCCGTACCGCGTACGGCGAGTACGGCCCCGGTTCTCCGCCGGCCTCGGCAGCCAGCTCGGCCTGGCCGATCCGGCCGGGCCAGCCGACCAGGTGGGTCTCCGGACGCTCGTCGTCGGCCGCCAGGGCCGCCGGCAGCTCGCCGGGCAGCTCCTCAGCCGGCTGGCCGGACTCCGCGCGCTCGACCCGCAAGGCGTCGGCGAAGGCGGCCACGATCCAGCCCGGGTGGCTGTAGCGGATCGCCAGCGCGCCCAGCGGCGAGGCATCCCGGGCGATCTCGTCGCACCAGCCGGCGTAGTCGCGGGCGCTCACCTTGCGCAGCACCGCGTTGACGAAACCGCTGGCCCGGCCCTGGCCGGTGGCCCGGGCCAGGTCGACGGTGGTGGCGACCGCCGCGTGCGTCGGGATCCGGGTGCGCAGCAGCTGGTAGGCGCCCAGCCGCAGCAGGTTCAGCACGGGCATGTCGATGTCGGCGAGGTCGCGGCTGGCGCACCGGCGCAGCACCTCGTCCAGGGTGCCGGTGGCGCGCAGCGTGCCGTAGCCGAGCTCGGTGGCCAGGGCCGCGTCCCGGCCGGTCAACCCCGCCGCGGCCAGCTGCCGGGGCAGCACCAGGTTGGCGTAGGCGTCCTGCTCGCTGACCGCCTGCAGCACCGCGTAGGCCGCGGCACGTGGCTGGTCCAACGCAGCCGCCGCCCGCGGCTGGTCCGGCCCGGCCGGTCGGGACGCCGGCGGCCGGCGGTCCTGGCCGCGGCGGGCATCGGACCGGCTGCCCTGCCGGCGCTCCGGCTGGGCGCGGCCGGGCCGGGAGCGGCTGCCCTGCCGGCGGTCCTCGGAGAACTCAGCCAAGCCGCTCCCCTGACTCCAGCCGCAGGCCACGGGCCCAGTCGGCGGCCGGCATCGGTTTCTTGCCGGCCGGCTGCACACTGCCCAGCCGCACCGGCGTGGTCGCGGTGCCCACCAGCACCGCGTTCTTGCCGACCAGCAGCTCGCCGGCGGGCAGCCGGCCGTCGGGCGACCCGGCCTCGGCCGTCACTGGTCCGAGCTTGAGCCGGCCGTCCCGGAAGTCGGTCCAGGCCCCCGGGTCGGGGGTGCAGGCCCGGATGCGCCGGTCCACCGCCAGCGCCGGCTGGCCGAAGTCGATGCGGGCGTCGGAGACGGTCAGCTTGGGGGCATGCGAGATCCCGTCGGCCGGCTGCGGCTGCGGCTGCAGCGAGCCGTCGGCGATGCCGTCCAGGGTGGCCACCAGCAGCGGGGCGCCCGCCTCGGCCAGCCGGGCCAGCAGGGTGCCGCTGGTGTCGTCCGGACGAACCCGCTCGGTCAGCACTCCGAACACCGGGCCGTCGTCCAGGCCGGGCCTGATCCGGAAGGTGGTGGCGCCGGTGGTGTCGTCGCCGTGCAGCAGCGCGTGCTGCACCGGTGCCGCGCCGCGCCAGGCCGGCAGCAGCGAGAAGTGCAGGTTGACCCAGCCGTGCCGGGGCAGGCTGAGCGCCGGCTCGCGCAGCAGCGCGCCGTAGGCGACCACCGGCGCGCAGTCGACCTCGAGCTCGACCAGCCGCCGGACGAAGTCCGGATCGGACGGCCGGTCCGGGCTGAGTACCTCGACGCCGGCCGCTTCGGCGAGCTCCGCGACCGGGGACGGGGTGAGCCTGCGGCCGCGGCCGGCCGGGGCCTGCGGCCGGGTGAGCACCGCGACCACCTGGTGCGCCGGGTGCTGCAGCAGCGCGCGCAGCGACGGCACCGCCACGGCCGGGGTGCCGGCGAACAGCAACCTCACCGAGGCTGGCCGAACGCGCCGAGCCGCCCGGCGTGCGGGCTGACCTTGACCACCGGCGGGGTCAGGCCCGCCCACTGGGCATTGCGGATCTCGGCCATCGCGGCCCGGCGGGTCTCCGGGTCCAGCCGGTCGACGAACAGCACCCCGTCCAGGTGGTCGGTCTCGTGCTGGATGCAGCGGGACAGCCGGTCGGTGCCGACCACGGTGATCGGGTCGCCGTAGCTGTTCTGACCGTGCGCCACCACGTGCTGCAGCCGCCGGCAGTCCCAGCTGAGCCCGGGGATGGACAGGCACCCCTCCGGGCCGTCCTGGGTCTCCTCCGACGGGAAGTGCAGCACCGGGTTGATCAGGTGGCCCTGCTCCTCCTCCGACACCCGGTAGGTGAAGACCCTCAAGGACACGCCGATCTGCGGCGCGGCCAGGCCCGCACCCGGCGCGTCGTTCATGGTCTCGGTGAGGTCGGCGACCAGCCTGCGCAGCTCCTTGTCGAACACCGTCACCGGGTCCGCCGGGGTGCGCAGCACGGGGTCGCCGAACAGGCGGATCGGCTGAACGGTCACCTGTTCATTCTAGGGACGCCGAGAAAGGCCTCCGCACGCCGCGAAGGTGTGTACCCGAGCCGGTGCCGCCTCAGTGCACGGCGACCGCCTGCTCGGCACCCGCACCGGTGAGCGAGCGGACCTCCATCTCGGCTGCCTTCTCCGGCGTGGAGCTCTTCCGGCTGGTCAGCGTCCCGATGATCGCCAGCAGGAACGACAGCGGGATGGTGACGATGCCCGGGTTGTCGAGCCCGAACCAGTGGAAGTCGACCGACGGGTCGGTGATCATCGACGTGCTCTTGCCGGTGGCCGGGTTGGCGGGCTTGCCCGACACGACCGGCGAGAAGATGATCAGCACCAGGCACGAGATCAGGCCGCCGTAGATGCTGAACAGCGCGCCGCGGGTGTTGAACCGCCGCCAGAACAGCGAGAACAGGATGGTCGGCAGGTTGGCGCTGGCCGCGATCGCGAAGGCGAGCGCCACCAGGAACGCGATGTTCTGCCCGTTGGCCAGGATGCCGCCGACGATGGCGACGATGCCGATCACGACAGCCGTCACCCGCGCCACCCGGACCTCGCCCTCGCTGGTGACCTGCCCGCGCTTGAGCACGTTGTTGTAGACGTCATGCGCGAACGACGCGCTGGCCGTGATGGTCAGGCCGGCCACCACGGCGAGGATGGTCGCGAACGCGACGGCGGCGATGACGCCGAGCAGCACCGTCCCGCCGAGCTCGTAGGCGAGCAGCGGGGCCGCCGAGTTGGCCTTGCCGGGCGCGGCGGCGATCTCCTTCGGGCCGACCAGGGCGCCGGCGCCGAAGCCGAGGACGAGGGTGAACAGGTAGAAGATGCCGATCAGCCAGATCGCCCAGATCACCGAGCGGCGGGCCTCCCTGGCCGAGGGCACCGTGTAGAAGCGCATCAGGACGTGCGGCAGGCCCGCCGTCCCGAGCACCAGCGCGAGGGCGAGGGAGAGGAAGTCCAGCTTGGTCAGGCTGCTCTTGCCGTACTGCGCGCCGGGGTCGAGCAGCTTCGAGCCGCCGGTGCCCGCCTTGTCGACGGACGCGCCGAGCAGGTCGGAGACGTTGAAGCTGTACTTGCCGAGCACCCACACGACCATGACCGCGGCGCCGATGATGAGCAGCCCGGCCTTGATGATCTGCACCCAGGTGGTGCCGCGCATGCCGCCGATCAGGACGTAGGCGATCATCAGGACGCCGACGATCGCGATCACGAAGCCCTGGCCGGTCTTGGAGTCGACGCCGAGCAGCAGCGCGACCAGCCCACCCGCACCGGCCATCTGCGCCAGCAGGTAGAAGAACGTGACGATGAGCGTCGACAGGCCGGCCGCCGCCCGTACCGGCCGCTGCGCGAGCCGGAAGGACAGCACGTCGGCCATCGTGAACCGGCCGGTGTTGCGCAGCAGCTCGGCGACCAGCAGCAGGGCGACCAGCCAGGCGACCAGGAAGCCGATCGAGTAGAGGAACCCGTCGTAGCCGAAGAGCGCGATGGCCCCGGCGATGCCGAGGAAGCTGGCCGCCGACAGGTAGTCACCGGCCAGCGCGACGCCGTTCTGCGGCCCGGTGAAGTTGCGCCCGCCGGCGTAGAACTCGCTCGCACCGGCCTTGCGGCGCGAGACCCGCAGCACGATGACCAGCGTGACCAGGACGAAGCCGGCGAAGATCGCGATGTTTACGGCCGGCTCGCCGATGTCCTCGGCGGCCAGCAGCGCGGGGCTCATCGGGCGTCCTCGGTCGAGTGGACCTCGGTCAGGTGGACGCGGCGGGCGAGCTCGGCGGCGGCCGGGTCGAACGTACGGTCGGCCCACCGGGCGTACATGGTCGTGATGACGAAGGTCGACACGAACTGCAGCAGGCCGATGATCAGGCCGAGGTGGATGTTGCCGGCCACCTCGGTGCTCATGAAGTCCTTGGCGTAGTTGGAGAGCAGCACGTAGACCAGGTACCACGCCAGGAACAGTGCCGACATCGGGAAGACGAAGCGGCGGAAGGTCCGGCGCAGCGCCTCGAACTCGGGCGAGTCGGCTACCTCCAGATAACTGCCGGCGGGGTGCTCGACGCCGCTGGTCGGGGGAACGGGGTCGGGGCCGCGCGTGGACGTGGACATCGGTCTCCTTCGTGTCGCTCCGATGTGATCTGGATCATAGAAGACGACCATAGCGCCGCAAGCAAGCCGAGCCGGCCCCGAGTACGAGGTGTTCGCCGGCGGATCGGCTGCCCCGCCACGCCGCATTCCACGACCGGCAGGAAGTTGCCCGGGTCGTTCTGCGTTAGTTAGTCTGGCTAACGAATGAAAGGACGGCTCGTGTCACTCCCCGCCGCGCACGCCCGCCGGATCGCCCTCTCGGTCACCACCGTCGGGATCCTGGCCGCCACCCTGAACTCCTCCATCCTGCTGATCTCGTTGCCGGCCATCTTCTCCGGCCTCGGGCTGAACCCGCTGGCCCCGGCCAACATCTCCTACCTGCTGTGGATGCTGATGGGCTACCTGCTGGTGACCGCCGTGCTGGTGGTCACCTTCGGCCGGCTCGGCGACCAGTACGGCCGGGCCCGGCTGTTCAACCTCGGCTTCGCGATCTTCACCGTCGCCTCGGTGGCCTGTGCGCTGGTGCCCAACACCGGCTCGGCAGGTGCCCTGGAGCTGATCGCGCTGCGGGTCGTGCAGGGCATCGGCGGTGCCATGCTGACCGCCAACTCGACGGCCATCATCACCGACGCCTTTCCGCCGGACCGGCGCGGCTTCGCCCTCGGCGTCAACCAGGTGGCCGGCATCGGCGGCTCGTTCGCCGGCCTGGTGGTCGGCGGGCTGCTGTCGGAGTGGCACTGGCGCGCGGTGTTCTGGGTGAGCGTGCCGATCGGGGTGTGGGGCACCTGGATGGGCTACCGCACGCTGCGCGACAAGCCGCGGGACCGCCGGACGGCGGTGGCCATCGACTGGTGGGGCAACCTGACCTTCGGGATCGGGCTGATCGCCATCCTGGTCGCCATCACCTACGGCCTGCAGCCCTACGGCGGGCACACCATGGGCTGGACGTCGCCGAACGTGCTGTCCGGGCTGATCGGCGGCGTGGCGCTGCTGGTGGTGTTCTGCTTCGTCGAGATGCGGGTCGCCGACCCGATGATGGACCTCAGGCTGTTCCGGATCCGGGCGTTCGCGGCCGGCCAGACGGTGAACTTCCTGGCCTCGATGGCCCGCGGCGGCCTGCAGTTCATGCTGATCATCTGGTTGCAGGGAATCTGGCTGCCGCTGCACGGCTACGACTTCGCCAGCACCCCGCTGTGGGCCGGCATCTACATGCTGCCGCTGACCATCGGCTTCCTGGTGGCGGGACCGGCCTCCGGGGCGCTGTCCGACCGGTTCGGCGCGCGGGCCTTCGCCACCGGTGGCCTGCTGCTCACCGCGGCCACCTTCGGCGGCCTGATGGCGATCCCGGCCGACTTCAGCTACCCGGTGTTCGCAGCACTGCTGGCGCTCAACGGCATCGGCATGGGGCTGCTGGCGGCACCCAACTCGGCGGCCATCATGAACTCGGTGCCGGCCGCCGAGCGCGGCGCCGCCTCCGGGGTGCGGGCCACCGGCATGAACGCCGGCATGGTGCTGTCGATGGGCGGCTTCTTCACCCTGATGGCGGTAGGGCTGGCCAGCCGGCTGCCGGGCTCGCTGTACGACGGGCTGACCCGGCTGGGCGTCACCCCGGACGCCGCGCACACCATCTCCCAGACCCCGCCGGTCGGCACCCTGTTCGCCGCGTTCCTGGGCGACAACCCGATCCGGGCGCTGATGACCCAGGCCGCTCCCGACCAGCTGCTGCCCGGTTCCGGGGTGGACGTGGCGACCCTGACCGGCCAGTCGTTCTTCCCGCACCTGATCGCCGACCCGTTCCGGCACGGCCTGGCGATCGCATTCGGCGTCTCGATCGGGATGCTGCTGGTCGCGGCGGTGGCCTCGCTGCTGCGCGGCGAGCGGTACGTGCACGCCGAGGCACCGGCCGCGCATTCCGGCCCCGGCACCGAGCTGGCCCGGGAGGCGGCGGCGCTGGACGGCATTCCCGGACAGGACGTGGCGTTCTCCGACGCGCTGCAGCGGCCCGCCACCCAGGCCAGTTAGCCCCGGGGGGCCCGGCCGATGGAGCTCGGGAACGGCTTTTGGTCAGCGATTGTCATAAGGATCGGTTGTCATGGCGACCGATTCTTATGACGATTCGGGAGACTGACCGTGCTGTCAGACCCGGAGTCGGCCCAGGAACTCGATGACTTCCTGGATGGCGGTTTCCAGTTGGTCATGCGCGTCGCCACTGGGGTATTGCGTCGGCGCGACTGTCAGCACCGAGTGCGCGCCTTTCTTGAAAGGCGTCCCCGGACCCGACCGAATGACCCTCTTGGTGACGCCTGTGGTGCCTACCTGCTCCTGCAAGGAGGCGAGCCTGACGGCGGGACTCTTCTTGTCGGAGCTGAACCGGGCGACGTGGATCTCCACCTCCCCGGTCGACAACCGGGCATGCAAGGCCTCGACATCGCCAGGGCTCAGGCCGAGGTCGCGGGCACATCCGGCAGTCACCGCTACGGGCAGGCTCGGCTGGGACGCGACAGCCACCCGGGTCGGGCTTACCGCCGCCAGCGCAAGGGCGAACCCGCCGGTGGCGCACATGCCGATGACTCCGACGTGCGGATCGGCGACCGCGGCTGCGAGCTGCCGCAGCGGCGTCACCACCCGGCTGGTCCTACCCGTCGCGAAGAGGTTATCTCCCGCGAAATGCAACATGCGGCCGCGGCGGCCACCTGCCGGCTCCGGGTGTCGGCCGGCACGGCACCGAAGAGAACCGGCAGGTACACGGTGTGGCCCGCCGCGCGTATCCGGTCGGCAAACGCGATCACCTGGGGAGTGAGCCCTAGCAGTTCGTGGATCAGAATGACCGCGGGACCGCTTCCCTGCCGGTACACCGGCCACGGAAGTTCCACTCCGGGCGCTTGATAGCGGGTATACCCCTGAACCGTGTCAGGAACGTTCATTCCGGCCCACCGCCCCGTTGAGCGAAAAGAAGCAGAACAGTACTACCTCACCTCAGCCCGGAGATCGAATGCCGACGAGCATTGTGGTAGCTGCGTGCGCCGTACCCGCTCGGACCGCTCGCCGGCGGCACGCTCAGCTGAGGTCGCGGCGACGGAACACCGCCAGCGCCGCCCCGGTCACCACCGCCGCGAACAGCAGCATCACCACCGCGCCGTGCAGGTTGGAGATGTGGATCGGCCTGGGCGTGAAGTAGCCCTGCTGCGGATCGTAGGCGAGCTTGCCGTACACCGTGATGCCGTGCTCAGCGACCCAGGCCGCGATGTTGGTGGTGATCAGGTACGGCTGCAGGTTCGGGTTCAGTCCCCGGACGACGTTCTCCACCACCGCGAAGTAGACGAAGGCGACTCCCAGCGCCGCGGCCGAGTTGCGCATCAGGCTGGCCAGGCCGAAGCCGAGCAGGGCGGTGACCAGCGACAGCAGCGCCGCCCGCAGCTGGGCCTGCATCAGGTGCGTCCAGAAGTGCGCGGCCTTCGGGCCCAGCGTGGACACCGGCAGGCCCCGGTAGTGCAGCAGGAGCTTGCCAGTGCCGAGCCACACCGCCTGGGCGAGCAGCGCGAACGCCAGCACGCAGCCGAGCAGCACCACCAGCTTGGCGGCCATCACCCGCAGCCGGCGCGGTTCCCAGAACAGCCAGGCGACCAGGTTCTTGGTCGACCATTCCGCGCCGATGAAGGTGCCGGCCAGCAGGAAGGCGAGCATGGCGGTCGCCACCCCCACCGCCAGGGCGTAGTCGTCCAGCTGGCCCGGGCTCAGCGGGCGGTAGCGGAGGAACTGCTCGATCGGGAACTCCTCCGCGCTGGGCGGCGTGCCGCAGTCCACCGGCCCGGGCTCGGTGCTCGGGGCCTGCTGGCAGTCCTGTTCGATCGACCGGGTGATCTCGGCGATCACCTGGTCGCGTTGCACGGTGGCCTGGGCGAGGTCGTGGGCGCTGACCCGGTGGTGGTTGTGCCAGATCAGGGCGACCGTGATCAGGTAGCCGACCAGCGCGAGGGCCACCGTGACCCGGGTGAACCGGCGGGCCAGCAACC
The DNA here is from genome assembly GCF_035474675.1 of Jatrophihabitans sp. Lineage (GTDB taxonomy): Bacteria > Actinomycetota > Actinomycetes > Mycobacteriales > Jatrophihabitantaceae > Jatrophihabitans_A. The sequence goes on along the minus strand of NZ_DATINC010000117.1, from coordinate 31,818 downwards.
GGCGGGTCTCGGCGCGCAGCAGGCCTCCGAAAGTCGGCGCAGAGGTGTGCGGGCCGTCGACGGAGACCGGCGAGCCGGTGGTGGCGGTCATCGCGGCGGCCCGGCCGGCGCCGGCTGGCCGGCCTGCGGGGTTCGTACGTCTTGTGGCTGGTCGGCGTCGGCGGTCAGTTGCAGGAACACGCTCTCCAGGTCGGCCGAGATCGGGCTCAGCTCGGTGAGGTAGTGCCCGGCGTCGCTGAGCGCCCTGGTGACCGCGGCCGGGTCTGAGACCCCGCTGACCCGCCAGGCGTCCGGCAGCGCGCTGACCGTGAAGCCGGCCCGTTCCAGCACGGCCCGGCCGGCGGGCGGGTCGGCCAGCCGCACCCGGACGTCGCCGGTGGTGCCGGCGGCCAGCAGGGCCGCCACCGACCCGGACCGGATCACCCGGCCGCGGGACATGATGGCAACCCGGTCGCACACCTGCTGCACCTCGCTGAGCTGGTGGGAGGACAGCAGCACCGTCACGCCGCTGGCGCCGAGCCGGACGATGAGCTCGCGGACCTCCTTGATGCCGGCCGCGTCCAGGCCGTTGCCGGGTTCGTCCAGGATCAGCAGTTCCGGGTTCTTCAGCAGCGCGGCGGCGATGCCCAGGCGCTGCTTCATGCCGAGCGAGTAGCCCTTGACCCGGTCGCCGGCCCGGCCGGCCAGCCCGACGAAGTCCAGCAGCTCCTCCACCCGCCGGGACGGGATGGCGCTGGCGTCGGCGAGCAGGGCCAGGTTGCGCCGGCCGGTGAAGTTGGGGAAGAACAGCGGGGTCTCGACCAGGGCGCCGATCCGCCCGATCACCTGCGGCAGCCGGGCCGGCACCGGTTCGCCGAGCAGCCGCATGCTGCCCGCGTCGGCCCGGACCAGGCCCAGCAGCAGCCGGATGGTGGTGGTCTTGCCCGACCCGTTCGGGCCCAGGAAGCCGAACACGCCGCCGGCGTCGACGTCGAGGTCCAGGTCGCGGACGGCATGCTCGGGGGGTTTGCGCCAGCGGCGATAGGTCTTGTGCGCGCCGCGGATCTCGACGATCGGCATGAGTCACCCCCTGTGGAGGGGAACTATGCCTGAGCCGGGTGGGGTTCGGTGGGATCTTGCCAGGCGCTCAGTCGCTGCTCAGCACCGACATCACCAGCTCGTCGTGCCACCGGCCGTCCCAGCGCACCGCCTCGCGCAGCCGGCCCTCCAGCCGGAAGCCGCACTTCTCATAGACCCGGCGGGCCCGCGGGTTGTAGTCGAGCACGCCCAGGCTGATCCGGTGCAGGCCGAGGGTGTCGAGGGCGTAGGCCAGCACCAGCCGGGTGGTTTCGGTGCCGTACCCGTGGCCGTAGGCGTGCGGGCCGGCCAGCCAGATCCGGTAGTTGACCGAGGCGTTGTCCGGGTCGTAGTCGTTGAGCACCACCTCGCCCAGGAAGGCGCCGTCGGTGCCGCGCAGCACCGCCCAGTCGGCGCGGTCGTGCTGGTCCTTGCGGGTGCTCAGCCACTGTTCGATCTGGTCGCGTTCGAAGCTGGCGTGGCTGCCGGTGAGCCGGCTGAGCTCGGGATCGGCCAGGGCCGCCAGGTAGTCCTCGAGCACCGCCTCGGTCAGCGGTTCCAGCCGGACCAGCTCGCCGGTGAGGGTCGGTTGGTTGCGGAACAGGTCGCTACGCACGCCACCCATTCTGATGGACGACAGAGCGACCGTACGGGCTGGTGCGGCGGTGCTAAGCCGGTGGAACGGTGGATGCTGGCGCGGGCTGCTGGACGACAGGCGAACCATCCGCCGCTCCGGCCGCCAGTGGCGAGAGGATGAAGGAGAACCGGGCGGCCAGCCGGCCCCATTTCTGGAAGGCCGCCAGGTCCGGCAGCGTGACCGGTGCGCTCGCCTGCCGGAGCTTGGGCAGCACCTGTTCCCAGCGTCCCGGCTGCTCCCCCAGTTCGCCGAGGTCGTTGCACCAGCCGTTCGCCGGAGATGGTCGCGGAGCGAGGCCGTCGAGCAGCGACGACCAACTGATGCTCGACGGCCGATGGCAGATGCCTCCGGCGAATCCGGCGTCCGGAGGTGCGAAGAGCAGGTCGCCGACCAGCCGCGGCTCGGCGGTGAGCAGTCCGAGCAGCACGATGACGGCTTGGAACTCCCCCGGCGTCTGCTCGTCGCCGAGGAAGGCCGAAGCCGGACTCAGGTTGCCGCTGGCACGCAACGTTCGGTACAGGTTGAAGACCCGCTTGGCCTCCCGCGGGCTCTGCACTAGCGGCGCCAGCGCCTGCAGGTGGGTTATCTCCTGCGCCGACAGTGGGCGCGGTGCCAGCCGTTGGCCGCGGCTGATCTGGTCGACCGCCGAGCCCGCCTCGACCGGTACGTCAGCGGCTACCCCGATAGCAGCGGGGCTCTCAGGTACCGCAGTGGACGTCGCCAGCTCGTTCGGAGTTGTGGGCACAGTGGCCTTCGGCTGGGCGTCCTCGGTCGGCGCTGCGGCATCCGGCAGTGCGACGCCGTCCTCGCTCGGCGACTTGATCTCGCCCACTCCCCGTTGCGCCGATGTGGGGACCGAACCGGCCGACCATCCGCTGATCAGGGCGGCGAAGCTGTCCGTCGTCATGCCAGGAAGCACGAACGGAATGTTGAAGATCTTCTCCAGGTAGTTCAGCGCAGTGGCGTCCCAGCCGCTGGGTTGGCCGTCATCCGTTCGGTCCGCGGCTGCGGTGTCGAGGGCGAAGTTGTCCCGGTAGCGCTGTTCGAGCGAGTGCAGCAACCAGCGCGGATCGACGCCGACCACCACCACGAACAGGTCGAGCGCCAGCAGCAGGTGGACGGCCTGCAGCACCTCGACGACCTGGTCCGGCGAGCACCGGTCTAGGTCGTCGATGTAGAGCACGATCCGATCGATGGGCTGGTGGTTACCGTGCTCCTCGGGATGGTCTCGCCAGTCCTGCATCAGCTCGATCAGCTTCTCAAAGTCCCGCCGGATGATCGAGATCAGCCCCAGTTTGCCTCGGTAGTCCTGGCTGGCGGCCCGGTCGGCGACGAAACCGTAGAAGCGCCGGCCGGGAGCCAGGTCGGCCAACTGGCGTCCGATCTCACCTGCGCGCGCCTGCACCTCGGCCAGTTGGGTGGCGAGGATGTCGGCCTCGGCCTCGGCCTGGTTCAACGCGTCTACCTGGGTCTGCACCTTCTGGGTAACGAGGGCATCCTTCTTCTCCCTGGCTTCAGTGGCCACCTTGGCCAGCAGTTGCGCTCCGGAACTCACCCGGACCATGAAGGTCGTCAGCGCTATGAGCCCACCGGTCAGCCCCAACAACCCGGTGCCGATCAGCCAGTGGTGCACGGTGTCGGAGAACACCGTCGCGATCGTCAACGCCAGGACCGACACGATGGCGAAGGCCGCGAGTATGAAGCCCCGCCGACCGCTCGTCGCTCTGCGGAAGGTGTTCACGTCCTGGGCGACGCCACGGATCTGCCGGGCAAGCAACTCACCCTGCTCCACCTCGTCGTTGACGCCGAGTTGGGTCCAGGCCGTACTGAGCCGCTTGTTGAAGCTGTCCGATGCGGCGACCGAGCGCAGCAGTACCGTCACCGCTTCGCCCTGCTTTTCCCGGGCAGCGTCCAGCTGTGCTCGAAGATCCTTGGCCTGCTGTTGCGCGTTCTCGGTGGCCGCTTCCAGTTCGCGTTGCTGGCTCATGTTCTTGTGCAGGTCCAGCAGCAGTTGTTTACGCCGCTCCTCTGCCTCGGCGTTCTCCTCACCGTCCGGTGGGCGGGCCAGTTGCCGGAAGATCTCGTCGCCGAGGCTGGCCCACAGGTTGGTGTCAGCGTAATGCCAGGCGTTGAAGCCGATCTGCTCGATCCGTGCCAGGTAGCCCTCTTCGGTGCTGAGTTCGGAGATCTGCTGGCGCAATCGGCCCATGAAGAAGCTCTTGCCCGATCCCCACTCGCCGAACAGGCCGATCGACAATGGCAGCGGGGTGTCCTTGTTCGCGATGACGCTGGCGAGCATGCTGACGTAGGTGTTGATGCCGAGCAGGTCCCGGTCAGCCGAGATCTTCTCCTCCGGGTTCACCAGGTCGGTGGAGTAGCCGCCGGCAAGCACGGTGGCGGAGTACTCCTCTGACGCCGGCACATAATCAGCGGGTGATGCCGGAGCAGCACCTCCCAGGAGAATCTCGTCCCACGCCGACGGCGCTTCTGTAGGGACGACCTCGGCGATAGCTGCACGCAGGCACCTACGTAACCCCGCGTCGTCTACGCCGAGAGCTTCGAGAACAGGATCGACGATCGGCCGGGCCAGCACCGCGGCCGCGAGGAGGTGCCGTTGGTGGACATCCTGCTGGCCTATCGTTCGGGCTGCCAGTTGGGCGGCCAGTTCCACCAGCGGCAGTGCATCGGTTGGTTCGTGCGACCATTTTACCGGCGCTGGTGAGTCAATTCGGCTGAGCACGCTTCCAATCCCCGGGAAGGGCTCCGTCGCATCATGAACGAGCCGCGCGGTGGCTAGTTTGTCCAGAAGCGCCGTAGCCACGTCTGGCCGTCGGTGCTCGGCGGGGTATTTGAGCGCTACGTCGAGGAGTTCCTCACCGACCAGCCTGAAGTCGGATTCAGGATAGGGACGGAATTGCATCGGTACCGCCAGAGCATTAGCCAGCACAACGCCTGCGGTCCCAGACAGGAAGACATTCGGCAACGCAGCCGCCACGACAGCCGTCAACTGGGTTAGGGATGGCTCTAGGGACGGCGAGAATGATCGCCACGCATCGGCGATGGCTAGTCTGGCACTCGGTTCTCCGGCGATGAGCACAATTCGTTCGAGCCAGCGGACTTGGCCGGAGACAATGAGATGACGAACTTGCGGCACCGTAGCGGCGATCACCTCGCGTGCATCCAAGCCCAGCATGCCGGTGCCGGGCAGGATGGCCCCCACCCAGGGGGTGCTGTGCTGATCAGCCAGTAGAAAGGCATTCAGCAAGCCGGTGGCCGCCGCTTTGATGGTGGGTGGCGATGACGGCGACACAGTCATCTTGCCGCGAGCGTCGTGCGCCGTCGCAAGGATGACCGATTCCAGCTGGAGCGACGAGCTGGCTTTGAACCTGGCTGGTAGGTCCACCCACAGAGGACGTTCCGGCGTGATGGTGGAGAACGCGATGTCGCCGGGAAGGGCGGCAGGTAGTCGTTGGAACATGGCTTGACCCAGTCCACCAAACCCGTTCGGACCGACCGCCACCACCAGCGCATTGATGGCGAGAGTCCAGGGCTCCATCGATTCGACAAGTTGGACTGTGACGCCGTTGAGCACTTCTAGCGTGATAACCGGTGAGTCCGCCATGGTGCCCCGTTCGTCCTGCCACTGGTGGCTGGGATCATCCACCACCGCAAGCCGGTCGAAAAGAGGCTCAGCCGTCCGTCCCGTCAGGCCGGTTCGAAGCGGGGCGAGAGGGCGTAGCGCAGCAGCACCACGTCCCCGATCTGGCGGACCTCGGCCAGCGTCGCCCGCCGGTCGGGGTTCCACGGGAACTCCCCCGGGCCGACCAGCCGCCGGGCCGCGGGCTCCCCGACGAAGAACGGCGCGATGACCAGCTGCAGCTCGTCGGCGAGGTCGGCGGTCAGGAACTGGGTGAGCACCGTGCCGCCGCCCTCGACCATCAGCCGCTGCACGCCCCGGGCGCCCAGGTCCTCGCTCAGCCACCGCAGGTCCACCGGCTCGCCGGCGTCGATCACGGTCGCGACCGCCCCGAGCCGGCGGCGGGCCCGGGGAACCGCCGGGCTGGCGCAGTACACCAGCTTCTCCCCCGCCCCGCAGGTGAAGAAGTTGCAGCCGGCATCCAGCTCCGCCCCGCCGGTGACGGTCACCTTGACCGGGGACGGGCGCTGGCCGCGGGCGATCCGCTCGGCCTCCCGTTCCGGCGAGCGCACCAGCAGCCGCGGGTTGTCGTTGCGGATGGTGGCCGCCCCCACCAGCACCGCGTCGCAGGTCGCCCGGACGCCGTCCACCCGGTCGAAGTCGGCCGCGTTGGACAGCGCCAGCCTCGTTCTGGTGGCGCTGTCGAGGTAGCCGTCGAGAGAGACGCCGCAGCTCAGCAGGGTGTAGGGACGGTCAGCCACCTGCGGCGCCTCCCCGGGTGGCAGCGGCGCTTCTGCGGGCGGCGGTGCCGGTACCAGGGGCGGGAGTGTTGGCGCGGCGCGCGGGAGTGCCGGCGCGGCGCGCGGAGGCCCAGCCGGCGATCAGTACCAGCGCGCCGGGCAGGCTGGCGACCAGCACCAACACCCCGTACGCCACCGCGGTGGCCAGGCCCTGGGCCGCCCCCAGCCCGGCCGCCCCGAACAGCCAGGCGGTCACCCCTTCGCGCGGGCCCCAGCCGCCGATGTTGGCCGGCACCGCCATGCCGAGCAGGGCCAGCAACGCCAGCGGCAGCAACCGGTCCGGCGGCGCGGTGACGCCGGCGGCCCGGGCGGCGATCAAGAACGTCGCGGCATGGCCGGCCACCACCACGACCGAGGCAGCCACGATGCCGGGCCAGGCCCGCCGCGCGACCAGGCTGCGCAGGTCGGCGCCTACTGCCCGAGCCCATCGGGACCGCCTCCCGGACGGTCGCACCTTGCCGGCCAACACTGCCAGCAGCACGGCGGCGGCCAGGCCGGCCAGCACCGCCGGCATCGCCGCCCGTACCGGGGAAGGCAACGCCAGCAGCACCAGCACCGCCAACCCCGCCTGGACCAGCTGGCCGGCCAGCCGCTCCCAGCCCACCGCGCGCAGCCCGCGGCCCACGTCCCCGGCGCTGCGGCCGTGTGCCACGCCGCGGTGCAGGTCACCCAGCACGCCACCGGGGAGCGCGGTGTTCACGAACTGGGAGCGGTAGTACGCCGCCACCGCCGCCGGCAGCGGCACCGCGACGCCCAGCCCACGCGCCACCAGGCTCCACCGCCAGGCACAGCACACCGTGGTGACCACGGCGATGCCGGCCGCGGCCGCCACCGACCAGCCGTCCAGGGTGCGGACGCCGTCGGCGAACGGGCCGGTTCCCAGCGTCCGCACCAGGGCGATCAGGATCGCGGCACCGCCGGCCAGGCGCGCCCAGGCCCACCATGTCCGACCCATCCCGGTACCCCCTCGAGGGTGTTGTCCGGCCACGGTGGAACTGAGCTGGCCGGCCGGCAGTACCGCTTGACCAGGCATACGGACAGGATCGCCGCTTGGTTCAGCGCGGTCATCTGGCCCAGTGCGCTGTCGCGGTGCGGCGCACCGTTCCGATCCGGTGCCGAGGCCGGCCTCCTGGGTGGCCGTCACGCCGCCACCCGGGTGAGCACTCCGGCGAGCCGGTCGGCGGTCTGCGCCCAGCCGGCCAGCGAGCCGCGCCGCTGCCGGGCGGTGGCGCGGAGCCGGTCACGCAGCCCGGCGTCGCCGAGCCAGCTGCCCAGCGCGTCGGCCAGCGCCGCCGGGCGTTCGGGGGCCACCAGCAGGCCCGGGCGGCTACCGTCCGGGCCTGCCCCGAGCGCCTCGGCGACGCCGCCGACGTCCGGCGCGATCACTGGCAGTCCACGGGCCAGCGCCTCGGTTATCACCATGCCGTACGGCTCGCTGCGGGAGGCCAGCACCAGGACGTCGGCCGCGGCGTAGCAGGCGTCCAGGTCGGCTCCGGTGCGCGGGCCGGCCAGACACACCCGGTCGTCCAGGCCCCGGTCGCGAATCCGGTGGCGCAGGCCGGCGACGAAGTCCGGGTCCCGGGTCAGGCTGCCGACGCAGGTGCAGCGCACCGGCAGCTCGTCGAGCAGTGCCAGCGCGTCGACCAGCAGGTCGTGCCCCTTGACCGCGGACACCGTCGCGACGCAGAGCAGCTCGGCACCGGTTGCCGTGCCGGGTGCCAGGCCGGCGGCGGTCACCCCCGGTTCGGCGACGTGCACGGTGGCCGGGTCGAGCCGGTACCGCTCCAGCACCCGGCGCCGGGTCCAGCCGCTGGTGGTGACCACCGCGGCGGCGGCGGGCAGCACCGCCCGTTCGGCCGGGTCGCCGATCGGCATGTGCAGCAGCAGCACCAGCCGCAACCGCTCGGCGTGCGGCAGCAGCACGTCGGGGACGGTGCAGCCGACCAGGCCGTCCAGCAGCACCACCGAGCCGTTGGGGAGTCCGCCGAGCAGCTCTGCCAGGCGCGCCCTGGCCGCCCGGTCCGGCTGCGGCCAGGGCCCGGGCACCGGGTGCTCGACCACCGTCCAGCCGAGCGCGGCCAGCCCGTCGCAGACCTGCCGGTCGTAGCAGTTGCCGCCGCTCGGCTCGGCCGGGTCGTCGATGTCGTTGGGCAGCACCACGTGCACGGTGGTCATAGCGAGCGCTCGTAACTGGCCCAGGCGATATGCGACTCGTGCAGGGTCACGGCGATGCCGGTCAGCCCGCGCGCCTGCTCGCCGAGGGCGCCGGAGCCGATCCGGTCGGCCAGCCGGTCGGCGACCACTCGGGCCAGCGCCTCGGTGGAGGTGTTGACGCCGGTGAACTCCGGCAGCTCGTCGAGGTTGCGGTAGCTCAGCTCGCCGAGCACCGCGTGCAGCTGCTCGGCCGCCCGGCCGATGTCGACCACCAGGTTGTCGGCGTCCAGTTCCGGGCGGCGGAAGGTGGCGTCCACGACGTAGGTGGCACCGTGCAGCCGCTGCGCCGGGCCGAACACCTCGCCACGGAAGCTGTGGGCGATCATCATGTGGTCGCGGACGGTCACGCTGAACACGGGGCTCACCTCACCGGTCGTACGTCGTCGGGATAGCGGATGGTGTGGCACAGCGCGGGCAGCTCGCCGGACGCCAGCCGGGCCATCACCCCGGGCAGCTCGTCGAAGTCCGACTCGCCGGTCAGCAGCGCGTCGAAGGCCGGATCGCGCAGCAACTGCAAGGCGAGCGCCAGCCGGTCGGCCGCGCTACGCCGGCGCTGCGCCGGGGACACGGTGCCGACCTGACTGGCCCGGACGGCCAGCCGGCGGGAGTGGAACGCACCTCCCAGGGACAGCTCGACGGGGCGGTCGCCGTACCAGCTGAGCTCCAGGACGCTGCCGTCGGCAGCAAGCAGTTCCAGCGACCGCTGCAGCCCGGCCCCGGTCGCGCTGGCATGCACCACCAGGTCCCGGTCCCCTCTTGCCTGGTCCGGGTGCGCGAACCGGACGCCGAGCGCCGCGGCGGTGCGAGCCCGGGCCGGGTCGGTGTCGACGAGCTCGACGTCGGCGCCGGGAAACCGGCCGGCCAGCCGCGCGACGCAGCAGCCGACCATGCCGGCGCCGACCACGGTGATCCGGTCGCCCAGCAGCGGCGCGGCGTCCCACAGCGCGTTGACCGCGGTCTCGACGGTGCCGGCGAGCACCGCCCGGGCCGGTGGCACCCCATCGGGCACCGGGGTCACCGCCGCCGTCGGCACCACGTAGGCGCTCTGGTGCGGGTACAGGCAGAACACGGTCCGGCCGGCCAGCGCGGGCGGCCCCTGTGCCACGACACCGACGTTGAGGTAGCCGTACTTCACCGGGCCCGGGAAGTCGCCGTCCTGGAACGGCGCCCGCATCGCGGCGTACTGGCTGGCTGGCACCTCGCCACGGAACACCAGGGCCTCGGTGCCCCGGCTGATCCCGGAGTACCGGGTACGGACCAGCACCTCGTCCGGGCCGGGCGGGGGCAGCGGCACCGGGCGGATCTCGCCGGTCCCCGGTTCGCGCAGCCAGAACGCGCGGGCGGTCGCCGGGGGCTGGATGACGCTGCCGGCCGGCTCACCCATGCGCCAGTCACCCCCTTCGCCCTTGGAAAGATCGAACCGAACGATCGCAGATGCCGTATCCACCAGTGTTACCCCCTAGTACGGAGGCACCGTGTACCCGGTTCATGCCGGCCCGGCCATCGGGCTGTCGGCCCTGCTGGCGCTGCTCGCGGCGCTGGCCGCGACCACCGGCCTGGGCCCCGTCGGCTGGCTGGCGGGGGCCGGCTGCGCGGTGGCGGGTGGCGCGGTCCTGGTCCGGGCGATGGCCCGGCGCGGCATCGCCCGGTTCGGCCCGGCCGACCGGGTGACGCTGACCCGGGCCGTGCTGACCGGCGGGGTGGCTGCCCTGGTGGCCGACTCGGTGACCCACCCGGTGTCCGCTCCGGTCCTGGTGAGTTTGGCGGCCACGGCGCTGGTGCTGGACTGCATCGACGGCTGGCTGGCCCGCCGCACCGGAACCGCGTCGGAGTTCGGCGCCCGCTTCGACCTGGAGGTGGACGCGTTCCTGATCGGGGTGCTGAGCTGCTTCGTGGCGCGCTCGCTCGGCCCGGAGGTGCTGCTGATCGGGCTGGCCCGCTACGCCTTCGTCGCGGCCGGCTGGTGGCTGGCCTGGTTGCACGAGCCGGTGCCGCCGCGCTACTGGCGCAAGGTGGTGGCCGCGGTCCAGGGCGTGGTGCTGACCGTGGTGGCCTCCGGCATCCCACCGCGGCCGGTGAGCCTGGCTGCCGTCGCGGTCGCCCTGGCCCTGCTGGTCGAGTCGTTCGGTGGCGAGGCGTGGGAGAAGTGGCGGCGCCATTGCGAGCCGGTCGAGGTTCCAGCCGCTCCGCTGGACACCCCGGCCCGGGCGGCCTGACCCGGTGAGCACCGACCAGCTTTCCCCGCCCCGGTCCGGGCGGAGCTACCGGGCGCTTTCGGCGCGGCTGCTCACCGGCCTCGCCGGGCTGCTGGTGTGGCTGGCCCTGGTCCTGCCGGACCGGCCGGAGCAGTTGACGCCGCTGGCCTTCCTCCGGCTGCCGATCGAGGGACTGGCGCTGCTCGGGCTGGGCCTGGTGCTGCGGAGCCGGGCCCGGCAGCTGGCCGCGCTGCTCGCCGGCGTCGTGCTGGGCCTGCTGGTGCTGCTGAAGGCCCTCGACCTGGGCTTCGGCACGGCGCTGGACCGGCCGTTCAACCCGGTGGTCGACTGGGGTTACTTCGATTCCGCGGCAGGCCTGCTCGCCGACTCGGTCGGCCACCGCCAGGCGGTGCTGATCCTGCTCGCCCTCGGCGGGCTGGCGATCGCGGTGCTGGCCGGCGTGCCGCTGGCCATGCTGCGGCTGGCCCGGGTGGCCGATCGGCACCGGATCGGGACGGTCCGGGTCGGCGTGGTGCTGGGACTGGTGTGGCTGAACTGCGCGGCCCTCGGCGTGCAGTTCGTCGCCGGTTCGCCGGTCGCCTCCACCGATGCTGCCCGGCTGGCCTGGGACCGGGCCGACAAGGCCCGTACCGACCTGCGCGACGAGCGGGCGTTCGCCCGGGCGGCCAAGCTCGACCCGCTGCGCGACACCCCGGCGGAGAGGTTGCTGACCGGCCTGCGCGGCAAGGACGTGCTGATCGCCTTCGTGGAGAGCTACGGGCGGGTAGCGGTGCAGGACTCGGCCTTCTCCCCCGGCGTCGACGCGGTGCTGGACTCCGGCACCAGCCGGTTGCGCTCGGCCGGTTTCTGCTCGCGCAGCGCCTTCCTCACCTCGCCGACGTTCGGTGGGATCAGCTGGCTGGCGCATTCGACGCTGCAGTCCGGACTGTGGATCGACAACCAGCTGCGCTACGACCGGCTGATGGCCAGCGACCGCTCGACGCTGAGCGTGGCGTTTCAGCGGGCCGGGTGGCGGACGGTGTCCGACATACCTGCCAACGAGCGGAACTGGCCGGAAGGCACGTCGTTCTACCACTACGAGCAGCGCTACGACGGCACGAACACCGGCTACGCCGGCCCGAAGTTCGGCTACGCCACGATGCCCGACCAGTACACGCTGGCGGCATTGCAGCGCCGTGAGCTGGCACCGGCCGACCGCCGGCCGGTGATGGCCGAGATCGACCTGGTGTCCAGCCACACCCCATGGACACCGCTGCCCCGGATGGTCGACTGGAACGCGGTCGGCGACGGTTCGGTGTTCGACCCGATGCCTGCCGAAGGCCCGTCCGCCGGGCAGGTGTGGCCCAACCCGGCGCGGGTGCGGACCGCGTACGGCGCGTCCATCGAGTACTCGCTGAACGCGCTGGTGTCGTTCGTGCAGACCTACGGCGACGACAACCTGGTGCTGATCGTGCTGGGCGACCACCAGCCGGCCACCATCGTGTCCGGTTCCAACGCCGGCCGGGACGTGCCGATCTCGATCATCGCCCGGGACCCCGCGGTGCTGGACCGGATCTCGGGCTGGGGTTGGCAGGACGGCCTGCGGCCGCGGCCGGACGCGCCGGTGTGGCCGATGGACGCCTTCCGCGACCGGTTCCTGACCGCGTACGGGCCGCCACCGGAGAGCATGTCGACCAAGGCGGCCCGCACGTCCTGCGGCGGTTAGCCGGGCCGGGCCTACCGTAGGCCCATGCTGACCTTGGACGACGTCGCCCGGCTGGCCGTGCAGTTGCCGGAGGTGACCGAGGCGGACCGGCGCGGCAACCGGACCTGGTTCGTCGATGGCAAGGCATTCGCCTGGGAGCGGCCGTTCACCAAGGCCGACCTCAAGCGGTTCGGGAACGTGCCGCCACCGACTGGGGAGATCCTGGCGGTGAAGGTGGCCGACCTGCACGAGAAGGAGGCGGTGCTGGCGGCCGGCCGGCGGGGCGTGTTCACCATGGCCCATTTCGACGGCTTCCCGGCGGTGCTCGTCCAACTGGAGGAGGTGGAGACCAGCACGCTGGGAGAGGCGATCGTGGACGGCTGGCTGGCCTGCGCGCCGCCGAAGCTGGCCCGGCAGTACCTGACCCGGACGCAAGCCCCGGGCTGAGCGATCGCGACCCGCCGCGCCGGTGCCGGCCGGCCGCGGCCGGAGTGGGTGCAGGATGGCCGGGTGAGCACTGACGACATCCGCGACGGCGTGCAGCTGACCAACCTCGACCAGCCGTTGTTCGACGGTGCCGGCGCCAGCAAACGCCAGTTCGTGGACTACCTGGACGCGGTGGCCGACCGGATGCTGCCGGGCCTGGTGGACCGGCCGCTGTCGGTGGTGCGGATCCGGCCGGGGCAGGAGGCGTTCATGCAGAAGAACGTGCCGAAGTACACCCCGGACTGGATCCGGACGGTGCCGGTGTGGGCGGAGGCATCCCGGCGGGAGATCCACTACGCGCTGTGCAACGACCGCCCCACCCTGATCTGGTTCGCCAACCAGCGGGCGGTGGAGTACCACCCGACGCTGTACCGGGTCGACCAGCCGGACCGGCCGACGCACCTGGTGCTCGACATCGACCCACCCGAGGGCGAGACCTTCACGGTGGCGTTGCAGGCCGCGCTGCTGGTACGGCAGGCGCTGGCCGAGCTGTCGATGACGGCCGCGCTCAAGACCAGCGGCGCGAAGGGCGTTCACGTGATCGTGCCGCTGACCGGCGCGACGACGGAGGAAGTGGCTGCCGCGACCCGGGCGCTGGCGGTACGGGCCGAGCGGCTGGACCCGGACCTGGCGACCACGGCGTTCGTCCGGGAGGAGCGGGAAGGCAAGGTGTTCCTCGATTCGACTCGGGCCGGTGGCGCGACGGTGGTGGCGGCGTACAGCCCGCGGCTGCGGCCGGGCGTGCCGGTGTCGTTCCCGCTGGACTGGGACGACCTGGACGGGGTGCAGCCGGGCAACTTCACGGTGCACACCGTGCTGGAGCTGATGGGCTCGGCTGATCCGTGGGCGGAGCGGCTGCCCGCCCCGCAGTCGCTGAACCCGGTGCTGGTCGAAGAGGGCCGGCAGATCCCGATCGCCCGGGTGGCCGCCATGCACGCGGGCAAGCGACGGCGCGCCCAGGCCCGGCGGGAGTCGGCCGAGGCCGAAGCCGCCGGGACCATCGACCCGTCGCCGGAAGCGCCTGCCTGATCGCCGCGCGGCCGGATCCGCTACGGCCGCGGTGGCAGCTCCTGCAGGATCCAGCCGTTGCCGTCCGGGTCGGAGAACGTCACGAACTTGCCCCAGGGTTGGTCGTCCACCTCGCTGGCCTGCACGCCGTGCTCGACCAGGTGCCGGCGGGCTGCCGCCGCGTCGGGCACTACCACCTGCACACCCTGCTGGGTGCCCGGTGTCATCTGGGTGATGCCGGTACCGAACGCGATGGAGCAGGCCGAGCCGGGCGGGGTCAGCTGGACGAAGCGCAGCTGGGAGTTGACGGTCTGGTCGTGGTCGGCGTGGAAGCCGACCTGGTCGACGTAGAACGCCTTCGCGCGGTCCACGTCGGCCACCGGGATGAATATGAGCTCGATCTTCCAGTCCATGCAGAGAAACCTAGGCCAGCGGTCTGACAAAACCAGCGGTCTGACAAAACCAGGGGTCTGATGAAGCCAGCGGCCTGACAAGACCAGGGGCCTGGCAAATCCGCTGGACCACCGCACGGCGAATTGCCGGCTGGCCGTCCGGCAACGAAGATGTGCCGGTGACTCGGATCGGGTGGGCGCTGGCGCTGCTGCTTGCCGTCGGCGGCGCCGGGTGCTCGGCGCACCCCGCGACCGAGCGCGCGGCAGCGGTGGCTCCGACGACCTCGCCGGCACCCACCTCCATAGCACCCGCCACCACAGCACCGACAACGGCGAGCAGCTCACCGCGGCCCCGCCCCAGCTCCTCGGCCCCGCGGCCCCGGACCAGCGCACGGTCGGTGACCCCGCCGCCCCGCACCAGTTCCTCGGCCCCGCGGCCCTCGGGATCGCGCAGCACAGCCCACGCCGCACCACCGGCCCCGACCGCACGCTCCGTCGGCCTGGTCGACATTCGGACGGTGGTGCCGGACGCGATCGTCGACCTGCGCTACGCGACCAGTAACAACTTCACCGGCGAGCGGCTGTACCCGGTGGGAGCCCGGTGCCTGGTGCACGAGACGATGGCGCCGGGTCTGCGGGTGGCCGCCGACCGGCTGCGGCGGGACGGCTACCTGCTGGTGTTCTGGGACTGCTACCGGCCGCACCCGGTGCAGGTGCGGATGTTCGAGATCGTGCCGGATCCGAACTGGGTGGCCCGACCCGGGCCGCTGGCCCGCAGCCACGAGGCAGGCCGCTCGGTGGACGTCACGCTGGCCTATGCCGACACAGGCCGATCCTGCGACGCAGCGCAACGGGTGCACGGTCACTGCCGGCTCACCATGGGCACCGGCTTCGACGACTTCACCGCCAAGGCCTACGCCTACGCCACGTCCGGCGTCAGTTCGGCGGCGCAGGCGAACCGGGCCCGGCTGCGGTCGGCGATGAACGCCGGCGGAATCACCGTGTACTCCGGCGAGTGGTGGCACTTCGACGGTCCCGGGGCGAAGGTCGGACGCCCGCACCTCAACGTCCCGCTCGGCTAAAGCCGTCCCCGCCGGCCGCTGAAACCGCTTCGCAACCTTCGGCCCGGCGCCACCGCAGTATCGTGGCTACAGGTCGCTGAGACAGCGATGCCCATGTGCAAAGCCGGTGATAACCATGGGACGACACCGAAACTCATCCGATAACGACGGCCTGATCCCGATCGGCCGGCTCCGGGGCACCCTGTTGCGGATCTGGGGTCCGGCCGACTCGTGGGACAACCCGCTGGCCGGGACGAGATACGACCCGTCCCGGCAGGTCCAGCGCCAGCACGACAGCCTGGAGTACCGGCGCCAGCGGTGGGATCAGCGCAAGCAGCGATGGGACCAGCGGTTGCACGGATCGCCGGTCGCCGACCGCCCGCCGGCCCCGCAACATCCCGACGAGTGAACCTGGCCAGCCGGCACTAGCCGCGTCAGGCGGAGGTGGCCGCGCCCGGAGCGGGTTGCATGGCTTTGGTCCAGGCGTTGTTCTCGTTGGCGGTGATCGTCCGGACGACGTCGGCGAGCCGGTCGCGGCGAGTGGCCGGGTCGGCGTAGGGGTCGACGCGCGCGGTGTAGAGGAAAGCCTGTTGCCGCAGCGCCTCGGCGGTGGTGCGGTAGGAGATCCAGTTGGCGTGCATCTGGAACACCTGCTGGAGGCCCTCGGCGGCCACGATCCCCGCGGCAAGGCTTGCGGTCAGCCCGGCCGGCGCGCTGATCGCGGCGAGCACCGTCACCGCACCGCCCAGCACCAACGCCACGATCTTGAGCACGAGATAGCCACGGCGATGCCCGGTGGCTGCCCGGTTGTACCAGCGGAACTGGGCCACCAGCTGCTGCCACAGCAGGTCATGGCGTTCGGCGGCCT
The DNA here is from genome assembly GCF_035474675.1 of Jatrophihabitans sp. GTDB lineage: Bacteria > Actinomycetota > Actinomycetes > Mycobacteriales > Jatrophihabitantaceae > Jatrophihabitans_A. Next base: position 15,759 of record NZ_DATINC010000117.1, on the reverse strand, counting down.
CGAGCGGGACGGGCAGGTCACCGGTCATCTTCTGCCAGCCCAGCCCCAGCTCTGTCTCCGCGGAGCGGCCGGCGGGCTGGGTGCGAGTGCCGGGGCGAGCAGAGCCGGACTCGGAACCGGTAGTCATGTGCCAAGACTGGCACGTCCGGTGCCGGAATTCGGGTGATCGGTGTTGCCGGTCAGAACAGTTCCAGCGGATCCAGCACCACCCGGACCGGTCCGCCGGACTTGCGGGCCGACCGCACCGCCGCCGCCGCGTGCAGCGACTCGGCCAGCGACACCCCGTCCGGCCGGGGCACCCGCAGCAGGCTGCGGATCTGCTCGGTCGGCTGGGCACCGCGGGTCGGCGGCACCGGGACCGAACCCAGTTCTTCGGCCGAGGACGGCAGCTGGCTCAACGACAGCAACTCGGCCACGTCGGCCGGGGCACCCACCAGCGCCGCCATCCGGCCGATCGGCGGGAAGTGCAGCTCACGCCGGTCGGCCAGCTCCCGCTCGGCATGCCCGCCCGGATCCCAGCGCAGCAGCGCCTGCACCACCGGCAGCGAGGCATCCGCGCCCACGATCACGGTGCCGTCGCCGCGCACCAGCGCCGCCGCGTTCGCCCACCGCCGCAGGGTCTCCTCCGCGGCCCGCAGGTCCGGCCGGGACAGCAACGCCCAGCCGTCCAGCAGCAGCGCCGCGCCGTACCCGTCCGGCGCCACCGGCTCGGCGCCGGGAGTGGCCACCACCAGCGCCGGGCCGGCCGGGATGTCGGAAAGCACCGCATCTCCCGCGCTGACCCGCAGCACCACTCCGGGAAACGCCCGGCCCAGCTCCTCGGCGGTACGCGACGAGCCCACCACCATGGCGCGCAGCCGGGTGCCGCTGCACCGCGCGCACTGCCAGTCCACCGCCGGCCGGCCGCACCACCGGCAGGACGGCGTGCCGTCCCGGGCGGTCGCCGCCAGCGGTCCAGAACAGTGCCGGCACCGGGCCGGCGTCCGGTCCCGGGCACAGGCCAGCGCCGGCGCGTAGCCGCGGCGGGGCACCTGCACCAGCACCGGCTGGCCGGCCGCCAGCGCCGCCCGGGCGGTCCGGAACGCCAGCGCCGGCAGCCGGGCCGACCGGGCCACCGGATCGCGTTCCAGCTCCACGTCGTCGCCGAGCGCCACGATCCGCGGGGTGGCTGCCCGCAGCACCGCCCGGTCGGCCACGATCGGCTGCGCCCAGCCCGACTCGACCAGCAACGCCGCCTCAGCGGTCCGCCCGAACCCGCCGACCAGCAGCGCCGCGCCGGTCATCGACGCCCGCAGCACCGCGACGTCGCGGGCATGCGGGTACGGCGCCCGCGGTTCGGCGTGCAGGTCGTCGCCGTCGTCCCACAGCACCACCAGCCCCAGGTCGGCCACCGGTGCGAACACCGCCGACCGGGTGCCGACCACCGCGCGCACCGTGCCGCGCCGCACCGAGAGCCACCGCCGGTACCGGGCCTCCGGCCCCAGGTCCGCGCTCAGCACCACGTGCGCGCCCTTGCCCAGCGCCGCCTGCAGGGCACGGTCCACCCGGGCGGCGTCCCGGACGTCCGGCACCACCACCAGCGCCCCGCGACCACCGGCCAGGGTGGCCTGCACCGCCTCGGCGATCCGGGCCGGCCAGTCCTCCCCCGGCATCGCGTTCCACACCGCCCGCACCCCGCGGCCGGCCTGCAACGCCGCCAGGTAGCCGGCACCGGCCCGGTAGCGGGCCCAGCCGGCGGGATCCGGAGCACCCGGCAGGCCGGCCGCCTCGGCCGGCACCGCAGACTCCGCCCGGGCATGCCGGGCCGGCACCCCGAGCCGCAGCACGTCGGCGAAGGTGCCGGCCCACCGGTCGGCCACTGCCCGGAACAGCGCGGTCGTCTCCTCCGTCAGCACCGGCTCGTCGCCGAGCCCCCGCTCCAGGTAGGACAGCCGCCCGTCGTGCTCGCTGGCCGCCAGCCGGTGCAGCACCCAGGCGTCGACCAGCCGGCCGGCGAACCGGACCCGCACCCGGGAGCCCGGCCGCACCATCTCGTCCAGCTCGGCCGGCACCAGGTAGTCGAACGGCCGGTCCAGGTGCGGCAGCGGCGAGTCCACCGCCACCCTGGCCACCGGCAGCGTCCCGGCCGGCTGCCGCTCCCGCGGCCCGCGGGCCCGGCGGACCGCCGTCCGGGCAGTGGCCAGCCCGGGCAGGCTCGGCTCGTCGGCGACGGTCACGGCTCAATGCCTACCAGCAGCCCCTGACGGTTCCGTCCGGTACCCGAGGCAGCCGGCTGGGAGGAGTGGGTATCCCGCATCGCGGCCTGCCTGCCCGCTCCGCGCCGGATCGCGCTCCACCCGCGCCGCCGCTGGAACGGCAGTTCGAACAGCTCGGCGAACAGCCGGGCGAACAGCACGGTCACCGGCAGGACCACCGCACCCAGCACCAGGAACATCGGCCCGCCCTGGGGCACCCGTCCCGCCAGCAGCCCGTAGTAGACGGCGATGACGATCGGCGCGTGGGTGAGGTAGAGGCTGTAGGAGAACGAGCCGACGAGGCGCAGCGGACCCGCCTCGAGCAGGCGCACCAGCCGCTCCGGTCGGCCGGTGGCCACCGCGGCGAGCAGGCAGCCGATCGCCGGGCCGAAGGCCAAGTCGACCCAGAAGAGGTTGTCGACCGTCCAGACCGGGCCCCGCCAGGCGACCAGCGCGACCGCGGGAGTGGCCAGGACGAGTGCGTGCCGGTGCCATGGCTGGGCCCACCGGCTCTCGGTAGCGCCGAGAATGCCGGCGGTCGCCACCCCGATCGCGAACAGCACGGCCAGGTCCGGCGTGTACTGCCGCACCAGCCCGGCCGCGGCCTGGTTCTGAGCCGCGCCGAGCACGCCGAGGGTCAGTACCGGGATCGCGACGAGCGCCAGCATCGCGAAGGCGTTGAGCCGGCGCACCAGGAGGATCAGCAGCGGGAGGACGACATAGAGCTGGGCCTCGATGGCGATGGACCAGAACGCCCGGTTCGGGCTCGGCACCGCGAAGACGTCCTGCACCAGCAGGCCGTTGACGACGACGGACTTCGCGGTCGGCACCGGCCAGCCGGGCTGGGCCAGTACGAACCAGGTCATTGCCAGGCTGAACCCGAGCGCTGCCCAGTACGGCGGCAGGATTCGCCAGGCCCGGCGGCGCGCGAACCGCCCGACGCCGTCCAGACGCCAGCCAGCGCTCGCCGGTGCCAACGACAGCGAGAATCCGGACAGCACGATGAAGACGACGACGGCGAATCGCCCGTAGCGGAATCCGGCAGCCCAGAACGGCGCGTCGTCAGCCGGATAACCCGGAAACGCCCGCAGGAAGATGTGGTTCGCGACCACGTACAGCGCGGCCAGCCCGCGCAGGCCATCCAGCCCGGCCAGCCGCTCTCGGGGAACAGCCACCCCCGCTGCCATCGACCGAGCGTATCGACCGATCGCCCGGTGCGGGGGCGTCCTCGGCCGAACCGCTTCCCGGCTGCCGGTCGAAAGCGATAATGGCGGGATGTTCATCAGCGCCGTTCCCGAAGACGCCGCGACCGGCGCGGTGGCCGACTACTACCGGCAGCAGACCTCGGCATGGGGATTCCTCCCCAACTACGCGGCCGCCTTCTCCACCCGGCCGGACGTCGCGGCGGCCTGGAACGCGCTCAACGGCGCGATCCGCGAGGGAATGGACCGCCGCCGGTTCGAGATCGCCACCATTGCCGCGGCCCGCGCGCTGCGTTCCACCTACTGCACCGCCGCGCATTCGAAGTTCCTGCGCGACGTCTGCGGCGACGAGCAGACCGTGGGCCTGCTCGCGGCCGACCCGTCCGGTACGACGCTCGACGACCAGGATCGCGCGGTGTACGAGTTCGCCGGCAAGGTGGCGGCGGACGCGAGCTCGGTGACCCAGTCCGACGTCGACCGGCTGCGGGCGACCGGCCTGTCCGACGCCGAGATCGCCGACATCGTGTTCGCGGCCGCCGCCCGGTCGTTCTTCACCCGCGTGCTGGACGGGCTCGGTGCCCGGCTCGACCACCAGACCGCCGCGAGCTTCGCGCCGGAGCTGCTCAGCACGATGATCGTCGGCCGCCCTCCCGAGGGAGCCGAACCCGGTGCCGCAACCCGGCCGGGCTCAGAACCGGAACCGGGTCAGGCCTCCCGGCTCGGCCGATAGCGCCACCGTCGCCGAGCGTGGCTCGATCCGGTAGACGTTCCACGGCGGCGGCCCCTGAGCCGGTGCGTTGAACGGAGCGGTGATCCCCGAGCCGCTCGCGTCGGGCTCCACCGGCCAGCCGGTGTCCGCCCAGGCCCTGGTGACGCGGGTGATGGCAGCGAGGTCGGTCACCCGGGTCGCCTCGCCCTCGAACACCACGTCGGCATCGCGGATCGACAGCGCGACCGAACACCGGCCATCGCGCGCCACGTTGCGCTGCTTGCGAGTACCGGTGCCGGTCTGGAACCAGAACGTGCCGTCCAGCCACACCGCGCCGACGGCGGTCACATGCGGGCTGCCGTCGGAGTTTACGGTGACCAGCCAGGTGGTGCGTGAGTTCAGCGCGTCCGGAGCCGGTGCCGAGCCCGCCTCCAGCTTGTCGACGACACCTGCCCAGTCCACCGGTGGCAAGCCATCGGCCTCACCGAGATTGATGATGTCCATCGTCAGAAAGTACGACGGGAACGAATCGAAGCCAACACCCGTCCGGCTCCCGAGAAACCCCCGGACAGCACGACGCGGGCCGTACCCGAAGGCGCGGCCCGCGTTGCAGCAGGAACCCGGATCAGCCCTGGGCGAGCTTGGCCAGCGCCTCGGCCCGGTCGGTGCGCTCCCAGGTGAAGTCGGCGTCCTCGCGGCCGAAGTGGCCGTACGCGGCGGTCTTCTGGTAGATCGGCCGCTTGAGGTCCAGGTCGCGGATGATCGCGGCCGGCCGCAGGTCGAAGGTCTCGTTGATGGCGTCGACGATCTTGGCCACCGGCACCGTCTCGGTGCCGAAGGTCTCGACGAACAGGCCCACCGGCTCGGCCTTGCCGATCGCGTAGGCGACCTGCACCTCGATCCGGCTGGCGAGCTTGGCGGCCACCACGTTCTTGGCCACCCAGCGCAGCGCGTAGGCCGCCGACCGGTCCACCTTCGACGGGTCCTTGCCGGAGAACGCGCCGCCGCCGTGCCGGGCCATGCCGCCGTAGGTGTCGACGATGATCTTGCGTCCGGTCAGGCCGGCGTCGCCCATCGGGCCGCCGGTGACGAACCGGCCGGTCGGGTTGACCAGCACCCGGTAGTCGGAGGTGTCGATCTTGCCCGCCAGCCGCTCGAGCACCGGCTTGATCACGTGCTCCTCGATGTCGGGCTTGAGCAGGGTGTCGAGGTCGATGTCGTCGGCGTGCTGGCTGGAGACCACCACGGTGTCGAGCCGGGCGGCCTTGTCGTCGATGTACTCGATGGTGACCTGGGTCTTGCCGTCCGGGCGCAGGTAGGGCACCGTGCCGTTCTTGCGCACCTCGGTCAGCCGCTCCGACAGCCGGTGCGCCAGCCAGATCGGCAGCGGCATCAGCTCGGGGGTGTCGTCGCAGGCGTAGCCGAACATCAGGCCCTGGTCGCCGGCGCCCTGCGCGGCGATCTCGTCCTCGGAACCCTCCACCCGCGCCTCGTAGGCGGAGTCGACGCCCTGGGCGATGTCGGCCGACTGGGCACCGATCGACACGCTCACGCCGCAGGACTCGCCATCGAAGCCCTTGCGGGAGGAGTCGTAGCCGATGCCGAGGATCGTCTTGCGGACGATCGACGGGATGTCGGCGTAGGCCTGGGTGGTGACCTCACCGGCGATGTGCACCTGGCCGGTGGTGATCAGCGTCTCGACCGCCACCCGGCTGGCCGGGTCCTGGCTGAGCAGTGCGTCCAGGATTCCATCGGAGATCTGGTCGGCGATCTTGTCCGGGTGTCCTTCGGTGACGGACTCCGAGGTGAAGAGGCGGCGACGGCTCACAAATTGCTCCTAGTGGTGTTGATGGCGGGACGAAGTCTACCCAGGCAGCAGTGCGGCAACCGCATCGCAGACGGCGGCGGCCAGCACGGCCTTGGGGCCGAGCGGGATGTCGATCTCGGTTCCGGTGGCGGTCAGGATCACCGCGGCATTGTCCTCGCGGCCGAACGCCCGGCCTTCGGACACCGCGTTGACCACCAGCAGGTCGCAGCCCTTGCGGGCCAGCTTCGCCCGGCCGTGCGCCAGCACGTCGGCGTGCCGGTCGCCGGTCTCGGCCGCGAAGCCGACGATCACCGCCGTGCCGAGCCGGCCGGCGGACCGGGCCTGGACCAGTTCGGCCAGCACGTCCGGGTTGCCGGTCAGCTCGATCGAGCCCGGCGCCGCGTCGGTCTTCTTGATCTTGACGTCGGACGGCGCGGCCGGACGGAAGTCGGCCACCGCGGCGGCCATCACCACCACGTCGGCGTCCTTGGCGGCGGCGTGGGTGGCGGTGCGCAGCTCCTCGGCGCTGGTCACCCGGACCAGCTCGCTGCCGGCCGGGGCGGGCAGCTCGACGTTGGCGGCCACCAGGGTGACCTGGGCACCCCGGGCGGCGGCGACGGTGGCCAGCTCGAAGCCCTGCCGGCCCGAGGACCGGTTGCCGAGGAAGCGCACCGGGTCCAGCGCCTCGCGGGTGCCGCCGGCGGTGATCAGCACCCGGCGGCCGACCAGGTCGGCGGGCAGCGCGTCCGGCCGGCGCAGCAGCAGCTCGGCCAGCCGGGCGATCTCGGCGGGTTCGGGCAGCCGTCCCTGGCCGGTGTCGGTGCCGGTGAGCCGGCCATAGGCGGGTTCCAGCACCACCGCGCCGCGGCTACGCAGCGTCGCCACGTTGGCGATGGTCGCCGGGTGCTGCCACATCTCGGTGTGCATCGCCGGGGCGAACAGCACCGGGCAGCGGGCGGTCAGCAGGGTGTTGGTGAGCAGGTCGTCGGCCATGCCGTGCGCGGCCCTGGCCAGCAGGTCCGCGGTGGCCGGTGCCACCACCACCAGTTGGGCCTGCCGGCCCAGCCGGACGTGCGGCACCTGCTCGGCGGCGGTCCAGACGTCGGTGGCCACCGGGTTGTGCGACAGCGCCGCCCAGGTCGGCTCGCCGACGAAGCGCAGCGCCGCCTCGGTGGGCACCACGGTCACGTCGTGGCCGGCCTCGGTCAGCCGGCGCAGCAGCTCGGCCGCCTTGTAGGCAGCGATCCCGCCGGAGACGCCGAGCACCACCCGGCGCGGGGCGGCCACCGGGTCGGCGGAGGCCGCACCCTCGGAGGTCGGGTCAGCCACCGAGCGCGCCATCGACGTTGCGGGAGGCCTAGGCCTCGGCCGGCTTGAACTCGATCAGGTCGGAGTTGATCTCGCGCAGCGCGATGGACAGCGCCTTCTCCTGCGGAGCGGTCTCGACCATCGGGCCGACGTACTCCAGCAGGCCCTCGCCGAGCTGGCTGTAGTAGGCGTTGATCTGGCGGGCGCGCTTGGCGGCCACGATGACCAGGGCGTACTTCGAGCCGGTGCGGTCGAGCAGCTCGTCGATGGGCGGGTTGGTGATGCCTTCGGGTGCCGGCACAGGTGCGGTCACGCTAGCCTCTGATTTCTTCTCGGAATCCCCCTGCGCCGCCCGGACACGATGGATTCCAGCGGGTCTGGCCTTCGCAGAGGTCTGGCTTGCACAGACGGCGCCTGAAGCGCCACGCGCAATTGGCCCATCCTACCAAGCCGGTGGCACTGCCCCGGCCGGTGCGCAAGGGCACGGCCTGCTCCCTGTGGGCAACGTCACGGGTATCGTCGCCGCGACCGGTTAGGGTTTTCTCGATGCTGACCCGGGTCGTCCCGGTGTGAATCGTCCGTGCGGGCGCGCGCTGCCCGACCGGTACCCCGAGCGAAAGGCACATGCTGGATGAGCACCCTGCGGATCGCGGTGGTGAAAGAGACGGCCGGATCCGAACGCCGGGTCGCCCTCGACCCGGACGGAGCGAAGCGGCTGCAGGCGCTCGGGGCGCAGGTACTGGTCGAGACCGGCGCCGGTTCGGCCGCCTGGTTCGACGACGAGGCCTACGCCGCGGCCGGCGCCCAGCTGCTGCCGCGGGCCGAGCTGCTGGCCGAGGCCGACCTGGTGCTGTCGGTCGGACCACCCGCCGACGACGTGCTCGCTGCGCTGCGGTCCGGGCAGAGCTACCTGGGCCTGCTGGCGCCGCTGACCAACCCCGAGCTGGTCCGCACCCTGACCGAGCGCGGCGTCACCGCGATCAGCCTGGACGGCCTGCCGCGCACCCTGACCCGGGCCCAGTCGATGGACGCGCTCAGCTCGCAGGCCAGCGTCGCCGGCTACAAGGCGGTGCTGGTGGCCGCCGAGCACTACGACCGCTTCTTCCCGATGCTGATGACCGCGGCCGGCACCTCCAAGCCCGCCGCGGTGCTGGTGCTGGGCGCCGGGGTCGCCGGGTTGCAGGCGATCGGCACCGCCCGGCGGCTGGGCGCGGTGGTCAGCGGCTACGACGTGCGCCCGGCCGCCCGCGAGGAGGTCAAGTCCCTGGGCGCGAAGTTCATCGAGCTGCAGGCCGGCATCACGGCGGCCGGCGAGGGCGGCTACGCCCGCGAGCTGACCGCCGAGGAACGGCAGGCCCAGCAGGCCGAGCTCGCCGACCACATCGCCCGGCACGACATCGTGATCACCACCGCCCAGGTGCCCGGCCGCACGCCGCCGCTGCTGGTCACCGCCGCGACGGTGGCCCGGATGCGGCCGGGCTCGGTGCTGGTGGACCTGGCCGCCAGCCGGCTCGGCGGCAACGTCGAGGGCTCGGTGCCGGGCGAGACGGTGCTGACCGACAACGGGGTCCGGGTGGTGGGTGCTGCGAACCTGCCGTCCCGGATGGCCACCAGCGCCTCGCAGGCGCTGTCGCGCAACATGTCCGCGCTGGTGGCGCACCTGGTGCGCGACGGCGAACTGGTGATCGACCTCGACGACGAGATCCAGCGCGGCGTGGTGATCAGCCACCGCGGCGAGGTGGTCTCACCCGGGGTAGCCGCGGTGGTGACGGCGGCGGCGCCGGCCGGATCCGCTGAATCTGCTGAGTCCAAGGAAGGGCAGTTGTCATGACCCAGGGATTCGTCGGCAACCTGACGATCTTCGTGCTGGCCCTGCTGGTCGGCTTCGAGGTGATCAGCAAGGTGCCAGCGACGCTGCACACCCCGCTGATGTCGGGCGCCAACTCCATCCACGGCGTGGTGCTGGTCGGCGTGGTGGTGCTGTCCTCGTTCGTCGACGGGCCGTTCGGCTACGTGCTGACCTTCGTGGCGGCGGCGTTCGGCGCGGCGAACGTGGTGGGCGGCTACGCGGTCACCGACCGGATGCTGCAGATGTTCCGCAAACGCCCGGTCCCCGCAAGCGCCCCCAAGGCCGTCGAAGGTGACACCGCATGAGCGAGCATCGCAGCGAGGTACGAGCGAGGAGCGGAGCGAAAGCTGCGATGAGCGCTTGCGCGAAGAGCGGTGACACCGCATGAGCGTCGACAACGGCGTCCGGCTGGCCTCGCTGTTCGGGGCGGTGTGCTTCGTGCTCGGCCTGCACCTGATGAACTCCCCCGCCACCGCCCGGCGCGGCAACCAGCTGTCGGCGTTCGGCATGCTGGTCGCGATCATCGCGGTGCTGGTCTCGGTCACCGACGCCGGCACCATGAACGCCACCCGCTGGCTGGTGCTGGTCTGCGGCGCCCTGATCGGCTCCGGTGCCGGGCTCTACTCCGCGCGCGCGGTCGCGATGACCCAGATGCCGCAGCTGGTCAGCCTGTTCAACGCCGTCGGCGGCGGCGCGGCGGCGCTGATCGCGCTGGCCGACTACCAGCACGACAGCCACGTCTCGGCAGGCATCGCGACCGCCGGCGTGCTGGACGTGCTGATCGGCGGCGTGACCTTCTCCGGCTCCCTGGTCGCCGCGGCGAAGCTGCAGGGCTACTGGAGCCAGCCGGTCAACTTTCCCGGCTCGCGGCTGGTGTCGGCGGTGCTGGCGCTGGTCGCGGTGGTGGGCGGCATCGCGGTGATCGCCGGGGCGCACAGCCCCTGGCTGCTGGGCCTGGTGCTGATCGCCGCGCTGGGGCTGGGCATCGGCATGGTGCTGCCGATCGGCGGCGCGGACATGCCGGTGGTGATCTCGCTGCTCAACGCCTTCACCGGCACCGCGGTGGCGATGGCCGGCTTCGTGCTGGAGAACGCCACCCTGACCATCGCCGGTGCCCTGGTGGGCGCGTCCGGCGGCATCCTGACCAAGCTGATGGCCGACGCGATGAACCGGTCGGTGCTCAACATCATGGCCGGCGGGTTCGGCACCGGGGCGGCCGGCGTGGACGTCGGACCGGGCAGCGGCGGCACCGTCAAGTCGATCGCCATCGACGACGCCGCGCTGCAACTGGCCTATGCCAGCAAGGTGATCGTGGTGCCGGGCTACGGCTTGGCCGCCGCGCAGGCCCAGCACGAGGTGCGCGAGCTCGGCGAGCTGCTGGAGGGCCGCGGCATCGAGGTGTCCTACGCCATCCACCCGGTGGCCGGCCGGATGCCGGGCCACATGAACGTGCTGCTGGCCGAGGCGAACGTGCCCTATGACCAGCTGCGCGAGATGGAGGACGTCAACCCCGAGTTCGACCGGACCGACGTGGCGCTGATCATCGGTGCCAACGACGTCACCAACCCGGCCGCCCGCCGGCCCGGCAACGCGGTGTCTGGCATGCCGATCCTGGACGTCGACCACGCCCGCAGCATCATCGTGATCAAGCGCTCGATGGCGTCCGGGTACGCCGGCATCGACAACGAGCTCTACGGCGACCCCAAGACCAGCATGCTGTTCAGCGATGCCAAGAAGGGACTCGCCTCGTTGGTGGCCGCCACCAAGATGGTCGACTGACCGGCTCGGCTCCGCGGCGGCACCGGGGGTTCAGCGGCCGGTCAGCCCACCGGGGCGCTGAGCAGTGACACCACCTCGGCGGCGGCCCGTTCCACGTCGTCGTTGACCACCACGACGTCGAACTCCTGGTGCGCCTGCAGCTCGTAGTGGGCTCGGTCCAGCCGGGCCTCGATCATGTCTTGGGTCTCGGTGCCCCGGCCGGTCAGCCGGTCCCGCAGCTCGCTCTCCGAGGGCGGGGCCAGGAACACGAACTGGGCGTCCGGCATCCGCTGGCGCACCTGCCGGGCCCCTTGCAGCTCGATCTCGAGCAGGGTGGGCCGGCCGGCGGCCAGGTGCTGCTCGACCGGCCGGCGCGGGGTGCCGTACCGGTTGCCGGCGAAGGTTGCGTACTCCAGCAGCCGGTCGGCGGCGATCAGCTCGTCGAACTGCGCCTCGCTGACGAAGTGGTACTGCACCCCGTCCACCTCACCCGGCCGCGGCTGGCGGGTGGTGCACGAGACCGACACCCAGACGTGCGGGAACAGCCGCCGGACCGCGGCCACCACGGTTCCCTTGCCGACCCCGGACGGTCCGGACAGGACCGTCAGGCGGGCAGGCGAGCCCCCCACATCAGACAGCAAGGCGTCCCCGTCAGGTCCGGTCATGACCGCGATTGTGCCGCCTGGGAGATTCGTTGCAGTAACGCGGCGCGCTGATGCGGCCCCAAACCGCGGATTCGCCGCGACTCGGCGATCTTCAGCTCGCGCAGCAGCGCCGCCGCCCGCACCTTGCCGTAGCCCGGCAGCGCGTCCAGCAGGGCCGGCACCCGCATCGAGGCCAGCTGCTCGTCGGTGCGGGCCTGGTCGAGCAGCTCGGCAAGGCTGATCCGGCCGGCCTTCAGGTCGGCCCGGGCGTGCGCCCGGGCGGTGCGGCCGGCAATCGCCACGACCAGCGCGCCGGCCCGCTGTTCCGCGCTCAGCCGAGGAACCTCAGGCATGCCGGCAACGCTACGCCCCGCGTCGCCGGCCTGCTGCCCGGTAACCGATATCCGCCCAGCCGCCGTCCTGGCGCACGGCCGACGGCTTAGCCGGAAAGCCCGCTCAGCCGCGCAGGAAAAGGAAATCCTCGATCGCCCGCTCGGCCGCCGCCCGCAACGCCGGCAACGACGGGCCGGCCCGCAGCACCTCCCGGGACACGCTGGGCAGCACCGCGCCCAGGTGGCCGCCGAAGATCCGCCGGACGTCGGCCGCGGTGCCGCCCTGCGCGCCGATGCCCGGCACCAGGTACGGCCCGTTCAGGCCGCCCAGCTGTGCCACCGACTCGCCGATGGTCGCCCCCACCACCACGCCGTAGGACCCCAGAGGCTCGGCCCCGGCGTTGCGCGCGGCCAGTTCGTCGATCACCGACTGGGCCACCGTCCGGCCGTCGGCCAGCCGGGCGTGCTGCACCTGCGGGCCCTCCTTGTTCGAGGTCAGGGCGAGCACGAACACCCCGGCGCCGTACCGCTCGGCCAGCTCGAAGGCCGGTTCCAGCGAGCCGACCCCGAGGTACGGGCTGACGGTGATCGCATCCACCGCGAGCTCCGAGGACGGGTCCAGGTAGGCCTCGCCGTAGGCGGCCATGGTGGAGCCGATGTCACCGCGCTTGACGTCGGCCAGCACCAGCGCACCGGCCGCCCGGGCCGCGGCAACGGTCCGTTCCAGCACCGCGATGCCCCGCGAGCCGAACCGTTCGAAGAACGCCGACTGCGGCTTGATGACCGGCACCAGATCGGCGAAGGCCTCCACGCAGCCCAGCGCGAACCGCTCCAGCGAGGCCAGGTCGTCGGCCAGCCCCCACTCGTGCAGCAGCTGGGAGTGCGGGTCGATGCCCAGGCACAGCGCTCCCCGTCGCTCCAGCGCGGTGCACAGCCGCTGCCCGAAGCCGGCCGGCTCGGCGGCCAGGTGCGGCTCCGGAACGAAGCCCGAGCCGGTCACGCCGGCACCGTCTCGCTCGGCCGGCCCAGCAGCGCGGCCCGCTGCTCGGGGCTCTTGTGCGCGAAGCCGATCGCGTCGGCCACCGATCTGAAGCCGCGGGCGTCCAGCTCGGCATCCAGCTCGCGCAGGATGCGCACCGGCGCGCTGGGGTCGTGGAACACCGCGGTGCCGACCGACACCGCCGAGGCACCGGCCAGCAGGAAGCGCAGCGCGTCCTGGCCGGTCAGAATCCCGCCCATGCCGAGCAGCGGCAGGTGCGGCACCGACTGGTGCACCTGCCACACGCAGCGCAGCGCCACCGGGCGCACCGCCGGCCCGGACAGCCCGCCGGTCACCCCGGCCAGCGCCGGCTGCAGGGTGTCCAGGTCGATCTCCAGGCCGAGCAGGGTGTTGATCAGCGAGATGCCGTCCGCGCCGGCGTCGGTGACCGCCCGGGCGATCACCCCGATGTCGGTCACGTCCGGCGAGAGCTTGGCGAACACCGGGACGTTCGGGTGCGCCGCCCGCCGGACCGCCGAGATCACCCGGCCGGCCGCGATCGGATCACAGGCGAACACCTGGCCGCGGCTCTCCACGTTCGGGCAGGAGATGTTGACCTCGATCAGGTCCACCGGGTGGTTGAACAGCCGCTTGGCCAGCGCCACGTACTCGTCGGTGTGCCCGCCGGCGATGGAGACCACCGCCCGCGCGCCGGTCTTCTTCAGCCAGGGCAGGTCGTGCGCCAGGAACGAGTCGATCCCCGGCCCCTGCAGCCCGATCGAGTTCAGCATCCCGCTCGGCGTCTCGGCCATCCGCGGCGTCGCCCGTCCGGACCGGGCCCGCAGCATGATCGACTTGGTGACCACCCCGCCGATCTCGGCCAGATCGAAGAACTGGCTCAGCTCCTTGCCGGCCGCCGCGCACCCGGACGCGGTCAGCACCGGGTTCGGCAGCCGCAGCCGGCCCAGCGAGGTCGAAAGGTCAGCCATCTAACGCCCTATCCCGTCAGCTCCGTGCAGGTCGGCCGGCAGCGTGCCGACGTCGGCCCAGCGCACCCGGCCGGCCTCGAAGACCGGTCCCTCCACGCACGAGCGGACGAACCGGGAGACCCCGTCGCCGCCCCGGACCGGCAGCACGCAGGTCATGCACACCCCGATCCCGCAGGCCATCGCCTCCTCGACCGCGACCTGCGCCGGGATGGCGTGTGCCCGGGCCACCTCGCCGACCGCGGCCAGCATGCCCATCGGGCCGCAGGCGTAGACGATCTCGGCACCCAGCCGCTCGATCGCCGACGGCAGCGGGTCGACCACCCGGCCCAGCTGGCCGGCCGAGCCGTCGTCGGTGGTCACGGTGACCTTGCCGATCAGCCGCTTGGCCTGCAGCTCGCCGAACAGCCGGTCCGCCCGGGCGGCCCCCACGATCATCTCGACCTCGCTGCCCAGCGCGAGCAGCCGCTCGGCCAGCGGCAGCAGCGGCGCGGTGCCGTAGCCGCCGCCGACCAGGACGGCCGGCACCGGCTCCCGCGGGATCGGGAACGGCACCCCGAGCGGGCCGACCAGGTCCAGCCGGGTGCCGGCCCGCTGGCTGGTCAGCCACTCGGTGCCGGGGCCGTGCACGGCGACCACGAACTGGATGGTGCCCGCGAACTCGCCTCCCGGCTTCACCCCGTACAGCGCGAACGAGCGGCGCAGCAGCATCGAGGTGCGCGGCCCGCCAACGGCTACCGCGACGAACTGGCCGGGCTGGAAGGCTCGGGCCACCCCCGGCGCGATCACGGTGAACTGCAGGTAGCTGCCGACCCGGGTGATGTCGAAGATCTCCCCGGTCTCCTGCACCGGCCCGGTTCCGGCTCCGCTCTCGGTCTCGACGCTCACTCGGTGCTCCACGCTCATCGATCGCTCTTTCCGCTTGCCGGCCTCACTCGCCGATGCCGTCCCGCCAGTTGGCCAGCGCGCGGTGGTGCGACTGCAACGAGGCCACCGAGACATCGTCGCGGATCAACTCCTCGATGCCCTGCACCGCCGCGGCCACCGCCTGGACGGTGGTCAGGCACGGGATGCCGACCTGCACGGCGGCCGTCCGGATCTCGTAGCCGTCGATCCGCGGGCCGGAGTTGCCAGGCGAGCCGAACGGGGTGTTGAGCACCAGGTTGACGTTGCCGGCCAGGATCTCCTCGACGATGTTGCCGGCTCCCTCGGAGTACTTGCCGACCACCTCGGCCGGCACCCCGTTGCGGCGCAGCACCTGCGCGGTGCCGGTGGTCGCCAGCACCCGGAAGCCCAGGTCGTGCAGCCGGCGCACCGGGAAGATCGCCGCGCGCTTGTCCCGGTTGGCGATCGAGACGAACACCGTGCCCTTGGTCGGCAGCGAGCCGTAGGCCGCCGCCTGGGACTTGGCGAACGCCGAGCCGAAGATGGCGTCCAGCCCCATCACCTCACCGGTGGACTTCATCTCCGGGCCGAGGATCGAGTCGACCAGGTCACCGCCCGGTGAGCGGAACCGGTGGAAGGGCAGCACCGCCTCCTTCACCGCGATCGGCGCGTCCGGCGGCAGCTCGCCGCCGTCGCCGTGCCGGGGCAGCATGCCCTCCGCACGCAGCTCGGCGATGCCGGTGCCGGCGGCGATCCGGGCGGCCGCCTTGGCCAGCGGCACCGCGGTCGCCTTGGACACGAACGGCACCGTCCGGCTGGCCCGCGGGTTGGCCTCCAGCACGTAGAGCACGTCGCCGGAGAAGGCGTACTGCACGTTGAGCAGTCCCCGGACGCCCACCTCGCGGGCGATCTGGAAGGTGGCGGCGCGGACCCGGTCGATGGTCCGGCCGTCCAGGGTGATCGGCGGCAGCGAGCAGGCCGAGTCGCCGGAGTGGATGCCGGCCTCCTCGATGTGCTCCATCACCCCGCCCAGGTAGAGCTCGGTGCCGTCGTAGAGGGCGTCGAC
>NZ_DATINC010000116.1:0-29949 GCF_035474675.1 Jatrophihabitans sp. | reverse complement strand
CCGCTGCGCGACGCCCGCGGCTTCGACCTGTCCGGCCCGAACAACGTCGCCGAGCAGTTCCTCGACGACGAGGAGGACGCGGGCCTGGCCAACGTGGTGCTGCCCAACGGCGCCCGGCTCTACGTCGACCACGCCCACCCGGAGTACTCCACGCCTGAGGTCACCTCGCCGCTGGACGTGGTGCGCTTCGACAAGGCCGGCGAGCTGGTGATGGCCGCCGCCGCCCGGCAGGTCGAGCGGCTGTCCGGCACCACCATCACCCTCTACAAGAACAACACCGACAACAAGGGCGTCTCCTACGGCGCGCACGAGAACTACCTGATGAGCCGGCAGACCCCGTTCGCCGCCATCGTCAGCCAGCTCACCCCGTTCTTCGTGACCCGCCAGGTGATCTGCGGCGCCGGCCGGGTCGGCATCGGGCAGGACGGCCACCAGCACGACTTCCAGATCAGCCAGCGCGCCGACTTCTTCGAGGTCGAGGTGGGCCTGGAGACCACCCTGAAGCGGCCGATCATCAACACCCGCGACGAGCCGCACGCCGACGCCGAGAAGTACCGGCGGCTGCACGTGATCCTGGGCGACGCCAACCTCGCCGAGCTGTCCACCTTCCTCAAGGTGGGCACCACCTCGCTGGTGCTGGCGATGATCGAGAGCCGCTGGCTGGGCGAGGACCTGCGGATCGCCGAGCCGGTCCGCGAGCTGCGCGCCGTCAGCCACGACCCGTCGCTGGGGCACCTGATGCGGCTGACCGACGGCCGGACGGTGACCGCGGTGCAGCTGCAGGGCGAGTACCTGGACCGGGCCCGCAAGTTCGTCGACGACCGCTACGGCAGCGACGTCGACCCGCAGACCGCGCAGGTCCTCGCCGAGTGGGAGTCGGTGCTCACCCGGCTCGCCGAAGACCCGATGCTGCTGGCCGGCGAGCTGGACTGGGTGGCCAAGCTGCGGTTGCTCACCGGCTTCGCCGAGCGCGACGGCCTGGCCTGGTCCTCGCCCCGGCTGCACGCCATCGACCTGCAGTACGCCGACCTCCGGCCGGACAAGGGCCTCTACCACCGGCTCGTCCAGCGCGGCTCGATGCGCACCCTGATCGAGCCGGAGCAGGCCGTCGAGGCGATGAACACCCCGCCGTCGGACACCCGGGCCTTCTTCCGCGGCGAGTGCCTGCGCCGCTACCCGGACGCGGTGGCGGCGGCGTCCTGGGACTCGGTGATCTTCGACGTGGGGCAGCAGTCGCTGGTGCGGGTGCCGACCCTGGAACCGTTGCGCGGCTCCAAGGCACACGTGCAGGAGCTGCTGGACCGGTGCCCGACCGCGCAGTCACTGGTGCAGGAGCTGCTCGGCCGCTGACCCCGGGTCGGCGCGTCCGGCCGGTGCCGACCTCCGAGCGGCTGTCTTCGGGCATGCTGTCTTCAACCGGCAATTACCTGGTGCATGGCGCGACCTGGCGGCACGAACTACTAGTGTCGAGAGGTACTCGCCGCCGGGCGGGTATGTGCGGAGGTAATCATGGCCAGTCACGAGGGTGGGCAGACCCGTCCCACCAAGCAGCGCTCCGAGGTCGACGAGGTGGCCGAGGAGACCAACACCGACGTCGCCGAGCGGCACGAGAAGCTCAGCGACGACGTAGACGCGCTGCTCGACGACATCGACGAGGTGTTGGAGACCAACCCTGAGGACTTCGTCCGCAGCTTCGTGCAGAAGGGTGGCCAGTGAGCGGACCGGCCGGCGACAACCTCGGACTCCTGCGCTACGCGACCGCCCCCGGCTCGTCGTCGTTCGTCGAGTTCCTCTCGGCGGCGGCGGCGGAGCTGCTGCCCGGCCACCGGCCGCAGCTGACCGGCTCGGGGGGAGCTGCCATGCCGTCCGCCGCCGGGTCCGTCCACGCGACGACCATCGTGGCCGCCACCTTCTCCGGCGGCGTCGTGATGGCCGGCGACCGGCGGGCCACCATGGGCAACCTGATCGCCCAGCGCGACATCGAGAAGGTGTTCGCCGCCGACGAGTACTCCCTGGTCGGCATCGCCGGCACCGCCGGCATCGCGGTCGAGCTGGTCCGGCTCTTCCAGGTGGAGCTGGAGCACTACGAGAAGATCGAGGGCACCGCGCTGACCCTGGACGGCAAGGCCAACCGGCTGGCCACCATGATCCGGGGCAACCTGGGCGCGGCCATGCAGGGCCTGGCCGTGGTCCCGCTGTTCGCCGGCTACGACATCGACAGCGCCGCCGTCCAGGGCTCGGCCTCCGCGGGCCGGATCTACAGCTACGACGTCACCGGCGGCCGGTACCCGGAGCAGTACTACCACTCGGTGGGGTCGGGCTCGGTGTTCGCCAAGAGCGCGCTGAAGAAGCTCTGGCGCCCGCAGCTGACCGAGGAGGAGGCGGTGTCGGTCGTGGTGGAGGCCCTCTACGACGCCGCCGACGACGACTCGGCCACCGGTGGCCCGGACCTGACCCGGCGCATCTACCCGGTCGTCTTCTCCGCCACCGCCGACGGCACCCGCCGGATCGCCGACAGCACCCTGGACACCATGATCCGGGCCCTGCTGGAGCGCCGCGCCGCCACCCCGGGTGCCTGACCCCCGGCCCGTCCCGCACGCCCGCCGCCAGCAGCCGCCCCTACTTCCGGAGACCATTCCATGTCGATGCCGTTCTACGCCTCGGCCGAGCAGATCATGCGCGACCGGTCCGAGTACGCCCGCAAGGGAATCGCTCGCGGCCGAAGCGTGGTCGTGCTGACCTACGCCGACGGGGTGCTGTTCGTCGCCGAGAACACCAGCTCGGCGCTGCACAAGGTGTCGGAGATCTACGACCGGATCGCCTTCGCCGCGGTCGGCAAGTACAACGAGTTCGAGAACCTGCGGGTGGCCGGCATCCGGCTGGCCGACCTGCGCGGCTACTCCTACGACCGCCGCGACGTCACCGCCCGGGCGCTGGCCAACGCCTACGCCCAGACCCTGGGCTCGATCTTCACCGAGCAGCAGAAGCCGTACGAGGTCGAGCTGTGCGTGGCCGAGGTGGGCCCGGCGGCCGGCCAGGACCAGCTCTACCGGCTCTCCTACGACGGCACCATCGTCGACGAGCCGGACTTCCTGGTGATGGGCGGCCAGGCCGACACGGTGGCCGGCGCGCTGCGGCAGTCCTTCCGGGTGAACCTGCCGTTGGCCGAGGCGGTGGCGGTCGCCGTGCAGGCGCTCGGCTCGGTCGGCGGCGAGGGCGGCGCGAACCGGGTGCTGGTCGCCGACAGCCTGGAGGTGGCGGTGCTGGACCGCAACCGCGGGCACCGCAAGTTCCGCCGGATCGTCGGCCCGGCGCTGAGCAGCCTGCTGCCGGCCGGTACGGGCACCCAGGGCACAGCGGGCGCCGAAGGCGTGGCAGGCACCGCAGGCACTGAGGGCACTGCGAGCGCTGAGGGTGCCGCAGGCGCTGAGGACCAGAGCCCGCCCGGCCCCGACACCCCAGTCACTCCGGCCACCGGCACCGGGCCGGACGGCGCGGCGCCGGCACAGCCCGAGCCGCCCGCCGGACCGGACCAGAACGGCGCCGACGGCCAGAACGGCTAGTCAGCCGGGAGTCAGCCGGCCACCACGTTCTCGCCCGAGACCTTCACCGCTACCGTCCGCAGCGGCCGCGTCGCCGGCCCGTTGAGCACGGCGCCCTTGAGGTCGAAGACCGAGCCGTGGCACGGGCAGTCCAGTTCCTGGCCGGCCGGCTGCACCGTGCAGCCCTCGTGGGTGCAGATCGCCGAGAAGGCGGTGACGGTGGTCTCGGTGGGCCGGACGATAATGATGTCGCCGCCGTCCGGGCCGGTAGCGGAGATCGCCTCACCCACCTTGATGTCGGACAGCTTCGCCAGCGGCTTGCCGCCACCTGCGGACGATCCGGCACCCGCCGACGACCCGGCTCCTGCCGAGGTGCCGGAACCGCCGGCCGGCTCCTCCGGCGACGCCTGTGAGCAGGCGGCCAGGGCCATGCCGGGGATGCCGACGGCGCCGACGGCCAGCAGGCAGCGGCGGCTGATGCCCCGTCCGGTCATCAGGCCGTCGTCGTGTGCTGAGCTCATCCATCGCCTCCGGTCGGTGCGGCGTGCGGGCACCGCCGTTGCGATACCACCCCTTCTGTAGTGCCAACGCAGTTACCGGCGGATCGGTTCATCCGGGAGCAGGATGGACTCCGTCACACCTCCCGGTGAACCAGCCGGCGCCCCGCGCCGTATTCCTTGCCGGAAAGCGCCACCGCCCGGACCAGCCGACACCCGAGGAGCTCCGATGCCAGTCGATCGCGGCGCGGTCGACGAGCGGAACGTCCTGCAGGCCCTGCATGACGAGCACGCCGCCGCGCTGTGGGCCTTCGCCGTCCGGCTGACCGGCGGGGACCGGCAGGCCGCCGAGGACGTGGTCCAGGAGACCCTGCTGCGCGCCTGGCGCAACCCCAACAACCCGGCCTTCACCGCCGAGCAGTCCGGCGCCGCCCGGGGCTGGCTGTACACGGTGGCCCGCCGGATCGTCATCGACGAGTGGCGGGCCCGCAGCGTGCGTCCGGAGAAGCTGGTCGCGGCCGTTCCAGAATCCTCGGCCGTCGACCCCACCGACGCCCTGGTGGAGTCCCGGCTGATCGCCGACGCGCTGCTGCGGCTCAGCCCCGAGCACCGGGCCGTGCTGGTGGAGCTGTTCTACCGGCGCTCGAGCGTGCGCGAGGCCGCCGAACGCCTGCAGATCGCGGAGGGAACCGTGAAGTCGCGCTCGCACTACGCCCTGCGAGCCCTCAAACTCGCGCTCAACGAGATGGGAGCACTGCCGTGACCGGCCCGGACGAGAGCGACCGGCTCGCCCCGGAGCTTGCCGCCGAGCACGCCCGGTACGAGTTCGACGACGCCGCCTACCTGCTGGGTGCCCTGGAGCCCGGGCAGCAGGCCGCCTTCGAACAGCACCTGGCGCGCTGCCCGCTCTGCCAGGAGCGGACCGCCCGGTTCGGCGACCTGCCGGCGGTGCTGGCCCGGGCCGACGTCTCGGCCTGGGAACCGGAACTGCCGCCGGACACGCTGCTGCCCCGGTTGCTCCGCGAGGCGGCCGCCAGCCGGCGCCGGCGTACCTGGCGGCTCGGGGTGCTGGCGGCCGCGGCCGCCTGCCTGGTGGCCGTGCTGGCCACCGCCGGGGTGCTGGGCTGGCAGCACGCGCACCAGCCGCAGACCCTGACCATGCAGCCGGTCGGGCCGGATCCCGAGGGCGTGTATGCCACCATCCAGCTGATCGGGTCCGGCTCGGACACCCGGGTGAAGCTGGCTTGCGGGTACCACTCCGACGGCGGTTACCCCCACGGCTGGACCCCGTCGTACCGGATGGTGATCTACAACCGGCGCGGCGAGACGGTGAATCTGGGCAGCTGGACCCCGCAACCCGGCGAGGACGTCCAGATCACCCGGGCCAGCCCCTGGCCCCGGCAGAACATCAGCAAGATCGAAGTAGCCGACGACCAGGGCAACACGGTGCTGCGGTTGCGCCTGTAACGGCGGGGAAAATGTATTCGCTTGTCGCAATCACAAGGCGCGCATCTCGCCGCGCCGCTGGCTAGGCTGGTCTGGTGCAGCGACGTATCTTCGGCATCGAGAACGAATACGGTGTGACCTGCACCTTCGAGGGTCAGCGCCGGCTCAGCCCCGACGAGGTGGCCCGGTACCTGTTCCGGCGGGTGGTCAGCTGGGGGCGGTCGTCCAACGTCTTCCTGCGCAACGGCGCCCGGCTCTACCTCGACGTCGGCAGCCATCCCGAGTACGCCACCCCGGAGTGCGACTCGCTGCTGTCCCTGGTCACCCATGACAAGGCCGGCGAGCGGATCCTGGAGGGGCTGCTGATCGACGCGGAGAAGCGGCTCAACGACGAGGGCATCGCAGGCGACATCTACCTGTTCAAGAACAACACCGACTCGGCCGGCAACTCCTACGGCTGCCACGAGAACTACCTGGTGGCCCGGCACGGCGAGTTCAGCCGGATGGCCGACGTGCTGATCCCGTTCCTGGTCACCCGCCAGCTGATCTGCGGCGCCGGCAAGGTGCTGCAGACGCCGCGCGGCGCGGTGTACTGCCTCAGCCAGCGGGCCGAGCACATCTGGGAGGGCGTCTCCTCGGCCACCACCCGGTCCCGGCCGATCATCAACACCCGGGACGAGCCTCACGCCGACGCCGAGCGCTACCGCCGGCTGCACGTGATCGTGGGCGACTCGAACATGAACGAGTCGACCACCCTGCTCAAGGTGGGCAGCGCCGACCTGGTGCTGCGGATGATGGAGCAGGGCATCACCTTCAAGGACCTCACCCTGGAGAACCCGATCCGGGCGATCCGCGAGATCAGCCACGACCTGACCGGCAGCCGGCAGATCAAGCTGGCCAGCGGCCGGCTGGCCAGCGCCGCCGAGATCCAGCGGGAGTACTACGAGAAGGCCCGCACGTTCGTCGACGCCACCGGCTCCGACCCGGTCACCGAGCAGGTGCTCGACCTGTGGGGCCGCACCCTCAAGGCGGTCGAGTCCGGCGACCTCAGCCTGATCGACCGCGAGATCGACTGGGCGACGAAGTTCCAGCTGCTGGAGCGCTACCGGGCACGCTACGACCTGCCGCTGTCCTCGCCGCGGATCGCCCAGCTCGACCTCACCTACCACGACATCCGGCGCGACCGGGGGCTGTACTACCTGCTGGCCGGCCGCGGCGCGGTGACCCGGGTGACCAGCGACCTGGCGGTGTTCCAGGCCAAGAGCGTGCCGCCGCAGACCACCCGGGCGAAGCTGCGCGGCGAGTTCATCAAGCGCGCCCAGGAGACCCGGCGGGACTTCACGGTGGACTGGGTCCACCTCAAGCTGAACGACCAGGCGCAGCGCACGGTGCTGTGCAAGGACCCGTTCCGAGCGGTCGACGACCGGGTCGAGAAGCTGATTGCCTCGATGTGAGCAGCGGCGGCGGACCTTCCCAGCAGCCCGCCCGGGGTGGCGCGCGGCCAGGGCGCGGGCGTCGCCTACCGTTGTCGGACATGGCGGCCCGGCGACAGCAGCGACTGGTGTCGCTGGTGCTGTGCCTGCTCTCGACCCGGCAGTACATCACCGCTGAGCGGATTCGGGACACCGTCGAGGGCTACGAGGTCTCCTCCGACTCCACCAACCCGGACGAGGCGTTCAAGCGCAGCTTCGAACGGGACAAGGCGGAGCTGCGCGAGCTCGGGATCCCGCTGGAGACCGGCCGCAACTCCGTCTTCGACACCGAGGACGGCTACCGGATCGCCCGGCAGGACTTCGAACTGCCCCCGATCGAGTTCACCGCCGACGAGGCCGCCGCGGTGGGCCTGGCCGGCCGGCTGTGGCAGACCGCCTCGCTGGCCACCGAGGCCCGCACCGCGCTGATCAAGCTGCGTGCGGCCGGCATCGAGATCGAGGAGCCGCCCGGCGCGGACGCGCTGCCGCCGCTGCCCGGCAGCGAGCCGGCGCTGCCCGATCTCATGACGGCGGTCTCCGAGCGGCGGGTGGTGCAGTTCGGCTACCGCAAGCAGTCGGCGCCGGCGCCGGAGAAGCGCACCGTCGAGCCCTGGGGCGTGCTGTCCTGGCGGGGCCGCTGGTACCTGGTCGGCCACGACCGGGGGCGCGGGGACGTCCGCAGCTTCCGGCTGGACCGGCTGGTCGGCGAGGTCCGGACGCTGGCCGCGGCCGCCGAGACCAGCCGGCCGGAGGACCTGGACATGCTGGAGCTGGTGCGCGGTGCGCACTACCAGCCCGACCAGCTGGCCCGGGTGCGGGTCGCCCCGGGCCGGGGTGGCCAGCTGCGCCGGCAGGCCCGCCAGGTGCACAGCACCCCCGACGGGGACGAGCTGAGCCTGGACTACCGCGACCTGGAGCGGCTGGCCGGGCTGGTCGCCGGGGTGGGGGCGGACGCGGTGGCGCTGGACCCGCCGGAGCTGGTGGCCGCGGTGGTCCGGTTGCTGGAAGGGGCCGCCGGCGGGTCACCGGCCCGGGACCGGCGACCGGCACCTGCCGGGGATCTCGCGTCCAGCGGCGGCCGGCGATGACCGACACCAGCGACAAGCTGTCCCGGCTGCTGGCCCTGGTGCCCTACATCGTCACCCAGGGGGTGGCCTCGATCAGCGAGACCGCGGCCACCTTCGGCATCGACGAGGCCCAGCTGCGCAAGGAGCTGGAGATGCTCTGGATGTGCGGGCGCAGCTCGGGGCCGGAGGACCTGATCGACCTGATGTTCGAGGGCGACACCGTGTCGGTCACCTACGACGGCGGGCTGAGCCGGCCGTTGAAGCTGACCTCGACCGAGGCGATGACCCTGGCGGTGGCGCTGCGCACCCTGACCGACGTGCCGGGCGCCACCCAGGGCGGGGCGGCCGAGCGGGCGCTGACCAAGATCGAGGCCGCCGCCGGGCAGCACCTGGATCCCGACGCGGTCGACATCCGGCTGACCGGGCGGGACCGGTGGGGCCAGCTGGCCCAGCAGGCGGTCGAGCAGCGCCGCGCGGTCGAGCTGGACTACTACTCCGCGGCCCGGGACGAGACCACCCACCGGGTGATCGACCCGGTCCGGGTGTTCGTCGCCGAGGGGATCGGCTACCTGGAGGCGTGGTGCCGCCGGGCCGGGGCGATGCGGATCTTCCGGATCGACCGGATCGAGGACGCCGTCCTGCTCGACGAGCCGGCCCGGGTGCCGCCCGACGTGCAGCTCACCGACGTCAGCGCCGGGGTGTACCGGCCGGCGCCGGAGCACTTGCTGGTGGAGCTGCGGCTGGGCCCGGGCTGGGAGTGGGTCGGCGACTACTACCCGTGCGAGACGGTCACCCCGGACGGCGCGAGCCTGCGGGTGACGTTGCGGGTGGCCAACCCCACCTGGGTGGCCGCGCTGGTCCGGCGGTCCGGGGGAGCGGTCACCGTGCTGGCGCCGGACTGGCTGGCCCGCGACGTGCAGACAGCAGCCGCGCAGGCGCTGGCCGCCTATCGCGATCGGTAAGCTGGGCGGTCATGCAGGCTTGGATCGTTATTGCGGCATGGGGTTTCGCCGTCGTGTTCGCGCTGGTGGTGCTCGGCTTCGTCGGCTATGAGATCAGCTGGAAGACCCGGCGGTTGCAGGTCGAGCAGGCCCGGCTGCAGCAGCTGGCGGCCGACCTGGCACAGCTCGGGGCCCGCCTGCAGGCCTCGGCGGAACGGTCTAGATGACCCGGTGGCTCCGGCGCTCGGCGAAGGGCAACCCCGAGGGCCGGATGTCGGTCCTGGACCACCTTCGCGAGCTGCGCAAACGGCTGATCGTGGTGATGATCATCGTCGCGCTCGGCGCGGTGGTCGGCTGGCTGGTCTACAACCCGCTGCTGACGATCCTCAAGCAGCCCTACTGCAACGTGCCCTACGAGCACCGGCTGGGCGCGCTGAACCAGAGCGCCGAGCAGTGCAAGCTGCTGTTCCGGGCGCCGCTGGACGGCTTCACCATCCGGCTCAAGGTCTCGGTGGTGGCCGGCGCCATCCTCACCTCGCCGCTGTGGCTCTACCAGCTGTGGGCGTTCGTCACGCCGGGGCTGCGCCGCAACGAGCGGCGCTGGACGGTGGCCTTCGTCGCGGCCTCCACCGCGCTGTTCGCCGCCGGCATGGGGCTGGCCTACTTCACCCTGTACAAGGGCCTGGACGTGCTGATCACCCAGGCCGGCAGCGGCACCCAGGCGGGCCTGGACGTCACGTACTACATCTCGTTCGTGATCTTGATGCTCACCGTGTTCGGGGCCTCGTTCGAACTGCCGCTGCTGATCGTGATGCTCAACGCCGCCCGGGTGCTGCCGTACTCGCTGCTCAAGCGCGGCCAGCGGATCGGGATCTTCCTGATCTTCCTGTTCGCCGGGGTGGCGACCCCGTCGACCGACCCGTTCACCATGACCGCGATGGCGGTGCCGATGTGCCTGCTGTTCGAACTGGCGGTGCTGTGGTGCTTCCTGCACGACCGGCGCCGGGCCCGCCGGGAGGCCGCCGCCGAGGCCGAGCAGCTGCCCGACGACGTGGCCTCGACGGTGGACCCGCTGCCCGAGCGGCTGTCCGGCCCCGGCCGGCGGCAGGGCTCGGAATGGAGCGAGCTGCCCTGACCGGCGCCGGCCCGGTGATCCGGGCCGGGCACGCCGGGGAACTCGGGTGTCGGAACCGTCAGGCACGATGGAGACGTGCCGACTTCTTCCGCGTACTCCTCGCCGGACCGCTCGCAGGTTGAGGACTTCGTCCCCGACCCCAACCGCTGGAAGGCGCTGGCGGTCTGCCTGCTGGGCGGCGCGATGGTGCTGCTGGACGTCTCGATCGTCAACGTCGCGCTGCGCTCGATCAGCCTGGGCCTGCACGCCTCCGGCGATGCCCTCCAGTGGGTGCTGTCCGGGTACTCGCTGACCTTCGGGCTGCTGCTGGTGCCGGCCGGCCGGCTCGGTGACACCCGCGGCCGGCGCCGGATGTTCCTGATCGGCCTGGTGCTGTTCACCCTCACCAGCCTGCTGTGCGGGGCGGCGCCGAACGCCACCTGGCTGGTCATCGCCCGGTTGAGCCAGGGCCTGGCCGCCGGCCTGCTGACGCCCCAGATCAGCGCGCTGATCCAGCAGCTGTTCCGCGGCCGGGAGCGGGGCAAGGCCTTCGGCCTGTTCGGCGCCATGGTCGGCATCTCCACCGCGCTGGGCCCGCTGATCGGCGGCCTGCTGATCCAGCTGTTCGGCGAGTCCGACGGCTGGCGCTACGTCTTCTTCGTCAACCTGCCGATCGGCCTGGTCACGGTGCCGTTCGCGCTGCGGCTGCTGCCGCAGGCCTCGGACGAACAGCGCGGCCGGCGGCACGACCTGGACCCGGTGGGGGTGCTGCTGCTCGGCGCCGGCGTGGTGGTGCTGCTGCTGCCGTTCGTGCAGGAGCAGCAGTGGCACGGCAGCGCCAAGTGGCTGCTGGTGCCGCTGGCGGCCCTGCTGCTGGCCGGCTTCGTGGCCTGGGAGGCGCGCTACCGGCGCGCCGGCCGGGAGTCCCTGGTGGACCTGGCGCTGTTCGGCCGCCGGTCGTTCTCCTTCGGCACCTCGATGATCACCGTCTATTTCGCCGGGTTCACCGCGCTGTTCTTCGTGCTGACCCTGCTGCTGCAGTTCGGCCTGGGGTACTCGGCCCTGCTGGCCGGCCTCACCACGCTGCCGTTCGCGGTCGGGTCGGGGCTGGCGGCCGGGGTGTCCGGCCGGGTGGTGCACCGGTTCGGCCGGCGGCTGGTGCTGCTCGGGCTGGTGCTGGTGACGCTGGGCTACCTGGGCGTGATCGGGGTGGTCCGCGAGGTGCCCGAGCACCTGACCGGCTGGGTGCTGATCGCGCCGCTGCTGATCGGCGGCATCGGCTCGGGCATGGTGATCGCCCCGAACCAGACCCTGACGCTGTCCGAGGTGCCGGTCAGCCAGGGCGGCACGGCCGGCGGGCTGATCCAGGTGGGCCAGCGGATCGGCTCGGCGATCGGCATCGCAGCCGTCGGGTCGGTGTTCTACGCCCAGCTGGCGGCCAGCCACGGCAACTACAACCAGGCGCTGCAGCACGGCCTGCTGATCGCGGTGCTGTTCCTGGTGCTGGCCCTGGTGCTGGCCGCCGCCGACCTGCTGGTGCGCGACCGGGCCACCGGAGCGGACCTGGCCGGCGACGGCGCCCGGGCGGTCGCCTGACCTCGGCCAGCTGACCCGCCGCTGCCGGTACGGCATGGCTGACCGGCCGGGTGCGGCATGGCCGGAAAAGTACCGCCGGGTAGTGGTATTCGACACTGTGTTCGATTACACTTCAGCGCATGAGGCAGCCAGCGCAGCGGACGGCGAGCCGTCCGGCAGGCCGGGGCACCCGGTGACCGAGGTCGCCGCCGGCAGCCTCGCGGCCCGCCGGCGCCGGGCGGCAACGATGCGGTCCGCGACGCTCGGCGTGCCGAGCCTCACGGCGGCGGGAGATCCCGCGGACCCGGGTGAGGCGGCCGGCCGGGCGGAACTGGTGGTGCTGCTGCCCAGCACCGATGCCGCCACCGTCCTGCTGCTGTGTAGCGAGGCGGCCGAGCTGACGGGTTGACCAACGCCCCCCGAGTCCCGGTCGCGGCCGGCCGAGCCCCCTCGATCTCGCAAAGCCGCTCGCGACGGCCCGTACCCTTGACGTTATGTCCTCGCCGGCGGAGCAGTATGCGCACTCTCGTCAGCGGATGAAGTACCCGAAGGTCTCGGAGTTCCAGGCCGGCTACAGCTTCGACCTCGACGACTTCCAGGTGCAGGCCTGCCGGGCGCTGGAAGAGGGCTACGGGGTGCTGGTTTGCGCGCCCACCGGGGCCGGCAAGACCGTGGTCGGGGAGTTCGCGATCTACCTGGCGCTGGCGATGGGGCAGAAGTGCTTCTACACCACCCCGATCAAGGCGCTGTCCAACCAGAAGTACAACGACCTGCTGCAGCGCTACGGGCCGGCCAACGTCGGACTGCTGACCGGCGACAACGCGATCAACCCGTTCGCGCCGATCGTGGTGATGACCACCGAGGTGCTGCGCAACATGCTCTACGTGGGCAGCGACGCCCTGGCCGGCCTCGGGTTCGTGGTGATGGACGAGGTGCACTACCTCGGTGACCGGTTCCGCGGCGCGGTCTGGGAAGAGGTGATCATCCACCTGCCCGACTCGGTGCGGCTGGTGTCGCTGTCGGCGACGGTGTCCAACGCCGAGGAGTTCGGCGACTGGCTGGTCGAGGTGCGCGGCGACACCCGGGTGATCGTGCACGAGGAGCGGCCGGTGCCGCTGTGGCAGCACATGCTGGTGGGCAACCGGATGTTCGACCTGTTCGCCGAGAACGCCGAGCCGGCCGCCGGGACCCAGCCCAACCCGGACGGTCCGGGCTCGGGAACTGTCCGGGACAGCGTCCGGGTCGACCCGACCCTGCTGCGCTACGTCCGGGACCGGATGCGCACCACCGACCTCGCCCCGGCGCGACATTCTGGTGGCGGCCGGGACCGCTACCGCGGTGGCCCGGGGCCGCGCTGGCGCCCGCCCTCCCGGCCGGAGGTGATCAGCCGGCTGGACCGGGAGGGGCTGCTGCCGGCCATCACCTTCCTGTTCAGCCGGGCCGGCTGCGACGCCGCCGTCCGGCAGTGCGTGGCCGCCAACCTGCGGCTGACCACCGACGACGAGCGCGAGGACATCCGGCTGCTGGTGGAGAACCGGACGGCGAGCCTGGCCGCCGAGGACCTCGACGTGCTGGGCTACTGGGAGTTCTCCGAGGGCCTGCAGCGGGGTATCGCCGCCCACCACGCGGGCATGATCCCGGCGTTCAAGGAGGTGGTGGAGGAGCTGTTCGTGCGCGGGCTGGTGCGGGTGGTGTTCGCCACCGAGACCCTCGCGCTGGGCATCAACATGCCGGCCCGGACGGTGCTGCTGGAACGGCTGGTCAAGTTCAACGGCGAGACGCATGCCGACCTGACGCCGGGGGAGTACACCCAGCTCACCGGACGGGCCGGCCGTCGCGGCATCGACGTGGAGGGCCACGCGGTGGTGCAGTGGAGCCCCGAGGTCGACCCGGCCCGGGTGGCGGGCCTGGCCTCCACCCGCACCTACCCGCTGCGCTCGTCGTTCCGGCCGTCCTACAACATGGCGATCAACCTGGTGTCCCAGGTCGGCCGCGACACCGCCCGGGCGCTGCTGGAGTCCTCCTTCGCCCAGTTCCAGGCCGACCGGTCGGTGGTCGGCCTGATCCGCCAGATCAGCCGCAACGACAAGGCGCTGGCCGACTTCGAGAACCGGATGCACTGCCACCTGGGCGACTTCGGCTCCTACCAGGAGCTGCGTACCCGGATCTCGGAGCGGGAGAAGTCGCTGAGCCGCAAGGGAGCCTCCGACCGCCGCGCGGCGGTGGTGCAGTCGATGGAGGCACTGCGGCCCGGGGACGTGATCCGGATCCAGGCTGGCCGGCGCGCGGGCCTGGCGGTGGTGGTAGACCCGGGCCTGTCGCCGATCGCCGACCCCCGACCGCTGGTGGTCACCGAGGACCGCTGGGCGGGCCCGGTCACCCCGCTGGACTTTCCGCACGCCGTCGAGGTGCTCGGCCGGCTGCCGGTCACCAGGCACTTCAACCACCGCAGTCCGGCCGCCCGGCGCGACCTCGCCTCCTCCATCCGCAACCTCCGGATCGCCGACCAGCCGGCCTCCCGGCGCCGGGACCGCACCGGTGCGGCCGACGACGCGGAACTCGCCAGCCTGCGGGCGGCGCTGCGCGCCCACCCGTGCCACGGCTGCCACGACCGCGAGGAGCACGCCCGGTGGGCCGAGCGAGCCGGCCGGCTGCGCCGGGAGAACGAGGCGCTGCGGCAGCGGGCCGAGGGCCGCACCCACTCGCTGTCGCGTACCTTCGACCAGGTCTGCGCGCTGCTCACCGAACGCGGCTACATGCGTCCGGCCGATCCGGACGCGGCCGACGACACCGCCGAGACCATCACCGGCGCGGGCCGGCAGCTGTCGCGGATCTGGTCGGAGTCGGACCTGCTGATCGCCGAGTGCCTGCGCAGCGGCACCTGGTCCGGGCTGGACCCGGCCGAGCTCGCCGCGGTGTGCTCGGCGATGATCTACGAGGCCCGCCGGGACGAGCCGCCGGCGCCGAAGCTGCCGGGTGGCCGGCTGCGCGAGGCACTGCACGAGACGCACCGGCTGTGGGCCGAGGTCAGCGAGGCCGAGGGCGCCCACCACCTGCCGCTGTCGCGGGAACCGGACCTCGGCTTCGTGTGGGCCAGCTACCGGTGGGCGAAGGGCGACTCGCTGGACCGGGTGCTGAACTCGATGTCCGACGACGGCACCGGGCTGCCGGCCGGCGACTTCGTGCGCTGGATGCGCCAGCTGCTCGACCTGCTCGAGCAGCTGGCCCGGGCCGACGCGATCGACCCGGCTATCCGCAACACCGCCGCGGCGGCCTGCACGGCGCTGCGCCGCGGGGTGATCGCCCAGCAACTGTAAGGCAGTCCTGGTCCGGCGGAAGGTCAGCCGGCGCGGGTCAGCCAGCGGCGCGGGCCGCCGCCTCCAGCCGCTGCCAGTAGTCGGCCAGCCAGCTGGAGTCCACGTCCGGCAGGTTGGAGTTGCCCGCCTGCAGCCCGGCGGCGCCGTCGATCAGCTCCCGGACGATGTCGGCGTGCCCGGCATGCCGGTGGGTCTCGGTGGCCATGTGCACCAGCACCCGGTGCAGCGTCACCGCGCGGTGCTCGGCCGGCCACCAGGGCACCTCGCCGACGGCATCCAACGGCAACTGCTCGATGGTCTGGTCGCTGTGCGCCCAGCTGCGGTGGTACAGCCCGACGATCTGCTCGCGGCTCTCGTCCGGGGTGGCCCACAGGTCGGCGTTGGGCTCGGCGCCGTCGTCGAACCACGGCAGCGGGATGCCGCTCGGCCGGCCGAAGGTGTCGCCGAAGTACCCGAGCTCGATGCTGGCCACATGCTTGACCAGGCCGAGCAGGTTGGTGCCGGTGGGCGTCATCGGCCGGCGGATGTCGTATTCGGACAGCCCCTCCAGCTTCCACAGCAACGCTTCCCGGCCCGCTTTCAGGTAGCGGTGCAGATCGTGCTTGGCGCTGTCGGTCATGTCCTCGGCCCCTTCGTCAGCCGGCCACCTGGGCCAGCGCGGTGGTCAGTCGCTCCATCGAGTTGGCGATGCCGAACCGCTCGCCCAGTGCTGCGAGCATCTCCGGGTCGGCCGGCTTGGCGGGGATCGCGGTCTGCAGCTCGTCCACCGGGACGTCGGTACGCCCGCGCACCACCGCCGGGGCGACCGCCAGATAGTCCAGCGAGGCCATGATCTTGGACCGGACCGGGCCGCCCATCTTCGGGTCGCCGGACTGGGCGGCCGCCACGATGTTCTCGATGGTGCCGAACTTGGCCACCACCGCCGCCGCGGTCTTGGCGCCGATGCCGGCCACCCCGGGCAGCCCGTCGGACGGGTCGCCGCGCAGCATCGCGAAGTCGGCGTAGTGGCCGGCCGGGATGCCGTACTGGGCCTGCACCTCCTCCGGGGTGAAGATCACCATGTTGGACAGTCCCTTGCCGGTGTAGAGCACCCGCACCTTGTCGGTGGCCAGGTCGATCAGGTCCCGGTCGCCGGACACCACGTCCACCTCGATGCCGCGGCCGCCGTAGCGGTGCGCCAGGGTGGCGATCACGTCGTCGGCCTCGAACCCTTCGGCGCCGACCGCACACAGCCCCGCCGCCTTGAGCACCGCGAGCAGGATCGGCACCTGCGGCTCGAGCAGGTCGGGCACCTGTTCCACGTCCGGGGTGCCGGCGCCGGTGGTGTACTCCACCCGGTGCGCCTTGTAGGAGGGCAGCAGCGCCACCCGGAACGCCGGGCGCCAGTCGTAGTCCAGGCAGGCGACGAAGTCGGTGGGCCGGTAGCGGGTGATCAGGGTGGCGACCATGTCGCTGAAGCCGCGGACGGCGTTGACCGGCATCCCGTCCGGCGCGGTCACGGTGTCGGGCACGCCGTAGAAGGCGCGGAAGTACAGGCTGGCTGAGTCCAGCAGCATCACACGGCTCACCGGGCACACGATAACCATTGCGCGCCGGCAAACCACCGCGGGCGCTGGCAAACCACCGCAGGGGCTAGCGTCCTCCCATGGTGTATGTGATCGGCGAGGCGCTGATCGACCTGGTGATGGCGCCCGCTGGCGGGCCGGGGCCGACCGGCTACCTCGCCCATCCCGGCGGCAGCCCGTACAACGTCGCGATCGGGCTGGCCCGGCTCGGGCAGCCGGCTCGACTGCTGGCCCGGCTGTCCGGCGACGCCTTCGGCCGGCAGCTGCGGGCGCACGCCGAGGCCAACGGCGTGGACCTGTCCTGCGCGGTGGACGCCGCCGAGCAGTCCACGCTGGCCGTGGTCAGCCTGGACGCCGAGCGCAACGCCGAGTACGACTTCTACCGCACCGGCACCGCGGACTGGCAGTGGAGCGACGCCGAGCTGGACCGGATCCCGGCCGACGCGTCCTGGCTGCACACCGGCTCGCTGGCGTCCTGGACCGAGCCCGGGGCCGGCGTGATCGCCGGCCAGCTGCGCCGGCGCCGGCAGCGGCAGCCGGTGGTGGTCAGCTACGACCCGAACATCCGGCCCGCGCTGCTGCCCGACCACCGGCAGGCACTCGACCGGGTCGAGGCGATGGTGCGGCTCGCCGACGTGGTGAAGGCCTCCGCCGAGGACCTGGCCTGGCTCTATCCCGGACGGGGCGCCGACGAGGTGCTGCGGCACTGGCGCGGGCTGGGGACCGCCGTGGTGGTGATGACCGACGGCGGGCGCGGGGCCCGGTTCCTGGCCGGCCAGTCAGCCGCCGACGGCGAGGTGGCGACGGTGCCGGGCCGGCCGGTCGAGGTGGTCGACACCGTCGGCGCCGGTGACGCGTTCATGGCCGGGCTGATCAACGCGCTGGTCGCCGGCGGGTTCGCCCCCGGGGCCGGGTCAGCGGTGGCGCCCGCGGTCGCCGAGGCCGTCCTGGTAGCAGCGCTGACCTGCGCCCGGGCCGGCGCCAACCCGCCGACCGCGGCCGAGCTGGCCGCCGCGCGGGACCAGCGGGACTAGCCGCCCCGCAAGACCCAGCCGCCCCGCAAAGACCAATCGCCCGGCACGACCGGTCGGCGCGAGACCAGCCGCGCGACAAGGACCGGTCGGGCTCAGCTGGCCGGGTCGGCCACCGGCTCCGGATTGGCGTACTCGCTGGCCGCGGCGACCGTGCTGCCCCGTACCACCAGCTCGGTCTCGAGCACCACGTCGGTGGGCTCGGCATCGGTGACCAGCGCCGACAGCAGCGACTGGGCCAGCAGCGCGCCCTGCTCGCCGACCGGCTGGCGCATCGTGGTCAGGTCCATCAGGCTCGCAGTGGCGTGGTCGTCGAAGCCGATCACCGCGATGTCCTCGGGCACCCGCAGCCCGGACCGCCGGATGGCACGGATCGCGCCGTAGGCCATCTCGTCGGACTCGGCGAACACCGCGGTCGGCCGCTCGGCGCGCCGCAGCAGCTGCAGCATCGCGGCCTCGCCGCCCTCGACGGTGAAGTAGCCCAGGCACTCCAGCTCCTCGGGCGGGCGCACCCCGGCCGCCAGCAGCGCGTTGCGGTAGCCGGTGCCGCGATGGTGCGGCGGGGTGAAGCGCATCGGGTCGTCGGTGTCGCCGCCGATCAGCGCGATGCGCCGGTGGCCCAGCGACAGCAGGTGCTCCACCGCGGTGCGGGCCGCCGCCTCGTCGTCGATCCGCACCGAGGACAGCCCCGGGTGCTTGACGCCCAGCACCCCGACCGGCAGTTCCAGGGTGTGCAGGGCCGCCACCTCGTCGTCGGTGAGCGCCAGGCTGACCACCAGCACCGCGTCCACCCGCTTGCGCACCGGCAGTACCGAGAAGAACCGTTCCCGGCCGTCGCTGTCGCCCAGGTTGTGCAGCAGCAGGTCGTAGCCGGCGGCGCTGAGCACCGACTCGACCGCGCCGAGCACCTCGGCGAAGAACCACCGGTTGACGAACGGGACCACCACGCCGAGGGTGGAGGACCGGCCGCTGGCCAGCCGCGCCGCGAACGGCGAGGCGACGTAGTCCAGCTCCCGGGCTGCTGAGAGGACCTTGTCGCGGGTGGCCGCGGCCACGTCGGGAAGCCCGCGCAGCGACCGGGACACGGTGGCTATCGAGACGCCCGCCAGCTTTGCTACGTCCTCGATACTGGCTGACATGGGACAAGCCTCCTGAAAGTCTTTACAGCACCGTATTCCATGGGACACACCAGGGCCAGCGTGAGCGCCTCGACCCCCACAGACCCGGCTGGCACACTCGCATGGTGCGCACCCTGCTGATCAACGGGCGGATCTACAGCCCGTGGGCTCGCGACGCCAGCGCCATGCTGGTGACGGACTCCGAGGTGGCCTGGCTCGGCGAGGACGCCTCCGCCACGACCATGTCGGCCGACCGCACCGTTGATCTTGACGGAGCCCTGGTGATCCCGGCGTTCGTCGACTCACATTTTCACACCACCGATACCGGACTGTCACTGAGCGGGCTGGAGTTGGGGACCGCTGGCACGCTGGCCGAGGCGCTGCGGGCCGTCGAGCGGGCCGCCCGGGCCAGCGGCGGCCGGCCGCTGCTGGGCTCGGGATGGGACGAGACCCGCTGGCCGGAGGGCCGGGCGCCGACCGCCGCCGAACTGGACCGGGCCAGCTACGGCGGGGTGGTCTACCTGGCGCGCACCGACGCCCATTCCGCCGTGGTGTCCTCGGCGCTGCTGGCCTCGGTGCCGGGCATCGCCGGCCTGGACGGCTACTCCCCGGACGGCCGGCTGACCAAGGCCGCCCATCACGCCGCCCGGGCGGTCGCCCGCTCGGCCATCACCGCCGGCCAGCGCGCCGAGCTGCACCGGACCGCGCTGCGGCACGCGGCCGCCTGCGGGGTGGCCGCGGTGCACGAGATGGCGGGGCCGGAGATCTCCAGCGCCGAGGACCTGGCCGCGCTGCTGGCGCTGGTGCGGGAAGCCGGCGAGCCCTATCCGGAGGTGTACGGGTACTGGGGCGAGCTGCGCGGTGCCGCGGCGGCGGCCGAGCTGGGCGCGATCGGCGCCGGCGGCGACCTGTTCTGCGACGGCTCGATCGGCTCGCACACCGCCGGGATGCTCGAGCCCTACGTCGACCGGCCCGGTGAGTGCGGTTACCTGCGTTACGAGACCGCCGAGCTCGCCGAGCACCTCGTCGAGTGCACCGAGGCCGGCCTGCAGGGCGGCTTCCATGCCATCGGGGACGCCGCCACCGGCCAGGTGGTGGACGCGATGCGGCTGGCCGCCGAGCGGCTCGGCGCCCGGGTGGCCACTGCCGGGCACCGGATCGAGCACGCCGAGCTGATCACCGACGTCCCGGCGCTGGCGGCCAGCGGGCTGATCGCCTCGGTGCAGCCGGCCTTCGACGCCACCTGGGGCGGCGCGCACGGCATGTACGCCCAGCGGCTGGGCGCCGAGCGGGCCGGCCGGCTCAACCCGCTGGCGGCGCTGGCCGCCGCCGGCACGCCGCTGGCCTTCGGCGCCGACTCCCCGGTCACCCCGGTGGACCCGTGGGGCGCGGTCCGAGCCGCCATCCACCCGACCAACCCGGCGCACGCGCTGAGCCCGCGGGCGGCCCTGGCCGCGCACACCCGGGGCGGCTGGCGGGCGGCCCGGGCCGAGCAGGACTCCTCCGGGGTGCTGGCTCCCGGCTCGCCGGCCAGCTACGCGGTGTTCGCCGCCGGCCCGCTGGCGGTGGACGCCGCCGACGAGCGGCTGTCGCGGTGGAGCACCGACGAGCGCTCCGGCGTGCCCGGCCTGCCCGACCTCATCCCTGGCCGGGAGTTGCCGCGCTGCCTGCGCACCGTGGTCCGGGGCCGGCAGATCTTCGACTCCGGTGAGCTGGCATGAGGTACCGGCTGCTGCTGGCAGCCGTTGCCGGCCTGCTGGGATCGGCGGCCTTCCCCAAGCCCGGCATCTGGCCGCTGGCCTTCCTGTCGGTGGCGGGGCTGTCGGTGGCGGTCGCCGGCCAGCGGTCCCGGCGCGGCGCGCTGCTCGGCCTGGTGTACGGGGCGGGGTTGTTCGGCCCGATGCTGCACTGGACCTCGACCTATGTCGGCGCGCTGCCCTGGCTGATCCTGGTGTTCTCCCAGACCTGGTTCCTGGCCTTGCTCGGCGCCGCGCTGCCGGTGGTGCAGCGCCACCGGTTCGGCGCGGTGACCAGCGCGGCGCTGTGGGTGGCCGAGGAGGCGGCCCGGGACCGGTTGCCGTTCGGCGGCTTTCCGTGGGGCCGGTGGGCGTTCAGCCA
Source organism: Jatrophihabitans sp. (assembly GCF_035474675.1). Lineage (GTDB taxonomy): Bacteria > Actinomycetota > Actinomycetes > Mycobacteriales > Jatrophihabitantaceae > Jatrophihabitans_A. Next base: position 9,146 of record NZ_DATINC010000116.1, on the reverse strand, counting down.
GGCCAGCTCGCCGCTGCGGTGGTTCGCGGCCCTGGGCGGCGCGCCGCTGGTGACCTTCGCGGTGGCGCTGACCGGCACCCTGCTGGCCGCCACCGTGCTGGCCTGGGCTGGGCTGGGCTGGGCCTCCGAACGCCGGTCACTGCCACCACCGGTGCGGGGCCGGCTGCCGCTCCGGACCGCCGGGCAGCTGGCCGCCGCCGTGCTGGTGCTGCTGATCGGCGGGCTGCTGGCCTATCCGCTGCGGCCGTCCGCACAGTCCGACCGCAGCACCACGGTGGCCGCGATCCAGGGCAACGTGCCCGACCGCGGGCTGGAGTTCAACGCCCGCCGCCGCCAGGTGCTGGACAACCACGTGGCCCAGACGCTGAAGCTGGCCGCCGACATCAAGGCCGGCCGGCTGGCCCGGCCGTCACTGGTGCTGTGGCCGGAGAACGCCTCCGACATCGACCCGACCACCAACCCCGACGCCGCGGCGGTGATCCAGCGGGCGGTGGACGCGGTCGGCGTGCCGATCCTGGTGGGAGCCCTGATCGACGGCCCGGGCCCGGACCACGTCACCAACGCCGGCATCGTCTGGATGCCGACCGGCTCCGCGGCGCCCGGCCCCGGCCAGCGCTACGTCAAGCGGCACCCGGTGCCGTACGGGGAGTACATCCCACTGCGGTCGCTGGCCCGCGCGGTGAGCAGCAAGGTGGACCTGGTGGGCCGGGACATGGTGGCCGGCGGAGGCAACGGCCTGCTGACCCAGACCCCGTACCCGGTCGGGGACGTGATCTGCTTCGAGATCGCCTACGACTCGCTGGTCACCTCCTCGGTCCGGGCCGGCGCCCGGTTGCTGGTGGTGCAGACCAACAACGCCACCTTCGGGCACAGCGCCGAGACCTACCAGCAGCTGGCGATGACCCGGCTGCGCGCCATCGAGCACGCCCGCACCGTGGTGCAGGTGGCGACCAGCGGCAAGTCGGCGATCATCGGCCCGGACGGCGCCACGGTGGCCGAGTCCGGCCCGCTGTACACCGCCGACGTGCTGGTGCGGACGGTGCCGCTGTCCGGTTCGACTACGCTGGCCACCCGGACGGGAGCCGCCGCCGAATGGGTGCTGACGGCACTGGGCCTGCTCGGGCTGGTGGTCGGCGTCCGGCGTAGCGACCGCACCAGGCAGACCGAGCGCCAGCCGGGACGACAGGGAAGGGGAACGGGTGACCGAGGCCGAGAGCGGGTCGTCAGCAGAACCGGGGGAGCAGCTCCGGACGCTGGTGATCATCCCGACCTATAACGAGCGCGAGAACCTGCCGCTGATCCTGCAGCGGCTGCGCACCGCGGTACCCGAGGCGGACGTCCTGGTCGTCGACGACAGCAGCCCGGACGGCACCGGGACGCTGGCCGACAAGATCGCCGCCGAGGACTCGCACGTCGAGGTGCTGCACCGCGACCAGAAGGCGGGCCTGGGGGCGGCCTACGTGGCCGGCTTCCGGCACGGCCTGGCCGCCGGCTACCAGGTGCTGGTCGAGATGGACGCCGACGGTTCGCACGCCCCGGAACAGCTGCCCCGGCTGCTGACCGCGCTCGACCATGCCGACCTGGTGCTGGGGTCGCGCTGGGTGACCGGTGGCCAGGTGCTGAACTGGCCGCGGTCGCGGCGGCTGCTCTCGCGCGGCGGCAACCTCTACACCCGGCTGGCGCTGGGCATCGACCTGCACGACGCCACCGGCGGCTACCGGGCCTACCGGCGCTCGGTGCTGCAGACCATCGACCTGTCCGCGATCGCCTCGGAGGGCTACTGCTTCCAGGTGGACCTGGCCTGGCGGGCGGTGCAGGCCGGCTTCCGGGTCATCGAGGTGCCGATCACGTTCGCCGAGCGGGTCCGGGGCGAGTCGAAGATGAGCGGCGACATCGTCCGGGAGGCGCTGTTGCGGGTCACCGAATGGGGTGCCGCGCACCGGCTGGCCCAGCTCAAGCGGCTGGTCACCCGCCGCTAGTCCTTCCGGCTGCCTCCGTGCGCCGCCGGAAGCCATTCCGTATCCGTTTCGCGCGCCCTGGCGTTCCTAATGGATACCGAATCCGGACCTGGACGGATCCCTGAGATCCGGACGCAAGCGAATACGGGAGCCGGAAGCGAACGGCGCCGGCAAAGAGTTCGGCCGGCCCAGAAAACTGGGCCGGCCGATGCCGTGCGAGGTGACCGGCTGCGCACCGATCACGGAACTTCTCAGGCGGTCTTGGGCGACTTGGTGCCGGGCCCGCCACGCCGTGCCCGCAGCACGTCCAGGCGCTCGGCGAGCACCTCTTCGAGGTCGGCGATGGTGCGCCGCTCGATCAACATGTCCCAGTGGGTACGCGGGGCCTTGGTCTTCTTGGGCTCCGGCTCGGGCAGGTCGACCGCCTTGGCGGTGGTGCCGTCCAGCCGGCATTCCCAGGTGGGCGGCAGTTCGGCGTCGTGGGCGAACGGCACGCTGAACTCGTGGTCGCGCTCGCACCGGAATCTAATGAGCTGACGCGGCGCAGGCTCCGCGGCGTATTCGGTTTCGTAACTGATGGCGCCGAGGCGGCTGCCCCGGAGTACACGATCGGCCATTGTCTTCACTCCTCACCCAGGCTTGGGTACCGAGTTACCAACGGACGGACCCGGCGGATAATTCCCTGAGCCTATCGACAGTACTCGCCCGGACTCCAGGTCCGCTGCCCCGCTCCGTCCGTTTTGCCGGGATCACCGCTGGGACTGAGACCCATCTCTCGTCCGGCCGCTCATCATCCGCCCAGTGGCGTCAATCCAGGATGAGTTGCTCGCCCAGTTCCAGCTCGCCGAGCTCGCCACGGCGGTAGTGCGCCCGGCACAGCACCTGGTAGCGGACCTCGTGGGCTGCCGACGCGACGGTGTCGGCGACCAGCACCGTGTCGCCCTCCCGGGTGATCCGGCCGCCGATCACCCGGGCGTTGTGCCGGCCGGGCAACCCGCACCAGCACAGCACCTCGACCTGGATCTCGGAGATCTCGTCGGCCAGCTCCATCAGCCGCTTGGCACCCGGCAGCAGCAGGCTGCGGAAGTCGGTGGCCAGGCCGAAGCAGTAGACGTCGACGTGGTACTCGTCGACCAGTTCGGCCAGCTGGTCGACGTGCTCGGGCTCGAGGAAGCCAGCCTCGTCGACGATCAGGTAGTCCACCCGGCGGCCGCGCGCCCAGTGCTCGCGGACCAGCCGGCGCATGTCCAGGGAGTCGGTGACCTCGATGGCGTCGTGGCTGAGCCCCACCCGGGTGGTGACCAGGGCGCCGCCGGAGCGGTCGTAGCGGGTCAGGATCAGCCCGGACCGGCCCTGCCGGGCATGGTTGTGGTTCATCTGCAGCGCCAGGGTGGACTTGCCGCAGTCCATCGGCCCGTAGAAGAACTTCAGGTGGGCCGGCATCGAGATCTCGCGGCGGTTGCCGGCCGCGGGCACCGCGGCCAGGGCACTGTCGCGGCCCGGCTGGCCGTCGGCGAGGGTTGCAGGCACGGCTCGCGAGGGTACTCGCCGCCTGGCCGGCATGGGGCGGCACCCGCCCGGCAGCCGGTCAGACCCGGTCGGGGGCGACGTTGCCGGCCTGGCAGATCGCCGCCCGCAGCGGCACCCGGGCCAGCAGCACGAAACCGGCGACGAAGAAAACCACCAGCGACACCAGCGCGCTGCGGTAGGAGCCGCTGAGCTGGTAGGCCAGCCCGAAGATCAGCGGCCCGAGCCAGGACGTCCCGGAGTCGCTGATCTCGTAGAAGCCGAAGTACTCAGCCTCCGAGCCGGCCGGGATCAGCCGGGAGAACATCGAGCGGGACAGTGCCTGGCTGCCGCCCAGCACCACCGCGATCCCGACGGCCAGCAGGTAGAACTGCCAGGCCGTCCCGGCCCGGACCAGGTAGGCGGCCAGCACCAGCAGCAGCCAGGCCACCAGCGAACCGAGCACCACCCGCTTGGCGCCGAACCGCTCGGCGAGCCGGCCCAGCCACAGCGCGCCGCCGAAGGCGACGAACTGCACCAGCAGGATCGCCGACAGCAGCACGGTGTCGTCGAGGTGCAGTTCCTTGTCGCCGTACTGCGCGGCGATCGTGGTGACGGTCTGGATGCCGTCGTTGTAGACCAGGAACGCCAGCAGGAAGGCCACCGTCAGCGGGTAGCGGCGCACCCCGGCCAGGGTCCGGCGCAGCTGCCGGAACCCGGCCAGCAGCACCGGTTCGGCGCCGGACGAGGCTTCGGTCCGGGGCAGGCCCGCCAGCAGCTGCCACGACCGGAGGTTGAACAGCGCCCACCACAGGCCCGCCGAGCACAGCGAGATGCGGGCCAGCAGGGCCTTGTCGTCCAGGAACAGGCTGAGCAGGAAGTCCCCGGCCAGCAGCAGGCCGCCGCCGACGTAGGCCAGCGCCCAGCCGGTCGAGGACACCCGGTCCCGCTCGGCGGTGCCGGACACGTCGACCAGCAGCGCGTAGTTGACCACCGTGGCGCACGAGTACCCCAGGAACGCCACCACGAACAACACCGCACCGAGCTGCCAGTTGCCCCCGCGCACCGCGAACATCGCCACGCAGGCCGCCGCACCCAGCCAGCCGAAGCCGAGCAGGATCTCCCGCTTGGCCCCGGTCCGGTCGGCGATCGCGCCCACCACCGGCATCGCCACCACCAGCAGCACCGTGGCGAAGGACACCAGGTAGGCGAACAGGCTGCCCGGCGCCACCGGGATGCCCACCACCGACACCCGGCCGGCCTTGCCGACCGCGTTCTCGGCCAGCGAGGTCAGGTACCGGCCCATGAACACCGTGACCACGATGGTGGGGAAGACGTGGCTGCCCCAGCCGTAGAGATACCAGCCGCGCCGGTGCCGCAGCACCGCGCCGGCCGGTGCGGTCCCCAGCTCCGTCATGCCGGCCACTGGCCCCGCTCGCGCAGCACGTCGCGCAGCAGGTCGGCCCGGTCGGTCATGATCGCGTCCACCCCGAGGTCGAGCAGCCGCACCATCTCGGCCGGCAGGTTCACCGTCCAGACGTGCACCTCGATGCCGCGGGCCCGGGCCGCGGCCAGGAACCGGGGCCCGACCACCTGCAGCGGCCCGAGCCGGGCCGGCACCTGGGCGGCCAGGCCGGCGCTCCCGGGCGGCCCGGCGAACGGTCCATTGGTACGGCGGAGCGGGCCGGCGACCGAGCCGAGGAAGCCGAGCCGGCCGTGCCGCAACGCCGCCACCTCAACCGGCGAGAGCGCGCTGGCGGTGCCGGGCGCGGCCAGCCGGCGCAGCCGCCGCAGCCGGCCGGCGGAGAAGGTCGCCAGCCGCACCCGGTGCCAGGCGTTGGTACGCCGGATCGCCTCCAGGGTGGGTTCCACCGCCGCGTCGCACTTGACGTCGATGTTGACGCTCACCCCGCCGAAGGACGACAGCACCTCCTCCAGCCGGGGAATCGGTTCCCGGCCCCGGATCCGGGCGGCGCTGACCTGCCGCCAGCTCAGCTGCCGCAGCCGGCCCGAGGAGGTGGTGACCCGGTCCAGCATTTCGTCGTGGAAGGCCAGCGCCACCCCGTCCGCGGTGACCCGCGCGTCGGTCTCCAGATGCCGGTAGCCGAGGTCGACCGCGGCCTGGAACGCCGCCATCGAGTTCTCGGCGCCGTCCGGGGAGAAGCCCCGGTGCGCGATGCCGATCGTCAAGGAGAACCAGCCGCAGCGACGTTCAGCCGGCCTGCGGCAGTCCCAGCAGCTGGCGCAGGTAGCGGACCGGCGGCGAGCCGTAGTCGAGGATCTCGTCGTGCAGCTGCCGGTCCGACCAGTCCGGATGTGCCCGGCGCAGGTCGGTGACCAGCTCGCGGACCTCGACGTAGCCGACGAAGTAGGTGCACAGCTGGGTCGAGGTCAGCTGCACCCGGCGCCACTTGCCGGCCGCCTCGCCTTCCTCCTGGTAGCCGCGCACCGTCATCAGCTCCATCGCGCCGCGCTCGTCCAGGTCGCCGGCGTGGAAGGAGATGTCCATGATGGTGTTGAGCACGGCCCGCAGCTGCATCTTCAGCTGCTGCATCCGCACCGCCGCGGCCGCCGCCGTAGAGATGTCGCTGCGGTAGCCGCGGGCGGCCATCAGCTCCTCGGCATAGGTGGCCCAGCCCTCGATGAACGAGCCGCTGCCGAACACCCCGCGAACCGGGTTGCTGCCGGAGTAGCGGTGGGCGTGCGAGAGCTGCTCGACGTGCCCGGGCATCGCCTCGTGGATGGTGAGGTTGTGCAGCATGTGGTTGTTGTACTCGCGGTAGAACGACCGGACTCGTTCTTCCGACCAGTCCTTCGGGGTGGGCGAGACCGCGAACTGGGTGGCCAGCGGCGCGGTCTCCAGCGCGCCGACCGCGACGCAGTACGCCACCGCCACGCCCCGGTCGATCTCGGGCATCTCGATGACGTCCACCGGGTCGTCGAGCAGGGTGACCAGCTCGTGCTGGCGGACGAACTCGGTGGTTTCGGCAAGGGCCTCCCGGCACAGCTGCAGGATAGTGTCGCTGGTGGGGACGTCGGCGGCCAGCCGGGCGTACTCGGCGGCGATCGCGTCCCGGTCCACGTTCGCCGAACCGGTGGTGCGTCCGACCAGCTCGGTCAGTTCCGCCTCGATCCGGTCCAGGTCGCGGTAGGCCTGCTCCAGCAGCTTGTCCGGTTGCCACGGGGTGGCCAGGATCAGCTCCAGCTTGCGGGCGAACAGCTCGGCGCCGAGCCGGGCGGAGCGGTGCGCGTTCGGCAGCTCGCCGCGCAACCAGTCCTGGTGGGTCCGCACCGCCGTGGCCGCCCGGCTGATCTCCTCCGACAGGTCGAGGTCGCTGCCGGCCTGGGCGAGCGCCGCCGGCACCTCGGACTCGATCAGGGCCAGGGTGCCCTCCAGCTGCCCGATGGCGGTCTCGACGTGGATCCGGGGCATGTCGCCCAGCCGGGCGCGGGCCGCCTCGAGGTAGTCGGGCACCCCGCGCAGCCGGCCGGCCAGGTTGGCCAACCGCTCCGGTAGCGGCGCGAACTCGCGCGACAACAACCCGTACAGCGCCTGTCCGGGGTTGTGCCGCATCGGGTTCCAGCCGGCCTCGTCGATCTCGGCCAGCCCGTGCAGCTCGCTCTGGGCAGCCGTTCGCAGGATGTCCCGGTCGACCGCGTCGGCGGTGTCGAACTCCCCGGCCGGCAGCTCGTCCAGCGAGGTGATCAGGGTGGTCAGCTCGGCCTGGCGGCGCTCCTGGGCAGCCGTCGACGGATCGCCGAGCCGGTCGTCGTGGCTGTGCTCACCGAGAAAGGTTGCTTCGTCGGGATATGCCGCGCAATAGGAGGTGACTGCATCGTCGGCGATTTTGGTGAAATTCTCTGCGGCGGTGGGGTTTTCGGGAGTCATGCGCAGACGGTAGTAGGCCATTTCGCTTCTGGCGCCAATATCAGCGAAAACTGCTCAAGATCTGAACAAAGCGCTGTAGGCATTGATAGCCGGCTGGCCGCCGAGGTGGGCGTAGAGCACCGTCGAGTCGCGTGCGATCTGTCCGGTGCTGACCAGCTCGATCAGGCCGGCCATCGACTTGCCCTCGTAGACCGGGTCGATGATCATCCCCTCCAGCCGGCCGGTCAGCCGCATTGCCTCTAAGGTGGATTCAACCGGAATGCCGTAATAGTCGCCGGCCCAGCCTTCCAGCACGGTGATCTCGTCGGCGCGCAGCTCGCGGCCCAGACCGATCAGGGCGGCGGTGTTGCGCGCGATCCGCTCGACCTGGTCGCGGGTCTCGGCGATCTTGGCCGAGGCGTCGATGCCGAGCACCCGGCGATGCCGCCCAGAGCCGGCCCGGCCCATTGCTTCCTCCAGCGCGGCGAAGCCGGCGATCATGCCCGCGTGGGTGGAGCCGGTCACGCTGCACACCACGATGGTGTCGAAGAAGACGCCGAGCTCGGCCTCCTGCTGGGCCACCTCGAAGGCCCAGTTCGCGAAGCCCAGGCCGCCCAGCCGGTGGTCGGATGCGCCGGCCGGAATCGGGTACGGCACGCCGCCGGCGTCGCGGATCTCGGCCAGCGCGTTCTCCCAGCTCTCCTTGAAGCCGATGCCGAAGCCGGCCTCGACCAGCTCGACGTGGGCGCCCATGATCCGCGACAGCAGGATGTTGCCGACCCGGTCGTTGACCGCGTCCGGCCAGTTCACCCAGCTCTCCTGCACCAGCCGGGCCTGCAACCCCAGCTTCGCCGCCACCGCCGCGACCTGGCGGGTGTGGTTGGACTGCACGCCGCCGATCGAGACCAGATGGGTGGCGCCCTGGGCCAGCGCGTCCGGAACCAGGTACTCGAGCTTGCGGGTCTTGTTGCCGCCGAAGGCCAGCCCCGAGTTGCAGTCCTCCCGCTTGGCCCAGACCTGCGCCCCGCCCAGGTGTGCGGACAACCGCTCCAGCGGGTGCACCGGGCTCGGCCCGAACAGCAGCGGGTGACGCGGGAAGTCGGACAGGGCCATCGGAGGAGCCTCCTCGATATGCGCCGGAGAAGCGCTGGAAGGCTCAGCCTAGGCGGGGTGCGTGGGATGCTCGCCCGATGGCTGAGATCGAGTTCTCCTCCGACCTGGACGACATCGACTGGGCGGCGCTCAAGGACGCCCTGGTGGCCGACGACTTCGACAACCTGCGCACCCCGGAGCAGTACCGGCGCTCGCACGAGAACTCGCACGCCGTGGTGTTCGGGCGCTGCCAGGGCCGGTTCGTGGCCAACGGCCGGATCCTGAGCGACGGGGTGTGCAACGCCTACCTGGTCGACATCTGGACCGCGACACCGCACCGTCGCAAGGGAGTCGGCCGCGAGGTGGTGAACCGGCTGCTGGCCACCGTGCCCGGCCAGCACGTCGCGCTGTTCACCGACGACATGCCGGCCTTCTACCGGACGCTGGGCTTCGCCCCGCAGGTCGGCGGCATGAGCAGGATCGTCGGCACGTGGCTGTCCGGCGGCTGAGCGGGCCGGTGCCGGCGCTCGCATGCCAAGCTGGGCGCATGGCCAACGCACCCGTCGATCTCGCCCAGAAGCTGTCCGCGTTCTCCGAGCGGTGGTCTCCCAAGGTGGTCGCCCGGCTCAACGACTACGAGGTCAAGGTGGTCAAGCTCGAAGGCGAGTTCGTCTGGCACGCCCACGACGACACCGACGAGCTGTTCCTGGTGCTGACCGGCA
>NZ_DATINC010000115.1:0-7293 GCF_035474675.1 Jatrophihabitans sp. | reverse complement strand
GTCGGCGAAGTCGCCGAGCTGGAAGGCCTTGATGGCCGTCTCGCACAGGGTCAGCGCGGTGGACTTGGGCAGGCCGTGCATCCGGGCCTGCAGCACCAGCTCGCGCCGGGCGTTGGACTGCTCGTAGGTGCCGCTGGCCTGGCCGACGTAGCCGATGTTCTTGCGCACCTGGGCCGGGGCCCGCAGCAGATCGGCGCCGGCGATCCGGGCCTCGCCGCCGTCCGGGCGCAGCAGCGTGGACAGCATCCGCAGGGTGGTGGACTTGCCCGCGCCGTTGGGGCCGAGGAAGCCGAAGATCTCACCCCGCTGCACGGCGAAGTCGACGCCCCGCACCGCCTCGACGGTGGTCGCCTTGCGCCCGTGGCCGCGTTGGTAGGTCTTCTTAAGGCCAGTGGCCTCGATCATCGAGCCTCCTCGTGCAACGGCCGACCACCGGGCCAGGCACGAGGCGAGATTACCTCAGTGCAGTCACCGGGCAAGGGCGAAGTGGAAACCAATCGGCCGAACCGGAGAACTCACCCGGAACGGGCCGACCGGGTCCAGGGCGCCGGATCAGGAGGACGACTCGGCCAGCGCGCCGGCCCGGGCCAGCCGCTCGCTGACAGCCGCCCCGACCACCGCGATCGGCGCGGGCAGCAGCATGTGCCGGTGCGCGCTGTCCACCTCGAGCACCTCCAGGCGACGCTCGACCAGGGGCTGCCAGTCCGCGAGCTTGTCGGCCAGCGGCCGGCCCTGGCGCATCGCCGCGCAGAACAGCACCGGGCCGCGGACCAGCCGGGGCCGGTAGGCGCGGGCCACCGTGACGGTATTGCGGATCACCCGCAGCAGCGCCTGCAACCGCTGCATCGGCCAGTCCTCCAGGCCGAGGCCGGGCCGGCGCTGCACCAGCTGCAGCAGCCGCGCCTCGGGGTCGGCGTCGTCGGCGGTCAGGCTGGGTTCGTAGCCGAACTCCGCGAGCACGAAGTTGTACAGCATCCAGGCGTCGGCATCGGCGCCGGTCAGCGTGTCGACCTCCGGGGCGGCGTCCATGATCGCCAGCAGCCCGACCTGGTGGCCGCGCCGCTCGAGTTCCTCGGCGATCGCGTAGGCGATGTTGCCGCCCAGCGACCAGCCGAGCAGGTGGTAGGGCCCGTCCGGCTGGGTCATCCGGATCTGGTCGGCGTAGTCGCGCGCCATCTCGGCCATGCTGGCCGGCAGCGGCTCCGGTCGGCGCAGCCCGCGCGGCTGCAGGCCGTAGACCGGATGCTGCTCGGCGACGTGCGGCAGCAGGGCCCGGTAGCACCAGCTCAGCCCGACGATCGGGTGCGCGCAGAACAGCGGTGCCCCGTCGCCGCCCACCCGCAGCGGCAGCACCAGGTCCAGCACGCCGCCGGCGGCCCGGGCGGTGGCACGCCGCTGCCGGGCCCACTGGAAGTCATCAGCCGACGGCATCGCCACGCCGGTCACGATACCCCGCCGGTTGCTGGCGAAAAGCGGTTTGGAACAGCCCGCCTCAGCTGGCCTCGGTGGCCAGTTCCGGCTCCGGCAGGCCGGTCAGCTCGAAGCCGGCGTCGCGCAGCCGCGGCAGCAGCAGCGCGGTGATCGCGACGGCCTGCAGCTCCAGGTCTGCCTCGGTGAGGCCGCTGCCGGCGAATTCGCTGTACGGGGCGAAGTCGTGCAGCAGCACGATGCCGCCGCCGGTGCGCTGCAGGCGCTCGACGATCTCGGCCACGCAGCCCGCCACCGTCTGGACCGGACGCGGATTGCTCGGCGGCCGTAGCGGGGCGTCGTTGCGGTAGGTGAGGTCCCAGTCCCGGCCGTGCGCGTGCCAGCCGACCGGGCCGGCGTACCCCGGCACCGGCTCGTTGCCGACGCCGTACGGCGGGCGGTGCCAGATCGGCCGGCCGGCGAAGAAGTCCCGGCCCAGGTGGTGCTCGACCCGGGCGCGGACCTTGCCCAGCTGGTCTCTGGCGATCAAGGGGTGGGTGAACGGCCGGTGGTACTCGCTGTGCAGGCCGATGGTGTGCCCGTGCTCGACGTAGGCGTGCAACTCCTCGCCGTAGCGCTTGATGCTCTCGCCCAGCACGAAGAAGGTTGCCGGCACGCCCTGCTCGCCGAGCAGCGCGGCCAGCTCGGCGGACTTCGGCCCGGGGCCGTCGTCGTAGCTGAGCACCACCTGTCCCGGTGCCAGAGCGGGCGTGCCGGACAGCAGCGCGACGTCGTCCATCGGCGGCCTTTCGAGGGGGAGACAAACCGGGCAGAGCTGTCTGCAAGCTCCCCAAAGTTGCCGAATTGCCTTATAGCACCGAGGGATTCTCGCTTTGCGGGCAGCCTAGCGGGCCGGCGTCAGGTCCGGCGGCCAATGCGGCAAGCTGCTCGACCGCGGCCGCGGCACCACCCGCGGCGGCGAAGTCCTCGGCCACCCGGCGGGCCGCGGCGCGGTAGCCCGGCTCCTCCAGCACCGCCGTCAGCGCCGTCGCGAGCTCGGCGGGACTCGCCGAGAAGAAGGAGACCTCGATGCCGGCACCGGCTTGTGCCACCTGGCGCGCGATCGCCGGCTGGTCGGCCCGGATCGGCGCGACCACCAGGGGCACGCCGTGGGCCAGCGACTCGGTGACGGTGCCCATGCCGCCGTGGCACACCACGGCGTCCAGCCGGGGCAGCACGTCGAGGATCGGTACCCGGTCCAGCACCGTGATGTTCCCGGGCGGGTCGGGGATCGCCTCGGCAGGAGCCAGCACCACCGCCTGCACCCGGTCGGCCAGCAGCTCCAGCGCCGGCAGCATGCGCCGGTAGAACTCGTCGGAGTGCTGCGCGGCCAGGGTGCCGACGGTGACCAGCACCTGGTGCCGGCCGGGCTCGCGGGCGGGCCAGCCGACCGGTTCGGCGGGCCGGCGGCCCAGCACCGGCCCGATACACACGCACTGCGGCGGCAGCGGTGCGGCGCCGGTCAGCGCGGTGCTGGTCAGGGCCAGCACCAGGTGCGGGGAGAACCGCAGGTCGACCGGCGGCCGGCCGGGCAGTCCGGCCAGCTGCCAGGCCCGGGCCAGCTGCCCGGCGACGAACTCCGGATGCCCGGGCAGTTCCCAGCTCGGCGGCGTGAGCTCCATGGCACCGGTGGCCAGGGTCGCCCAGCGCAGGTCGCGCCGGCAGGCGACCAGCGCACCGGCGAGGGTGTACTGGTCGCTGACCAGCACGTCCGGCCGGTAGTCGGCCACCGCCTCGTCGACGGGGGCCAGCAGGAAGCGGGTGGCCGGGATCACCACGTCGGTCCACAGCTTGCGGGCCCCCGCCACGCCCAGGTCGGGGTAGTCGCGGTAGTAGCGCTTGCCGGTCGGGTAGATCCGCGCCCGGTCGCCCACCAGTGGCCGCAGGTCGGTTTCCGGCCCGCACCAGGCCACCTCGTGGCCGGCCCCGGCCAGCGCCTGACCGATCGCCACCGGCGCGTAAAGGTGGCTGGCCAAAGGGAAAACCACGATCAGGAAGCGCGCCACGCCGGTATCCTGCCACGGTGACCGCCCTGGACGCCGTGGCCGCCTACCAGCCGCCGGCCCGGTGCACCGTCGAGGAGGCCGCCGCCCAGCTGGGCCTGCGCGAGATGGACGTCAAGCTGTTCCGGCGCTTCCACGGCCTGCGCGAGATCTGCCGGGATCCCGAGACCTCGCTGCCGGACCTGCTGCTGGCCGCCGCCGACCGGGTCGGGGTGCGCGGCGAACGGCACCGGATCCGCTACGTGCTGTGGGCCCGGGCGTTCCCCACGGTGGTTCCGTACCCGCTCAACCCGCTGCACGAGGTGTGCCACGCCCTCGGCCTGGAGCACGCGCTGGCCTTCACCGTCAGCCAGCAGTCCTGCGCCAGCGGCCTGCTGGCGATCGACCTGGCCGGCCGGCTGCTGGCCGCCGACGCCGCGGGGGATGCCGCCGATGCACCGCTGGCCCTGGTGCTCACCGGCGAGAAGGCCTTCACCCGCGATGCCCAGCTGATCCCGGGGATGTCGCTGTTCAGCGAGGGCGCCTCGGCCTGCCTGGTCAGCGCCACCGGCAGCCGGGACCGGCTGCTCGGCTACGCCTGCTCCCAGCACGGCGAGTTCGACCCGGCCGGCGGGCGGACCGTGGAGGAGTTCCAGAACTCCTACCGGCCGCTGCTGGCGGGGGTGATCTCCGAGGCGCTGGATCAGGCCGGCCTGGCACTGGCCGACCTCGCGCTGATCCTGCCGCACAACGTCAACCTGGTGACCTGGCAACGGATGTGCCGGCTGATCGGGTTCCCGGTGGACCGGGTGCTGCTGGACAACATCGCCGGCAACGGCCACGTCTTCTGCTCCGACGCGTTCCTCAACTACCAGACCGCCCGCGAGCGCGGGCTGCTGCGGCCCGGCGACCGCTACCTGGTCGCGACGGTCGGCGCCGGCCTCGGCGCAACTTTCGCCGCCATGGTGTTCGAACACTGACTACAGTGCCAGCACCGGGGTACATGAGAAAGAGGCGATGAATGGCACTACCAGAGACCGGCGTGGATGAGCAGTTCCGGCAGGAGGTGGTCAAGACGACCTGCGACCTGCTCGTGCTGCTGCTCGAGCGCGAGGAGCAGGTGACCGAGGACATGCGGTTGATGGACGAGCTGATGGTTAGCTCGCTGCTCGGGCTCGAGTTGATGCTCCGGCTGGAGGAGCAGCTCGACATCCAGATCGACGTCGAGCTGATGGATCAGGACAAGATCGTCACCGTCGGGGACCTGGCCACCTTCGTCGCCGGCCACTACCGCCCGGCCTAGTGCCGGGAACCGCTTCCGAGCTCCCGGCAGCCGGGTGTGCCGGACCCTGGCTGGTCGGGGCCGAGCGCCGGGTGTTCACCGGATCCGCGGGATTCCTCGACGACCCGGCCAACCGGGCCGACCTGGAGACCTACCTCAGCGACCTGACCCAGCCGTACCCGCACAGCCGTTACGCCGCGGACGCTTCCTCCCCGGTGGCTGGCCAGTCCTACGGCGAGATGGCCGAGGAGCTGATCCGGGCGGTGGCGCCGGTCGAACCGGTCGACCTGCTGGTGCTGGCCTACGCCGTCCACGACGCGCAGCCCGGCCGGGCCACCGCGACCTACCTCAGCTCGGTATGCCCGGGCACCCCGCTGTCCTTCGCGGTCAGTGACCAGGGAACGGCTGCCGCCTTCAGCGCGCTGCGGATCGTCCGGGACTACCTGGCCGCCGATCCCGCCCAGACTGCCCGGGCTTCCGGTTCCGGCCGGGCTTCCGGGTCCGGCCGGCGGGCGCTGCTGATCGTGGCCGAGCAGGCCACGCTGCCCTATCCGTCCGCCGGGGCTGCGCCGGAACAGCACCGCGGGCTGGCACTGCTGCTGTCCGGCGGCGCGGTTCCAGCGGGCGCGACCGGACGGCTGGCCGGGCTCCGGCAGCGGACGAACCTGGCCGCCGGCGCGCTGGCCGGGCAGGTCGCCGCCGACCTCGCCGAGCTCTCGGCCGGCTACCGCCGGGTGCGGGTGGTGGCCAACTCCGCGCTGGCCGAGGCCTGGCCCGAGCGTCCGGACGGGCTGCTGCGGATCGCCCCTGCCGGCCAGCCGTCGACCGGGGTGTGGTGGCAGCTGCTCGACGAGTTCGCCGCCGTTACCGGGCCGGACCGTCCTGACCTGCTGGTCGCTGCCGACTACGAGCCGGAGCTGGGCTACCTGTGCCTGGCCGGCTTCGAACCGGCCGGCTGACGGGTTCAGTCCTCGGCAGCCCGGTCGGCCTGGAACTCGAACAGGGTGAGGCCGCCGGTGCCGGAGTAAGTGGCGGTCAGGGCCAGCCCGGCCTCGGCACCGAGCGCGATGAAATCGTCCACGCCACGTTCGCGGCCGCCGACCGAGACCAGCATGATGAGGTCGTAGGGCGACAGGTGCGGGACGTACGGCTCGGTCGGCATCACCTCGACCACCAGCACCCGGCCGCTGGACCCGGCGGCCTCGGCGCACCGGCGCAGGATCACCGCGGCGTGCTTGTCGCTCCAGTCGGTCAGCGCCCGCGAGATCACGTAGACGTCCGCCCCGGCCGGCAGCGGGCTGAAGAAGTCCCCGGCCACCACCTCGGCCCGGTCGGCCACCCCGCGCTCGGCGAACCGCTCGGCCGCGGTCGCCACCGGTTGCGGGCGGTCCACCAGGGTGCCGCGCAGGTGCGGGTGGGTGACCAGCAGTTCGGCGAGCAGGCCGCCCGACCCGCCGCCCACGTCGGTGACGGAGCCGACCTGCTGCCAGGGGTAGAGCGTGGCCACCTGGGGCGCGGTGGTTCGCTGCTGGCTGCGCATCAGCTCGTCGAAGTAGGCCCGCATCGCCGGGTCGGCGTCCAGGTCGGACCAGTAGTCGCGGCCGTGCACCGCGGCGTAGCTCGGCTCGCCGGTACGGATGGCCTGCGGCAGCGCCAGGAAGGCCAGGTCGGTGCGCGAGCCGAGGCTGTCGAAGTCCAGGTAGGCCCCGTGCCCGCCGGCGGTGCGGTCGCACAGCAACTCGCCGATGTCAGTGAGGCTGAACTCGTCCGGCGACTCCTCGGCGAAGACCCCGCGGTGCGCCAGGAAGCGCAGCAACCGGGCCAGCGCCTGCGGGTCGGCGTCGCAGCTCTTGGCGAGGTCGTCGAGGTGATGCACGCCGGCCGCGATCTGGTCGGGGATCCGCAGGGTGACGACCGTGCGGATCCCCAGCGGGGTGGCAAGGTCTGTCAGCTCGTCCAACCGGGCGCTCGCGCTCTTACTGGCCGGGTTGTCGACCGCCATCGGCAATGAGCCCCTTCGATATCGACAGGCCCCAACGGCGGGTCGTCGGGACCGGCGGATTCTGTCAAGGCCGTCACGACGCAGTCAAGGCGCTGGTGGACCAGTGCCCGACCTGAGAAGATGCGCTGGCGCAGACACTGCGAGCGCGCAGCATCGGAAGGAAGCAGCCGTGACCACTTCGATCGAGCCCGAAGTCCGGCGAGTGACCGGCGCGCTGGGCGCCGAAATCTCCGGCATGGACATCAACCACCTGACCGACGAGGGCTTCGAGCGCATCCACCAGCTGCTGCTGGACCACCAAGTGGTCTTCATCACAGGGCAGTCCGACCTCACTCCCGAGTCGCACATCGCGCTCGGCCGGCGCTTCGGCGAGGTGGAGCTGCACCCGTACCTGCCGCGGCTCGAGGGCTATCCCGAGATCGTGATCATCGACTCCGAGGACGGCGGCCGGGTCGACGTCTGGCACACCGACATGACCTTCCACCAGAGCCCGCCGCAGTTCTCCATCCTGCAGCTGCTGCAGGTGCCCGAGACCGGCGGCGACACCATGTTCACCAACC
>NZ_DATINC010000114.1:0-60811 GCF_035474675.1 Jatrophihabitans sp. | reverse complement strand
GCGACCCGGTCGGCACCGCCCGCTCCATCCGGGCGGCCGGTGCGCTGGCCGGGCTCTCGGTCAAGCCGGGCACGCCGCTCGAGCCGTACCTGGAGGTCCTGAAGGAGTTCGACACCCTGCTGGTGATGTCGGTGGAACCGGGCTTCGGCGGCCAGGAGTTCATTCCGGAGGTGCTGGACAAGGTGCGCACCGCCCGCCGGCACGTCAACGCCGGGCACCTGCGGCTGTTCATCGAGATCGACGGCGGCATCGACGCCGACACCATCGGCCAGGCCGCCGAGGCCGGGGTGGACGTCTTCGTGGCCGGCTCCGCGGTGTACGGGGCGGCCGATCCCGCCGCCGCGGTCGAGCGGTTGCGCGAGCAGGCCCGGGCGGGCATGGCGCGCTGCGCGCACGCGGCCGGCCGGCGATGACCAGACCTGACACATCGGCCCAGCCCACCGACGCCGAGATCGCCGCGATGCGGCTGGCCGGCGAACTCGCGGCCCGGGTCGCCGGCCGGACCAGCCCGAACCCGGCGGTCGGGGCGGTGGTGCTCGACTCCGACGGCCGGATCGCCGGCGAGGGCGCCACCCAGCCGGTCGGCAAGGACCATGCCGAGGTGATGGCGTTGCGCCAGGCCGGCCCGCGGGCGTCCGGCGGCACCCTGGTCGTGACGCTGGAGCCGTGCAACCACACCGGACGCACCGGCCCGTGCACCGAGGCGGTGATCGCCGCCGGCCTCGCCCGGGTGGTCTACGCCGTCGACGACCCCAACCCGGTGGCGGCCGGGGGAGCGGAGCGACTGCGCAAGGCCGGCCTGCGGGTGCTGGCCGGCGTCGAGCAGGCCGAGGTGCTGCGCGGCGCCCTCGGGCCGTGGCGGCACGCGGTGCTGCAGGCCCGGCCGTACGTCACCTGGAAGTTCGCCGGCACCCTGGACGGCCGCAGCGCCGCCGCGGACGGCACCTCGCGCTGGGTCAGCAACGCCCACTCGCGGGCCGACGTGCACGCGCTGCGCGACGTGGTGGACGCCATCGTGGTGGGCAGCGGCACCGTGCTGACCGACGACCCGCAGCTGACCGTGCGCGGCGTGCACGGCCTGGCCTCCGACGAGCTGGCCGACCGGCAGCCGCTGCGGGTAGTGATGGACCGCCGGCACCGGGTGCCGCCCGATGCCCAGGTGTTCGACGACGCCGCCGAGACCGTGGTGCTGGACACCGCGGTGCCGCGGTTCGCGTTGAAGGCGCTGTTCGACCGGGGCGTCCGGCACGTGCTGCTGGAGGGCGGCCCGACCTTGGCCGGCGCCTTCCTGGAGGCCCGGCTGGTCGACCAGGTGGTGGCCTACATCGCCCCCAAACTGCTGGGCGCGGGTCCCGCGGTGCTGGAGGATGCGGGAATAAGAACCATGGCCCGGGCCGTCAATCTGGAGATACTGGACGTGACGCGGCTGGGCGACGACCTCAAGATCATCGGCCGGCCGGCCGGGTCGGATGCGGCCGAACCGGCGCCGCGAAGGGATTAGCGATGTTCACCGGCATCATCGAGGAGGTCGGCGAGGTCGTCCAGCTCACCTCGGGCAGCAGCTCGGCCGTGTTGCGGGTACGGGCCGTCACCGTGGGCCAGGACGTCAAGCACGGCGCCTCGATCGCCGTCAACGGGGTGTGCCTCACCGTCGTCGGGCAGCACTCGTCCGGAGATCAGGCCGGCGAGCTGGAGCTGGAGTTCGACGTGATGGCCGAGACGCTGCAGCGCAGCGTGCTCGGCGGCCTGCGCCCCGGCCGGCGGGTGAACCTGGAGCGCGCCGCCCGGCTGGACAGCCGGCTGGACGGCCACATCGTGCAGGGTCACGTGGACGGCACCGCGACGGTGCTGGCCCGTACCCCGGGCGAGGCCTGGGAGACCTTCCGGTTCGCCCTGCCGCCCGAGCTGGCCCGTTACGTCGCCGAGAAGGGCTCCATCGCGGTAGACGGGGTGTCGCTGACGGTCGCCGCGGTCGGCACCGACCCGGACGGCACGGACTGGTTCGAGGTGGGCCTGATCCCGGAAACCCTGCGGGCCACTTCACTACCCGATCGAACCGTCGGAGACCAAGCCAACGTAGAAGTAGACGTGCTGGCCAAATACACCGAACGCTTGTTGGCCTATGGGAGACCTTCGACGACGAACGGCGGCACCTGACATGTTGGATCCGATCCACAAGGCGATCGCCGAAATCGCGGCCGGCCGGCCGGTGGTGGTAGTGGACGACGAGGATCGCGAGAACGAGGGTGACCTGATCTTCGCCGCCGAGCTCGTCACCCCGGAGCTGGTCGCCTTCATGGTGCGCTACACCTCCGGCTACATCTGCGTCCCGATCACCGACGCCGACGCCGACCGGCTGGACCTGCCGCCGATGGTGCGCACCAACCAGGACAAGCGCGGTACCGCCTACACCGTCACCGTCGACGCCCGCGAAGGGGTCAGCACCGGCATCTCGGCCGCCGACCGGGCCCACACCATCAAGCTGCTGGCCAATCCGGACACCTCGTCGGTCGACCTGAGCCGGCCCGGGCACATCGTGCCGCTGCGGGCCAAGGAGGGCGGCGTGCTGCGCCGTCCCGGGCATACCGAGGCGGCGGTGGACCTGGCCACCATGGCCGGGCTGCGGCCGGCCGGCGTGCTGTGCGAGATCGTCAGCGAGCAGGACCCGTCCGGCATGGCGCGGGCCTCGGAGCTGCGCGACTTCGCCGACAAGCACGGCCTGGTGATGATCTCGATCACCGACCTGATCGCCTATCGGCGCCGGTTCGAGAAGCTGGTCGAGCGCAAGGCCAGCGCCCGGGTGCCGCTGCGCTACGGCGAGTTCACCGCGCACGGCTACGCCGCCACCTACGACGACCGGGAGCACGTGGCGTTCGTCTTCGGCGACATCGGCGACGGCGAGGACCTGCTGGTGCGGGTGCACTCCGAGTGCCTGACCGGCGACATCTTCGGTTCGCTGCGCTGCGACTGCGGCCCGCAGCTGGACGCCTCGCTGGCCGCGGTGGCCCGCGAGGGCCGGGGAGTGGTGCTCTACATGCGCGGCCACGAGGGCCGCGGCATCGGGCTGTTCCACAAGCTGCAGGCCTACCAGCTGCAGGACGCCGGCCGCGACACCCTGGACGCGAACCTGGAGCTGGGGCTGCCGGCCGACGCCCGGGACTACGGCACCGGTGCGCAGATCCTGGTCGACCTCGGAGTGCGGACCATGCGGCTGCTCACCAACAACCCGGCCAAGCGCGCCGGCCTGGAGGGCTACGGGCTCTCGGTGCTGGGCACCGTCCGGCTGCCGATCCACGCCAACACCGAGAACCTGCGCTACCTGCAGACCAAGAAGGAGCGGATGGGCCACGAGCTGGACCTGGGCGACGCCTCGCTCAGCGCGGTGATCGCCGAGTTCGGCAAGAAGCCCTCATGAGCGAGCATCGAGCGAGGGACGAGCGAGGAGCGCAGCGAATGGTGGCGATGAGCGCTCGCGCGAAGAGCGGGGTGACTCGATGAGCGAGCATCGAGCGAGGGACGAGCGAGGAGCGCAGCGAATGGTGGCGATGAGCGCTCGCGCGAAGAGCGGGGTGACTCGATGAGCGGTCACGGCGCCCCGGAGACCGGTGCGGTGGCCGGCGCGTCCGGGCTGAAGGTGGTGGTGCTGGCCTCCCGCTGGCACGCCACGGTGATGGACGGCCTGCTGGCCGGTGCCGAGCGAGCGCTGGCCGATTCCGGGGTGGACGACGTCACGGTGATCCGGGTGGCCGGCGCCTACGAGCTGCCGGTCGCGGCCAGCCGGGTCGCCAACTCCGGCGTGGACGCGATGGTGGCGCTCGGCGTGGTGATCCGGGGCGGCACCCCGCACTTCGAGTACGTCTGCGGGGCAGCCACCGACGGGCTGACCCAGGTGTCGGTCAGCACTGGCATCCCGATCGGGTTCGGCGTGCTCACCTGCGACAACGACGAGCAGGCGCTGGACCGGGCCGGGCTGCCCGGTTCGAAGGAGGACAAGGGCTACGAGGCCGCTCAGGCGGCGCTGGCCACCGCCGTCGCGCTGGCCGACTACCCGCGCCGCTGACCGCGCCGGGACTGCTGGTGGATGCCGCTCAGCCGACCGGGATCACCGGCATCGTGCTGGCCGCCGGGGCCGGGACCAGGTTCGGCCACCCCAAGGCCGACGTGCTGTTCGGGGGCCGGCGGCTGGTCGACCGGGCGGTGGCCACACTGCAGGCCGGCGGCTGCACGGACGTGCTGGCGGTGCTGCGCCCCGGTCAGCAGCCCGCGTACGGCGCCCATACGGTGGTCAACCCCGAGCCGGACCGGGGGATGGGCTCGTCGCTGCGCTGCGCCCTCGCCGAACTCGACGCCGATCCGGACTCCCGGGCCTGCGTGGTGCTGCTGGCCGACCTGGTGGGGGTGCGTCCGGCGGAGGTCGCGGCGGTGCTCGAGCGGCACCGGGCCGGGGCGGACATCGTCGCGGTGCGCCGGGCCGGCCAGCGCTCGCACCCGGTGCTGGTCGGCCGCAGGTGGTACTCGGAGTTTGCGGGCTCGGCAGAAGGTGACCAGGGCGGCCGGGACTTCTTCGACCGGCACTGCGACAACACCAGCTTCCTGGACTACCCCGACGCGCTGGTTGACATCGACACGCCTGAGGACCTGCGCCGGGTGCTCGCCGATCCGTTTCCCGGCGAGGAAGTCCGGGGCAGCTGAGCCAGCTGCTCGCACACCATCGGTCTGCGCGCTTCGGCCTAGGCGCATCGCCTAACAATTCCCGGCAGAACCTCTACTACTCCCTCCTGATTTATACAGTTTCGATCGTTCCGGCGATGCTAATTTGCGGCCCTTCGACCTGATCCTCCCGTGCATCCCTGGATGCGAGGAGACCGTCCTGACTGCGAGGTGCCCGATTGAAGCGTCGGCGTGGTGGGTTGCGAGCGGTCCTCGTGCTGGCGCTGGCAGCCGGTGTGGTGACCGCGATGCAGGTGGGGCTGACGCCGCGGTCCGGCCCGGCGGCAGCCGACGCCTCGACCGGGCCGGCGGGCCTGTTCGTGCCGGCGACGGGCCGGCTGCTCGACACCCGTAACGGCACCGGCGGGTACTCCACGCCCATGCCGGCCGGTGGGGTGCGGACGGTGACCGCGGCTGGGCAGGCAGGCATTCCGGCGTCCGGGGTCAGCGCGGTTGCCCTGACCCTGACGGCGGTCGGTGCCGGCAGCGTCGGGGCGGTCAGCGTCGCGCCGGGAGATGTGGCGACCCCGTCCGGGGCGGCGCTGGTGTTCAATCCCGGCGACTCGATCTCCAACACCGCGCTGGTGGCGTTGCACGCCGACGGCACGCTGCACGTGCTGGCCGACCATGCCGTGAACCTGATCATCGACGTGCAGGGCTACTTCACCGCCGGGCCGGCCACCGCGCCGGGTGGCTTCGTGGCGGTCTCCCAGGCCCGGCTTGCCGACACCCGCAACGGCACCGGTGTGCCAGCCGCGAGGGTCGGCACCGGGGCAGCGGTGACGGTGCAGGCCGGCGGCATGGCGGGCGTGCCGGCCGACGCCAGCGCCGTCTATGCCAACATCACCGTGCTCAACCAGACCGCCATCGGCTACCTGCGTACCTATGCCGCCGACCAGCCGGCGCCGAGCACCGGGGCGCTGGACTTCGACGACTCGGCCACCGCCCAGTCGGTGGCGATCCCGCTGTCACCCGACGGCCAGTTCAAGGTGCTGGTCGGCGCCGGCGGCCCGGTGGATCTGGCTATCGACATCCAGGGCTACTTCACGGCCGCTGCCACCAGCGCGACCTTCACCCCGGCAACGGTGCACCTGCTCGACACCCGGGTGGCACCGGTGCGGACCCTGGCCGCCAACTCGGTCACCAAGCTCACCGTGGCAGGAGTTTCCGGAATTCCGGCCGTGGCCGACGGCCTCGGCGCGGTCGCGATGAACCTGCGCACCGTGCACGCGGCCGGCGCCGCCGGTGGTTACCTCAGGCTGTGGCCGAGCGACCGGACGGAGCCCGCCACCTCGAACGTCAACTACACCGCCGACAACGTCTACCGCACCGATCTGGCCATCGTCGCGCCGGCCGCCGACGGCAGCATCAACGTCCGCAACGGTGGCTCCGCCCCGGTCGACCTGGTCATCGACGTCGAGGGCTGGTTCGCCGATCCCGGGCCCAGCGTCCCGATGGTCGAGTCGAGTGCCTATCCCCAGCACAGCTGGACACCGCCCGGCGGCGCACCGGCCACCTTCACCATCACCGACATCGGGGCCGGCTCACCGGCCACCCGGTTCAGCTACCACCTCGACGACGCGGCACCGACCACGGTGAGTGGCCCCGCGGCCGCGATCAGCTTCACGCCGCCGACCACGCCGGGCGAGCACACGCTTTCCGTGACGGCGACCGACCGGCTCGGTGTCGCCTCGCCGACCATCCGCTACACCTTCAACATCGGTTCGCCACCCTCGCCGCCAACCGGCTTGGCGATCACCGCCGGCGACGGCTCGGCCGACCTGACCTGGACCGCCGGCGGTGACAACGGCGCCCCCATCCTCGGCTACAGCTTCGCGGTCCTGGACCGGACCACCGCCGGCGAACCGGTGCAGCTGGGCAGTTGCTCCATCTGCACCCACTTCGTGCTTACCGGCCTCGATCCGACCCACAGCTACGCCGCGCAGGTCGCCGCTGTCAGTTCGGCCGGAGACAGTGGCACCAGTATCAGCTCGGACTTCGTGGCAACCGGTGACCCCGTCAGCTGCCCCGACGCCGACGGGACCGACGACACCTGCGCCACTCAGGACATCACCAAACCCGCCGACCTCGACCCGCTCTACGCCGACTACGACCAGTCCGGCACCGACGCGGATCCTCCGGTTGACGCCACCGAATCACTGACCGACTCGGGCGCTGAGCTCCCGTGCACACCGGACACCGGCCGGACCGGACCCTGGGTCTGCGCCGTCCCGGACCCCTCGACCGATCGGGATTCGTCCGCGTTGTGGCGCCTATGCAATATTGGCTGGAGATGCTACGAGCGACCCGACGCCTTCCATGCGAACTGGAGTGGCACCATTTATTTCGGCTATTACAATCTGCGCGGCTCCTACCAACTTGGCGCTATCCACGCGAGAGTCGAGTGGGTGACAAACTGGGCCTATACCGAAAGCGAGATGTTCTACAGCGCCACCGGGCCCGCCTACACCCACAACGTAAGGTTCAACGCAAACATGTTCAACGGCGCACCGGGCGCGCGCCACGGCGGCAGTCCCATCAAGCGCACGCGAGCCGACAGCATCGTCTACGAGTACGTCTCGCAGGGCCATGAACTCACCTTCGATTACTATGAATACAACGACGACATGTGGGACCACAACATCGTCAACCAGTTCAACTGGTCGGTACCCGGCGACTCCGGGCACTGGTATTTCTACATTCGCAGCCCCACCGCGCACACCTATAGCCTGGGTTGGTGGGCGCGGTACTCCTTCAACGACCCGTTCGCCGGCGGCCTGCCAAAAGACAGATGCGGAACCGGATACCACCCGTGGTGAGCCGACCATGACCCGTCCACCGTTCGGTCCTTACAACTTCCGGTCGCGCGAAGATGACCCCGTCCGCCAGGCCCGCCGCACGGCTCCCTTCGTCATCATCGTCTACCACCCCCACAGGGGGGCCTGGAAGGCGACCTGGACCGACAAGGTAGACATCCTCGGCAGGTTAAATGGCACCCGCGAAGAGGTCATCGCCTGGGCCCGCGAACGATGTGACGACATCATCTGCGCCGATCCCTACGACGTGACGGCGCCGATGATGCCGCTTGAACCGGACGACGAGTGATGGGCGCCGCTCGCCGGCGGCCTGCCCCAGGACCGGTACGGCACCGGATACCACTGGTGGTGAGCCGACCATGACAGGTCCACCGTGGCAGGACGACTCCGATGATCTCCCGTCGCGCGGGGATGGGCCCGCCCGGAGGGCTCCCTTCATCGTCATCGGCTACTCATCCCGCAAAGAGATCTGGAGGGCGATCTGGATTGACAACGAAGATCGCCTCGGCAAGTTCCAAGGAACCCGCAAGGAAGTCATCGCCTGGGCACGCGAACGATGCGACGACATCCGCATCTATCCCGGTCCGGACGACGACTACCCATACCCCCGACGGCTAGGACCGGACGACGAGTAATGGGTGCCCGCTGCTACGCGCTCGACATTCGCAACTTCACCGGCGATCGGGAGCGCTATGGCTACCACTGGTGACCGGCCATGACTTATCGGCCCAGCGACGATGTCCCGTCCGGCTGCATTACCTGCCGCCAGACTTCGACGTAGCCAGCGACCTCGCCGCTCGCGAGGCCTACCGCTCGGAACCGTTCATCATCATCGACTGCAGGCCCCACCAAGACATCTGGCGCGCCTTCTGGACCGACAAGATATCGCTCCTTGGCAGGTTCGAAGGGACCCGCGAACAAGCCATCGCCTGGGCACGCAAACGGTGCGACGCCACCCACATCTGCGCCGACCCCGATGACGAAAACGCACAGCTCATACAGCTGGGACCGGACGACGAGTAATGGGTGCCCGCTGCTACGCGCTCGACGTTCGCAAATACACCATCGGCACCATCCAGGCCAGGGTCACCTGGGCGACCTACGGGGGCTTTACCCACAGCGAGATGTTCTTCAACCCAAACCTCACGGTCCACAACATGGTGTTCACCGCGACCATGTTCAACGGCTCAGAACACGCCCCTCATGGCGGCAGCCCCATCCGTCACACCTTTGAGAAGAGCGAGACCTACAGTTACGTCTACCCCCACCGCGACCTCACCTGGGACTACTTCAACTACAACACCACCATGTACGACCACAACCTCGCCAACCGGTTCAACTGGTCAGCACCTGGCTACCCTGGCTACTTCTACCTCTACATCCGCAGCCCAATAGCGCACACCAACCGCCTCGGCGACTTCACCCGGTACACCTTCGACCTGCCCGCGGATCTCGCACAGAACCACGCCGGCTGGGGATACAGGTAACCGGCCATGCCACATCCATTCTGGCGCCTTCCCCGCCCGATGTACCTGCCGCCCGGCTACCCATACAACCCCGAAAGAGAGGCCCGCGAGCGCGAGGCCATGCGATCCGATCCTTTTATCCTCATCGACTACAGCTCCCTTTTCGGCGTCTGGCGGGCAGCCTGGACCGACAAAATCAGCCTCCTCGGCAGCTGCGAAGGCACCCGCGAACAATGCATCGCCTGGGCCCGCGAACGCAGCGACAACATCCGCATCTGCTCCAACCCCCACGACCCGGCAGCCATAATGGTGCAGCTGGGACCGGACGACGAGTGATGCGGGTTATCGTTCGGCGGCCTGCCGAAAGACAGGTATGGCACCGGATATCCGCTACCGGAACCGCAAAGGGACCTGGGCGGCGATCTGGACGACAAGGTAAGCAACCTCGGCAGGTTCGAAGGCACCCGCGCGGAAGTCATAGCCTGGGCACGCGAACGATGCGACGACATCCGCATCACCCACGGCCCGGACGACGACCTCCAATACTCCCGACAGCTGGGACCGGACGACGAGTAGGGGACGGCTCAGGCAGGAGCGCGCCGGGCCAGCGCGGCCAGCGCCTTGGGGAAGATCTCCGCCGGCGGGGTGACCAGCCCGGCGCCCACCTGCCCGACCCCGGCCACCTTCCCGGCCACCCCGGTGTTGATCTGCGGCAGGATCTCGGTGCGCACCACCTTGGTGACGTCGATGCCGGTCGGCGCGCCGCGGAAGTCCAGCACCGGGATGGAGTACATGGGGTGTTCGCCGACGGTGATCTCATACATCCGCCGGGACGCGGCCAGCGCGTCGGCCACCTCGCCGCCGACGAACCGGACGATCGCCGGGGCGGCCGCCATCGAGAAGCCGCCCAGGCCGGCGGTCTCGGTGATCGCCGAGTCGCCGATGTCGGGGTTGGCATCGGATGGCCCGTAGTCACCCAGGAACAACCCCTCGGCCACCTGCGCGGGCCCGGTGAACCACTCGTCGCCGGTGCCCGACACCTGGATGCCGAAGTCGGTGCCGTTGCGCGCCATCGCCACCACCACCGTCGAGCCGGGAATGTCGCGGGCGGCGTCCAGGGTGAGCTTGCAGGCCGGCATCGCCAGGTTGAGGAAGAAGTGGTCGTTGCCGGCCACGAACCGAACCGCGTCGGCGACGTCGGACGACGGGGCGCCGGAGTCGATCAGGTCGGGCAGCAGCTCGCGCAGCAGCATCAGGGTGCCGGCCCGGTTGCGGTTGTGCGCCTCGTCGCCCATCTGCAGCATCTGCGCCAGGATCGCCTTGAGGTCCACCGGGCCGCGCCGGCGCACCGCCGTCTGCAGCAGCGGGCCGAGAACGGCTGACATCCAGCGCAGCCGGGTCAGCACCTCGGGGGAGTAGGCGCCGTAGCGCAGCACCTTGCCCAGGCCCTCGTTCAGGCTGCAGTAGGTGCGCCGCCCGGTGGCCGGGTCCTCGACCACGAACAGCCACATGGACGCCGAGACCACGCCCGCCATCGGGCCGACCGTCGCGTGGTGGTGGCAGGGGTCCAGGGTGAAGCCGGTGCCGCCGGCGAACAGCTGCTCGGCCTGCTCCGGCTGCTCGACCACCCCTTCCAGCGCGGCGGCGCCGAGCAGTGCCCCGCGCAGCGGCCCGGACGCCCTGGCCCAGTCGATCGGCGGCCCGGCGTGCAGGAAGTCCCGGTCGGACAGGCCCAGCGCAGGCCCGGCCGGCAGCACGTCCACCAGGTGGGCCTCGGTGCCGACGATCCGGCGCAGCGCCTCGGCGTTGGCGGCCGTCCGGCGCGGGTCGGCCAGCACCCGGGCGAGATCTGCCTCGGTGCCGGGCATCGGCGGGCGCCAGTCCACCTCGCTGACCTCGGCACCCTGGGCGGCCACCGCCTCGGCGAACAGGCCCACCCCGGCGGTGACCACCCGGGGCGCCTCGCCGGTGAACCGGGAGCCGTGGGATCGGGAACTGTTGGAACGGGCGCCGCTCATGACCGGCCTCCGATCAGGCTGAGGGCGTACCGGGTGGCGGCGGCGTTGGAGGCGAACACCGCGGCGCCGGCGTCGGCCAGCCGCCGGGCCGAGTCCGCCAGGTCCTGCGGGTCGCGACGGGCGCCGATCAGGCTCACCACCACCGGCACCGGAGCCTCGGCCAGCAGCGGCACCAGCTCGCCCACCGGGTCGGGATGGCTGCCGTGCCCGAGCAGCACGTCCAGCAGCACGACGGCGGTACCCGGGTCGGCCAGGTACTCGGCCAGCCGCTGGTTGCGCAGCGACGGGTCGATCATCGGGTGCGCCCGGCCCTGGGTGAGCGCGTCGTCGCCGAAGTCGATCATCGAATGACCGGACCAGCGCAGGGTGGCGTCCAGCGCCCAGTCCGGCCGCAGCGCGATGTTCGAGCGCACCTCGCCGAGCTCGGCGCTGGCGATCAGCATCGCCTCGTCGCACAGCGTGCCACCGCAGAACAGCCCGCGCAGTGCGCCGGCGCGGGGTTCGGGCCGATCGGAAAGCCAGCGCGGCCAGTCCGGCACCGGCACCCCGAGGTCGGCCAGCACCGCCTCGGCCGCCTGGGTCAGATCCGGCTGGCCGGGCCCGAGCAGGGCGAACCGGACCGGGGTGGCCAGTTCCGCGGCCACCTGCCGCACCTGCTCGGCGACCGGTTCGGCGGGCGGCTTGGACACCACCAGGATCAGCTCGGTGTCGGGGTCGGCGTCCAACGCCCGCAGCGCGGCCAGCGTGGACCGGCCGGCCACCGGCTCGGACAGGTCCCGGCCGCCCACCCCGAGCGCGGCGCTGACCCCCACCCCGGCCGCGTCCAGCAGGCACAGCAGCTGCTGGGCACCGGTGCCGGACGCCGCCACCAGGCCGACCGGGCCGCGGTCCACGGTGTGCGAGAAGCCCAGCCCCAGGCCGCCGACCACGGCGGTGCCACAGTCCGGCCCCATCACCAGCAGCCCGCGCCCGGCGGCGGCGTCCTTGAGCCGGATCTCGTCGTCGACGGGAACGTTGTCGGAGAACACCAGCACGTCGCAGCCGGCGTCCAGGGCGTCCATCGCCTCGACGAAGGCGTGCCGGCCGGGCACCGAGATCAGCGCCAGCCCGGCGCCGGTGGCGGCAACCGCCGAGCCGGTGGTCCGCGGCGGCTGCTCGACCGCAGCCGAGCCGGAGGTGCGCTGCGGGGTGCTCAGCAGCTGCTCGGCGAGCCCGGTGGCAGCCTCGACGGCCTGCTGGTCGGCCGCCCGGACGGCGATGAACAGCTCGTTCGGCGACTCGCTGCCCGGCGCCTGGAACCCCATTCCGGCCAGCATCTCGAGATTGAGCTCGGTGGCCATCCCGACCATCGCGGCCTGCACCCCGGGAGCCTGGCCGACCTGCCGGCTGACCTGCAGCAGGGTCACCGAATCGGCGTACAGGCCGCGGCGCAGCAGCACCTGTTCCGAGCTCATGCCTCGCCTCCAACCGGTCTCGCGCCCGCGTCCCGGCCGGCGGCCCCTGGCTGGAACGTAATCGGTGAGCTACCTTCTGCCGATGGTTACAGTTGCCAACCATCAGGCCTCCAACCTACGCAACATGCCAGCGGCGATCACCGACGGCGTGAGCGTGGCGCAGCTGCTGGCAGCGCCGAGCCTGGTCGACGCCGCGGTGCTGGCCGGCTGTTCCGGCCTGGAGCGGACGGTGCGCGGGGTCAGCGTCCTGGAGCTGCCCGACATCGTGCCGTGGGTGAAGCCGTACGAGCTGCTGCTGAGCACCGCCGAGGCGCTGGGCCCGCTGACCGACGGCGAGCGCACTGCCGACCTGTTGGCCCTGATCGCCGACCTGGACGCCCGCCAGGTGCCGGGCCTGGCGCTGCGGCTCGGTGCCGAGCCGCTGCCGCTGCCGGTGGTCGAGTTCGCTGACGAGCTGGGTTTCCCGGTGCTGCGGCTGCCCGCCGGGCTGGCCTTCGAGGAGGTGCTGGCCGAGGTCTTCGGAGTGCTGCTGGACCGGCAGAGCCAGGTGCTAAAGCAGGCCGACGCGCTGCACCAGGCGATCGCCACGATCGTGCTCAACGGCGGCGGCCTGCCCCAGATCGCCGACGAGGTGTCCCGGCTGCTGGACTGCGTGCTGCTGATCACCACGCCGGACGGCCGGGTGCTGGCCACCGAGGGCGGCACCGGGCACCGGCAGGGCATCGAGATGGCGGACCTGTTCGACGCCAGCGGCCGGTTCCTCGTCGAGCGGCTTCGGATCGGCCTGCAGCCGGCGCCGGACGACCCGCGGGGCGGTCAGGTCGCGATGACCTCGATCGTGGCCGGTGGGGTCGACCACGGCCGGATCGTGGCCTACCGGCAGCCGGACGGGCTGCCGCCGGGCACCGTGCAGGCGCTGGAGCGGGTGGCGATCGTGGCCGCGCTGACCATCACCAAGGAGCTGGCGGTCTCGGCCGTGGAGGGCAAGTTCCGCGGCGACTACCTGCGCGACGTGCTGACCGGCCAGATCCCGGTGGACGAGCCGGTGGTGCAGCACTGCCGCTCGCTCGGCTGGGACATCGACCGCCCGATGGTGGTGCTGGTGGCCGAGCTGGACGCCGCCGAGCCCAGCAAGCCCGGGGTGGTGCCGGCCGGGCCCTCGGTGGTGCACCGCTCGCAGCACGAGCGGTTCGTCTCGGCCTGGCAGCAGGTGCTGCGGGCCCGGGACAAGGCCGCGCCGGTGGTGGGCTTCAGCCACGAGGTGGTGGCGCTGGTGCCGGTGCGCTCGGGGGAGGCGTCCCGGATCGTGGCCGAGCTGATCGCGGCCGTCTCCGGCGACCGGGGCGGCGGCCGGCAGTCCTTCAGCGCCGGGGTGTCGCGCCGGGTGCTGGAGCCCGCCCAGATCGCCACCGGTTACGCCCAGGCCCGCAAGGCGGTGTCGGTGGGCCGGCGGGTGCACGGCAACGGCAGCGTCTCGCACTTCGACTCGCTCGGCGTGCACCGGCTGCTGTCGCTGGTGCCCGACACCGGGGAGCTGAAGTCCTTCGCCACCGAGGTGCTGGGCGACCTCGCCAGTGACGCCGCCGAGGCCGCCGACCTGCGGCTGACGCTGCAGACGCTGCTGGACACCAACCTCAACGTCGCCGAGACCGCCCGGCTGCTGCACTTCCACTACAACACGCTGCGGTACCGGATCAGCAAGCTGGAACGGATCGTCGGGCCGTTCACCACCGACCCGCACCTGCGGCTGGACGTGGCGCTGGCCCTGCAGGTCGTCCAGATGCGCGGCATCTAGAGCGCCATGATTGCTCAAGGTGTTATGTCGCAACTGCTCAAATAAAACTACCTCCATGTCAGCATTCGTTCGGTATCGTCGCACCGTATGGCTCCAGCTCGACCGCACGGTGGCTGGCCGGAAACTGGTAATGACGGGAGTTGGAGCTGCATGCCGCATGTGAACATCCTGCACTTGACTGATATCCATTTCGGACAAGCTGGGATGGACGCCAGGTGGCCGACCGTTCGTGCCCAGTTTTTAAGCGATCTTGATTACGTAATCAACAAGAGTGGGCCAATCGACCTAATTGCGCTAACTGGCGATATAGCTAATAAGGCAATTGAAGGGGAGTATGGGCTAGCAACTGCGTTTCTTGAAGACCTAGGACTGTGGCTACTTGAGCGGACCGATAAATTTCCGTCAGTAGCGGTGGTGCCAGGCAACCATGACGTAGCGCGACCCTTGAAACCTTCTGCCGAGCAAACAGTCCTTGAACAGGCGTGGAATTATGAGACACAGGCTGCGTTTATGGCCGACAGTGATTTTTATCTGAGGCCGTTTGTCTCGGACTTGTTCGCTAACTACCAGAATTGGCTAAGAGATCAGCCATTACCCTTGGTAGATAGCTCTTACACTGGAATTCTCCCTGGTGAATTTTCTGCAACATTAGTTGAAAACGGGATGCGAATCGGCATTCTAGGTCTAAATAGCGCCTTCCGGCATATTTCTGACCGAGCCACTGCTGGGAGCTTAACTCTTACTGCAGAACAGGCGCAGTTCGCCTGTGGAGGGGACTTGCCAAAGTGGTCTTCTCAACATGATGTTTGCATTGTTCTGACTCACCATCCGATGTCTTGGATTGCTGGTGCAGATTCGACTGTTGATTCGTTGTTCAATGAAGTGACTAATGTTCGTCTACATCTTTGTGGCCACTTACATGAACAGAAGTACTCTCTGGCCGCATTAGGGTCCACCGCTAGCTACTTGACCCACCAAGGTCTGTCCTTGTTCGGGCTTGAGAATTACGGTAAGTCGGATGAGAGGCGTCGACACGGCTACGCAGTACTGACGTTAACCATGGATGACTTGGAGGTCGATCTTAAGGTTTGGCCGCGTGAGGCAGTACGTACCGGTTCTGGCGTTTGGTCAATTGATCGCAGTTCGACTTTCGGACTCGCTAGGGATGCCAGCGCCTCTAAAGCTGTCAAGATCGTCGAACGAAGTTCAAAGGCCCCTAATAAGGCGGAGAGGGGCCTTCATTCAACGCCGATCTCAAGACATCCCGCCAACGAAACCTCGACCTTGGGACATCCTGCCGACGATACAGCCACTGTAGAGGCAGCGTTCCTAGCCGACCTTAGTTCGGGAGAGATGGTTGCCATCGTCGGTGACCGGCAGGTTGACGTTCTCGGAACGCAGAAGCTCGCAGTTCGAGAATTCCGTGCGGTGCTCTGGGAACAGCTTGGGGCAGGGATACCAGACGATGGTATAACGACACTTGAACAACTGCTAATGATTATCGCCGACCGAGATCCAAAAAAAGCCCGTGAATTGGTAGGCGAGCATTTCGGATGGCCGACTGAAAGTTCACTCGCTGAGATGCGCCGCCTTCTTGACGCGCCATGGTCTGCATTGATTTACATGTCTCCATTGCGAGACTTGGACGAAGTGCATAAAGAGGCGTCCAGCAAAAATGCCTTATACATGCTCGTCGACGGTACCGAAGAGCCATTTAGCCTGCCGGAGCCGTTCGCCAAACCAGCTTTGAGACTGGCCGCTGCAGTGCCTCCACAGGGCAGTCTGCAGCTACGTCTACCTACGGATCTCTCCTTGCAAGACCGAGAGAACTCATCTGCGGATTGGACCCAGTTCGCCAGGCAACTACTGGCTAGATCTCGGACCGTGTTCCTAACCGATGATGTTGTTTCGCTTAACTTCTGGAAATGGATTTCGGATCGCGGTACGTCGCCGTCGAAGTATAAACCGACATCATATCTAGTCTGCCCAAATTTGCCACCTCAGTATGCGGCAATTCTGGCCAGATATGACGTTTATTGGATTCGCAAGTCAGTTCACCTTTTTATTGAGTCGATGCTGCAACCGAGCCGTGCACAAGTGGCTGAGGGCCTTTATCGGCAGCGCCGTCGTCGGTCAGCCAGTCAGCGGTCCAATATCGGAATCGACAGCCTTATGCAGAAGAGCCCCGCCGGCAGTCGAAAGTTTCTGCTTGGAGCCAGCCCGACCTGGGGTGATATCCGTGACGGTTTTACGATCCCACTGGCTAGCCAACAGCAGCTGGTTGCAAAGATCGAGAAAGCAGATCCCGGAACGGTTCATGTCGTTACGGGCACCGCAGGAAGCGGTCGAAGTACCGCTCTTATGCAGTGCGCGCTTGAGGTTAGTAATAACGGCCGACAGGTTGCCTGGGTTGATTCGGCTACGATCGGCAGGATCGGTGACATAGTCGAGGACATCATCAACGACGCCGCTGAGGTTATCTTCATCGACGACGTCGATGTTTTCGGAGCTGAAGCCGCGCATCTCATCGACGAGCTACGGGGATCAGCGGATCACCGCCGTGTTGTAATAGCAGGTGTTCGTACGGTGCGTGAGCACCTTATTGAGGTAATGCCTTTTACTACTAGGCAAACCCTAGGTGACCTTATAGCTAGCGACATCAAGTCGCTGGTGCACCTTCTGCGCGAGCACCTGGCTGTAGCGAACAAGCGACTTTCCGATGCCGAAGTCGAGCGATTGCTGCTTGAGAACGCTGCCGGACAGTTGCTTGTCGGGATGATCCAGGCGACGTCCGGCGTGCCATTTACGCAACGAATTGCCAGCGAATGTGCCCAGCTATCCGATATGGCCCTATACATTTACGGCTGTATCTCGCTGGTCAGCGCAGAACGCGAAGGGATGACTATCGATCAAGCCCTTGCTGCGGCAACTATCGGGGCGCATGGTAGCGACCCCAAGACAGCCTGGCGGGAGTTCAACAGGCTTTTGAGCGCCGACCTGATCCGTCTGATCCCGGGCACTGGCCGCTACAGGGTTCGTCATGACCTGATCGCGGAGGAGGTGCGGGCCTACACAGCCAAGAACGGGCTGCTTGCTGGCATCCTCAAAGGTACGCTGCGAGCGTTTTCTGCTGCTGCTGCCAAATCGCGAGATAGCTCTCAGCCGGCGCGACGCACGCTAATCCGACTTCTGAGTCATTCATACCTGATTGGCCTGCAACTGCCACCGTCCGTTACCCGCAGCGTATATGATTCGGTCGAAGATTTATTGCAGGATGACTTCAATTACTGGCTTCAGCGTGGGTCGTTTGAAGTGGAAAAAGGTGAAGACAATCTTGCCATGCATGACCTCACTGCTGCTATGACAACGCCGGGCGGCGAAAAGCATCATAACGTCCTGACAGAATTCTCTTATTTGCGACTCAGGGTTGCACGCCGAATCAGCAGCATAGAAGCAACCAAAATGGGTATGGATGCTATTAATGACTTGCATACGGTAATCTTGCATCGTGGCGCGGCGTCACCCCACGCGTATGTCGTGCTGGCTCAGCAGGGGGTGGACTGGCTTCGATTGGCGCCTATAGGAGCTACTCAACAACGAGAACTTGCCGAAGAGTCTAGGCGGCTGCTCGACCTGGCGAAAGCCCTAGACGAGAGCAACCCACGCGTGGCGCGCTATCGTGGTCCCGCTGTCGCCGCGCTGGACCGGCTATTGCTCGAGACCGGTGGCTAGTAGCCGGCACCTCTCACTTTCGGCCACCAACCTATGGCTGAGCCCTAGTCGCCAGGTGCGGCATTGAGCAGGGCGCCTCGACATCGGTCTCGCTGGTGCCTGTGTTAGGTAGTGCAGAGCGGTCCATCGTCGTCGAGGCCCTCAGGAGAACCCATGATCAAGCGGGTGCTGCTGACCGGACTGGCCTTGGCCTCGTTGTTCCTGACCTCGGTGATCGGCGCCTCGCCGGCCAGCGCCGACGGCCCCTCGGCCTGTGGAACAGTGACCACCCCGCCCGGTACGGCACCGCCCACTTTCGCTAGCTACGGGGAGATCTTCACCGCCTGCGACAACTAGGGCGCAACGGGGAGGGCATCTCGGTCAACTAGTACGTGGTCAGCACCGAGCAATAACGACGAGGTCTATAACACCAGCGACGCCGACGGCAAAGTGCGCGCCATCAGCAACGGCAGCGTCACCGAGGGCAAACGATCGCCTACCGGATCTTGCCGGCGAACAACGGTGCTGACGTCTTCTGCTCCCAGTACGTCCGCGACACCGCCTGATCCTCGACGCAGCAGCGCCACCTATGACCGATGCTCTATGGCTTATGACTTGACGTATTCCTATATCGGAATATGATTGCCGCATGGCACGGGCGGCGACCACGGCGGACGCGTTCAACGCGATAGCCGAGGCCCGCCGCCGCCAGATTCTGGACCTGCTCGCCACCGGCGAGCGCGACGTCACCGACCTGGTGGCGGCCCTGGAGCTTGCGCAGCCGCTGGTGTCCAAGCACCTGCGGGTGCTGCGCGAGGTGGGCCTGGTCGAGGTGCGCGAGGACGGCCGGCACCGGCGGTACCGGCTCAACGCCGCCTCGCTCAAGCCCGTCTCGGACTGGCTGCGCAACTACGAGCGGTTGTGGTCGGCCCGCCTGGACCGGCTGGAGGACGTACTGCAGGAACTGAAGGAAACGGAGCCTGAGAGATGACTGCACCGACCAGTAGCGGCGCCGCCGTGGTGACGCTGCCCACCGACAGCCAGATCCTGATCACCCGCGAGTTCGCCGCGCCCAGCCAGCTGGTCTTCCGGGCCTGGACGACGCCGGACCTCATCCGGCGCTGGTGGCACGCCAACCGCGGCGAGGTGACGGTCGCCGAGGTCGACCTGCGGGTGGGCGGCCGGTGGCGTTTCGTCCAGGTCACCCCGGACGGGTTCGAGGTGGCCTTCTCCGGCGAGTACCGCGAGATCGTGCCGGGCCAGCGGCTGGTCTGGAGTGAGATTTACGAGCGGATGCCGGACGCGCCGGCGCTGCAGACGATGACCCTGACCGAACGGGACGGCCGGACCGGCATGACCATCCTGGGCGAGTACGGCAGCCGGCAGGTGCGCGACGCGGTCCTGGAGTCCGGCATGGAGGCCGGCATGCAGGACGCGCTCAGCCTGCTGGAGCGGGTGGCGGTGTCGGAGCACTGAACGCGACCGATCGCTACGTGGCGGTGATCGGGCCCGGGACGGCCGACCCACAGCTCGCCGCCCTCGCCTACCAGGTCGGCGCGGAACTGGCCGCCCGGGGCGCGGTGCTGCTGTGCGGCGGCCTGGCCGGGGTGATGGAGGCGGCGGCCCGTGGCGCCCGGGAGGCCTCGCCGCCGGGCCGCTCGATCGGGCTGCTGCCCGGCACCGACCGGTCGGCCGGCAACCCGTACCTGGACCACGCGCTGGCCACCGGCCTCGGCGAGGCCCGGGACGGCGCGCTGGTCAGCAGCGCGGACGCGGTGATCGCGGTCGGCTGCAACCCCGGCACGCTGATCGAGATCGGCTATGCGCTCACCCGGGAACGCCCGCTCGCGGTGCTGGCCGGCTGGTCGGTGCTGGACCCCGCCGGCGAGCCGGTCGCCGGGTTCCGGGTGGCCCGGACGCCGGCCGAGGCGGTCGCCCTGGTGCTCGGCCCGGCGGACTGACCGGACGCCGCGCGCCATACTGGGACATGGCCACTGACGACCCAGCCGTACCGGTCGGCCCGCTGGACGGCGCGGTGGTCCCGCGCTACGCGGGCCTGGCCACCTTCGCCCGGCTGCCGCGCCGCGATGAGGTGCCGGACTACGACGTCGCCGTGCTGGGCGTGCCGTTCGACAGCGGGGTGAGCTACCGGCCGGGCGCCCGGTTCGGCCCGGCGCACATCCGGCAGTCCTCCCGGTTGCTGCGCCCGTACAACCCGGCGCTGGAGGTGTCGCCGTTCGGCACCCAGCAGGTGGTCGACGCCGGTGACCTGACCGTCAACCCGTTCGACATCGGCCAGGCCATCGGCCAGATCGAGGCCGGCGCCGCGGAGCTGGCGGCCGGCGGCAAGCTGCTGGTGCTGGGCGGTGACCACACCATCGCGCTGCCGCTGCTGCGGGTGATGCACGCCCTGCACGGGCCGATCGCGGTGCTGCACTTCGACGCGCACCTCGACACCTGGGACACCTACTTCGGCGCGCCGTACACGCACGGCACGCCGTTCCGCCGGGCCTCGGAGGAGGGCCTGCTGGACCGCGAGCACTGCCTGCACATCGGCATCCGCGGCCCGCTGTACCGGCCGGAAGACCTCACCGAGTCCTTCGACCTGGGCTTCGCGACCGTGCACTGCACGGAGCTGGAGACCCTCGGGGTGGCCGGCACCATCGAGCGGATGCGGGCCCGGCTGGGCGACCGGCCGGTCTACGTCTCGATCGACATCGACGTGCTGGACCCGGCGTTCGCGCCCGGCACCGGGACGCCCGAGGCCGGCGGCATGACCTCCCGCGAGCTGCTGGCCGTGCTGCGCGGCCTGATGGGCGCCAACGTGGTGTCCGCCGACATCGTCGAGGTGTCGCCGGCCTACGACCACGCCGAGATCACCGGCATCGCCGCCGCGCACGTCGGCTACGAGCTGCTGTCGGTGCTCGCCCTCACCGGACCCACGGACGGGCCGGACGGCGACCTCGACGCCGACGCCATGGTGCGGGATCTCGACGCCGAGCGCTGATCCGCACCGTTACCGGCAAGGCATGGCGTTCGGTCCGGTGCCGTCCTACCGTTGAACGCAACGGCACGGTACGCGGCCAGAGTGACGGCGCCGGCCGGGGGAGTCGCCATGACCATCCATCAATGCCCCAAGTGCGAACTGCGCTTCACCTGGAAGACCGAGCTGGACGACCACTGCGCCACCGATCATCCGCAGTTCAAGCACGAGTACCCGGTGCGCAAGCCCGCTGCCGGCCACGAGCCGGTAGCCGGCCGCGGCGAGCCCGGCGCAACACAGCGACCCTAGGAGCCGGCCGGTGCCGCCGGATTCGCCGGCCGGGGGTTGAACCGGGCAGAGATCAGTGCCGTAGTCCCGGGCGTGCACGCTGGCGCGCCAGCAGGACGCGCCACACTCGGACTCCTCTGGAGGCACACCATGATCACAGCTGCGCTCTCCGGCCGTCAGGCGGCGCTTCTCGCGACGGTGGTGACGCTCACCCTCGGCACGGTGGTTGCCGCGCCGGCGGAGGCGGCCACCGCCGGCAGGGTCGCCGCGCACGGCGGCCGATCCGGGCACGATGCGGATGGCTACCGGCAGATCAACCTGGTGTCCGACGTGCCGGGCCTGGCGCAAGTCCTGGACCCGAACCTGGTGAACGCCTGGGGCCTGTCGGCCGGCCCGACCAGCCCGATCTGGGTGTCGGACAACGGCACCAGCAAGTCCACGCTGTACCGCGGCGCGACCAAGCCGGGTGAGCCGGCCAGCATCGTGCCGCTGGTCGTGTCGATCCCGGGCGGTGGCTCGCCCACCGGCCAGGTGTTCAACAGCACCGGCGATTTCGCCCTGCCGTCCGGCGGAAAGGCCTTCTTCGTCTTCGCCGGTGAGAACGGTGACATCAGCGCCTGGAATCCCGCGCAGGGCAGCACGGCCGTACTGGTGGCGCCGAGCAGGGGCGGCGTCTACAAGGGCCTGGCACTGGTGGCCGGTTCGTCGGGCAACCGGTTGCTCGCGGCCAACTTCGCCGCCGACCGGATCGACGTGTTCGACGGCGCCTTCCAGCCGGTGCCGGTGCACGGCTTCCGCAGCGTCGGCATTCCGCACGGGTACGCGCCCTTCAACGTCGCGGTGCTCGACGGCCGGGTCTATGTCAGCTACGCCAAGCAGGACGCCGACAAGCACGACGACGTCGCGGGCTCCGGCCACGGTTTCGTCAATGTCTTCAGCACGAGCGGAAAGTTCCTGCACCGGTTCGCCAGCCGCGGCGTGCTGAACTCGCCCTGGGGGATGACCATCGCACCCGAGGGGTTCGGCGACTTCAGCGGGAAGGTGCTGGTCGGCAACTTCGGCGACGGCCGGATCTACGCCTTCGACCGCTCCGGAAAGATGGCGGGCACCCTGCGCCGTGCCGACGGCCACCCGCTGGCCATCGACGGCCTGTGGGCGCTGATGCCCGGCAACGGAACGGCTGGTGCCACCTCCGACCTCTGGTTCAGTGCCGGGCCGGCCGAGGAGACCCATGGTTTGCTCGGAATCCTGCGCTCCCTCGGCGACGACTGAGCTGACCGCACCCAGCCGGGGCGGGGATCCGACCGGTTCGCCGGGTAGTTCCGCGCTGTCCCGGCCACCCCGCTCCCGGCTGCGGCGTGTCACAGCCGTCAAGCCGATCTTTGGCCCAACACTGCACCGTGTAGCTGAGGCTGCCCGGCGGAAACCGGGCGGCCATACCCCATGCTCGGGAGGCCATGATGTCTGCGTTCGGATGGAAACTGGTCTACGACGGCAAGACGCCGCCGCCGGGCGCGGTGGTGCGTCCCGGCGAACGGCTGTCCTGGCTGCGGATGGGCGGCCTGGGCGCCCAGCACGTGGTGGCGATGTTCGGCGCCACCTTCGTCTTCCCGGCGATCATGGGCCTGAACCCGAACCTGGCCGTGATGATGTCGGGCGTCGCGACCATCCTGTTCCTGCTGATCGTCAAGGGCCGGGTGCCGTCCTACCTCGGCACCTCCGCCTCGTTCGTGGCCGCGGTCGCCGCGATCCGCGCGCAGGACGGCGACTCCGCCGACGTCACCGGCGCGATCCTGATCGCCGGCCTGATCCTGGCCGCGGTCGGCCTGCTGGTGCACTTCGGCGGCAGCCGGTTCGTGCGCCTGGTGCTGCCGCCGGCGGTCACCGGCGCGGTGGTGATGCTGATCGGCTTCAACCTGGCCACCGTGGCCACCAGCATCTACTTCCCGACCGAGCAGTGGATCGGCCTGCTCACCGCGCTGTTCGTGCTGGTGCTCGCGGTGCTGGTGCGCGGCTTCCTGAGCCGGATCGCGATCTTCCTGGCCCTGATCTTCGGCTACCTGATCAGCTGGATCGCCGACCGGATCAACGACGTGCCCAAGTGCGGCGGTGCGGTCACCACCGCCTGCACCGGCACCGGCCACCGGATCGACTGGAGCGGGGTGCGCAGCGCCGACTGGATCGGCTGGCCGCAGGACATCATCAGCCCGACCTTCGGCCCGCTCACCGGCCCGCACCTGCCCACCTTCAAGATCACCTTCATCCTGCTGGTGATCCCGTCGGTGATCGCGCTGATCGCCGAGAACTCCGGCCACGTCAAGGCGGTCTCGGAGATGACCGGCGACGACCTGGACCCCTACCTGGGCCGGGCCTTCGTCGGCGACGGCGTCGGCACCGCGGTGGCCTCGCTGGTCGGCGGCTCGCCGACCACCACCTACGCCGAGAACATCGGCGTGATGGCCGCGACCCGGATCTACTCCACGCTGGCGTACTACATCGCCGCGGTGGTGGCCATCCTGTTCGGGTTCTGCCCCAAGTTCGGGGCGATCGTCGCCGCCACCCCCGGCGGGGTGCTCGGCGGCATCACGCTGGTGCTGTACGGCATGATCGGCCTGCTCGGCGCCAAGATCTGGGTGGAGAACCGGGTCGACTTCGGCAATCCCGTCAACCTGGTGCCGCTGGCCGCCGGCATCATTGCCGGCATCGGCAACCTGGCGATCAAGTTCACCGACACCTTCTCGATCACCGGAATCGCGGCCGGCACCCTGATCGTGCTGATCGGCTACCACCTGGTGCATATCCTTGCTCCCAGGGTCGGGGTGACCCCGGTGGTGGAGAACACCGCTCCGATCACCGACCGACCCACGCAGGGCACTGACACGCCGAGGTACCCAGACGCTGACGCGCCGACCTACCAGGGCACCGACGCGTCGACGTACCGAGGCACCGACGCACCGAGGCACGGACAGGGAGGTTCTGGGACAGGGTGAAGCCGCCAGCGTTCGACTACAGCCGTCCGGAGTCTCTCGACGAGGCCCTGGACCTGCTGGCCGGTTTCGGCCCGGACGCCAAGGTGCTCGCCGGTGGCCAGAGCCTGCTGCCGCTGCTGTCGATGCGGCTGGCCGCGCCGTCCCGGCTGGTGGATGTCAACCGGCTGGCCGAGCTGGCCTACGTACGCTCCGGCCCGGACGCCGTCCGGGTCGGAGCCCTGGCCCGGCACGCCGCGGTGCTGCACGACGCCGGTGCCCGGGACCGCCAGCCGCTGCTGGCCGAGGCGCTGGCCGCGGTCGCCCACCCGACCATCCGCAACCGCGGCACCTCGGTGGGCAGCCTGGTGCACGCCGACCCGGCGGCCGAGCTGCCCGCGGTGCTGTGCCTGCTGGGCGGTTCGGTGACGCTGGCCTCGACCGCCGGCCGGCGCACCGTGCCGGCCGGCGAGTTCTTCCTCGGGCCGCTGGAGTCGGCCGTCCGGCCCGGTGAGCTGGCGGTCGAGGCGAGCTTTCCGGCCCTCGGCGCCCGGTCCGGCACCGCGTTCCTCGAGGTGTCGCGCCGGCACGGCGACTACGCGGTCTGCGGGGTGGCCGTCCTGGTCGAGCTCGACTCCGACCTGCGGATCGCCACCGCCCGGGCCGGCTACCTGTCGGTGGCGCCCACCCCGCTGGTGCTGGACCTCACCGGGGCGGCCGGCGGCCGGGCGTACGACGCGGACTACGCCGGCCCGGAGTCGGCCGTGGCCGCTCTGGTCCGGGACGCGGTGGACCCGGAGCCGGACATCCACGCCAGCGCGGCCTACCGCCGCCAGCTAGCCGGGGTGCTGACCGCCCGGGCGCTGGGCATCGCCGCCCGGCGGGCCGCCGGTGCCGCTGCCGAGGTCGCCGCGTGAGCGAAGCCATCCAGCCGGGAGCC
The DNA here is from genome assembly GCF_035474675.1 of Jatrophihabitans sp. Lineage (GTDB taxonomy): Bacteria > Actinomycetota > Actinomycetes > Mycobacteriales > Jatrophihabitantaceae > Jatrophihabitans_A. Next base: position 35,664 of record NZ_DATINC010000114.1, on the reverse strand, counting down.
GTGCAGTCAGAGGCAAGGCACCGGGTCGCCCTCACCGTCAACGGCATCGAGCATCGCGTCGCGGTGCCGGCCCGCCGGTTGCTGTCGGACTGCCTGCGCCACGACCTGGGCCTGACCGGCACCCACGTCGGCTGCGAGCACGGGGTGTGCGGCGCCTGCACGGTGCTGGTCGGCGGTGTGCCGATGCGCTCCTGCCTGCTGCTGGCGGTCAGCATGGACGGCGAGCAGATCACCACCGTGGAGGGCCTGGCAGGTACTGGAGACACAGCCGGCGAACTGTCGCCGGTGCAGCAGGCCTTCGCCGAGTGCCACGGCCTGCAGTGCGGCTTCTGCACGCCCGGCTTCCTCACCACTATCACCGCCGGGCTGGCCGACAATCCCGACCCGACGCCCGAGCAGGCCCGGGAGCTGATCGGCGGCAACCTGTGCCGGTGTACCGGCTACCAGAACATCGTCGCGGCCGTGCTGCGCGCTGCCGAGCTCACCCGGGAGCGGGGTGCGTCGTGACCACCCGGATGATGGGCGAGCCGGTCCGCCGGGTCGAGGACCGCCGGCTGCTGACCGGCAACGGCCGTTACCTCGACGACCTGGGAGCCGACGCGGTCGAGGTGGCGGTGCTGCGCTCGCCGCACGCGCACGCCAAGATCCTCGACATCGACGTCACCGGGGCGCTGGAGGTCGAGGGCCTGCTGGCCATCTACACCTACGACGACCTGACCGGCCCGCTGGCCGACCCGCTGCCGCTGCTGATCCCGCACCCGGCGCTGACCCATGGCCGCACCCAGTACCCGCTGGCCCGCGACGAGGTCAACTACGTCGGCGAGGCGGTGGCGTTCGTGGTGGCCGAGAACCGCTACCTGGCCGAGGACGCCGCCGAGCGGATCGTGGTCAGCTACGAGGTGCTGCCGCCGGTGGTCGGGATCACCGCCGCCCGAGCCGCCGAGCAGCTGGTGCATCCGGACGTGCCGGGCAACGTGGCCGCCCACCTGGTGCAGGAGGTCGGCGACGCCGCCGCCGCGATCGCCGCCGCCCCGCACCGGCTGGAGCTGGACCTGACCGTGGAGCGCTCGGCCAGCACCCCGCTGGAAGGCCGGGGGGTGCTGGCCCGCTGGGACGCCGACGCGCAGCGGCTGCGGATCTGGACTTCCACCCAGACCTCGACCGGGGTGCGCGCCGCGGTGGCGGTCAAGCTCGGCCTGGACCTGGGCAGCGTCGAGGTGATCACCCCGGACGTCGGCGGCGGCTTCGGGGTCAAGATCGTGCACCCGTGGCCGGAGGAGGTGCTGGTGCCGATGGCGGCCCGCGCGCTGGGCCGTCCGGTGAAGTGGACCGAGGACCGCCGTGAGCACTTCATCTCCTCCGCGCACGAGCGCGGCCAGCAGCAGCACGTCGAGGTCGGCTTCGACGACGACGGCCGGCTGCTGGGGCTGTCGGTGCGGTTCTGGCACGACCACGGCGCCTACATCCCGTACGGGCTGATCGTGCCGATCATCACCTCGACCCAGCTGCTCGGGCCGTACAAGCCCGGCGCGTACCGGGTGGAGTTCGAATCCCTCTACACCAACACGGTGATCGTCACTCCGTACCGTGGCGCCGGCCGGCCGCAGGGCGTGTACGCGATGGAGCGCACGATGGACGCGATCGCCGGCTACCTGGGCCTGGATCGGGCCGAGGTGCGGGAGCGCAACTTCATCCAGCCGGAGGAGATGCCTTACGACCACGGCCTGATCTTCCAGGACGGCCGGCCGCTGGTGTACGACTCCGGGGACTTCCCGGCGTCGCTGGCCAAGCTGAAGAAGCTCGTCGGCTGGGACGACTGGCCGGCCTACCAGGCCGCCGCACGCGCCGAGGGACGCCGGGTCGGCATCGGATTGGCCTGCTACGTCGAGGGAACCGGCGTCGGCCCGTACGAGGGCGGCCACGTCCAGGTCGAGACCACTGGCAAGGTGAAGGTGGCCACCGGCCTGACCTCGCAGGGCCAGGGCCACCAGACCGCGTTCGCCCAGATCGTGGCCGACGAGCTGGGCGTGCCGATGTCCGACATCGAGGTGGTCACCGGCGACACCCGGCGTTTCCCTTACGCGGTCGGCACATTCGCCTCCCGGGCCGCGGTGATGAGCGGCTCGGCGATCGCGCTGGCGGCCCGGGCGGCCCGGGCCAAGATCCTCAAGGTGGCGGCCGACGCGCTGGAGGCCGAGCCCGGTGACCTGGAGATCGTCGAGGGCCGGGTGCGGGTGAAGGGCAGTCCCGGTGCCGAGATCTCGCTCGGCACCGTGGCGGTGCTGTCCAACCCGCTGCGCTACGCCTTCGACGAGGCGTCCAAGGCGGCCACCCAGTTCGTGGTCGGGCATCCGGACCAGCCACCGGTCGGCGAGGACGACGAGCCCGGCATCGAGGGCCGGGACTACTACTCGCCGGTGGGGTCCACCTTCGCCAACGGGATGCACGCGGTGATCGTGGAGACCGACCCGGACACCGCCGAGATCAAGATCCTGCGCTACTGCGTGGTGCACGACTGCGGCACCCTGATCAACCCGATGATCGTCGAGGGCCAGGTGCACGGCGGCGTGGCACAGGGCGTCGGGGGAGCGCTCTACGAGCGGATGGCCTACGACGAGTCCGGGCAGTTGCAGAACGCCTCGTTCATGGACTTCCTGATGCCCTACGTCTCCGAGGTGCCGGCCTCGATCGAGATCGACCACCTGGAGACGCCCTCGCCGCTGAACCCGCTGGGCATCAAGGGCGCCGGCGAGGCCGGGGTGATCCCGAGCGCGGCGGTGTTCGCCGCCGCCATCTCCGACGCCGAGGGTTTCGCGATCACCTCGATGCCGATCTCGCCGAGCGAGCTTTTCGAACTCCGGGCGGCACATGCCGTGCCGGGCCAGCAGGAAGGGGACCGGTCGTGAAGGTGGCGGGCGAGGCGGTGCTGCACGCGCCGGTCGAGCGGGTCTGGACGGCGTTGCGCGACCCGGCGGTGCTGGTGGCCACCATCCCCGGCTGCGAGCGGCTGGTGACGACCGGCCCGGACAGCTACGACATGACGGTCACCGCGGGGGTGGCCTCGATCAAGGGCAGCTACACCGGCACGGTGTCGCTGGCCGAGCTGCCGGAGCCGAACACCTTCCTGATGAAGGCATCCGGTGCCGGCGGCCCGGGCACCGTCAGCGCGGACGTGACGGTGACCCTTGTCGAGGAAGGCGATGCCACCCGGCTGCGCTATGACGCCGATGCGGTGGTCGGCGGAGTGATCGGCGGGGTCGGGCAGCGGATGCTGGCCGGGGTGGCCAAGAAGCTCGCCGGCGAGTTCTTCGCCGCGGTGGACGAGGTGCTGACCGGTGCCCGGTCGATGGCCCCGGCCCCGATCGGCGAGGCGGGAACCGCCGGCATGCCGACGGTGTACCGCGATGCCGGGCCGGGACGGCTCGCGGCTCGTACCGGTGAGCCGGTGTCGTTCATACTGGGAGCGGTGTTCGGTGCCGCCACCGCACTGGCCGGGGTACTGGTCGGGGTGCGGGTGGCCCGGGGTGGACGGAGGCTTGACGATGCGTGAGTTCGTAGCGGCCGCGGTGCAGGTGGCGCCCGCGCCGGGGCCGTTGACCGCCGCCGGGGTGGCCGCCAACACCGACCGGGCGCTCACGCTGACCCGGCAGTGCCACGCCTCGACCGGGGCCGAGCTGATCGTGCTGCCCGAGTCGGTGACCACCGGCTTCACCCCTGGGGTAGCCGCCGAAGAACTGTGGGACCTGGTCAGCGAGCTGCCCGGTGAGGTGCTGCAACCGTTCGCCGACCTGGCCGCCGAGCTCGGCACCCACCTGGTGCTGGGGACGTACGAGCGCGGCCCGGAGCGCGGCGTGGTCTACAACGCCGCGGTGGTGCTGGACCCGGCCGGCGAGCTGCTCGGCGTCTACCGCAAGACCCATCCGTTCGGCACCGAGCGCGCCGACCGCGGCGGCTGGGTGACGCCGGGCGAGGACGTCCTGGTGGTGGACACCGCGCTGGGCCGGATCGGCGTGATCATCTGCTTCGACGGCGACTACCCCGAGCTGTCCCGGATCACCGCGCTGGCCGGCGCCGAGCTGATCTGCCGGCCGTCGGCGCTGCTGCGCCCGGCCGACATCTGGGAGCTGACCAACCGGGCCCGGGCGTATGACAACCACGTCTACGTGATCGGGGCGAACGCCACCGGGACCGACCCGGGCGGGGTGATCTACTTCGGCAACTCGATGATCGTCACGCCGACCGCCGAGGTGGTGGCGCGGGCCTCGTCGCACGAGTGCTGGGTGTCGGCCCGGTTGGACCCGGACACCGCGATGCGCTCGATGAGCCCGGGCTCGTCGGTGCCGCAGACCTTCGACCACCTGGCCGACCGCAACCTGGCGCTGATCCGCAAGAACGCCGAGCTGCTGCTCTCCGAGGGCCGGACGCCCTTCAAGCTCGGCTGAGCCGGCCGGCGCTCAGCCTGGCCTACAGCGCAAACGCTCGGCCGGGATCCGGTCAGGAGCGGGTCGTGTCATAACAGGCGACGCCCAGCTCAGCCCAGGCACGCAGCAACTCCTGGTCGCCGGCGGCTGCCACCAGCTCCGCGTCCTGGACGCTCTCGGCTGCGGCGCAGTGCACGGCGTCATAACCCCGCAGTGCCAGTTGACGGGCGAGCGCCGCGGCCCGGGAAACGGTGACGTGGTCGGCTTCGACGACCTCGAACTGCTCCCACAACTGATCGAGCAGCGCCAGCGCGTTCCGGTGCGTCCGGTTGGTGATCCGATCCAGCCGTCGGGCCTGGGCAAGTGCCGCTGAAGCTTCGACGTAGGTCAACCGGCTGGTTACGACAGCGTCGGCGTCGTCCCAGAAGCGCCGGCAGGATGGGCTGCTGGGTTCTGAGATCAGCAGCGGAACGACGGCCGAGGTGTCGAGGTAGCCGATCACCGCCGCTGGTCGTCGATGAGATCGGTGACTGTTCCGGCAGCCGGCAGGGGATCGGGAGCCGGGCCCTTGGAACGGCCGGATCTGGTCACCCGGCCATCGGCGATCAGCGTCTCCAGCCTGGTGGGCCGCCCGGCCGGCACGATCCTCGCCACCGGCCGGCCGTGGTCGGTGACGGTCACGGTGTGCCCGTCCCGGACCGAGGCGAGGTGCCGGCTCAGATTGTCGCGCAGGTCCTTGATGCCGACATCCATGACGCCTCCAGGTGGCTAGATTAGCTAAATCAATTGTAGCCACCTAGCCGGCCTGCTGTCGTACGAACATTCGCCGCAGCACATCCGCCAGGGCTACCCGCCGGTCAGCTGGCCTTCTTAAAGTGCCACCGGTCGTTGTCAGCCACCACCTGTGCGACTACCCGCTGCAGTTGCGGCCTGCCGGTCGGGTCGGCTATCCGCAGCAGCAGGGTGGTGGTCCCGCTCGTCGTGGCGGTGACGGTCACCGGGATCACGCCGCCGTCCTTCGGCACCGTGACCTGGTTCGGCTGCACGGTGACCGGGGTGCCGGACTGCATCAAGCTGACCGTGGATCCGGTGAAACTGCCGAGGCAGAAGTAGGCCTGGGCCGGCGTACCCAGTGGCCGTTTGCCGGACGGCCACTTCAGCCCGGCGACGGCGCCGCCGTCCGGGCTGCCGGGATCGGCGGCCGTGCCACAGTCACTCAGCGTCGCCGGAGGTCTGTCCGACCCACCTCTGCCGTCGCAGCCACCGGCCAGCAGCGCCACCAGGAACATCGCGAACAGCCGAAGCACCTGGGACTTCCTTGCAGATGTGGCAGGCAGCCGGTCTGGCGGCGCGGTGGGGCTCACCGGACCCCGAGCGACGTGACCGCCGGCTACCGCCATGTGGAAATGCTATGGCTTCGCGCGGTCTTCCGGCCTGACTTGCACGGCGCGGAGCCCGACCCAGCCCTGTGGGTGTGGAGTCAGGCGCCCGGGCTGCCGGACGTCAGGGCGACCGCCGGGGTGCCGGCTCCGGCCAGCCGCCCGTAACCGACCGCGGCGAGCACGCCAACCAGGGCGCACCCGGCCCACACCGCGCCGTCGCCGTACCAGTCCGTCAGCGCACCGCCGAACGCCGGCCCGGCGAACGCGGCCCCGGCGTAGGCCAGCGCGTAGATCCCGAGGTAACGGCCACGGGCAGCCACCGGCGCCATCTCCGACGCCACCGCCATGGCCGCCGGCGCCAGCAGGATCTCGCCCAGGGTCCAGACCACCACGGTGCCTGCGTAGGCCGGCGCCGTGTAGGCGAACGCCACCAGCCCGAAGCCGCCGCCGGTCAGCATCGCGGCCAGCATCAGCACCAGCCGCCGGTCCACGCCCTGCACCAGTCTGGTCACCGGCAACTGCAGCAGCACGACGACGAAACCGTTGACACCGACCGTGAGGCCGTACTGCGCCGGGGTGAAACCGTGCCTGCCCATCCGGAAGGCGAGCGTGGAGTTGGCCTGGTGGTAGGTCAGGCACACCGCCCAGGTGATCACCACCAGGCTCATGAAGGGCCGGTCTCGCAGGACGCTCGCGATGCTGTACCGGTGCGTCTCGGGCGGCGCGGGGCTGCCCTCGATCCCGGACGACTCGGCAGCCGGGCGGGTTTCGGGCACCCGGATCAGGACCGCCGCGGCGGTGAGCAGGCTGGCCGCGGCCTCGCCGTAGAACAGCGGCAGGAAGCTGCGCTCGGCCACCAGGCCGGCCAGTGCCGCCGAGACGCCGAAGCCGAGGTTGATCGCCCAGAAGTTCAACGCGAACGCCCGCGCCCGGTCCGGCGCCGGGATGATGTCGGCGATGATCGCCGAGATGGCCGGGCGGGAGGCGTTGCTGGCCATGCCGACCGAGAACGCCACGACGGCGATGACCACCGGAGCCGTGCTGTGGCCCAGCGCGACGGTGGTGACGGCGGTCGCCAGCTGTGCCACCAGCAGGGTGATCCGACGCCCAAGGCGATCCGAGAGCACGCCGCCGATCAGGTTGCCGAGCACGCCGCCCAGGCCGTACAGCGCGACCACGAGCCCTACGAACGACGCCGAGGAATGCCGCTCCAGGGTCAAGTAGAGCGCCAGGAAGGCCACCACGAAGCCGCCGAGCCGGTTCACCAGGGTCGCGGCCCACACCCACCAGAACGTCGCGGGGAAGCCGGCCAGCGCCGATCCGGAGGTAACGGGTGCGCCGGTGCCGGGCATAGGCCGAGCTTTCGCGTAAAGGCAATCCATGGTAAAAGCCATGGGGTAGCCCACAAAGGTACAGCAGGAACAAGTCACTGACTACGCCCCAGTGAATGCCAACGCCTCCCCGCCTTCTCGGGCAAGATTCGCCCAAGCGCTGAGCAACATTTGCCAGTTGGATCCTGATCGTGGCAGGAATTCGGATCGGCATCGACACCGGCGGCACCTTCACCGACGTGGTCGCCTTCGACGAGGGCACCGGCCGGCGGATCAGCACCAAGACCGCCTCCACCCCGAGCGACCCGGCCGAGGGTTTCCTGGCCGGCATCGCCAAGGTGCTGCGCCAGCTCGGCCTGCCGGAGGCCGAACACGGCGCGGCGATCGCCGCGGTCAGCCACGGCACCACGGTGGCCACCAACCAGCTGCTGGAGGGCAAGGTCGGCGACCTCGGCTTCGTCACCACCGAGGGGTACGAGTTCCTGCTGGAGATCGCCCGGCAGTCGGTCCCGGACGGCTACGGCAACAGCTACTTCTGGGTCAAGCCGGACCGGATCGTGCCGGTGGACCGGGTCCGGACGGTGCCCGGCCGGCTGGACCACACCGGCGCCGAGGTCCGGCCGTTCGACGAGGACCAGGCCCGCGAGACCGCGCGCTGGTTCAAGGCAAAGGGCATCGACACGATCGGCGTCTGCCTGCTGCACTCCTACGCCAACCCCGACCACGAGCTGCGGATGCGCGACATCCTCGCTGCGGAACACCCGGATGCGGTCGTGTCGATCTCGGCCGAGGTGCTGCGCGAGTACCGGGAGTACGAGCGCTCGATGACCACCCTGGTGGACGCCGCGGTCAAGCCCAAGGTGGCCGGCTACGTCCGCTCCATCCGCCGCCGGCTCGACGGGCTGCGGCCGGACCCGCCGATCCCGTTCTACGTGATGAAGTCCAACGGCGGCGTGCTGTCGGCCGAGGAGGTGGTGCGCCAGCCGATCAGCACGGTGCTGTCCGGCCCCGCCGCCGGCGCGCTCGGCGCCGCGCTGATCGCCGAGCACGCCGGCTACGACCGGGTGCTCACCTGCGACGGCGGCGGCACCTCCACCGACGTGGCGGTGGTGCTGGACGGCCAGCCGGCGCTGACCACCGAGGGCAGCGTCGGGCAGTACCCGTCCAAGATCCCGATGATCGACGTGGTGACGGTTGGGGCCGGCGGCGGCTCGATCGCCTGGCTGTCCCCGGAGGGCGCGCTCAAGGTGGGCCCGCGCTCGGCCGGCGCGGAACCCGGCCCGCTGTGCTACGGCAAGGGCGGCACCGAGGTCACCGTCACCGACGCGCACCTGGTGCTCGGCCGGATCCCGCCGCACCTGCTGGGCGGTGAGATCGGCCTGGACGCCGACGCGGCCCGCACCGGCCTGCACCAGCTGGCCGGCAAGCTCGGCCTGGAACCGGCCGCCTGCGCGCTCGGGGTGCTGGAGATCTCGGCGTGGAACCAGGCCAATGCGCTGCGCCAGGTCACCGTGCAGCGCGGGCTGGACGTCCGCGAGTTCACCCTGACCACCTTCGGCGGCTCCGGGTCGCTGCTGCTCTGCCGGCTGATCGACATCCTCGGCCTGCCCCGGGTGCTGGTGCCGCCCGAGCCCGGCAACGTCTCGGCGTTCGGGCTGCTCACCGTCGACGTCCGCAATGACTACGTGCAGACCTGCGTCGCGCAGCACGACGCGCTCACACCCGACACGGTCAGCCGGATCATCGAGCAGCTGACCGGCCAGGCCGCCGAGGCGCTGAACCGGGAGGGCTTCGCGCCGGCCGAGCAGCAGTTCCGGCGCAGCGCCGACCTGCGCTACTTCGGCCAGGCCTTCGAGGTCCGGGTGCCGGTGCCGGACGGCCCGCTGGGCTGGGCCGAGCTCGACGCGGTGGCGGACGACTTCCACCAGGCCCACGCCGAGCTGTACGGCTACTCCTTCGCCGCCGATCCCCGGCAGCGGGTGGAGTGGGTGAACCTGCGGGTGACCGGGGTCGGCCCGATCCGCCGCCCGCAGCTGGCCGAGTACCCCGATTGCGCGGAGCCGGCGCAGACCGGCGTCCGGGAGGTCTGCTTCGACGTCACCGGCTACCAGCCGACTCCCTTGTACGACCGGACGAAACTCAGTCCCGGCGACCGGATCGGCGGGCCGGCGGTGATCGAGGAGTTCGGCTCCACGGTGCCCATCCATCCCGGCTTCACCGCCGAGCTGGACCGCTACGGCAACCTGCGGGTGACCAAGGACGGTGCCCGATGACCGACTCGCTCACCCCGGATCGCGGCGCCGGCGTCGACCCGATCGTGCTGGAGATCGTGCAGGGCAGCCTGGCCTCGGTGGAGCAGGAGGTGGAGACCGCCATCGCCCGCACCTCCCGGTCGCCGATGATCCGGGACGCCCACGACTTCCGGGCCGGCATCCACGACCGGCTGCTGCGCAAGCTAACCGGCCGCAGCTACTCAGCGCTGGTGCACCCGGTGGCCCGGGACTTCCCGCTGGCCGAAATGCGACCGGGGGATGTGTTCTTCCACAACGACGTCTACCTCTCCGAGGGCGGCATCGGGCACCTGCCGGACCTGTGCGTGACGGTGCCGGTCTTCTGTGACTCCGGGAACAGACCAGAGGTGGTGGCCTTCGTGCAGGCCTTCGGGCACCACGACGACATCGGCGGCGCGGTGCCGGGCTCGATGCCCAGCCACGCCACCAGCGTGTTCGAAGAGGGCCTGATGGTGCCGCCGATCAAGCTGTGGGACCAGGGCGTGCCCAACCAGGCCGCGTTGCGGATCATGACCCGCAACTCCCGGATGCCCGAGTCGCTGGCCGCCGACCTGGACGCCGAGTGCGCCGCGTGCCTGATGGGTTCCCGCCGGCTGGCCGAACTGTTTGCCCGGTACGGCCGCGAGGTCGTGGAGGCCTGCTTCGACCAGATCGTCGAGCGCACCACCGAGACCTACCGCCGGGAGATCCTGGCCAAGATCCCGGTCGGCAGCTGGACCTGGGAGGACTACGCCGAGCACGACGGCGTCGAGCCGCCGAAGCTGCACACCCAGCGGATCACGCTGACCCGGACCGGGCCGGACGACGCGCAGGGGGAAAGGCTGATCCTGGACTTCGCCGGCACCGCGCCGCAGGCCAAGGGCCCGATCAACCACTGCGCCGACTACGCCGACGGCAACTTCCTGAAGAAGTGGCTGGCGCCGATCCTGCGCAACCTGGCCGACAGCCCGGAGCGGATGGCCGAGCTGGACGTCAACGAGGGCGTGGTGCCGCTGATCGAGATGCGCTTCCCGCCGCCGGGCACCCTGCTGACCCCGGTGTTCCCGGCGCCGACCAACGCCCGGACGTTCGTGATCCTGCGGCTGCTCGGGGTGCTGGCCGGAGTGCTGGCCAAGGCGGTGGACGGCCGGATGCCGGCCGACCAGGAGACCATCCGCTACACCGGCGTCTACGGCAACGACCGGGACGGCCGGCCGTACCTGATGCGCGAGGTGCTCGGTGGCGGCTCGGGCGGGCGGTACTACGCCGACGGCGAGGACACCATCCACGTGGTGCCGGACTCCCGCAACCTGCCGACCGAGTTCACCGAGGCCCGGTTCCCGTTCCTCATCGAGCGGCTGGGCCTGGCGACGGACTCCGGCGGGCCGGGGGAGTACCGCGGCGGCCTGGGCTACGACAAGCACATCCGGATGCTGTCCGACGGCCACTTCATGTCCATCGCCGACCGCTCCATCCTGGCCTGCTGGGGGGTGCGGGGCGGCCTGGCCGGCCGGCCGTTCTCGGTGGTGATCGACCCGGGCGGTCCGAACGAGCGCGAGGTGGACGCGTTGGCCGACGCCGAACCGGTCCGGGCCGGCGAGGTGATCCGGATTCGCACCACCGGCGGCGGGGGCTGGGGCGACCCGCTGGACCGGGCGCCGGCGGCGGTGCTGCACGACGTCCGGTGGGGCAAGGTGTCGGCCGGCGCGGCCCGCGACGACTACGGCGTGGTGCTGGCCGGCGACGGAGATTCACTGGCCGTCGACGACGCCGCCACCGCGGCGCTGCGCGAGCGGCTGCGGGCTGCCCGGCCGGCGACGAGGCCGTTCTTCGACCGCGGGCCGGGGTACGCCAGCCTGTCCGGCGGGGCGGCGTCGTCCGGCTATGACCATCTGGCCGACTGACCGTCAGCCGGACACTGACCGCCCGGACTAGTGCGCGGCGCCGGCCGAACCCGAACGGCTGGTGGTTAGCTCGGGCAACCGGGTGTCACATTTCCGCCATCGGCGGTGCTGTAAGGACATGGACCCGGTTCGAGCAACGACGGCCGTCCTGGCGGCACCCGAGGTGGCCACCGGTGCGGCGGGGCGGGACGAGAGGCAGGTGGCCGTGTCGGGTGCGGTGCGCGCCGACCTGGAGGTGATCTTCCGCCGCGACTACCGGCAGGTGGTCGCGGTGGCCGCCCGGGTGCTGGGCTCGCGCGACCAGGCCGAGGACGTCGCCCAGGAGACCTTCCTGGCTTTCAGCCGGTCCACCGTGCCGGCCGAGGACGCCACCGGCTGGCTGTGCGTCGCCGCCGCCCATACCGCGCTGAACCTGCTCCGGTCCGGCCGGCGCCGCGCGTCGCGGGAGGAGACCGCCGCCGCGGTCCATCCCGTCGTGTCGGATGTGGCCGAGGCGGTGGTCACGCTGGAGGAGCGCAGCCGGGTGCGTGCCGCGCTCGCCACGCTGCCCCGCAACCAGGCGGTGGCCCTGGTGCTGCGGCACAGCGGCCTGAGCTACGCCGACGTCGCCGCGGCCCTCGACCTGTCCCCAGGCAGCGTCGGCACCACGGTGCGACGCGCCGAATCCGCTCTGCGCAAGGAGTTGAACCGTCATGCGTCATCCGACTGAAGGCGTGCTGCGCCGGCTGCTCGACGAGCCGGCCGGGGTGGCCGATGCCGACCGGCAGCACGTCGCGGACTGCCAGCACTGCCTGGACGCGCTGGTCGCCACCCGCTCCGACGCCGCCCTGGTGGGCGCGGCGCTGGCCACCGATGCAGATGCCGGCGTCGACCTCGACGACGCCTGGCAGCAGCTGACCACCGCCGGACCGGCTCCCCGGCCCGAGCGGGCTGCCACGCCGGCCCGTCCCGCCCGGTGGCGAGGGGCGCTGAGCCGTCCCGCGGCCGCGGCGCTGGCCGTCGGGGTGGTGCTGGCCGGTGCCGGCACCGCCGCCGCGAACGACTGGCTGCAGATCTTCTCCACCGAGCGGATCACCGCGGTGCCGCTCAGCACCGCCGATCTGGTGGCGCTGCCCAACCTGAGCGCGTACGGCACCCTGAACGTGACCGCCCAGCCGGACGTGCACGAAGTCCCCAATGCGGCGGTCGCGGCGGCCGACACCGGCCTCGCGGTGCCGGAGGTGGTCCGGTTGCCCCGCGGGGTGAGCGGTGATCCGGCCTACCAGGTGGGCGGCAAGGCAAGCGCCACCTTCACCTTCTCCGCGCGCAAGGCCGCCCAGGCCGCCGCCGAGGCGGGTGCCAGCCTGCCGGCGCCGCCGGCCGGGGTGGACGGCAGCTCGGTGCGGCTGGCGGCCGGCCCCGGCGTGGCGGAGGTCTGGAAGTCGGCCACCGGGGTACCCGCGCTGGTGGTGGGCCGGGCCGTCGCGCCGACCGCGTACTCCTCCGGCGCCCCGTTCGAGGTGCTGCGCGACTACCTGCTGTCGCTGCCGGGACTGCCGGACAAGGTGGCCGAGCAGCTGCGCACCTTCACCGCGGACGGCTCCACCCTGCCGCTGCCGGTGCCCGCCGACCAGGTCAGCACCCGGCAGGACAGCGTGAACGGCACGCCGGCCACCGTGCTGGAGACCAAGGACCGGACGCTGGCGGCGGTGATGTGGGTGAACGACGGCAAGGTGACCGTGGTGGCCGGGTCGCTGAGTACCGGCGAGGTGTTGAAGATCGCCCGGGAGCTGCAGTGACCTCGGATCTCAAGGCTGCGCGCAATCGCACCGCGCAGCACGAGATGGCGTGGCTGGTCGCCGGCCTGCCGGCCGCCCCCGCGGTCTGGTGCTCGGGCCTGCGCAAGCGGTACGGCAAGCGGCACGCCGTCGAGGACGTGTCCCTGCAGGTGGCCCGCGGCGACGTGGTCGGCCTGCTCGGCCCGAACGGGGCCGGCAAGACCTCGGTGATCAAGATGCTGCTGGGCCTGGTGCGTCCGGACGCCGGCGAGGTGATGCTGCTCGGCCGGCCGGCCACCGACCCGGCCGCGCGGGCCCGGGTCGGGTACCTGCCCGAGCTGTTCCGCTACCAGCCATGGCTGACCGCGGCCGAGGTGCTCACCCTGCACGTCCGGCTGTCCGGGCTCGAGGTGCCTGCCCGCGATCAGCGGGACTGCCTGGCGCTGGTGGGCCTGGCCGACCGGGCCGGCGACCGGGTGGGCGGCTTCTCCAAGGGGATGCAGCAGCGGCTCGGGCTGGCGGTGGCCCTGGTGACCGGGCCCGAGCTGGTGGTACTGGACGAGCCGACCAGCGCGCTGGACCCGCTCGGCCGGGTCGACGTGCGCGACATCGTGCTGGCGTTGAAGTCCCGCGGCGTCGCGGTGCTGCTCAACTCGCACCTGATCGGCGAGGTGGAGCGGGTCTGCGACCGGGTGGTCATCCTCGACCGCGGCCGGGTCGCCGCCTCCGGCACGCTCACCGAGCTGCTCGGCCAGCGCGAGCTCCGGCTGCACCTGACCGGGCTGTCCGCGCCTGCTCGGGCCCGGCTGGCCGCGGTCGGGACGGTGGAGCAGACCGGCGACTGGTACACCGTGGTGCTGCCGCCCGACGACGACGGGGCGGCGGTGCCGGACCTGGTGACCGACCTCGCCGCTCTCGGGGCCCGGGTGCATGCCGTGGAGCCGGCCCGGATCACCCTGGAGGAACGGTTGCTCGGCATCCTGCGCGCCGGTTCCGCTGCCCGGTCAGGAGCGGAGCAGTGACCGCGGCGGTCGTGTCCCGGCCCGCTGCGGGGACGGTCCGGACGGTGCTCACCATCGCCGCGCTCACCCTGCGCGAGGCGTCTCGCCGGCGGGTGCTGCTGGCGCTGGCGGCGCTCACCGTGGTGCTGCTCGCGCTGAGCACCTGGGGTTTCTCCCGGTTGGCCGCCAATACCGGTGGCAGCGCGCTGACCAGCGGAGAAACCCGGCTGACCGCGTCCATCCTGCTCAACCTGGTGATGTTCGGCTACAGCCTGATCGCCGCACTCGGCACCGCGTTCCTGGCCGGGCCCACCCTGGCGGGGGAGACCGAGTCCGGCATCGCGCTGGCGGTGCTGGCCCGGCCGATCCGCCGGTCGGCGTTCCTGCTGGGCAAGTGGCTGGGACTAGTGGCCTTCGGCGCCGGCTTCGTGGTGCTGGCGGGCCTGGCGCAGTGCCTGGTGGTGCGGGCGACGGTGGACTACTGGCCGCCGCAGCCGGCTGCCGCGCTCGGGTTGCTGGCGTTCCAGACCACCGTGCTGCTCACCCTGGCGGTGCTGCTGTCCACCGCGATCTCGCCGATGGCGTCCGGGGTGGTCGCGGTCGGCCTGTTCGGCACCACCTGGGTGGCCGGGGTGGTCGGCGGCGTGGGGGAGTCGCTGGGCAACCATTCCGTGGCGCGGGTCGGGGCGGTGTCCCGGATGCTGCTGCCGACCGACGGGCTGTGGCGCGGGGCGATGCACGCCTTCCAGGACCCGACCGCGCTGATGGAGTTCGGTGGCGGGGGCAGCGAGGCGTTTCCGTTCCTGAGCGTGGCGCCGCTGACCGCCGGCTACCTGGTCTGGGCCGTGGTGTGGGTGGCGATGGTGTGGGGGCTGGCGGCGACCGCCTTCGTCCGCAAGGACCTCTGACCGGGGCATTCACGGATCGCCAGGGCCGCGTGGTCTCGCGCCTGTGCGGTCGGTACTTTTGGACGGAATCATCCCGGCTGCATCGGCCCGGCATGCCAAGTCGCCGGACGTGCGTGGCATACCTTGGTGCCATGGCGGACGGCAGTGGAATCGAATGGACCGAGGCAACCTGGAACCCCACGACCGGCTGCGACCGCATCAGCTCGGGCTGTGATCACTGCTATGCCCTGACCTTGGCGAAGCGGCTAAAGGCAATGGGCAATCCGAAGTACCAGAATGACGGCGACCCGCGCACCAGCGGACCGGGCTTTGCCGTCACCGAACACCCCTCGGCGCTGGCACTTCCGCACCAGTGGTCGTCCCCGCGGGTGATCTTCGTCAACAGCATGTCCGACCTGTTTCACGCCCGCGTTTCGTCATCGTTCATTCGCGATGTCTTCCAGGTCATGGCGGAAACGCCCCGGCACACCTATCAGCTGCTCACCAAGCGGCCTCGGCGGGCGGCGCGGATGGCCGAAGAACTTCCATGGCCGAGCAACGTCTGGTTCGGCGTCAGCGTCGAGACGTCGGAGCAGTTGTGGCGACTCGATGACCTGCGCCGCGTGCCTGCCGCCACTCGCTTCGTATCAGCCGAGCCGCTGCTGGGGTCGCTCGCCGGTATCGACCTGACAGGTATTCACTGGATCATCGCCGGCGGTGAGAGTGGACCGAACCACCGTCCGCTCGACCCGACCTGGGTGCGTGAACTTCGCGACGACTGCCGCGCCCAGGGAGTCGCGTTCTTCTTCAAGCAGTGGGGAGGGCGCACTCCCAAGACCAACGGGCGCGAACTCGACGGACGCTCGTGGGACGAGATGCCAGCTCCTATGCGGGCGTGATCCAGAGGTCGTAGAGGTCGTCCACGTTCTTGGTCTCGGTGGTCGTCTTCCCTGCTGCCCGCGCCTTGTTGATCGCCGCGCGCAGGTGCATCGTCCGGACCACGCCCACGAGGCCGTCGCCCAGGATTTCCTCCACCTTGTCGATGATCCGGAAGGGCTGCCCCTTGGCCAGTTCCGTGATCAACCGCTGGGTGAGAGTATCGACCCACTGGGCCTTGAGCCTCGCCTCCTCGGCGTTCCAGCCCGCCTCCCACTCGGCGGCCTCGCCGAACAGGGTGTCCTCGGCATCCATCTCGGCGTTGTGCCGACGCCACTTCTCCAGGCCTTTCGACGCGGAATCGCCGAACGTCACCAAGCCATGTGTGCTGCGGGTGGCAAACACGAGGTAGTAGACCGGCTTGAGGTGGGCGCGTGGCTTGACCTCGATGATGCGGGTCCCCGCTCCACCTGCTCGCTTGCTCAGCCTCTCGGCGTACCCTTCTACCACAGCCAATTCGGCAGCCATCTTCTGCTCTTCCGAGGCGCTCTTGGTAGGGCACTTCTCGAGCCAGACTGCTCTCCACCAGTCGCCTCCACAGGCCGCGTCGAGTGCCTTGAGCGAATTCTCCACCACCTTCTCGCTGTAGAGCATGCCCGCGAAGCGCCGCAGGCCCGCCGTAAGGTTGATAAGAACCTCTGTTGCCGGGGTGCCGGGGCCAGCGGGCCGGTCGAAGATGCCAGCGACCTCGTCAAGCGGAATGGGCAGGCCACAGGGGTCGAGATAGACGAATAACGGGATGTCCTTCACGGCGTCGAGCAGTGTGGGCAATTGCGTGGCGATATCACCATCGGTGATCGTGTAGCTCACGCCTTCGCCCTCGTCGCTGGCCACCCTGGCCAGCCGGGCGACTGTCTCCTCCTCGTCATCCACGAAGTGCAGTTCGACCCGGCGCGGACTGCGCATCGCAGCGAGTTCCTTGGCCTTCCGCAGCAACATCGCGCCCGATCCCTCAGAACCGTCGTCGTAACGGCCGGGCCCGGCATACCCGTCGATGAATGCCACGCGGCTTCCTCTGGACGTGCTGCCGGTCTTGCTCGCGAACGGGGTCACATAACTGTCGAGAATGGCGTGCTTCAGGAACGCGGCCGATTTCTTGCTCTTGTGGAAATTGTTGGTGTCGCTGGACAAAGCCTGGCTCCCCGTGGTCTGGCGATTGAAAGGTGTCCAGGCTATGCCGGCCTACGCCGTTTTGCGGGGATCTACTCCGGTAACCGAGGTAGGCCTCGAGAAGCGGCACCGCTAGGCTCTGGCAGCTCATGCCGTCCCCGGCTGGGCGTCCAGGTCGGTCGGAGGTGTCGGGCATGCGCAAGGTCGTCGCGTTCGAGTTTCTGTCCCTCGACGGCGTCGCCGAGGCTCCCGACCGGTTCTTCACGGCCTGGGACGACGTGGTGGACGCCAGCGGCACCGAGCTCATCGCGACGCAGGACGCCGTCATCCTCGGCCGCCGCAGCTACGACGAGTGGTCCGGGTACTGGCCGACCAGCGACATCGAGCCGTTCGCGACGTTCATCAACGGGGTCGCCAAGTACGTCGCGACCTCCACGCCGCTGGAGCGGGAGTGGACCAACACGACGGTGATCGACGGCGACCTGGCCGGGTTCGTGCGGGACCTCAAGGATCGGCCGGGCGGCGACATCGGCGTGCATGCCAGCATCTCGGTGGTCCAGGCCCTGCTGGCCGCCGGCGTAGTCGACGAACTCAGGCTGGCCATCGCTCCGGTGGTCGTCGGTAGCGGGCGAAGGCTCCTCGACGGGTTGCCGGCGATGCGGCTCCAACCGACCCGGAGCCTGACCTCACCCAGCGGCTACCTGCTGGTGGACTACCACGCTGTCGAATAGAGGTCAGCCAGGGATGGTGGCCCAGCGAGTCACCGTCACCTTCGCAGAGCTGGAATAGCTCTGGACCGTCATGGTGATCCGGACCCGTCCCGGGTGCACGGGGGCGCCGCTGAAGGCAAAGATCGGGTCAGTGTTCACCGTGGAGCCCGAAGGGTCCGTACACGAGACCAAGCCCGATCCGGGGTGGCCGCCCCACTCGAAGAGCGTGTGGCCGTCCTGTTCCACAGTGGTGCTCTCACCGTAGTTGTCCGCGCCCGACGTGCAGCCAGACAGCAGTCCGGTTACCTGGATGGCCGGCACCAGGTTCTGCTCCGCGATCCCGGCGTCGAAGAGAAAGATCGGGCTGGTTACCGAGCTGATCTTGAGCTTCAGGTGCTCTGCTCGCGGGGCAGCTCCCGCAGGAGTCGCGATCGACATCGCGGCCAAGGCTGCCGCACCGAGGACGTAGAGGTTGGGCATGGTTGCGATCCTGACATCCTGACGCCTCGTTCGTAGCTCATTGCCGAAGCCGGCGACCTGGCGGCGTCCATCCTGCGCACCGAACTGTGCCGGTCCTGCGCAAGGATCCGCGATCGGGACCGCCTAGCCTGGTCGGGTGACCGACCTCCTTGATCAGCAGCCCGCTTCCGCCGACGGCCCGCTGGCCGGCCTGCTGGTGCTCGACCTGTCCCGGGCGCTGGCCGGCCCGCACGCAGCGATGATGCTCGGCGACCAGGGCGCCCGGGTGATCAAGATCGAGGCACCCGGGCACGGCGACGACTCGCGCGGCTGGGGCCCGCCGTTCCTGCACCCGGACGGCGCCGAGCGCGAGTCGACGTACTTCCTGTCCTGCAACCGCAACAAGGAGTCCATCACCCTCGACCTGAAGGACCCGGCTGGTGCCGGAACGCTGACCCGGCTCGTGAGGCACGCCGACGTGCTGGTGGAGAACTTCCGCACCGGGGTGCTGGACCGGCTCGGTTTCTCCGTGCAGAGACTGCACGAGCTCAACCCACGACTGATCGTCCTGTCCATCACCGGCTTCGGCCACGACGGCCCGGAGGGCGGCCGGCCCGGCTACGACCAGATCGCCCAGGGCGAGGGCGGGCTGATGTCGCTGACCGGCTCGTCGGACGACGACCCCACCAAGGTCGGCGTGCCGATCGCGGACCTGCTGGCCGGCATGTACGGCGCGTACGGGGTGCTGGCCGCCCTGCACGAGCGGCACCGCACCGGCAAGGGCAGCGTGGTGCGCACCTCGCTGCTGGCCGGCATGGTCGGCGTGCACGCCTTCCAGGGCACCCGGTACACGGTGGCCGGCGAGGTGCCCGGGGTGGCCGGCCGGCACCATCCCTCGATCTGCCCGTACGGGCTGTTCTCGGCCGCCGACGGCATGGTGCAGATCGCGGTCGGCAGCGACCGGCTGTGGCAGTCGTTCGCGGCCAGGTTCGGCCTCGACCGGCCGGAGTGGGCCCGCAACGCCGAGCGGGTCGCCGACCGGGAGGCGGTGATCGCCGCCATCGACGCCGCCTTCGGCGGCTATTCGCGCGAGGAGCTGATGGCCATCCTGGCCGAGCTCGGCACCCCGGCCGGCCAGGTGCGCTCGCTGGACGAGGTCTATGAGTGGGAGCAGACCCGGTCGCAGGGGCTGCTGGTCGAGGTGGAGCACCCCAGCCTGGGCGCGCTCACCCTGCCCGGCCCGCCGCTGCGCTACGACGCCGGCGGCCGCACCCAGCACCGGCCGCCGCCGATGCTGGGGGAGCACACCGAGCAGATCCTGGCCTGGCTGGACTCGGCCGACCGCACCGACTGATCGACGATCAGGCAACGCGAACGGCAGATCAGGCGGCGGCGAGGGTTTCCGGCTCGGTCCGGACTTCGACCGCGGCAGCGGAGCGCCGGGTCCGGCCGAGCAGGTAGACGGCGAGCGCGGCGCCCGCGCAGGCGAACATGGTGACGCCCATCCCGACCGGGCTGCCGCGTCCTGCCAGGCCCATGGCCGCGGAGGCGAGGCCGGCCACCAGGAACTGCAGCAGTCCCTGCAGCGACGAGGCCGCTCCGGCCCGCTCGCCGTGCGCGGCCAGCGCCACCGACGTCGCGTTGGCCAGCACCAGGCCGACCATCGACACCACTCCGAACAGGCAGACCAGCAGCACCGGCAGCGGCGCGCCGAGCGCGGTGGCCAGCAGCACGCCGAGGCTCGCGACGCCGGCCACCGACAGGCCGGTGACCAGCATGCCGTGCTCGGTGGCAACCCGGCCGACCAGCAGACCGTTGAGCTGGCCGAAGATCACGATGCCGAGGCCGTTGACGCCGAAGACCACGCTGAACTGCGCCGCGCTCAGCCCGTAGGCCTGCTGCAGCACGAAGGACGATCCGGAGATGTAGGCGAACATGGCGGAGAACATCAGCGCCGCCGCCAGCACGTGGCGCAGGTAGTCCGAGTCGCGGCCCAGGGCGGCGAAGGTGCGCAGCCGGGCGGTCAGGTCGGCGGACTGCCGGCGCGGGACGGGCAGGCTCTCCGGCAGCGCCAGCAGCACCGCCAGGAACAGCACGGCCCCGACGGCGGTGAGGACCACGAAGACGGTGCGCCAGCTCGCGATCGCCAGCAGCTGGCTGCCGATCACCGGCGCCACCACCGGCGCGACGCCGTTGACCAGCATCAGCGTGGAGAAGAACCGGGTCATGGCGATGCCGTCGAAGAGGTCCCGGACGATCGCCCGGGACAGCACGATCGCGGCGGCGGCGCCGAAGGACTGCAGCACCCGGCCGCCGATCAGCCAGCCCGCGGTGGGAGCCAGCGCGCAGAGCACCGAGCTGGTGGCGTAGAGCGCGATGCCGGCCAGCAGCGGCCGGCGGCGTCCCCAGGCGTCCGACAGCGGCCCGACCACCAGCTGGCCGGCGGCCAGGCCGATCACGAACACCGTCAGGGTCAGCTGGATGGTGCCGGGTTCGGAGTGCAGGCTGCGCGCCATTCCCGGCAGGGCGGGCAGGTACATGTCTATGGTGAGCGGTCCGAACGCGGCGAGCGATCCGAGCAGCAGTGCCAGCTTCACCCGGGTAGCGGTGGTCATGGCCGGCCCGGCGGCAGTACCGTTATGCACAGATAATAATGTACGCATAATCACCAGGAGGTGCGACTGTTGACCCCGGACGCCCCTGATGGTGCCCCGCGCAGTACCGCTGACAGCGCCTCTGACGATGCCCTGTCCGAGCTGGCCCAGCTGATCCTCAACGTCAGCCGCCTGGTCCGGGCCCGGACGCCGTCCGGGGATGAGGTGGTTGCGCTCACCGACACCGAGCGCACCGTGATGCGGCTGGTCGACCTGCACCCCGGTTCGGCGCCGAGCGAGATCGCCCGCCGCGCCCGGTTGCAGCGCACCAACGTCAGCACCGCGCTGCGCGCCCTGGAGGACAAGGGCATGGTGACCCGCACCGCCGCCGCCGGCCGCGGGATCGGAGTGCACCCCAGCGAGCGGGCCGCCACCAACCTGGCGGTGCTGCGCGCGGCCTGGGCCCGCGAGCTGGCCGGCGTGCTCGGCGACGAACCGGACGCGGTCCGGCAGTGCAACGACCTGCTCCGGCGCCTGGAACAACGGCTCACCGCGGTCGAACCGGACGCCTAGCCGGTCAGGCCGGCGGCCTCCGAGGCGTCCGGCCGGGGCGCTCGGAGCCTCGGGTAGAAAGAAGCAATGGATCAGCGCTACCGCCTGACCTGCCGTCCGGTCGCTGATCAGCGGGCCGTCGTGCAGGGCCCGGACTACCGGATCACCGTGCTGGCCGACGGCCTGCTGCGCCTGGAATGGTCCGCCGACGGGCAGTTCGCCGACCAGGCCTCGGCATTCGCGATCAACCGCGAGCTGCCGGTGCCGGACTTCCAGGTGATCGACGAGGGCCCGCACCTGGAGGTGCTGACCGAGCGGCTGCACCTGGTCTATGACCGTGGCCCGTTCAGCACCTCGGGGCTGTCGGTGCAGGTCCGCGGCGGGGTGAGCAGCTGGCACAGCGTGTGGCGCTACGGCGAGTCCCCGAACGGCGGCGACGGCAACCTCGGCGGCACCGCGCGCACCCTGGACATGGTCGATGGCCGGTTGCCGGTGGAGCCGGGGGTGCTCTCGCGCAACGGCTTCGCCGTGATCGACGACTCGCGCACCCTGCTGCTCGACGCCGACGGCTGGGTCCGCCCGCGCACCGGCAGTGCGCTGGACCTCTACTTCTTCGGCTACGGCCGGGACTACCCGGCGGCGCTGCGGGCGCTGTACGCGCTGTCCGGGCCGCAACCGCTGCTGCCCCGCTGGGCGCTGGGCAACTGGTGGAGCCGCTACCACCGCTACAGCGCCGGGGAGTACCGGACGCTGCTGGACCGGTTCGCCGCCGAGGGCATTCCGTTCGCGGTGGCGGTGCTGGACATGGACTGGCACCTGGTCGACGTCGACCCGCGCTACGGCAGCGGCTGGACCGGCTACACCTGGAACCGCGAGCTGTTCGAAGACCCGCCGGCGTTCCTGCGCGAGCTGCACGAGCGCGGGCTGATGGTCACCCTCAACGACCACCCGGCCGACGGCGTCCGGGCCTACGAGGAGGCCTACCCCGCGATGGCCAAGGCGCTGGGGATCGACCCGGCCACCGAGCGCCCGATCGCCTTCGACGTCACCGATCCGGAGTTCCTGGTGGCCTACTTCGACATCCTGCACCGGCAGCTGGAGGAGCAGGGGGTCGACTTCTGGTGGCTGGACTGGCAGCAGGGACTGCACAGCCGGGTCGCCGGCATCGATCCGCTGTGGATGCTCAACCACTTCCACTTCCTCGACAGCGCCCGGAACGGCCGGCGGCCGCTGACCTTCTCCCGCTACGCCGGTCCGGGCAGCCACCGCTACCCGATCGGCTTCTCCGGCGACACCATCACCACCTGGGCGTCGCTGGACTTCCAGCCGGAGTTCACCGCAACCGCCGCCAATATCGGCTACGGCTGGTGGAGCCACGACATCGGCGGCCACATGGGCGGCGTCAAGGACGACGAGCTGGCCACCCGCTGGGTGCAGCTCGGGGTGTTCTCGCCGATCAACCGGCTGCACTCGGTGCTCAGCCCCTTCACCAGCAAGGAGCCCTGGCAGTTCGGCCGGGAGGCGGAGCGGGCGATGACCGCGGCGCTGCGGCTGCGGCACCGGTTGCTGCCCTACCTGCACGCGATGAACCACCGGGCCGCGCATGCCGGCGTGCCGCTGGCGACGCCGATGTACTACTCCCACCCCGACGCCGAGGAGGCCTACCGGGCCCGCAACCAGTACGCCTTCGGCAGCCAGCTGATCGTCGCACCGATCACCACCCCCGCCGACCGGCAGCTGCTGCTCGGCTCGGTCACCGGCTGGCTGCCACCGGGCAGCTGGGTCGACGTGTTCACCGAGCTGGTCTACGACGGCGACCGGGAGATGCGGCTGCACCGCGGCCTGGACGGTATCCCGGTGCTGGCCACGGCCGGCGCGATCGTCCCGCTGGACGCCGCCGAGGTGCCCGGCAACACCGCCGGCGACAACCCGGCCGCGCTCGAGGTGCTGGTGGTGGTCGGCGACGACGGCTCCTTCGACCTGGTCGAGGACGACGGCGTCGGGCCGGGTGACGAGCCGGCCCGCTGGGTGCGCACCCCGATCCGGTTCGGCCAGGCCGACGGGGTGCTGCAGGTCGGGCCGGCCGAGGG
Source organism: Jatrophihabitans sp. (assembly GCF_035474675.1). Lineage (GTDB taxonomy): Bacteria > Actinomycetota > Actinomycetes > Mycobacteriales > Jatrophihabitantaceae > Jatrophihabitans_A. The sequence continues at coordinate 12,260 of NZ_DATINC010000114.1, read as the reverse complement.
CAACACCGGCTGCCTGCCGGCCCGGCGGGACTGGACGCTGACCTTCCTGGCCTGCCAGGTGGCGGGGGAGCCGGCCGTCACGGTGGACGGCACGCCGGTGGCGGCCGAGGTGTCGCGGGCCGGCCGGCGTACCAGCGTCCGGGTCGCGGACGTGCCGGTGACTGCGGCGGTCCGGGTGAGCGTGGGTGAGCGGCCCCGGTTGGCCGCCAACGACGTGGCCGACCGGCTGTTCGCCCTGGTGCACCGGGCCCAGCTGTCCTACGACGTCAAGACCCGGCTCTATGCCGCCGCCACCGCGGATGCTCCGCTGGCCACCCGGCTCTCGCAGCTGCAGGCGCTGCGGCTCGGGCCGGACCTGGAGGCGGCGGTCTTCGAGCTGCTGCTGGCCCGGCCGGACTGACGCGCTGGCACGGCACGTCCGAACCGCCCGGACGGCCGGAGTCGCAACGCAGAGGTGACGCGTCCGGAACAGACTCGGGCCTCGCAACAGAGACGTGCCACGGGGTGGCGCTCCCGGGAGAGCCTATGACGAGGTCCCGCCTCTTCCGGATGGCGGAGCGCCCCGCCCCGGCGGCGGAGAACCAGCACGCGGCCACCGCGGCGGCGATCGCGGTGGCCGGTGGCGCCGGCCGGCCGCTGTCCGGCGCGCAGCAACGGCAGGCCGGTCACTGGTTCGGCACCGACCTGACCGACGTGCGCGTCCACGACGACGGCGCCGCCCGGGACGCCGCCGAGTCCATCGGTGCGCGGGCCTACACCGTCGGCAAACACATCGTGTTCGGCGCCGGCGGGCTGGCCGGCGGCGGCAACCGGTTGCTCGCCCACGAGCTGGCGCACGTGGTGCAGAACCGGTCCGTGCCGCAGGCGTCGGCCGCCAGCCGGCTCAGTTCACCCGAGGATCCGGCCGAGCGGGCGGCCGACGCGGTGGCCGACCGGATCGAGGCCGGACGCGGCGCCGCCGGCCTGGCCACTGCCCGGCCCGCGGTGGCCCGGGCGGTGGCAGCCGAGGGCGGCCAGGCCGCTGCCGAGCCGGCCACCGCCGCACCGGACGAGGCGCCGGCCGCCGCCGCACCGGACGAGGCATGGGACGGGGACGCTCCGGTCGGCGGCCCGATCCTGGCGGTCGCCGGCTCGCCCGACGAACTGGATCCCGAGCCGGCCGCCGGCGACCACCCGCTGCCTTCCGACACCCAGCAGCTTGCCGACAACCCGCAGCCTGCCGATCCCCAGCAGTCCGCCGGCTCTCCGGCGGTGCTTGCCAGCGCGGCGGTGCAGCGCAAGGCCAAGCAGCCCGCCGCACCGCCACCGACCAACCGGACGCAGCTGCCGATACCGGCCAGCGCCCGCCGCTGGATCACCCGGATCGACATCCGGCTGGCCGTGCCGCAGAGCATCACGGTGCACTGGAGCGACCGCAGCCCGGACCAGAGTGCGTCGGCATCCTCCGGCCGGGGCCGGCCGTGCACCTCGTCCCCGCCGTGCCCGGGCAACAACGGGCTGAACTGCACCCCGTCCGGCACCTTCCACCCGACGTTCCGGGGCGACGCCAACTACGTCAACGGCCACGGGGACCACATGTCCTACTACGTCGACCTCGGCGTGCAGGATGCCCAGGGCAACGACCGGGGCATCGGCATCCACGACTCCCAGCCGGTGACCGGACGCCCCGCCTCGCACGGCTGCATCCGGGTCCCGCAGTGGATGGCCCGGCTGGTCAACGGCAACGTCATCCGGACCACCGACGTGATCATCAGCGGGGTGGCGCCGGCGGTTGCCTACCGTGACTCCAGCTGCCCGGCGCCGCCGCCGTCGCGGACCCGCCCGCGTGGCGGCGCCCCGGTGCACCGCTCCCGGTCAGACAGCCCGTCCGGCCCGCTTGCCGAGCTGGCCGTCCCGGCCGGCCCGGCCCCGATCCGGCTGAGCCGGCTGGACGTCGGCAACGGCCGTACCGTCAGCGATGCTCCCGGCCCGGCGGCCAACACCCGCGAGGACGTCCTGCAGGTGATGGACCGGATGCACCTGCTGTGGCTGCTCACCAACGCCGACTACGCCGCCGAGCAGCCGGCGGTGGCCCAGCAGCCGCCCGGGTCGGAGGTGGCCACCAGCAGGATCCGCCTGTTGAACGGGGCGATCGACCGGATGCCGGCCGTCGACACGATCCCCGCCCCGGTGGCCGGCGCCCTGTACGGCGGCCTCAGCGTCGCCGGCGGGATCGGTCCCGGCCAGCCGAACCGCCGGGCCGACGTGCTCGCCCTGATCCACGCCATGCACGCGGCCTGGGACCTGCACGAGGCGCCGCCGCTGGCCTTCGCCGACGCACTGGCCGAGCTCGGCACCGCCGACCCGGTCGACGCGGGCCGGCTGGTCGTCACCCGGCAGGCGATCCGGGCCAGCTACGGCCGGTACGTGCGTGGCTTCCCCGGCGCCGGCGCGCCGCAGGCGGCGCTGCCGCCGATCCCGGTGCCGGGCGCCGGCGCACCGCCGGCCGGCACCCGGTCAGCCGGCGGCGGCGGACTGTCCTGGGAGCTGACCGACGCACCGGCCGGACCGACCCCGCGCGCCCGGGTCGGCTCCTGGCTGGGCCGCTACAGCGGGGTGATCGGCGCCGCCGAGACCCGGCACGGCGTGGACCGGCGGGCGATCGCGGCGGCCATCGCCTGGGAGGCGCTGCACAACGTCGCCGGCGGCACCACCCTGCGCCAGTGGTCCGGCCCGGGCAAGGTGCACAACACCGCCTACATCGGCACGCCGGCTTCGCAGCAGGTCGAGTCCCTGGGCTACCTGCCCGCCCAGACCGAGGCTGCCCGGTCGGCCCTGCTGAGCGATCCGGTCGGGGCGATCAGCTACATCGGGGCGATCATGCAGGGCAGCGCCGACGCTGCCGACACCGGCGGCTACAACCTGCGCGCCGACCCGCCGATGCTGTGTTTCCTCTACCACTCCTGGGACATCGAGCGCAGCCGTCGCCACTTCGCCACCAAGCGGTCCCCGGCCCCGCTGGACCACAGCAGCTCGGCGATGGCGGTGTGGATCGAGGACGCCACCAACCTGGCGTTCGTCACCGCCGCCGTCGGCAGCCCGTCCGGTGCGCTGGCCGCCCGGCCGCGCGGTTACTGACCTCCGGTGCGGGCCAGGTCCCGCCGAGGAGTCAGGACGGCCGGCCGGACCGCCTGCCGAGGCCGGCCAGGGTGAGGGCCGCCGCGCCGAGCAGCAGCGCCACGATCGCCAGCACCAGCGCGGTGGTGGCCCGCCCGTTGCCCTCGTCCGCGGAACTGGCGGTGGTGGCCGCGGACGCCGTCGGCGCGGCCGAGGACGGCGGTGCCGACGAGGCGCCGGCCGCGGCCAGCGTCAGGGTGGGCGCCGGATGCTCGGGCTCGGCGGTGCTGCCCTGCGCGGCCTGCTCGATCCAGGAGACCGTCGAGCCGTCGCTGTAGGCCTGGATCGCCTTGAAGGTCATGGCCGCCGCCTTGGGCAGCGGGCCGGCGCTGATCACGAACTGGTTGAACTCGCCGGGCTTGATGGCGGTGGCGGCGCTGGCGGCCTTCCACTCGATCACGCTGACCGCCTCGGTGATGTCGCCGTCGTCGGAGCTGATCGGGGTGGCCAGCTTCGCCTTGGTCACCGTGTAGCTCCAGCCGGGAACCGGCAGCACCGACACCGAGGCGAGCGGCTGGTCGGCCGGCAGCTGCACCTTCAGCCCGGTGGTGCTCGCCGTCGCCGACTCGGTGGGCACCTTGAACACGATGCTGGCGTAGCCGCCCTGCACCGCGCCCGGGCTGGACACGCTCACGTGCGCCGAGGCGGCTCCGGCGCCGGCGAACCCGGCCAGCCAGACGACGGCCAGCGTGACGGCGATGCTCAGGCCCCGGCGGGGACGCCTCATGTGCGGCTCCTTCGACTTCGATGTGATCGGTGCCGGACTAGTCCCGTCCGGGGGCCGGCCGGTTCCCGGTTGCCGGCGAACGAGGCGCAGCTCACATCCGGCGCCGCTCTGCCGGCCGGCCCGGACGCGCGTCGGTGGCGGCCGGCAGGACCGGCCGCCACCGACTGGCGGGAACGGGCGCGGGTCAGGGCCGCGCGCCCGGCAGGATCAGGTGAGGTTGGCCACCGAGGCGTACATGTTGTAGACCGCGTCGTCGAAGTAGGAGGCCCGGTTCCACCCGGTGGACGGTTCCAGGGTCGACATGGCGCCGTTGGCGTAGCCCAGCCCGGTGTTGTTGTCGTACTGCAGCAGCCACGGTCCGCCGGATGAGCCGCCGGTGAACCCGCACTGCAGCGCCACCTTGTACTCGCTGCCGAACCGGGTCGTGGTGCCCTGGCAGTACTGCTGCCAGCCGCCGTCGTAGGGAGGCTGCGCCGGGTAGCCGAGGATCGTGATCGGGTTGTAGAAGCCCCAGTTCCAAGCCAGCCCGTTGCCGCCGACCACGTTCACCAGCGCGCCGGAACCGTTGGGCCACATGGTCACCATGCCGACGTCGCGGTTGAGGTCGGAACTCGACATCCACGAGTTGAAGGTGGTGAAGTACTTGGCCGACCACTGGCCGTACGGCTGGGAACCGTAGTTGTACAGCGGCACGAACACCCAGTTCGAATGCCAGGTGCCGCCGGCGCCACCGTGCACGCAATGCCCGGCGGTCAGCACCAGTTCCTTGGAGCCGCTGTTGAGCGCCGAGGCCGAGCACGAGTAGTCCAGGCCGTTGGTCTGGTTGTGGAAGAACGCCCGGCCCACCGTCGCCGAGGCGGACACGGCGAGCGTCGAGACGTCCCCGGCGCGTGCGTGCGCCGACCCGGGAGCCTTTACCGGCTTGGTGGCCTTCGAGGGGGCCACCGAACCGGGCGCGCCGGTGCGGGGCGCCGGCGTCGAGGCGGCACCGGCCTTCGGGGCCAGCAGGTCGCCGGGCAGCGCGTGGGCCATCCGGTCGGCCGTCCAGTAGGTTGCCGCCAGCCCGGGGGCGGACGCCGACACGGTGGTGGTGCTCGCCTGCGCCAGGCCCGCCGGTGCGGCAGCCTGGGCGGGTGCCCCGACGGCCACGCCTGCTGCCAGCACGCCGGCCAGCAGCCCGGCTACCGGCCATCGTCTGCGATCGAACATGGTTCTCTCCCTCACCTAGCGGCCATGCTTCGTCCCGTGCTGTTCAGGGTTCATGGCCCTCGCCGGGAACCTCTCCCGGCCCTGTGATGAGAATCGAAAATAGCTTAAATCGGACAAAACCCTTAAATGTGAGATGGATTTGTTACAGTGCCAGCCCGCTAGCGCCGGGCGGTCAGGGCAGCACGGACGGCGGGCACCGCAAGCCGGGAGTCCCCGCGCTGGAATGCCGTTGCCAACAATGCGGGGACGGTTGGGCGATGATCGCCGGTGTCGTGCCGGCCGGGCCTTGGCAAGCTGAGCGCCGCACAGCCCGGCGACACGGCGGAAGGGGGGCACAGGTGCGCGTGGTGATCGCGGTGGGCGGCAACGCGATGACCGCTGCCGACGGCTCGGCGCGGCCGGCCGACCAGCAGGCCGCCATCGAGACCGCCGTCGAGCCGGTCGCCGAGCTGATCTCGGCCGGCCACCAGGTGGTGCTGACCCATGGCAACGGCCCGCAGGTGGGCAACCTGCTGGTCAAGAACGAGCTGGCCGCCGCGGTGGTGCCGCCGGTGCCGCTGGACTGGTGCGGTGCCCAGACCCAGGCCACCGTCGGCCTGCTGATGCTCAATGCCCTGGACCGGGCGCTGGCCGCCCGCGGCTCGAAGGTGCGCACCGCGACCGTGGTCTCGCGTACCGAGGTCGCCGCCGACGACCCCGGCTTCGCCGCCCCGTCCAAGCCGATCGGGCGCTACCTCAGCCAGGCCGAGGCGGCCGTGATGGCCGGGCACGGCCAGCACTGGCAGGACCGCGGCGAGCGAGGCTGGCGCCGGGTGGTCGCCTCGCCCGAGCCGGTGCGCTGCCTGGACGCGCCCGCCGTGCTCGCCCTGCTGGCCGCCGGCTTCGCGGTGGTGTGCTCGGGTGGCGGCGGCATTCCGGTGGTGGCCGACGGCAGTCCCAGCGGATACCGCGGCGTGGAGGCCGTCATCGACAAGGACCTGACCGCGGCGCTGCTGGCCGGCACCCTGGCGGCCGACCGGCTGGTGATCGCCACCGACGTCGAGCACGCGGTGCTGGGCTGGGGCACCGAGCACGCCAGGCCGCTGACTGGCATCGGGGTCGGCGAGCTGGAGGCCCTGATCGCCCGGGGCGAATTCACCAGCGGCAGCATGGAGCCGAAGGTGCTGGCCGCCTGCCGGTTCGCCCGCCGCAGCGGCAAGCCCGCCGCCATCACGTCGCTGGGTGCCATCGCCGCGGCACTGGCCGGCACCGCCGGCACTATCGTGCATCCGGACCGGCTCGACCCGGTCTGAGCCGGGCACCGTCCGCGCAGAGGCCAGCAGCACCAGCAGAACCACGAACCGAACCGACAGGAGAGACCGCATGCCAGACCCGATCGAGGTACGCAAGGTCGCGCTGCACAGCGTGACCGACGCCAGCGAGTTCACCGCGCTTCTGGCCGACGGGGTGCTCGAGGCCGACCGGGTGGTGGCGGTGATCGGCAAGACCGAGGGCAACGGCGGGGTGAACGACTACACCCGGATCATCGCCGACCGGGCCTTCCGGGAGGCGATCGTGGCGCACGGCAGCCGCTCGCCCGAGCAGGTCAAGCAGATCCCGATCGTCTGGTCCGGCGGCACCGACGGCATCATCTCCCCGCACGCCACGATCTTCGCCACTACCGATCCGGCATCGGCTCCGGCCTCCGACGAGCCGCGGCTGACCGTGGGCTTCGCGATGAGCGAGGTGCTGCTGCCCGAGGACATCGGCCGCACCGCCATGATCAGCAAGGTGGCCGCGGCGGTCACCGAGGCGATGGACAAGGCCGGCATCACCGACCCGGCCGACGTGCACTACGTCCAGACCAAGACGCCGCTGCTGACCATCGACACCATCCGCGACGCCAAGAGCCGCGGCAAGGACGTCTTCACCGAGGACACCCTGCACTCGATGGACGTCTCCAACGGCTGCACCGCCCTCGGCGTGGCGGTGGCGCTGGGCGAGATCGAGATGCCCAGCGACGCCGACGTGATGCGCGACCGCTCGCTGTACTCCTCGGTGGCCTCCTGCTCGTCCGGGGTGGAGCTGGACCGGGCCCAGGTGGTGGTGGTCGGCAACGCCCGCGGCATCGGCGGCCGGTACCGGATCGGGCACGGGGTGATGACCGACGCCCTGGACGCCGACGGCATCTGGGCGGCGATCCGCGACGCCGGCCTGGACCTGCCCGAGCGCCCGCACCCGTCCGACATCGGCGGCCGGCTGGTCAACGTCTTCCTCAAGTGCGAGGCCAGCTCCGACGGCGCGGTGCGCGGCCGGCGCAACGCCATGCTGGACGACTCCGACGTGCACTGGCACCGCCAGATCAAGGCCGCGGTCGGCGGGGTGGCGGCCTCGGTGACCGGCGACCCGGCGGTGTTCGTCTCGGTCTCGGCGGCCCACCAGGGCCCGGACGGCGGCGGCCCGGTGGCCGCCATCATCGACACCGGCTCCTGACGCCGCGTCCCGCACCCGCCCTGGCGGCCCGGCCGGCCGGCCCGATCGGCCTACCCGGCCCGGCCGGGCCGCTCGGCCGGCCGTAGGCTGGAGCGTCGATGAAGACCTTCGACGACCTCTTCGCCGAGCTGACCCGGCGGCAGGCCGACCGCCCGCCGGGCTCGGCTACCGTCGCCGCCCTGGACGGCGGGGTGCACGCCCAGGGCAAGAAGGTGCTGGAGGAGGCCGCCGAGGCCTGGATGGCGGCCGAGTACGAGTCCGCCGAGCGCACCGCGGAGGAGATCAGCCAGTTGCTCTACCGGGTCCAGGTGCTGATGCTCGGCAAGGGCCTCACCCTCGACGACGTCTACCGGTACCTGTAGAGCTCCCGATGCCAGCCGACGCAACCGCCACCGACCCGCTCCGGGTGGCCGTGCCGAACAAGGGCACGCTGTCCGAGCCCGCCAGCGACATGCTGCGCGAGGCCGGCTACCGCCAGCGCAGCGACACCCGCGAACTGGTGCTGCAGGACCCGGACAACAACACCGAGTTCTTCTTCCTCCGGCCCCGCGACATCGCCCTGTACGTCGGCTCCGGCCGGCTGGACGTCGGGATCACCGGCGAGGACCTGCTGCTGGACTCCGGCGCCCGGGCCGAGGTGATCCTGCCGCTGGGCTTCGCCGGCTCCACCTTCCGGTTCGCGGCCGGCACCGGTTCCGGTCGCACCCTGGCCGACCTGCAGGGCTGCCGGATCGCCACCGCCTATCCCGGGCTGCTGGCGCACTACCTGGCCGAGCAGGGCATCTCCGCGGAGGTGATCCGGCTGGACGGCGCCGTCGAGACCGCCGTCCGGCTCGACGTCGCCGACGTGATCGCCGACGTGGTGGAGACCGGCACCACGCTGCGAGGCGCCGGCCTGGAGGTCTTCGGCGACCCGCTGTTCCACTCGCAGGCAGCACTGGTCCGCCGGTCCGGGGCGGCACCGTCGGCGGCGGTGGACCAGCTGGTCCGGCGGCTGCAGGGGGTGCTGATCGCCCGCCAGTACGTGCTGATGGACTACGACATCGCCGACACCCTGGTGGAGCGGGCGGTGGCGGTCACCCCCGGCTTCGAGTCGCCGACCGTCTCGCCGCTGCGTACCCCGGGCTGGTCGGCGGTACGCGCGATGGTGCCGCGCCGCGACACCAACCGGATCATGGACGAGCTGTGGGAGATCGGCGCCCGGGCCATCCTGGTCACCGACATTCATGCGTGTCGGCTATGAAGCTTGTCGACTGTGAGGTGCGCCGGCTGTGAGCACTGGTGAGCACCGGATGAGCGAGCCCGGCACCGCCCACGAGCAGGTGGGGCCCCGGCTGGTCACCGCCCGGCCGGTCCGGGCGGTCCGGTACGCGGTGCTGGGCGCGGTCGCGGTGCTGGCGCTGTTCACGGTGGCCGCGCTGATCCTGCGCAGCACCTCCGACGACGGGGTCGGCTTCACCGTCGCCGACCAGGTCGGCATCGCCGGCACCGGCCTGCTGGTCGCGCTGGTCATCCTGTCGGTGACCCGGCCCCGGCTGCGCGCCGATGCCCGGGGGGTGGACTGCCGGGGCTTCTTCGGCGGGTACCGGCACGTGGACTGGGACCTGGTGGTCGGGGTGGAGTTCCCGTCCAAGGCGCGCTTCGCCCGGCTGGTGCTGCCCGGGGACGAGCTGATCGCGCTGTATGCCGTGCAGCGCGGCGACGGCGAGCGCAGCGTCGCGGTCATGCAGGGGTTGCGGGCGCTGTTCGCCGCCACCCATCCCACGCCGGCCGAGTAGCCGGCCCGGTTCCGAGCCGGCCCGGCAACGCGCCAGGCCGGCTCGAAGCCGTCAGGAGTGGGTGAAGCTGCCGAAGGTGGCGGTGCTGTCCCAGATCGACTGGGCCCGCACCCCGTGCGCCGGGTCGATCGCGGCGACCGTCATGCCGGGTCCGGTGTACATCCCGACGTGGTACACCGAGCCGGTGTTGTCGTGGTAGAAGACCAGGTCACCGGGCACCGCCCGCACGGCCGGGATCATCCGGGCCGCCTTGAACTGGTCCTGGGCGGTCCGCGGGGTGGTGAACGCGGCCGCCGTCCGGTAGCTGTACTGCACCAGGCCGGAGCAGTCGAAGCCGGTGGTCGGGCTGGCGCCGCCCCACACGTAGGGCTTGCCGATGAAGGTCGTGGCCAGCGTGACCACCTTGGTGTTGGCGGCCGGGGTGGCCGGTGCCGGGCCGGGCAGCATGGTCACCGCCGGGTTGCTCAGCGCCGCGCAGCCGAGGAACTTGTTGTTCCCGATGCCGATGTTCACCGCCCACACGCACACGTTGTGCGAGCCGGCCGGTGCCGGGATGGACAGCGAGTAGCCGGCCGCCGGCCCGACCTGCTGGCTCTCCACCAGGTCCGGGCGCGGGATGGCGGCGGTGGCGGTGATCGCCGCCTTGCCGTCTAAGTAGGCCACCACCTGGATCGAGGCGGCCCGGTTGTCCGGATCGGAGGCCCAGCCGCGCACGCCGAGGTTGGTGGCGCTCTGGGTGCGGGCCGCCTCCAGCGCGCCGGACGGGCTGTGCGCGGCGATCTGGGCGGCGGTGTAGCCGACGTAGAGCTTGAGGCAGGCGCCGAGCTGCCGGTTCACCCCGACGCCGATGTTGGTGGCCGCGGCGCACACCAGGTGGTTGCCGGTGCTCAGGGTGATGGTCACCGAGAATCCCTGGTTGTCACCGACGTTCTGGGCCAGCGCGATGTCGGGCCGGGACACCACCTTCGCCGAGGTGACGGTAGCGGGGCTGCCGTCGTGGCCGGCCAGGATCTTCAGCGGCTGGGTGAGGTTGTCCGGGTCGGCGGCCCAGCCGGTCAGGGTGACGGTGTTGCCGTTGGCGCTCACCTTCTCCAGCAGGCCGACGGGGGAGTGCGCGGCGATCTCGCTGCCGGTCGGGGTGCTGCTGACCGGCGGCGGCACGGTGACCTGCCGGCAACCCAGCGAGGTGTCGGCGCCGGCCGCCACGTTGACCGCGCTGACGCACACGGTGTGGCCGCCGGGGGCGGCGGCCAGCGTCATCGCGAAACCGGGGGTCGGACCGGTGCCGATGGCCTTGACCACGTCCGGCCGCGACACCGCGGTGATCGCGGAGCCCGCGGGGGCGCCGTCCAGGGTGGTCTGCACGGTCAGCTGCAGCGCGAGGTTGTCGGGGTCGGCGGCCCAGCCCTGCACGGTGATCCCGGTGGACCCGCTGGGCACGGCCAGGTCGAGGTAGCCGACCGGGTCGCTGGGGGTGGCCGCCTCGGCCACCGCGCAGGTGCCGCCGAGGATCGCCACGCTGGCGATCACGGTCGCGCAACCGGCGGTACGGGCCAGGCGGGCTATCCCGGACAGCCGGGGGGCACGGAACGGAGACGAGGTGGAGCGTCGAGTCACGTCGAAAACTTCCCTGAATCGCTTGCTTGTCGGCCCCCCGCCGGACAGCAGCTTAAGCCAAATTAACGGCGTGTCACACAGAGTTTACAAATTTTCCTGCTTCAATTACGCGCCGTCATCAGAGGCGGTACCGGCAAAGCACTAGAAGCCGGACTTTTCTCCCGGCCCCTGGCCCGGCTGGTCCGGGTACGGCGAGGCGTCCCGGAACGCCTGCTGCAGCGACCTGAGCCCGGCCAGCAGCGGCTGCCGGTGCACCCCGAGATCGGCCTGGGCGGCGCCCAGCAGGCCGGCGTAGGCCTCGATCAGCCGGCGTGCCTCGTCCAGGTCGAGGTAGCGCTGGCCGTCGGAGGCGAGTCCCAGCTTCTCGGCGGCGGCGCTCATCAGCATCACCGCGGCGCGGGTGATCACCTCGACGGCGGGTATCGTCGCCAGCTCGCGGACCGCCTCGGGACCGGCCGGCCCGGCTCCGCCGTCGTGCCCGGTTGGTGCGGCGTTTGGGCCCTCGGTGCTCACGCTGCTACCCTTGCATACGCGACCCGCCAGGTCCGTGCTGCCGCACGGCTCTGGTGTGCAAGCGGAAGCCACGGTTTCCCACCCGCGCCGCCTCCGGGCAGCCGGGTTCGGTCCGGCGCCGCCTCCGGGCGGTGTCAGCGGCACCCGTCCACCGGCAGCAGCCGGCCCGGCGGGTCCGCTCGGATCGTTATGGAATGTCTCCGGCCCCGACTGCATTGGTTGCAGCGGGGCCGTTGTGCTGTGCCGGGGACGTCTCGGGCACGCAGTGGCCTTCGTCCAGGCAGCACAACCTAGGAGGCCACATCAGCTCTGAACCCCGGATCAACGACCGGATTCGCGTTCCCGAGGTCCGCCTAGTCGGGCCAGAGGGCGAGCAGGTCGGCATCGTGCCGATCGGCAAGGCGCTGGAACTCGCCGCCGAAGCCGACCTCGACCTGGTCGAGGTGGCGCCGATGGCTCGACCGCCGGTCTGCAAGCTCATGGATTACGGCAAGTTCAAGTACGAGAGCGCCCAGAAGGCCCGCGAGGCCCGGCGCAACCAGGCTCTGACCGTGATCAAGGAAATGAAGCTCCGGCCGAAGATCGACCCGCACGACTACGAGACCAAGAAGGGTCACGTCGAGCGGTTCCTCAAGCAAGGCGACAAAGTCAAGATCACGATCATGTTCCGCGGTCGTGAGCAGTCCCGGCCGGAACTCGGGTTCCGGTTGCTGCAGAAGCTCGCCGAGGACATCACCGACCTCGGTTTCGTGGAGTCATCGCCCAAGCAGGACGGCCGCAACATGGTC
>NZ_DATINC010000113.1:0-38718 GCF_035474675.1 Jatrophihabitans sp. | reverse complement strand
TCGGCGTGGGCGCCGGCGCGGTCAGGCAGCGTGGCAGTCATCGCGCTCCAGCTTATCGAAAGATGGATTCTCTAACTAAGCAACTCGCGGAAAACGGGCCGGCCCGGTAGCCCGGGCCGCGGTCAGTGGGCGGGCCCGCTGACCGCGGGGCCGGCGGCGTCGGCGAGCTGGCGCAGGCCGGTGACGATCCCGCCGGTCAGGTCGCCGTTGGCGAACGAGCCCCGCATCGCCAGCGCCGCCAGGGCCGCCACCCGGTTCGGGATGCGGCGGGTCGACTCGCCCCCGGTGACGATCTCCAGCCGGCGCTGGCCCGGCGAGACGGCCACCAGCACCGGTGCGGGGTGCCGGTCGGCGAGCTTGGCGAACATCGCCTCGGCGGTGGCACGGGTGGCCGAGCCCAACTCTCCGACGTAGACGCTGAACAGCAGTCCGGTCTCGCGCGATGCCAGCGTCAACGCCTCGTCGATCCGGGACAGCTGGGCCGGCTTGAACGGGCGGTCCGCGCCGACGGAGGAGACCCGCTTGGTGGTCAGGTCCTTGGCGCGCGGCGAGGAGTCGTAGGGGTCGACCGGCCGGGACCCGGCGTCCTCGGCGTCGGGCCGCGGGCCGGCCACCGAAGCCGAATGGTCCGAGTGCAGCGGCTGCACGCTGGTTGCGCCGGTCTCCTCGTGCGGGTCACCACTCACCGCTGGCACCTCCGCTCGCGGTCACGGGTTCGCCGACCCGGCCGGCCCGGCCGACCAGTGCCCGGCCGTCCAGGCTGCTCGGCGGCAGGCTCGACACCGGGCCCGGGTGCTCGGGATGCGGCAGGTACCAGACCGGTTCGAACTGCCACGGGCTGCCGGGACGGTAGCGGGGGGTGCGGATGGCTGCCCGGCCGTACACCAGCGCGGCGACCACCACGATCACCGCGGCCGGGATGCCGACGAAGATCAGTGCCGTCTCGACGATGCTCATACGCCTTCCTCCGCTACGCCTGTCGGCACACGGTATCGAAGCACTCAGGCCTGCCAGAGCGCCGGGTGCCGGTCGGCCCACGGCGCGGCGGCCTCCAGCTGTGCCGACAGCGCCAGCAGGGCGGCCTCCCCCGCCGGCCGGCCGACCAGCATCACCCCGACCGGCAGCCCGTCGGCGCTCCAGTGCAGCGGCAGGCTGGCCGCCGGCTGGCCGCTGGCGTTGTAGACCGCGGTGTAGGGGGTGAACCGCTTCTGCCGCTCGAAGTCCTCGGCCGGGTCGACCGGATCACTGGCCGTTCCGCAGAACCAGCCGATCGGGCGCGGGGTCAGCGCCAGCGTCGGGGTGAGCACCGCGTCGTAGCCGGCGGTCGCCACCACCGCCTGCCGGCTGATGAGGTTGAGCATCCCCACCGCGGCGGCGTACTCCGGCCCGGACACCCGGGCGCCGCGCTCGCGCAGGTGGCGGGTCAGCGGCCGCAGCCGGTCCTGCTGGCCGGCGGGCACCGGGGCGCTGGCCGCCGAGACCGCCCACACCGTCTCGAAGGCCGGGATCACCGCCGCGGGCAGCGGCATCGCGATGTCTTCCACCTGGTGGCCGAGGCTTTCCAGCAGCACGCTGGCGAACTCCCAGGCGGTCCGGCATTCCTGGTCGACCTCCGCGCCGGGGACCGGCGGCTGCAGGTAGCGCCCGATCCGCAGCCGGGACGGCGGCCGGTCGCACCACTGCAGGAAGGTCTCGCCGGCCGGCAGCGGCGGCGCCCAGTACGGGTCGCCCGGCTGCGGCCTGGCGGTGGCGTCCAGGAAGGCGGCCGCGTCCCGGACGGTCCGGGCCAGCGGGCCGAGCACCGACAGCCCGCTGGAGTCGGCGTCCAGCGGCCCGCGCGAGACCCGGCCGCGGGACGGCTTGATGCCGTACAGGCCGGTCACGCTGGCCGGGATCCGGATCGAGCCGCCGCCGTCGGAGCCCTGCGCGATCGGGACGAAGCCGGCCGCGACCGCGGCCGCGGCGCCTCCGGACGAGCCGCCGGCCAGCCGGCCGGTGTCCCACGGGGTCCGGGCCGGCGGCCCGATGTCGGTCTCGGTGTAGCAGGGCAGCCCGAACTCCGGGGTGGCGGTCTTGCCGAGCGAGATGGTGCCGGCCCGCCGCAGCAGCGTCACCACGTGGTCGTCGATCTCGGGCACCCAGTCGCGGTAGGCGGCCGAGCCGAACCGGGTGGGCACGCCGGCGGTCAGGTTCAGGTCCTTGATCGCGGTGGGCACGCCGTGCAGCGGCGGCAACTGCGCACCGGAGAGCAGCTCGGCCTCGGCCTGCCGGGCCTGCTCGCGGGCGGCGGCGTCGGTGACCTCGACGAACGCGCCGATCCGGGAGTCCAGCCGGGCGATCCGGTCCAGGTAGTGCGCCACCAGTTCCGACGGGCTGACCTCGCGCCGGCGGATCGCGGCGGCCGCCTCCAGGGCGGTCAGGTCGTGCAGTTGGGCCATCCCGGCAGGCTAGCCGTACCGCCTACCCCGGCACCCGGCTGGCTCACCCGGCCACCCCGCTCAGCCCGGCTGGCCGGTCACCGCTCCGCTCAGCTGGCCACCCGGTCGCCGTCGCTCCAGGCGTCGCGGTTGCCCCAGGCATCCAGGTACGGCTCCCAGGCGGGCTCCCGGACGTAGCCGACCGCGAAGCCCACGTAGCCCGCCGGCTCCTTCGGGGTGAACGGCAGGCTCCAGCCGAGCTCGGCCAGCAGCCGGTCGGCCTTGCGGTGGTTGCAGGTCGCGCAGGCGGCGACCACGTTCACCCACTCGTGCTTGCCGCCCCGACTGCGCGGCACCACGTGGTCGATGGTGTCGGCCCGGCGCTGGCAGTAGGCGCAGCGCAAGCCGTCCCGGTGCATGACCGCCCGGCGGGTGAGCGGCACCCGGCTGCGGTAGGGCACCCGGACGAAGCGGCTGAGCCGGACCACCGTGGGAGCCTCGATGGCCAACCGGGCCGAGTGCAGCACCGCGCCGGCCGACTCCACCACGACGGCCTTCTCGGCCAGTACCAGCACGATCGCCCGGCGCAGCGGAACCACGCACAGCGGCTCGTAGGTGGCGTTGAGGACCAGGGCTCCGCTCATCCGGCTACCCTCGCCGGCGATCTCCCCGCGCGTGGCAGCCACGTGTCGCACCCGAGCCGGTGCGACACGCAGAGCACACGCGATCCCGTCACCGGCATCTCCTCCGAGTGTCGGAGTCCAGTGAACCCGACCGGAGCGATTCGCGCACCCATTAAAAGATCGACACGCGCGCGAACCCCGGGACGGCAGGGCGCCGCCTGCCGTCCGGGCCGTGCCGCAGCTGGCGGGTGTCAACGGGAAGCGCACGCGGGCACCCGGGGTGTGAGGTTTGCCGAGCAGCCCGGTTCCCGTGCTGGAAACGACGCGCTGGAAACGACGCCGGACCGGAGCCAGGTCACCGGCGTGCAGCGATCAGGAGTGACAACCCGGAAGAGGCAGTCTTGCCCGGCCTGGTGGCAGACGCCACCGGGCGAGCCTGGCTACCTCACCCTGCGCGAGGGCCTGGCTCGCCGATCGGTAGGAGGGACGCCGCCGGTCGGATGCCGGCGGCGTCGGCGTCCGCCTACTACTCGGTGGGCGGGTCCAGGACCTGGCGGACCTCCATCGCGCCGGTGCGAGCGTCCGGCCAGCGCGACGCGATCTCGACCGCCCGCTCCAGGCTAGACACTTCGACCATGACGTAGCCCGCCAAATGCTCCTTCACCTCCACGAACGGACCGTCGGTGGTGGCCACCGACCCGTCGACGACCCTTACCGTCCGGGTCTGGGAAGGATCGGCCAGGGCGGCGCCGCCGACCATCTCGCCGTTGGCGCTGAGCTCCTCCATGATCTCGTCGACATCAGCCATCACCTTTTCCTGCTCGTCCTCGGAAAGGCGCTGGAAAGCGTTGGGCTCGTTGTAGATGAGCAGCATGTACTTCAATCTGGGCTCCTTCTGGGGATGTAGTCCAAATACCAGCCAGACGGGCAGATCGTACTGCTGCTGACGCGGGCGGGAACCGGCGGGTGTGCGCGGGATCCGCCCCGGTGGTCGTCTGACCAGCCAGACCTCTGCGGCGGCGGTGCCCGGGCCGCACCGCCGCCGCGTCTGGTCAGCTAGCCGATGCTTGCTGAGCCGGCTGGTAATGCAGGATGACCACCTGCGAGTCGACAGTCTGGGTGTCGACCAGCCGGAGCTTGATGCGGTCCTGCTTGCCGAACAGCGGCTTGCCGCCGCCGAGCACGACCGGGTGTACGGCCACGTGGTACTCGTCGATCAGGCCGAGCGCGGTAAGCGAGGCCGGCATCCCGGAACCACCGGTGATGAGGATGTCCTTGCCGGGCTGCTGCTTGAGGGCGGTGATCTCCTCGGCCAGGTTGTCGCTGATCACCCGGGTGTTCCAGTCGGCCTTGTCCAGGGTGCGGGAGATCACGACCTTCGGCGTCTCCAGCCAGAGCTTGGCGAACTCCCGGTCGTGCTCGTCGGCTTCCGGCTCCGAGGGCACCTCCGGCCAGAAGCCGGACATCATCTCCCACACGCCGCGGCCGTACAGGAAGGTATCCATCCGGTCGTGCAGCCGGTCGCTGTACTCAGCCATCTCCGGAGTCAGCGGTGCCCAGTCGAACTCCCCGTTCGGCCCGTTCACGTATCCGTCTGCCGATGCCACCACCCACTGGATGATCTTCCGCATTGGCGTCATTCCTCCCTTTTGCTGTAGCAGGATCTGTCCGGGGACCCGACACCGTCGGGTGGATTCCGCGGATGGGTCCCTCAGTAAGGTCGGAGCCGCCCGGAGGTTCTCGACATCCAGCAAGATGCAGCCGCCGGCCCGGCCGCGGACCCGCTACCGGCACGGTCGGGACGGCTTCCGGGACCCGCGTCGCGGGCTGTCCGGTTTATCCGCTGCTGTGCTCGCTGACGGGCACTGGTGCGGCGACCGCCGCGGCCACCGGCGCGGGACCCGTCGAAACAGGCTCCGCCGGGACGGACTCCGTCAGGACCGGCTCCTCAGCCGGGCCGGCCGGCGCCGTGACCCCGGTCGGCGGCAGGTGGCGCAGGGTGAGGTAGGCGAGCACGGCCAGGGCTGCGGCCATGGCCGCAGCGATCAGCGTCACGCCCTGGAAGGCGGTGGTGAAGGCCACCTTGGCGGCCTCGAGCAGGGCCTTCCCGAGTCCCTGGTCGCCGACCGACCAGGTGCCCGGCACCCCGCCGCCCGAGCTCACCACCTGCTTGCCGCCGAGCGCCGGGCCTGCCGTCGTCGTGGTCATGACGTGGATGATCGCGTCGTTGTTCACGGGGTACTCGAAAACGGACCGGATCCCCGCCGGCAGGGCATCGGAGACTGCCTTGGCCAGGGTGATGCCGTCGCCGGCCACCTTTCCGGCCTTGGACTCTATGCCCACCGGCACGATGAGCAGGTTGCGGTAGATGGCGGTGCCGATGGTGCCGAGCGTGGCGATGCCCAGCGCGGTGCCGAGCTCACCGCCGGTCTCGGAGATCGATGCCGCCGCCCCGATCTTCTCCGGTGGCACCGAGCCCATCAGCAGGATGGTGCCGACCGAGACGAACGCGCCGGCACCCAGGGTGACGATGTCGAGCCCGATGACCAGCACGGCCAACTGCGCGTCCACCTGCACCCGGCTGATCAGCAGGAAGCCGACGGTCATGATGGCGAACCCGGCGGCGGCCACCGTTCCAGGACGGATCCTGCGCGCCACCACCGGGGCCACCAGCGAGCCGGTGATCATGGACAGCGCGGAGAGCACCGTCAGCATGCCGGTCGCCAGTGGCGACCAGCCCCGGACCACCTGGATGAACTGGGTGAAGAACAGCCCCATCGCGGCCAGCGCCGCCCCGGCGAACAGGCTGAGGGTCAGCACGGAACTGAAGGCGCGGTGCCGGAACAGGCCCAGTTCCAGCAGCGGCTCGGGTGAGGTGCGCTGCTTGCGCAGGAAGACCACGACGAACGCCAGCCCGACCAGCACGCCGATCACCGGCCCCGGATGCCAGCCGACCCGGCCGAGCTCGTTGATGCCGTAGATCAGGGGCAGGATGGCAACCAGGTAGAGACCCACGCTGGCCAGGTCGAGCTTGGACCCGGCGGGGTTGCTGTATTCCGGCAGCAGCCGCGGCGCGGTCACCACGATCAGGATCATGACCGGCACGTTGAGCAGGAAGACCGAGCCCCACCAGAAGTGGGTCAGCAGGACTCCGCCGGCCACCGGGCCGAGCACCGCGCCGCCCATGAAGCAGCTGACGAACACCGCGAGCGCCGTGCCCTGCTGCTTCGGGTTCGGGAACATCATGGGGATCAGTGCCATGGCGGAGGGCACGATGGTGGCCCCGACCACGCCGAGCAGGCCTCGCGCCGCGATGAGCTCGGTGGCGTCGGTCGAGTATGCCGCCAGCACCGAGATCTCGCCGAAGCAGACGGAGCCGAGGATCAGCAGCCGGCGCCGGCCGAACAGGTCGCCCACCCGGCCCATCGTGACGAGGAACCCGGCGAGCAGGAAACCGTACACGTCGGTGATCCACAGCAGCTCGGTACTGCTGGCCCGCAGGTTCTCGGTTATCTCGGGAAGCGCCACGAACAGCACGCTGGCATCCACCGACAGCAGCAGCCCGGCGAGGGCCAGCACTGCCAGCCCGAGCCACTCACGCCTACCGGCCATCGGGACGGAGGTGTCGACGAGGGGATCCATAGGAAATCCTTCCCACCAGCAGCAGACATCGCCTGGCCGGGCGCATCGTGCGGGGTATCTTTCGAAAGGTGCGGAATTGCGGAACAGTCAGCTAGCCGCGCGTACCTGCGGCCTGCCGGGCACCCCGGTCAGCGAGCCGTCCGCCCGGAGCCGGCCGGCAGCCGGCCGGATCGCGCAAAGCACATAGGTTGTCGTGACCAATCCGTTCGGGGACGCTGACGCCCGGTATCCAGTGCTGGGTTATGACGAAAGGGCAGCACAGCGAGGGCTGGCCCCGCTCGCGGTCCATGGTTGCCGACAAGATCGCCTGCCGACATCTTCGACCATGCGGACAACGCCGGGCCGGCGGTCCGAACGCGCCGGCAAGCAGGTGCCAGCAACGACGAAGGTGCCCGCGGTGCACGGCTGGAGCATGGTAGCGAGAGCTGTGCCGGGACCGAGCTCGTCAGGAAGCGGCGCGCGTTCTTTCAGGATGTAGCGACCATGCCGAGCGAGAGAGAATGGAGCTTCAGGTGGCCTCATCGGAGATCCTAGGAGAATCCACTGCCCGGTATCCGCTGAGTTACCGGCAACGGGACCCGACCGGTCTGGCCCGCTCGCCGCACAACGTCATTCCGTTGGTGCTGCGCATCAAGGGAGAACTGTCTCTCCAGTCGCTCGAGGGCGCCCTCGAGGATGTGGTGGAACGGCAGGAGGCGCTGCGTACCCGCATGCACTACAGCGAGACCGACGGCAACCTCGGCTACCAGGAGGTGCTGCCGCCGCTGCCGGTCCCGATCACCGTGCACGACGTCGCGGTTCCTTCCGCGGCGGCCCGGGACGAGTTCGCCGTCGACCTGCTCACCAGGATGAACGAGGAGTCGATGCCGTTCTCCGTCCAGCCCTCCTTGCGCGCCGCCCTCTACCGGTTCGACGATTCCGACGCGGTGCTGACCCTGCACATGCACCACCTCTTCAGCGACGGCTGGTCGACCGACGTGCTGCGCCGCGAGATCGCGGCCTGCTACCAGGCCAGGGTGACCGGGATACCGCACGCACTTCCGACCCCGGTGCCGTACCGGGAGTTCGCGGCCTGGGAACAGGAGTTCCTGCAGAGCGAGAAGGCCGCGATCGCGCGCCACTACTGGCAGGACAAGCTGGCCGGCGCCCAGTTGTTCACCATGCCGGCCGACCGGCCACACGGCCCGGACACCCGTGCGCCCCGGACCGCGATGGGAACCTTCTCCATCGACCCCGCCGGCTTCGCCAGGGTCGCCGAGAGCGCTGCCCAGAGTCGGTGCAGCGTCTGGCACGTCTTCCTGGCGGCGTACATGGTGCTCGCGAACAAGGTTACCGGCGCCACCGACATCACCCTGTTCACCTCGAACAGCGGCCGGCTGTCCCCCGAGTTCTACGACACGATCGGATTCTTCGTCAATCCCGTTCCGTTGCGGCTGGAATTCGGCAACTGCGAGACCTTCCGCGACCTGATGCTCGTCGCGCGCAAGACCAGCCTGGACGCCCGCAAGCACCAGCTCCCCTTCGTGGCGATCGCCGAGGTGGCTCCCGCCCTGATGGGAGGTGCCGCGGATCCGGGATCGGCGGATCCGCTGGCCGCGGACCCGCAAGCCCTGATGCCGGTGTTCAACTACATCAACTCACCCGTGGCGCAGGACGACACCGAGTTCGCCACCAGCGTCGAGTCGGTGGTCACCCCGGAGGAGCTGCCGAACTCACTGGTCCGCGGCGGGCTGATCTGGACCTTCGTGGTCGTTCCCTCGGGCGAGTTCCGCTGTGGCATCGAGTACGAGCCCGATGCGCTGGACGCGAGCACGGTCGAGGGCTGGGGATCGGACTTCATCGACCTGATCCTGGCGATGACCGACCGGCCGGATCAGGAATGGCAGAAGCGGTAGCGGATTCGCGGCCGGGACGCGCGATGTCGCGGGTACGGGTCAACAACTTCTCGATCTCCCTCGACGGCTACGGTGCCGGCCCCCGGCAGAGCCACGGCAACCCGCTCGGGGTGGGCGGGCACCAGTTGCACGACTGGTTGTTCGCCACCCGGGGCCGCCGGGCACCGCTGGGCCACGACGACGGCGAGGACGGCCCGGACGACCGGTTCGCCCGGGCCGGCGAGGACGGCCTGGGCGCCACCATCATGGGCCGCAACATGTTCGGTCCCACCCGCGGCCCGTGGCCGGCGGACCCGTGGACCGGGTGGTGGGGTCAGGACCCGCCGTTCCACCACCCGGTCTTCGTCCTCACCAACCACGCCCGGCCGCCGCTGCGGCTGGCCGGAGGCACCACCTTCCACTTCGTCTCCGACGGCATTTCCGCGGCTCTGGAGCGCGCCCGGGAGGCCGCCGGCGAGCGGGACATCCGGATCGGCGGCGGCGTGCACACCATCCGGCAGTACCTGCGCGCGGGGCTGATCGACGAGCTGCACCTGGTGCTGGTGCCCGTGCTGCTGGGCAGCGGCGAGCGGCTGTTCGCCGACGCCACACCCGATGGCGGTCCGCCCGGCTACGACTGCGTGGAACTCGTCGCCACCGCCGCGGTGGTGCACCTGCGGCTGCGCCGGTCACCGGCACCCGCCGACCGGTCGCGCTGACCCGGCGCGCGGCGGCGTATTCCCAGCAGCAGCAGGAAAACCCGTGCCGGATGCGTCAGTGGTGGTACTCGCCGCTGTTGACGTCCAGGCACTGCCCGGTGATGGCACTGGCCAGGCCGGAGGCCAGGAACAGCACCGCGTTGGCCACCTCTTCGGCCTCCGGCAGCCGGCGCAGGTCCAGGGTCGCCGCGGTCTCGTCGTAGACCTGCTCGATGGTCATGCCGCGCTCGTTGGCCAGGTAGTCGTAGTACTGCTGCAGCGGTGCGGCCCAGATGCTGCCCGGCACCACGACGTTGACCCGGACACCCCGCGGGCCCAGCTCGGTGGCCAGCGTCTGGGCC
Organism: Jatrophihabitans sp.; assembly: GCF_035474675.1. Lineage (GTDB taxonomy): Bacteria > Actinomycetota > Actinomycetes > Mycobacteriales > Jatrophihabitantaceae > Jatrophihabitans_A. Next base: position 29,102 of record NZ_DATINC010000113.1, on the reverse strand, counting down.
AGCGCGATCAGCGCGCTCTTGGTCAGCTTGTACGCGCCGAAGCCGGGCCGGGACAGCCGGGCCGCGATCGAGCTGATCATGACGATCGAGCCACCGGTCGCGGCCAGCTGGTCGGCGAACAGCTGGGTCAGCCGCATCGCGCCGAACACATCGGTGTCAAGCTCGGCGTGCACGGCGGCCGGGTCGAGCTCGGCCACCGGAACGAGCGGCGGGACCGCGAACGCGTTGTTCACGAGCACGTCCACCCGGCCGAAGGTGTCCACCGTGGACTGCACCAGCCGGGCCGCCGCGGCCGGGTCGGTGATGTCGGTCGGTATTACGACCGCCTTGCGGCCGGCCTGCTCCACCTCCGCGGCGACCTCCGCCAGGACAGTGCCGCTCCGGGCCGCGAGCACCACATCGGCACCGGCCCGGGCCGCACCCACCGCGACCGCGCGGCCGAGACCGGGCCCCACCCCGGAAACCACCACAACCTTGTCCTGCAGCATCGGCAACTCCTCGGGGCTGGTCCGCGCGCCCTCGTCCGGCGCCTGGGCAATCCGAGGAGATCGTGGCACCGCCGGCCGGCCGGCACGTCTTTCACCGTGCGCGACAAGCGGAATCACCGCCCGGCACGATGAAGGATGCGACCGGTCGGGGGCGGTGTGAGTCTCGGCTGAGACCGCCTGGAGAGGACGCCATGACTGACGTAGAGCCGCACGCGCCGGCGACGGACGCCGTCACCGTCACCCCCGCCGACCCCCGGTACCCGGAGTTGGTGACGGGTTACAACCGTCGGTTCACCGGCCGGCCCGACTACGTCCGGCTCGCGGCCAGCACCGCGCACGTGGTGGACGCGGTCAACGAGGCCGTGTCCAGCGGGCGGCGGATCGCGGTGCGCAGCGGCGGCCACTGCTTCGAGGACTTCGCCACCTCGCCCGACATCGCGGTGCTGCTGGACCTGTCGCCGATGAGCGGGGTGCGCTACGACCCCGGGATGCGCGCGATCGAGGTGGAGGCGGGCGCCACGCTCGGCCAGGTCTACCCGGCGCTGCACGACGCCTGGGGCGTGACCATCCCGGGCGGAACCTGCTTCGAGGTGGGCGTGGGCGGCCACGTGACCGGCGGCGGGTACGGCCACCTGTCCCGCCGGGACGGGCTGGTGGTCGATCACCTGTACGCGGTGGAGGTGGTGGTGGTCGACCCGGCCGGGCAGGCCGACGTGCTGGTGGCCACCCGCGAGCCGGACGACCCTTACCGGGACCTGTGGTGGGCGATGACCGGCGGCGGTGGCGGCAACTTCGGGGTGGTGACCCGGTTCTGGCTGCGCAGCCCGGACGCGACCGGCGACGACCCGTCCGGGCTGCTGCCCAGGGCGCCGGAGCGCATGCGGCGCCGCGACGTGGTGTGGTCGTGGGACGGGATGAGCGAGGCCGCCCTGGCCCGGCTGATCGGGAACTACTGCCACTGGCTGGAGCACAACAGCGCGGCGGGGACGCCGGCCGCGCACGTGTGGAGCAACCTCATCGCCATGCACCGCTCGTCCGGCATGGTCGTCCTGACGTCGGTGGTGGACGACGCGGTGCCGGAGGCGGAGCAGCTGCTGGCAGACCAGTTCCGGGCGATCGGCGAGGGCACCGGGCTGACCCCGGCGTCCGACACCCAGGACGTGGTGGCCTGGATGGAGTCGTGGATGCCGTCCTACAGCTGGCCCAGCGACCCGCTGTGGCGGTCCAAGCACAAAGCGGCCTACCTGCGACGGTGCTTCACCGACGGCCAGCTCGCCACCATCGCCCGGTACCTCGCCGACCCGGACTACAGCAACCCGCAGGCGTGCGTGGTGCTGACCGCGTTCGGCGGTCAGGTCAACGCGGTGCGGCCGGACGCCACTGCCAGCGCGCAGCGCGACAGCGTTCTCAAGGCCTCGTTCAGCACCGGACACTGGCAGGCCCGGGACGAGGACGACCTGCACATCGACTGGGTGCGCCGGTTCTACCGGGATGTGTACGCCGACACCGGCGGGGTACCGGTGCCCGGTGCGGTCAGTGACGGGTCCTACATCGGCTACCCGGACGCGGACCTGGCCGACCCGGCGTGGAACACCTCCGGCGTGGCCTGGCACACGCTGTACTACAAGGACAACTACCCGCGCCTGCAACGGGTCAAGCAGCGCTACGACCCGCGCAACGTGTTCCGGCACCGGCTGTCGGTCCGGCTACCGGCCTGACCGCCGGATGCCGGCACCCCGTCCTCCGGCCGTGCAACCGAGCGGCGCGATCCCGCACGCTGGGAGATGAGTGGCACGGCGGTGGGTGCGAGAGTCGATTCGCATTGTGGATCTACGTACTACAACCCTAGGAACTCCATGACCCAGGAACTCATAGAACCGGCCCCGGCCGCTGCTCCACCGGCGCCGACCGGTACCCCCGAACAACCGGGTCCGTTCTGGCGCGAGCCGTACCTCTGGCTGGTGGTCCTGCTCGGACTCATCATCTTCAACGTCCTCTACGGACTGCCGAGGTACCTCAGCCTCGATGAGAACAAGGCCCGCATCGGCCTCGACCCGTCGAGGACCGGCGAGCACTTCGGCTTCCTGGTCGCCCACATCGTCACCGGCAACATCGCCATGGTGACGCTGCTGTTGCAGCTGTGGACGTGGCTGCGCCTCAACCACCCGAAGGTGCACCGGATCAGCGGCCAGGTCTACATCCTGGCCGGTGCGCTGCCCTCGGCCCTGCTCGGCGTGACCGCGTTGCTCATCCTGCGCCAGGGCTCGGCCGGCAGCCTGGGCCTGGGCACCATGGGCGTGCTGTGGATCGTCACCACCGTGATCGGCTGGGTGCGGGCCCGCCAGCACCGCTACGTCGAGCACCAGCGCTGGATGATCTACAGCTTCGCCCTGGCCCTGGGCACCAGCTGGGGCCGCTTCGTCGTCGAGGCCTTCACCGCCTCGCCCGGGCTGGTCAAGCACGTCAACGTCTACGTGTTGCTGGACTTCACCAGCTGGTTCGGCTGGATCCTCAACCTGCTCGTCGCCCACCTCTGGATCGAGAGCCGCGCCAAGCGGACCAGCAAGGCCGGCGGCCAGGTCGTCGCCTACCCCGCGCCGGTGCTCTGACCCACACCGGACGGCCTGGTGGGATTGCCGCACGGCAACCCACCGGGCCGTTTTCGTGCGTCCGGGATGGCCACGGTGCCGACCACCGCGCTGCGCACTCGGAGAGATGCCGCCGGCAGCGGACGGCTGCGAAGGTAGGTACCCGAAAGCCGTACGGCCGAGTGCCGTGCGGCAGAAAGCCGAACCCATCACTGCTGATCCGTGCCGGCCGTTGCGACCGGCCGGATCAGGCACGTGCGCGTCATCGAGGAGAGCCGCCATGAGAGCAGCGACGGTGCCCGGCTTCGCCGGCAGGTGGGAACTGATCGAGGTGCCGATGGTCAGCGCCGGGCCCGGCCAGGTGGTGATCCGGGTGCGCGCCTCCGGCCTGTGCCACAACGACGTGCTGTGTGGTGACGGGGCGTTCGGCGGCAGGTTGCCCATGAACCCGCCGATCTTCGGACACGAGGCGGCCGGCGAGGTGGTCGAGGTAGGTGCCGGGGTCACCACCCGCAAGGTCGGCGATCGGGTCGGCACCACCTGGGTGCAGGCCCTCTGCGGGCGGTGCGACTACTGCCGCCGGACGAACCCGCCGCTGACCGGGATGGCCGGCACCGGTTGCCGGGGGCCGGCGGCGTTGTCCGGCCTGACGGTGCAGGGCGGGCATGCCGAGTATTTCGTGGCCACCGCGGCCAGCACCGTACTGCTACCGGACGAGCTCAGCTTCGACCTGGCCGCTCCGGTGTTGTGCGCCGGCTACACCGCCTGGAGCGCGCTGCGGGCCGGCCGGCCACAGCCGGGTGAGCGGGTGGCGGTGGTGGGCATCGGCGGCCTGGGCCACCTGGCGGTGCAGTTCGCCAGTGCCTGCGGCTACCAGACCATCGCGGTGACCCGCACGCCGGACAAGCATGAGCTGATCAGCAGCCTCGGCGCCGATCAGGTGGTGGCCGACGGCAAGCAGTTGGCCGAGGTCGGTGGCGCGGACGTCATCCTGGTGACCGCGACCGCCGCGCAGGCCGGGGTGGAGGCGCTGCCCGGCCTGCGCGACGAGGGCAGGTTGGTGATGGCCAGCATCGATCCCAGCGGCCCGTTCAACCTCGGGACGAACAGCCAGCTCTGGGCCCGGCGGCAGCAGATCATCGGTGCCAGCCATGACGGCCTGCCGTACCTGGCGGAGGCACTGGACCTGGTGGCGACCGGCCGGGTGACCCCGATGATCGAGCAGTTCCCGGCCGACCGGGTCAACGAGGCGGTCGGCCTGCTGCGCGACGGCCGCATCCGGTTCCGGGCAGTGATCAACTACTGACTCGCCGGGAGAATTCCCTTTCCCAGCCAGGCCGTTTCACATCCCTGCTCTCGGCAGCCGTGACCTGCCGGCGGCGGTCGCACCCCCGGGTATGCCTCACCGCGGGTGTGCCGCCGCGTCAGCGCGGTGCGCCTCGCCGCGTCAGCGCAGCCGGGAGGAGCCGGGGACGATGTCGTCGGAGAACAGCCCGTCCGGATCGACCCGCAGCCGCACCCGGTCGACCGCGTCGACCACGTCCGGCTCCAGGTGCGCCTGCGGCTGGCTGACGCTCTCCACGAAGGTGGGCGTGGTGCGCCCGGTGTCCCAGGACGCGAGCGCGGCACGCACCACGGCGCAGTGCTTCTCGATGTCGGCGACGCTGGCCGGGGCGTCCGGAACGGCGACGCCGAGGTAGGCGTAGGCCGCATCCAGGTGCCGGAACGCACCGCCGGTCTCGGCCGGAACGGCGAGCGCGCCGCCCAGGTGGCGCAGTTCCGCGCTGACCAGCGGGGATCCCGAACCGGGCCCGGTCACCTCCAGGAAGGCGGTCGCGCCGCGGTCGCCCAGATCACTGAGAAGCAGATGGTCGCCCACCAGCGGTGCCGGCTCGTTCGGGCTCAGCTGCGCCTGTGCCACCTCGGCGGCCGAACACGATTGCCAGGTGTCCAGCACGGGTTCGGCGAACGAGCGCAGCGGGGCCAGCAGGCTCTGCGCCTGCTGCCAGGCCAGCTGCGGATCCATCCCGGTACCCAGGACGGTGCCGGCGATGCCGATCACGGTGCCGCCCTTGAGGGCGTCCGGCACCACCGGAACGTCCGGCAGGTTGAGCAGCTGGAGCGAGGTGGTCGCCTCCGGTGGCGCACCAGCCGTCCAGGCACGCCAGCGGTCCATCACCTCGGCGGCGTGGGTGCCAGGCCAGTAGGTCGCGCCGGTGGTCACCGCGCGCGCCGGGAACAGGGCGATCTCGATCGCGGTCACCACGCCGAACCCACCGCCGCCGCCGCGTACCGCCCAGAACAGCTCGGGATCCTCGGTCGGGTCCACCCGGCGCAGCTGGTTGTCGGCGGTGACCAGTTCCACCGCCCGCACGCTGTTGACCGCGAGGCCCGTCGTGCGGCCGTAGACGCTGACCCCACCGCGCAGCGAGTAGCCCACCACACCGACGTCCGGCGAGGTGCCGTGCGGTGCGGCCAGCCCGTGCGCGGCGGCCGCATCGGCCACCGCACCCCACCGGGTGCCGGCCGGCACTCGGGCCAGCCGGCGCTGCGGGTCCACCTGCACCCCGCCGTCGAGCTGGGTTCGAATGAGCAACGCGTTGCCCATGGGGCGGGCGGCGCCGGCGCCGTGGCCGGTGCTGTGCACGCGCACCGCCAGCCGCTCGGCGCGGGCGAAGCGCACCGCGGCCTGGACGTCCTGGACGGTGCGGGCGGTCACGGCCGCAGCCGGATGCGCCGGTGCGTGCAGGTTGAACACCTGCGTCGCGGCGGCGTAGTCCGGCTCTCCGGCCACCGCGATGCCGGCTTCCCGTCCAACGGTCATTGCAGAACTCCCACCAGGTTTCATCGACTCGGGTACTGCTCCACTGTCACACCCGACCCGTGCGGCGCGGACCTTCTGGAGTGCGCTGCGTTCCGGGCTAGGGGTCGGCAGTTTTAGGACAACCGCGAACGCCGGTGCGGGGCCGGGGCGTGAACCCCGGCCCCGCGTAACCGCTCGGTGCGGTCAGGCCCGGCGCTCGGCGGTGACGAAGAAGAACGTCCCGGACGTGTCCTCGTGCCGGACCGCGAGGCCGGCCCGGTCCAGCCAGGCCCGGACGTCGGCCAGCTCGAACAGCGGGAACCCGTCCGGTCGCGCCGGGAAGTGGTGGGAGTGCTGGAAGTGGCGGTAGACCGGGTCGGGCGCCCAGACGAAGGTCATCATGGTCAGGAGCCCACCCGGCCGCAAGCAACGACCGATCTCGCGGAGCGCCTGCTCGGCGTCCGGCAACGCCTGCAGCGCGTTCCAGCAGTTGATGCCGTCGAGACTGGCGTCGGCGAACGGCAGTTCCACGGCGCTGGCGCGCACCGCCGGCACCTGCGGCAGCCGGGTGCGCAGGTCGAGCAGCACCGCCTCGCTGAGGTCCAGCGCTAGCACGTGCTCCGGGCCGACCGCCTCGGCCAGCACCGACGTCCAGCGACCCGCGCCCGCGCCCACGTCGAGCAGCGTCCCGGCCGGGCTGCCGGAGTGCGTGGCGAGGTAGGCGTCCTCGTCGGCGGGAGCCACGGCACCGTTCCAGTTCATGCCCATCACCCGCAGGAAGGACGGGCGCATCCCATTCTCGTAGTGGAACCCGATCCCGCTTATCGCCGCGGCGGCCTGCAGCACGTCCTTCTTGACGTCTTCGGGGGTCTCGCTGAGGCTGGTGCCGGGCCGGGTCCGCTGGGACAGGTCCAGCACTCCCCTGCTGACCGAGTACTCCGCGCCACAGTTCTGGCAGGAGAGCCGGTTCGCGGCTGCCTCGAACCGGCCACCGCACTGCGGGCAGCGCAGCGCGTCCAGATGCTGGCTATAGGCCGACGGCGGCAGCTCCTGCGCGGAGCCGGCCGTGACCTCCTCGGGTGAGACGTCCTCCACCGCGTCGGTGGGCATCCCGTGCTGGACCGCCCAGTACGCCTTGGCGCCCATGTACGCCCACACCGACCGGGTGTCCCACTCCCAGGTCCGGGTGATCTGTTCCCGGCTGAGCGCGGCGATCCACTTCCGGTCGTACTCACGCTCCTGCTCGGTGATCCCCCAGTCCCACGGCGAGGGCCAGGACCGGCCGATGTCCGGGTCGTCGTAGTTCAGCTCCTGCAGGCACCGGTCCAGCCGGGTCCGGTCGTCCGGTGCCAGCCGGATTCCCTTCACCGCGGCCAGGATCCGGTCCCGGTCGGCGGGGAAGTGCCCGAGCAGGTACAGCGCGGCAAACGTCAGCGGCTCGTCGCCGGTCAGGCCGCGGGCCAGGTCGAGGTAGCGCTCCATCCCGTCGCGTACCGCGGTGTAGATCACGCCGCCGGTCTCGGGGTATTCCGCCTCGACCAGCAGGCCCAGCAGCACCAGCAGGTATCCCTGCTGCTCGGCCGGCGCCTGGTCGAGCGCCGCCCGCAGGTCGGCGACGGCCGCCGCGGCAGCGTCGGTGACCGTGCCGTCGTGCCACACCGCCTCGGTGAGCCGCAGGAACTCCGCCACCTGGCGCTCGGGTGGCGCACCGGTGAACGCGTCTAGCAGGGCGGGGACGCCCGATCGAAGGATGGAATCGGTCATGGATGGGTCCTTTCCCGGACGGTGACCGTCCTGGCGGGTCGATTCCGGGGCTCGCTGACGGGTGGCCGCATGCTCGATCTGGCCCGCCTCCGGGGTGTGCAGAAATCCTCGGTCCATGGTCGAGGCGGGGGTGGCAGGACGCATCTTCATGGCTGCGCCGGTCGCTCAACTATCGCCGCAAGTCAGTCCTATAGCATGGAGGAATCACATTCGGCACTAAGTGGACACGCACTGAGCAATCTAGAAGTCTCGGCGACTCCGCCAGGGAAATAGCGTGCTCCCCAGATGCAACGCAAACGAAAAGTGGGCAAATTGAGCGTCTCCTGCGAAACCAGGCCGAACAAGCTTGATTCGTCGGCCGGGCAGCGGTCCATCGCGGCCACCCGGGCCAGCTCGGCGTCGCCTTCTTCTTGGTGCTGAACGGCTCCATCTGCCCTGGTCAGGCCGGCCGGGCGGCCACCTGTGGCGGTTCCCGGCCGCGGCGGGGCCGCCACGATCCTGCTCGACCTATCGGAACGTACGTGATCCCGTCGTGCTCGTCCTGGCGCGCGCGAACGATCATCCGGCAGCTTCAGGGCGGCCGGTCGACCGGCCGGCCTGTTGCTATCTTGCTCGAGGAACACGAGAGGAGTCTCGGCGGTGCCCAGGAAGCCGTGGAGCCCACGAGGCAAGAACCAGAACTGACTGAAAGGGTTGGGGAGTCTCATAGAATGACGCGCAAACACACAGCGACCAAGGTCGGAGCAGCGCTGCTGGCGCTACCGCTCGCGCTGGCGGTCTCGGCCTTCGGTGGCGGCAACAGCTCGAGCGCAACCGCCAAGGCCCAGACGAAATCTGCCGGTAACGCAACGAAGATCAGCTTCAAGCCGGGCAGCTCGAGCCAGGCCTGGACCGGGCCGAACGCCGACCCCCAGAACACGCGGTCGATCGCGAGTGGCATCACGAAGCAGAACGTCGCCTCGTTGAAGCCGGCCTGGACGGTCGACCTGAAGGGCCAGGGCTACTTCGGCAGCATGGTCTGCAACCCGGTCTTCAGCCCCAACGGCAAGCACGTCTACCTGCAGGACCTGTCCAGCGACGTCTTCGCCGTGAACGTCGAGAGCGGCCAGGTCGAGTGGGAGTATGACGTCCCCGCCGAGGACAGCAATGGGCTGGGACCGAACGGGGTCACCTACTACGACGGCAAGGTCTACGGCGAGACCAACCTCGACGCCTTCGCCCTCGACGCGACGACCGGCCAGAAGGTCTGGGAGACGAAGAACCTGGCAGAGGTGACGGGCCAGGGCTTCAACATGCAGCCCCAGGTCTATGACGGCAAGGTCTACCTCTCCACCTCCGGCCAGCTGCACGGCGGCGTCGCCTACGCACTGGACGCCGACACCGGCAAGGTCCTCTGGGAGTTCCAGGAGACCAAGGACCCGGCCGAGCGCGAGCTGGGCGGCATCCCCGGTACCGGCGGTGCCTGGAACGCGCCCGGCATCGGGCCGAACGGCGACGTCCTGTTCGGCATCGCCAACCCGTACCGCACCATCGAGGACGCGATCGAGCGCCCGACGAGGTTGCTCTACAACGACAGCACGGTCTCGCTCGACCCGGACACCGGCAAGCTCAACTGGTACTTCCAGGCCGTTCCGAACGACTTCCACGACTGGGACATGCACATCTCGCCGATCTACGTCAAGCAGACCGGGGTCGGGGTTCGCCCGATGATCCTGGGCAGCGGCAAGATGGGCTACGTCTACGCGATGAACCCGCAGAACGGCAAGCTGATCTGGAAGACGAAGGTCGGCATCCACAACGGCCACGACAACGAGTCCGAGCTGGCGCTGGAAGGCAAGCTCGCCTACCCGTCGCTGCCGCACACGTTCTTCCCGGGTTCGTTCGGCGGGGTCCAGACCAACATGGCGGTGTCCGACGGCCTGGTCTTCGTGCCGGTCGTCAACGGCTCGTCCACCTACACCGCCTACGACCAGCCGTTCCCCGAGTTCCCCGAGAACATGACCGGCGAACTGCTGGCGATCGACCTCAAGACGGGCAAGATCGTCTGGGACAACAAGCTGTCGAGCGCGGCCTTCGGTTCCGCGACCGTCTCCAACGGGATCGTCTACGCCACCGAGCTGTCGGGCTACGTGCGGGCCTACGACGCCAAGACCGGCAAGGAGCTGTGGCAGGCGAAGCTCCCGGCGGGCTCCAACGCGCCGATCGCGATCACCGGCGACTACCTGATCGTCCCGGCCGGCTTCCCGCAGGAAGAAGGCCAGACCGCCCAGCTGGTTGCCTACAAGGTCGGCAACACCGGTAACAAGTAGAACGGCTGGCCGGGCCCAGAGGCCCTGCTGACAGCTCTCTCGACACGCGAGGGTCCCGCTGGGGGCCCTCGCGTGTCGCGTTCGGCGTCCGGTCGCTCCCCTGCCGCGGAGCCCTTCACCGGTCGGCGCGCTGTGGGGGCGCCCGGCCCGGCTCGTGATCGCGACGCCGTTCCGGGGCTCGCGGCGGTGGAACCCGAGACGGCTCGGGCCCGAGACGGCCGGGCCGGCCGGTCACCGGCACGATCCGGCGGCGGGCCCGCAACGGCGCCGCACCGATCCGGGGGTACCCAGTCCCCCGCCGACGGGCCGGTTTCGAACCCTCGGTGGCAGCGCCCCGGTAGCGGTACCCGACGGCATCGAAACGCTCCGTGACCATTCTTCGGATTGCATGTCGAAAATGCCGGGCCGGCTCCGACCAATCTACGGATGTAGTGCCTCGTGCAACTGAGGCCCCGTTAGGGAGGAAAGACTCGCATGACCGCGACTTCAACCGAGCCGAGCCAGCGCGCCGGGAGCAGGGAGTGGATCGGGCTGGCCGTGCTGGCCGTCGTCACCCTGCTGGGTGCTTTCGACATCGGTGTTCTCTTCCTGGCGTTGCCGCATCTGAGCGCTGACCTCGCCGCCACCAGCACTGAGCAGATCTGGATCACCAATATCTACCTGTTCATGTTCGCCGGCTTCGTGCTCACGATGGGGACGCTGGCAGACCGGATCGGCCACCGACGGCTGCTGCTGATCGGCGCGGCCGGGTTCGGTGCCGCATCGCTGCTCACGGCCTACTCGACCAGCCCGGAGATGCTGATCGTCGCCCGTGCGCTGCTGGGGATCGCGGCGGCCGCCGTCTCGCCGGCGAGCCTGGGACTGATCGGCAACATGTTCCACGACGAGCAGCAGCGTGGCGTCGCGATCGGCGTCGAGGGCGGCTGCATGTTCTTCGGCACCGCGGTCGGCCCGGTGATCGGTGGGCTCATGCTGGACCACTGGTGGTGGGGTTCGGTGTTCCTGCTGGCGGTGCCGGTGATGGTGGTGGTGCTGATCGCCGGTCCGCTGCTGCTGCCCGCGCACAGCGATCCGGAGGCGGTCGGCAAGATCGACCTGACGAGCGTGGTGCTGTCGCTGCTGGCCCTGCTTCCGATCATCTACGGCATCACCACCCTGTCCGCCAGTGACGGCAATGCGGGGCTGGCAGTGGTCGCCATCGTGCTCGGCGTGGTGTTCGGATTCCTCTTCGTCCGCCGGCAGCTCGGCCTGCCCAACCCCCTGATGGACCTGGGCCTGCTCGGCCAGCGCCAGATCCGGGTGATCCTGCCCGCGATGCTGGTCGGCTCCGGCGTGCTGGCGGGTACCAGCATGCTGACCGCCCAGTACATCCAGAGCGTCGCCGGGCGTTCGCCCGGCCAGGCCGGGCTCTGGATGGCGCTCACCAGCCTGGGCATCGCGATCGGCAGCATGGCCGCGCCGGCGTTGGTGCGCGGCCTGAAGCCCCCGATCGTGATCGCCCTGGGCGTGGCCGTCGCCACGCTCGCGATGCTGGTGCTCACCCAGGCCGAAACCAGCGGCTGGCTGGTCAAGGTGGTGTTGCTGGTCACCGCGGTGTCGTTCGGCATCGGCCCGCTGTTCTCGCTCGGCAACGGCATCCTGATCGGCTCCGCCCCGAAGGAGCGGGCCGGCGGAGCGGCGTCGATGTCCGAGGTCAGCAACCTCTTCGGATCCTCGCTCGGCCTGGCGATCCTGGGCAGCATCGCGGCCGCCATCTACCGCGGCAAGATGTCCGACGCCGACCTCAGCCCCTACCCGTCGGAGCTGGCCAGCCGGGCCCGCGAGACGGTCGGTGGCGGCACCATCGACAGCGAGCCCGGTCTGATCAGCCTGGCGCGGCACGCGTTCACCAGCGGGTTCAACGTGGTGGCCGCGATCGCCGCCGTGGTGCTGCTGGTCCTGATGGTGCTCCTGCTCGTCACGCTCCGCGGCGAGGATTCCGCGGTGGCGGACCCGGCCGAAGCCGCGGATGCCGTGGTGGATTCCGCGGACGCCGGCTCAGAGCCGGTGGACGAGGCCGGGTCGGGCGCGCAGCCGGCGCCGACCCGATAGCGGCTGGAGTCCTCCGATCCGGCGCCGCCGGGTCGGAGGACCCACCGGGTGCGGGATCAGCCACCGGGGCACCACGGGTGGCCGGAGACTGGGGCTAGCGGGGCACCACGGGTGCCGGACGCGGGGCAGGAAGGGCTAGCGGGACGTCGACCCGCCGAGCAGAGCGGTGCGGCGGGCCAGGTACCGCTGCTCGGGCACGCTGGTGGTGAGCCGCTCGGCCGCCTGGTAGCTGTCCCGGGCCGCGCTGAGATCGCCGGTCATCTCCAGCAGGTGCCCGCGCACCGCATGGAAGCGGTGGTGATCGCGCATCCGTTTGTCACTGTCGAGGGGCGCCAGCAGCGCCAGCCCTTCCTCGGGACCGCGCACCATCGCCACCGTCACGGCCCGGCTGAGCGTGATCATCGGATTGGACGAGGTCTTCTCCAGCAGCTCGTACAGCGCCAGGATCTGGCGCCAGTCGGTGTCCTGCGGCCGGGGCGCCTCGGCGTGCACGGCGGCGATCGCGGCCTGCAGCTGGTACTGCCCGACCGGGCCGCCGGAGCCCAGCGCGCGGGTGATCAGCGCCACGCCCTCTTCGATGCCCCGCTGGTTCCAGCGGCTGCGGTCCTGCTCGGCGAGCGGGATCAGGGTGCCGTCCGGGGCGGTCCGGGCGGGGCTCCGGGCGTCGGTGAGCAGCATCAGCGCCAGCAGCCCGCTGACCTCGCCGTCGTGGGGCAGCAGCCGGTGCACCGTCCGGGCCAGCCGGATCGCCTCCCGGGTCAGCTCGCCGCGCACCAGATCGGGCCCCGAGGTGCTGGCGTACCCCTCGTTGAAGATCAGGTAGAGCACGTGCAGCACCACCTGCAGCCGGCTGGTGTACTGCTCGCCGGACAACGGGTACTGGATGCCGGCGGACCTGATCCGCTGCTTGGCCCGGCTGATCCGCTGGGCGACGGTCGCCTCCGGCGTGAGCAGCGCACGGGCGATCTCGGCGGTGGTCAGGCCGCCGAAGGCGCGCAGGGTGAGTGCCATCTGTGAGGCCGGGGTCAGGTCGGGGTGGCAGCACAGGAACAGCAGCATCAGCGAGTCGTCCCGGTCCGGCGGTCCCTCGTCCGGAGCCGGGGCAATCCGCTCGGTGGGCGCGCCGAGCGCCACCGCGGTGGCCTCGCGCCGCCGGCGCGCTTGGTCGCTGTGCCACTGGTCGGCGAGCCGGCGGGTCGCCACCGTGGTGAGCCAGGCCCGTGGGTTATCCGGAATCCCCTGCTCGGGCCACTGGAGGGTAGCCGCCAGCAGGGCCTCCTGCACGGCGTCCTCACATGCCTCGAACTGCCGGTAACGGCTCATGAGGGTGGAGAGCACCTGGGGTGCGGCCTCCCGCACCACCTCGACGATCCGCGAGTCCGCCCCCACGCGCGTGCGCACTGACCCTCCCCCGGCATGGCCACGGCCGCCTGGAACGGCGCGATGCCTGCCGAAGCCAGCCTACCGGGTCGCCGGCCGAGCCACCGCTTGCCGTCAGCCGGCAGGCGGGACGTTGAGGTTGCTCCGGAACACGTTGTCCGGGTCGAGGCGCGCCTTCACCGCGGCCAGCCGGTGATAGGTCGCCGGCGGGTAGACGGCGGCGACATCGGCAGCCGTGGCGCTGGACAGGAAGTTCCCGTAGCCGAACGGTGAGGTCAGCGCGCCGAGCTGGGACCACATCGACCCGAACTCCGCCTCCGGCCCGGGATCGTTGCTCAGCAGCACGGTCATCACCAGCGCCTCGCTGCCGCGGCAGGCGAACGCGGTGGCGGCGGGGTCCACCGCGGCCACCGCCCCGCCGAGGCTGCGCAGCTCGACGTACAGGGTCTCGAGCCGGTCGGTCTCGGCGACCAGCTTGTCGATCAGCGGGTCGCTCAGCCGGTCTGCGAACCGGTTCTTCACCACGGGGACCAGGCCCGGCGGCAGCGGTCCGGGCTCGCCGAGCATCTCCAGGTACGGCCGCGGGGTCACGTCCTTGGTGAGCACCGGCCCCAGCGCCAGCAGCGGCGCCAGTGCCCGCTCCGCACCCGCCGGATCGTCCCCGGCGTAGCAGGCGGCGAGGTAGAGCGGCATCGGGTCGCCGCCGAAGGAGGGGTACAGGTAGGCGAATGAGGTGAGCTCCTCCGGAGCGGTGCGCAGGTAGTCCCGCCATCCCTTGAGCACGGCCGCGGCCTCGCTGCGCGGATAGGAGATCTCGGCGTAGAACACGCCGGGAACCCGGCTGGCGGTCAGCTCGAACGCGGTCACCACGCCGAAGTTGCCGCCCCCGCCGCGCAGCGCCCAGAACAGCTCCGGATCGCTGTCGGCACCGGCGCGCACGATGGCCCCGTCCGCGGTCACCAGCTCGGCGGCGACCAGGCTGTCCATGGCGAGCCCGTACCGGCGGGCCAGCCAGCCGATTCCGCCGCCGAGGAGCAGCCCGCCGACCCCCACGGTGGCGGTGTCGCCGGAGGAGATCGCCAGGTCGTGCCGGCCGAGTACCTGCGACGCCTCGCCCCAGGTGGCACCGCTGCCGAGCCGGACCAGCCGCTGTCCCCGGTCGAGCAGCTCGACCTCGGCCATCGGGCGCAGGTCGATGACCATCCCGCCGTCGTTCGTGCTGAGCCCGGCGTTGCTGTGGCCGCTGCTGCGGACGGCGACCGGCAGGCCTTCCTCCCGGGCGCACCGCAGCGCCTCCTGCACGTCGCCGGTGCCGGCACACCGGACCACCGCGGCAGGCTGGCCCTGGTGGACGAACCCGTTCTTCAGGTCCGGGTAGGCCGGCTCTCCGGGCAGCACGACCTCCCCGGAGATGCGTTCCCTGAGTCGGATCAACGGGCTGGTCGGCATGTCTGCTCCATGACAGTCGGCAACGGCGACTCCCTGACAGTCGGCAACGCGACGCGCGGGAAGGGTGGTCGGCACCCCGATGCGGCGGACGACGTCCGCCTGCGGGAGCCGGTGATGGTTACACAGTCGCCCCCTGCGCCCGGACGCTGCCTCTTCGGCTGTGCCCACCGCCCGTGCCGGGGTGCGCCGGGGCCGGTGCGCATCCAGGAAGGTGCCTGCCCGCGGCGGGCCGGACGATCCTGGGAGGCGGTTCCGCCACCGGCGGCGCCGTGCCCGCGGGATGACGACGCAGAGGAGAGTGACGGGTGGGGACAGCGGCAGATCGCTCGGGCCGGGTGGTGGTGGACGTCTGGATGCCGAGCTATCCGGCCACGCCGTCGTTCCTGGCCGAGGTACGCGAGATCGCCAGGGCCTTCGAGCGGGAGCACCCCGACTACCGGATCGAACTGGTCGAGTGCCCCTACCTGTCGCTGCCCGAGAAGGTGAACCGGGCGGCCCAGCGCGGCCACCGGCCCGCCATCGTGCAGTACTACTTCACCTCCACCCAGGTGGCCCGCGACATGCGCACCGACACCGGCGAACCGCTGTTCACGCCGGTGCAGCGGGCGATCGGCGGGCGCACCGAGATCCTCGGCCACCCGGTGGTGATCGACGACCTGCTGCCCGCCGCCCGCGCGTACTACTCGATCGGCGACGAGCTGCTGGCCATCCCGCCGTTCGTCTCGACCACCCTGCTCTACACCAACACGTCGCTGCTCTCGGAGTGCGGCGTGCCAGAGGTCCCGCGGACCTGGGCGGAGCTGACCGAGGCGTGCCGGAAGCTGGCCGGCCGGACCGGCGCCGTCGACCCGGGCGTCAGCTGGCCGAACGGCGGCTGGATCTTCCAGCAGGCGGTGGCGCAGCAGGGAGCCGTGCTGGTCGCCCCGGACAACGGCCGTACCGATCGCGCCAAGCAGGTCCAGCTGGACTCCCCGGCGATGCTCGCCTTCGTCCACTGGTGGCGGCAGCTGTACCTCGACGGGTTCTACTACTACTCCGGGGTGCGCGCGGTCGACGCCGGTGCCGGCGAGGCCTGGGTGCGCAACTACCAGGCCTTCGCCGAGCAGCGGGTCGCCTTCGTGCTGAGCACCTCGGTGGAGGCCGAGCGGATGGTCCAGGCCGGCCGGCAGGGCGGGTTCGAGGTCACGGCCAGCCCGATGCCCTACAACGACGAGGTCCCGTACGCCGGCAACGTCCTCGGCGGTGACGCGCTGTGGCTGGGCAACGGCCTCGACGAGGCGACCCGGGACGGTGCGCTGGCGTTCATGCAGTACCTGCTCACCCCCGAGCACGCCGCCACCCGGCACAAGACCACCCGGTTCAGCCCGGTCACCCGGTCGAGCATCGAGCTGCTGGAGCGCGAAGGCTGGTTCGACGCCAACCCCCACCAGCGGGTAGCGCTGGACCAGCTCGACGCCTCCGACGACTCGTTCGCGGCGGCGGGCGCCCTGCTGGGCGACTTCGCCGGGCTGCACGACGTGCTTACCCAGGCGATGGACGACGTGCTGATCTGCGGGGCGGACCCGGACCAGCGGTTCGCCGAGGCCTCGCTGAAAGCCCAGCAGCAGCTCGATGAGTACAACGCCGACTGCCTCGGCGAGCGGTCCGCCCCGGCGGGACCGCGCCGGTTCGCCGTGAACTGACCGGGGTCCGCCGGCGCCGGACCGGCTTGGACCGCACGGCCGGCCCGGGCGAGGCGCACTGGCCGGTACCCGGTAAGGAACAATGGGCGGGTGAGACTGGCAGGCGCGGCGGTCGCGCGGTGGTGAGCTCGGACTTCTACGTCCGGGCCGGTGGCGAGCAGACCTTCCGGCTGCTGGTGGAACGGTTCTACGCCGGGGTGGCGATGGACCCGCTGCTGCGCCCGCTGTACCCGGAGGAGGATCTGGGGCCGGCCGCGGACCGGCTGACGCTGTTCCTGATCCAGTACTGGGGCGGGCCGTCCACCTACTCCCAGACCCGCGGCCATCCCCGGCTGCGGATGCGGCACGCCCCGTTCGTGATCGGCGCGGCCGAGCGCGACGCGTGGTTGCGGCACATGCGCGAGGCGCTGGACTCCCTGGACCTGCCCGAGGACGTGGCGGCCGAGCTCTGGCGGTACCTGACGATGGCCGCGGAGTCGATGCGCAACTCGCTGCACTGACCGGTGCGTCGCTTGACGCGGTTCCCCGAGCCGCGACACAATCGGCCGGAAAGGCTTACAGGACGCGGCCAGCAAGTGACCGTGATCCCCGTCCGCCGCTTCTGCCAGTCGGCGGCGGCCCGTGTCCCTGTCCCCTTCGGAGAATCGCGTGCCAGACACTCCTGCCCACATCGCTCCCGGCCCGGCCGGCCCGCTCCGGCCGCACGCCCCGTCCGTGCAGTCCGAGCCGGGCGGCATTCCGGCTGGCGGCTCGGTGGCCGACAGCTCAGCGGCCGGCCACCCGGCACACCACGAGTACGCCAGCGAAGCCGGCGCGCCGTACCTCGGCGGGGCCGACTGGTGGCGCAGCGCCGTGGTGTACCAGATCTATCCGAAGAGCTACGCCGACGGCAACGGCGATGGCATCGGTGACCTGATCGGCGTCCGGGAGCGGCTGGACCACCTGCGCGAGCTCGGCGTGGACGGGATCTGGCTCAGCCCGTTCTACCGCTCACCGATGGCCGACGGCGGCTACGACGTCTCCGACCCGACCGACGTGGACCCGATGTTCGGCACCCTGGCCGACTTCGATGCGCTCACCGAGGCCGCGCACGCCCGCGGCATCAAGGTCACCGTCGACATCGTCCCCAACCACTTCTCCGACCAGCACCCGTGGTTCGTCCAGGCGCTGGCCGCCGGTCCCGGCTCGCCCGAGCGGGCCCGGTTTCTCTTCCGGGACGGCAAGGGCCCGGACGGCGCCGAGCCGCCGAACAACTGGCCGGCCGTGTTCGGCGGTTCGGCCTGGCAGCGGGTGCCGGACGGGCAGTGGTACCTGCACCTGTTCGCGCCCGAGCAGCCGGACCTGAACTGGGACAACCCCGAGGTGCGCGCCGAGTTCGAGCGGATCCTGCGGTTCTGGCTGGACCGGGGGGTGGACGGCTTCCGGGTGGACGTCGCGCACTCGATGGCCAAGCCCGCCGGCCTGCCCGACATGGACCTGACCGGTTACATCGGCCCGCACACCCAGCTCGACCCGGACCTGCGCTTCGACCAGGACGGGGTGCACGAGTACCTGCGGATGTTCCGCCGGGTGCTGGACGACTACCCGCACCGGATGGCGGTCGGCGAGGCCTGGGTGCCCGACGACGAGCGGCTGGCGCGCTACGTCCGGCCGGACGAGCTGCACCTGACCTTCAACTTCCGGCTGATCGAGGCACCCTGGTCGGCCGAGGACTTCACCGAGGCGATCGACGGCTCGCTCGAGGCGATGGCCGGGGTCGGCGCGCCGTGCACCTGGGTGCTGTCCAACCACGACGTGGTGCGCCACACCACCCGCTACGGCGGCGGTGCGCTCGGCCAGGCCCGGGGCCGGGCCGCCACCCTGATCACGCTGTCGCTGCCGGGCGCGGCCTACATCTACAACGGCGACGAGCTGGGCCTGGAGAATGTCGACCTGCCGGACGAGGTGCTGCAGGACCCGACCTGGGAGCGCAGCGGCCACACCGAGCGCGGCCGGGACGGCGAGCGGGTGCCGTTGCCCTGGGAGGGCAGCGAGCCGCCGTTCGGCTTCAGCAGCTCGCCGCAGACCTGGCTGCCGATGCCGGCCGAGTGGCGGTCCTTCACCGTCGAGGCGGAGCTCGCCGACCCGGACTCCACCCTGTGGCTGTACCGGCGGGCGCTGCGGCTGCGGCGTGAGCTCACCGAGCTGCACGGCTCGGCCTTCAACTGGCTGGAGGCGCCCGCCGGATGCCTGTCCTACCAGCGCGGGCCGAACCTGGTGGTGACCCTGAACGCCGGCGAGGTGCCGGTGGAGCTGCCGCCGGGCGAGGTCCTGCTGGCGTCGGCGCCGATCCCGGACGGCAAGCTGCCGCCGAACACCGCGGTGTGGCTGCGCACCTGAGCCAGGGGATTCGCCGGGCCGGTCGGGATGAGCCGTCCGCGGCGTCCTATCGTCGCGGGGTGACCACCCTGGCCGACCGGTTTCGCCGGCACGCCGGCATGATGCCGGACGGGCTGTACCACTCGCTGCTGCAGGCGATGGCCGCCGACTGGGAGGCCGGCGGCATCGTCGTCGAGATCTGCCGGGACTGGGCCGACGCGGCCGGCAGTGCCGTGGTGCAGCTGCGGTTGCTGGCCGGCATCCAGCGGCTGGTGCTGTCCGGGGCGGAGCCGCAGCTGGCGGTGTACTACCCCAACCTGGGCGGTACGGCCTCGCCGGACGGGGCCTGGCAGGCCTTCGAGCCGGTGCTGCGCCGGCACGTCGGCGAGCTGCGCGCGGCGCTGGAGGTGGCGCCGCAGACCAACGAGCCCGGCCGGTCGGTGCCCCTGCTGGTGGGCCTGTTCGACGCGGTCCGGCGGTCCGGACTGGCTAGCGTGCGGCTGCTGGAGCTGGGGGCCTCGGCCGGGCTGAACCTGCTGGTGGACCGGTTCTACATCGCCGGCGACGGCTGGTCGGCCGGGCCGGAGTCCTCGCCGCTGCGGTTGACCGAGGCGGTGCTCGGGCCGGTTTCGCCGGTGCCGTTCACGGTGGCCGACCGGCGCGGCTGCGACCTGGCGCCGATCGACGCCTCGACCGAGGAGGGCCGGCTGCGGCTGACCTCGTTCGTCTGGCCGCACGACCTGCACCGCTACGAGCGGCTGCGGGCAGCGCTGCGGATCGCGGCCTCCCACCCGGTTCCGGTGGAGCGGGCGAGCGCGTCGTCCTGGCTGGGCTCGATGCTGGCCGGTGCCGGTCCGGACGGCGTGCTGACCGTGGTCTGGCACTCGATCACCCGGCAGTACTGGCCGGTGGCCGAGATCGAGGCGACGGCGCGGGTGCTGGCGGCCGCCCGCGACCGGATGCCGCTCGCCCACATCGCGATGGAGAGCCCGGTGCTGCGCGACGACCGCTCGGAGGGCAGGCGGGAGTACCAGCCGACCGAGTTGACCGTGCAGCTGTCGGTGCCGGGTGGGGCCGCCGACCCGGCGCCGGTGCTGCTCGGCAGGGTGGCCGACCACGGCGTGCCGGTGCGGCTGGTGTCGTAGCTGCCGGGTGGCTGGGTTGTCGGCCTGAGTGGGCTTCCGGATGGCTGGACTGCCGGCCTGGGTGGCTTGCTGGCTCAGCCGGCCGGGACCTCGGTCAGCTCGGGCTGCTCGGCGCCGTGCGGAATGTCGATGCTGGCCTCGCCGGTGCGCAGCAGCCGCAGCACCACCCGGGCGACGTAGTCGGCGCTCTGCACCACGAAGCCGGGAAAGGGCTCGGTGCCGAGCTGGAAGATGCCGCCGCCGAACTCGGTGGCGGTCAGCGACGGCAGCACGGTGGACACGTCGATGCCGTCGGCAGCCAGTTCCACCCGGGCCATCGCGCTGAAGGTGGCCAGGCCCGCCTTGCTGGCGGCGTAGGTCGCCACCATGGGCGCCGGGGTGTGGATCGATCCCGAGGAGACGTTGACGATCCGGCCACCGCCCTGGCTGCGCATGACGGGCAGCACCGCCTGGGTCATCGCCAGCGCGCTGACCAGGTTGAGTTCCAGCAGCTGGCTGAACTCGGCCGGGTCGATGTCGGCCAGCAGTTTGAGCTGGCCGGCACCGGCGTTGTTGACCAGCCCGTCGATCCGGCCGTGCCGGTCGAGGGTGGCCTGCACCAGCGCCTGCCGGGCAGCCGAATCGGTGACGTCGGTGGGCACCGCCAGCGCCCCGCCGAGCTCTTCGCTCAACCGCTCCAGCCGGTCGGCCCGGCGGGCTGCCAGCACCGGGTGGGCACCGGCGGCATGCAGTGCCCGGGCGGTCGCCTCGCCGATGCCGGACGAGGCCCCGGTGACGATCACGGTCTTGCCAGTGAGGTCGAGAACAGCCATGGGCTCATTGTGCAGGTCCGCCCGGCGCCGGATGGAGTTTCGACACTTCCCCGGGAGGCGGGCTCGGTGCCGGCTGCTACTGCGACAGCAGGCCGAGCGGGTTGCCGTCGCTGGTGTAGGTGGAGCCGTACGCGGCAGCGACCCGCACCCAGCCCGGGGCGGTGTCGATCGCCGCCTGGCCGTCGCGCGGCAGGAAGCCCATCCGGGTGAGCGCGGTCAGCGCCCCGAGCCGGACCTGCACCTCGGGCGACGCACCGTCGGCCGCGGTCAGCACCACCGAGGCCAGCAGCGACTCCTGGCCCTGCCGGCTGGTCGTTCCGGCAGCCAGCTCGGCTCCGGAGCGGACCAGGTTGCGCACCACGGAGTCGGGCACCACGTCCACCCGCCGCCAGCCGTGCCGGGGCGGCAGGGCGCTCAGCCAGTGCGCGTCCCGGCCGGCCGGCACCGGCCCGGACTGCTCCACCCACTGCAGGAAGTCGGCGGCGGAGACGGTGATGTCGAAGCCCCCGGTCGGTTCGGCGGCCAGCGTCCGGCCGGCCAACACGTCGTAGGGCAACCGGACGAAGCCGGCCACCGCGCGTTCGGCCGCCCGGAACCGGATCAGGGAGGCGGCGTCGACGGACACCGCGCGTTCGGCCAGCGGAACGAAGTCAGCCAGCTGGCCGGGCGGGACGAGCGTGTCGATCATCGGTCAGTCCCGGGAACCGGGGCGGGCTGTGGCGCACCGGCGCCGGCCGGTTCGCGGTCCTGCGACTGGCCGGCCCGCTCCCCCGCCGCCGGCTGGTGCCGGCCGGCCGGCGCCGGGTCGCTGGGCTCGTCGGTGTAGCCGGCCAGGATGGCCCGCTCCTCCTGGCTGAGCCGGCGGGGCCGGTTGGTGTTGAAGTCGAAGGTGACCAGGGTGGTGGCCGCCGTCGCCGCCAGCGTCTGCCCGTCGTAGACGTCGTAGCGGACCTCGAAGGACGCCCCCCGGATCCGTTCCACCCACAGTTCCAGCCGCAGGGGTTCCGGGT
Source organism: Jatrophihabitans sp. (assembly GCF_035474675.1). GTDB lineage: Bacteria > Actinomycetota > Actinomycetes > Mycobacteriales > Jatrophihabitantaceae > Jatrophihabitans_A. The sequence goes on along the minus strand of NZ_DATINC010000113.1, from coordinate 7,223 downwards.
GGTAGACCACCGGTTTCAGGTAGGTGATCTCGTGGTGGGTGACCAGGGTGCCGCCGGCGAACGTCGAATCGTAGCGGTCGAAGAACATCGACACCCTGGCCTGCTCGAGGTAGGCCAGGTAGGCGGTGTTGTTGACATGGCCGTAGGCGTCCATGTCCGACCACCGCATCGCACACCGGGCGACGAAGCGAGCCACCGTGAAGCCCCCCGTCCTATGGTCTGTGGGCCATGGCCGGCTCAGTCGCGAGTCAGCTTGCGGTAGGTGACGGCATGCGGTCGGGCGGCGTCGGCACCCAGCCGTTCGACCTTGTTCTTCTCGTAGGACTCGAAGTTGCCCTCGAACCAGTACCACTGGGCCGGGTTTGAGTCGTTGCCCTCCCAGGCCAGGATGTGGGTGGCGACCCGGTCCAGGAACCACCGGTCGTGGCTGATCACCACGGCGCAGCCGGGGAACTCCAGCAGCGCGTTCTCCAGCGAGCCCAGGGTCTCCACGTCGAGGTCGTTGGTGGGCTCGTCGAGCAACAGCAGGTTGCCGCCCTCCTTCAGCGTCAGCGCCAGGTTCAGCCGGTTCCGCTCGCCACCGGACAGCACGCCGGCCGGCTTCTGCTGGTCCGGGCCCTTGAACCCGAACGCCGAGACGTAGGCCCGGCTGGGCATCTCCACCTGGCCGACCCGGATGTAGTCGAGGCCGTCGGAGACCACCTGCCAGACGTTCTTGTTCGGGTCGATGCCACCCCGGCTCTGGTCGACGTAGCTGATCTTGACCGTCTCGCCGACCCGGACCTCACCGGAGTCCGGCTTCTCCATGCCCACGATGGTCTTGAACAGGGTGGTCTTGCCGACGCCGTTCGGGCCGATGACGCCCACGATGCCGCCGCGCGGCAGCGAGAACGACAGGTCCTTGACCAGCATCCGGCCGTCGAAGCCCTTGTCCAGGTGGCTGACCTCGACCACCACGGTGCCCAGCCGCGGGCCCGGCGGGATCTGGATCTCCTCGAAGTCGAGCTTGCGGGTCTTCTCCGCCTCGGCGGCCATCTCCTCGTACCGCTGCAGGCGCGCCTTGGACTTGGCCTGCCGGCCCTTGGCGTTCTGGCGCACCCACTCCAGTTCCTCGGTGAGGCGCTTCTGCAGCTTGGCGTCCTTGCGGCCCTCGACCTTGAGCCGCTCCGACTTCTTCTCCAGGTAGGTGGAGTAGTTACCCTCGTACGGGTGCGCCCGGCCGCGGTCGAGCTCCAGGATCCACTGGGCGACGTTGTCCAGGAAGTACCGGTCGTGGGTGACGGCCAGGATGGTGCCGGGGTACTTGGACAGGTGCTGCTCCAGCCACTGCACGCTCTCGGCGTCGAGGTGGTTGGTGGGCTCGTCGAGCAGCAGCAGGTCCGGCTGCTCCAGCAGCAGCTTGCACAGCGCCACCCGGCGGCGCTCACCACCGGACAGGTGGGTGACCGGCTCGTCGCCAGGCGGGCAGCGCAGCGCGTCCATCGCCTGCTCGATGCGGGAGTCCAGCTCCCAGCCCTCGCCGTGCTCGATCTTCTCCATCAGCTCGCCCTGCTCGGCCAGCAGCGCGTCGAAGTCGGCGTCCGGCTCGCCCATGGCCGCCGACACCTCCTCGAAGCGCGCCAGCCACGCGCGCATCTGGGCAACGGCGTCCTCGACGTTCTCGCGGACCGTCTTGGACTCGTCCAGCGGCGGTTCCTGCTGGAGCAGCCCCACCGTGCTTCCGGGCGCGAGGAAGGCGTCGCCGTTGGACGGCTGGTCGAGCCCGGCCATGATCTTGAGCACGCTCGACTTGCCGGCGCCGTTCGGACCGACCACGCCGATCTTCGCGCCGGGCAGGAAGGCAAGGGTGACGTCGTCGAGGATGACCTTGTCACCGTGCGCCTTGCGCACCTTGTGCATGGAGTAGATGTACTGAGCCACTGAGAGTCCTTGCCGCTGTCGGGTCGAGCCGTTAACCGTTGCCCTCCAGTGTCCCATTCCCCGAGGGCCGCCGGTCGCACCCCTCCCGCCGCTCCGGGGGCACCCGGCGACCGCTCCGGGTGGGCGGTCGCCGGGCCGGCACCACCGCTGCCACCGGAGCGCGCCGGGGCCGCGGGGCGATCAGCCGGTGCTCACCAGCTCCGGCGCGTACTCCGGCTCGTCACCCTCGGCCCCGGCCTCGTCCACCAGCTCGTAGCCCAGGTCCTCGGCCCGGATCGGCATGCCGTCGGCGTCGAGCTCGATCGATCCGGAGAAGCTGTGGCGGCGCTTGGTGAACTGGGCGGTGCCGCGGGTCAGGTCGTGGCCGATGGACTCCGGCTCGATCTCGTAGGCGATGTGGTTGGCCTCGTCCTTGACGTACTGCCGGGAGAAGATCCGGCCGCACACCACCACCGGGTCGCCCTTGCGCAACGACGCGGCCACGTTCTCCGCGACCTCCCGCCAGAACGTGACTGTCACGAACAGCTTGTGGCCGTCCACCCACTTGCCGGTGTCGCGATCCTTGCGGCGCTGGGTGCTGGCGACCCGGAACGACACCCGGGACAGGCCCGAGGTGGTGGGTCGGTTGACGACCTCGTCGACCACGTTGCCGACGACGGTGATGGTGGCTGCGTTCACGATGAGCTCCCTGTCGATAGATCCGGGCTTGCCCGGGACCCTGGTCGGATCGGGTTCACTCAACCGCCGGAAACGGCGCTCCGGCCGCCACCGGAACAGAATGTGGATGGCGTCCTGGCCTGTGGACAACCGATTTCGGGTTGTCGGACTCCCCTGCCAGGGTGACCGCATGCAGATCGGAACAGGTGCCCTCAGACCATCGACTCGGTGGCGGAGAACGCCCGGCGGTAGGCCGTCGGCGCCACCCCGGTGTGGCGCTGGAAGTGGTGGCGCAGCAACGCCGCGGTGCCGAAGCCGGACCGCCGGGCGATCAGCTCGATCGGCTCCCGGCCGGATTCGAGCTGCCGGCGGGCGTACAGCACCCGCTGGCGCAGCAGCCAGGCATGCGGAGTGGTGCCGGTGGCCTCGGCGAACCGCCGGGCGAAGGTGCGCGGACTCATGTTCACCCGGGCCGCCATCGAGTTGATGGTGTGCTCGGCGGGCAACTCGGCCAGCAGCGCGTCCATCAGCTTCGACAGGCTGTCCGAGCCGCTCGGCGGCACCGGGGCCTCGATGTACTGCGCCTGCCCGCCGGACCGGTGGGCCGGCATCACCATCCGCCGGGCCACCGCGTTGGCGACCCGGGCGCCGTGCTCGGTGCGCATGATGTGCAGGCAGAGGTCCAGGCCGGCCGCGGTGCCCGCCGAGGTGAAGATCCGGTCGTCGCAGACGTAGAGCACGTTCGGGTCCACCTGCGCGGCGGGGAACCGGGCGGCCAGCGCCTCGGCGTGCCGCCAGTGGGTGGTGCACCGGCGCCCGTCCAGCAGGCCGGCCTCGCCGAGCGCGTAGGCACCGGTGCACAGCCCCATCACGGCGGCACCCCGGGCGTATGCCGCGGCCAGGGTGGCCGGCACCGCGGGCGACAGCCCGGCGTCGGCGCCGGCCGACACGATCACCAGGTCGGCGTCCAGCGCGGCGTCGAAACGGTGCGAGGTGGTGATGGTGAAGCCATTGGTGGTCGGTACCGGCTCGGCGGTCTCCGAGGCCACCACGAAGTCATAGACCGGCAACCCCGAATCAGAGCGGTCGATCCCGAACGCCTCGCAGGCGATGCCGAACTCGAACGGCCGGAGCCCCGGGTAGGTCAACACGACGATCTTTCGCAATGCCATGCGCCGATTCTGCGGCGACCCCTGGCAGGATTCCAGCGTTCGGCGCTATTTCTGCCAAAGATGGCAGGATCCTGCCGCCAGGAAAGCCGCCCGGAGACTGCCGTAACCCGGCATCGAACCGGGGTCGGCGGTCTTCAACGGGGCTTGAACCGGGAGCCGGATCGCTAGCATGACCGCAGGCCCTCGTAGCTCAGCGGATAGAGCTCCCGCCTTCTAAGCGGTAGGTCGCAGGTTCGAACCCTGCCGAGGGCGCCTCGGCGGCACGGGTCAGCCGGCTCGGCCCAGCCGGTCGATGATGGCGTCCAGCTCGCGCGCCAGTTCGAAGTCCAGCGCCGTCAGCCCACCCGCGGAATGCGTGGACAGGTTCAGCTCCACCGTCCGCCAGGACAGTCGCAGGTCCGGATGGTGGTCCAGCCGTTCGGCGACCGGGGCCAGCTCGCCGATGAACCGCACCGCGGTCAGGAACGAGTCGAACTCCACGGTCCGGACCAGGGCCTGACCGGCCACCGACCAGCCCTCGGCCAGCCCGCGCAGACCGTCGGCGACCTCTTCGGCGCTCAGCAACGTCCGGCTCATCCTCGGCCACCTCCGATTGCCCGCACGCAGACGACAGGTCTCGAGCCGCATTCTGCTCTACGCTTCGGCCTCGTGACGGAAAGAGACTCCAAAGACGACAAGCTGGTCTGGATCGACTGCGAGATGACCGGGCTGGAGCTCAGCCGGGACGCCCTGATCGAGATCGCCGTCCTGGTGACCGATTCCGAGCTGAACGTGCTGGACGAGGGCCTCGACATCGTGATCCACTGCGCCGACGACGTGCTGGAAACCATGGTGCCGTTCGTGCAGCAGATGCACGAGACGTCCGGGCTGACCGCCCTGGTGCAGGCTTCGACGGTGACCCTGGGCGAGGCCGAACAGCAGGTGCTGGACTACATCAAGCGGTTCGTCCCCGAGCCGCGGACCGCCCCGCTGTGCGGCAACTCCATCGCCACCGACCGGGGCTTCATCATCCGCGACATGCCCGCGCTCGACGCCTACCTGCACTACCGGATGATCGACGTCTCCTCGATCAAGGAGCTGGCCCGGCGCTGGTACCGCCGGGTGTACTTCGGCCAGCCCGCCAAGGGCTTGGCACACCGGGCGCTGGCCGACATCTACGAGAGCGTGCAGGAACTGCGCTACTACCGCGCCACCGTCTTCGTCCCGCCGCCCGGCCCGACCAGCGACGAGGCCGCCGCCGCGGCCGCGGCCGTGCTGGGCAGTGCCCCGCCGGCCCTCTCCGACGTCCCCCCGCCAGGTAGCCCGCAGCTGCTCGAGGGCACCGTCACCGAGACCACCGCGGCCGCGGTACTGGGCGCCGCGGCCGGCGCCGGGTCGGCATCCGGCCCGAGCCTGGCCGCCGGTGCCGCCAGCGCGCTCAGTGAGGAGAGCGCCGACCCCGTCGTGCCGGACCCCGGCCAGCCGCTAGACTGATCGGGCTGTGCCGGTCGCCGCCGCGGCCGGTCAGCGATGGTGGGTGTAGCTCAGTTGGTAGAGCGCTGCGTTGTGGTCGCAGATGTCGCGGGTTCGAATCCCGTCGCTCACCCCATCCGCAGGCCCCGAGAAATCGGGGCCTGCGCCATGTCGGGGTCTGCACCACCCAGGTACACGCCGGACAGGAGATAGCACCGCGATGGCCCAGCAACCCCGTCCGGTCGCGGTGATCGTGGACTCCTGGACCTGCAGCCACTTCCTGCTGGACGCCCTCACCGCCCTGGACGTCGACGTGGTGCAGGTCAAGCCCGACCCCGACCAGGCCGCGTTCGGCACGCCGATGACCTACCTCGACACGGTGACCGGCGACGACCCCGCGGCGCTGGCGGACGCGCTGGCCGGCTACTCCCCGGTCGCGGTGCTGGCCGGCCAGGAACCGGACGTGCCGCTGGCCGACGCGCTGTCTGAGCGGCTTGGCCTGCCCAGCAACGGCACGGCGCTGTCGTCGGCCCGCCGGAACAAGTACGACATGGCGGCCGCACTCGCACACGCCGGCGTCCGGTGCGCCGAGCAGTTCAAGAGCGACCGGGCCGCCGACGTGGTGGCCTGGGCCGAGGCTGCCGGCCGGTGGCCGGTGGTGGTCAAGCCGCTGGCCTCGGCGGCCACCGACAACGTCGCGATCTGCGCCGACCCCGACCAGGTGCTCCAGGCCGCCGAGACGATCCTGGGCACCGAGATGCTGTGGGGCGAGCCGAACTCCGAGGTGCTCGTCCAGTCCTACCTGGACGGCATCGAGTACGTCGTCGACACGGTGTCCTGGGAGGGCCGCCGGTACACCTGCGGGGTCTGGGAGTACCGCAAGCGGCAGGTCGGGGTGCACAACATCTACGACTACGAGGTGCTGGTAGCCGCCGACGACCCCCGGGTGCCCGAGCTGGTGGACTACGTCGACAGCGCGCTGCGGGCGCTAGACATCCGCTACGGGCCGACCCACGCCGAGGTGATCATCACCGCGGACGGCCCGGCGTTGGTCGAGGTCGGCGCCCGGCTGGCCGGCAACCTCAGCCCGACCTTCCACGACCACTGCCTCGGGACCAACCAGGCTGCGCTGACCGCGCTCGCCTACATCCGGCCGGCGGAGTTCTGCGACCGCTACGCCGGCCGCTGCTACACCGCGCTGCGCCAGGCCTGGGTGTGCAACACCCCCACTGATCTCGCCGGGACGGTACGCGGCGTGCACGCCGACGTGGTCGCCGAGATCGAGGCGCTGCCCACCGTCCGCGAGCTGATCGTCAAGCTGCGTCCGGGCTGGCGGATGCGGCCCACCGTCGACCTGCTGTCCAGCACCCTGAAGGCGTTCCTGGCCGCCGATTCGGCCGAGGAGCTGCGCCGGGACTACCAGCGGATCGCCGAGCTGAAGGACCGCGTCTACCAGCTCGACTGAGCCGGTTCGTCCAGCGCGGCCAGCAGCGGCGCGGTGGTGTCCGGGTCGCGGACCGCGATCCGGATCCAGCCCGGCCCGAGGCCGGGGAACGTGTCGGCCCGCCGCACCGCGAAGCCGGCCGCCCGCAGCTCGGCGTGCAGCTGGGGCCGGCCCGGGTGCCGGGTCAGCACGAACGGTCCGGCCCCGCCGGCGGGCACCTCGAAGCCGCGCCGCGCCAGTTCGGTGGCCAGCGCCCGCCGATGCGCCGTGATCGCCACCGCCCGCCGGTGCGCCTCGGGAAGCGCCGCGTTCGCCAGGCAGGCCTCGGCGGCGGACAGCGCCGGGCCGGACACCGACCAGTGCGGCTGCACCGCGGCCGCCGCGGCCAGCGCGCCGGCGTCGCCGAGCAGGTAGCCGATCCGCAGGCCGGCCAGTCCCCAGAGCTTGGTCAGCGACCGCACCACCACCACGCCGGTCAGATCCTCAATAGAGGCCAGGCTTTCCGGCTCGCCGGGCACCGCGTCGGAGAACGCCTCGTCGACGACCACCAGCCGGCCCGGACGGCGCAGCGCGAGCAG
>NZ_DATINC010000112.1:0-27695 GCF_035474675.1 Jatrophihabitans sp. | reverse complement strand
GTACCCGCCGTCCTGCCAGGCCAGCCGGCTGGCGAGTCCCACCCAAGGCATGAGAGTCCAAGGCATGAGATTCGAAGGCATGAGATGAGCGCTGAGCCGAAAGTCCGCCGAGTCGCCTGTCCCGGCTCCTTCGACCCGGTGACCAACGGCCACCTCGACATCATCGGCCGGGTGGCCGAGCTCTACGACGAGGTCGTGGTGGCGGTGCTGGTCAACCGCAACAAATCCAGCCTGTTCACCGTCGAGGAGCGGATGGCGATGCTGACCGAGGTGACGGCCGGCTACGGCAACGTCCGGGTCGACTCGTTCTACGGCCTGCTGGTCGACTACTGCCGCGCCCATGAGATCCCGGTCATCATCAAGGGCCTGCGGGCGGTCAGCGACTTCGACTACGAGCTGCAGATGGCCCAGATGAACCGCGGGCTGGCCGGGGTGGACACCCTGTTCATGCCGACCAATCCCGAGTACAGCTTCCTCGCCTCCAGCCTGGTCAAGGAGATCGCCACCTACGGGGGCGACGTCTCCAGCTTGCTGCCGGTCTCGGTGCACAAACGGCTGCTCAGCCGGCTGGACGAGATCCACCCGGACCGGCCGCGGTCATGACCGACCACACCCTGGCGCGCGCCGACGAGGTGCTGACCGAGCTCATCGAGCTGGTGGAGACCGCCCGCACGCTGCCGATGTCGTCCTCCTGCGTGATACCGCGCGAGCGCACCCTGGACCTGCTGGACGCGCTGCGCGACGTGCTGCCGCCGGAGCTGGCCGAGGCCCGCCGGGTGGTGGCCCAGCGCGACCGGACGCTGTCCGAGGCCGACAGCATCGCCCACGAGCAGCTGCGGCAGGCCCAGGAGGAGGCCCAGGCCACCGTGACCGCCGCCCGGGAGCAGGCCCGCACGATCGTGGAGAGCGCCGAGCAGCAGGCCGAGGCCGCCGTGTCGGCCGCCGCCGCCCAGGCGAGCGAGCTGGTGGAGGCCGGCCGGCGCGAGCAGCAGCAGCTGGTGTCGGCCGAGAGCGTCCACCAGGCGGCGGTCGCCGAGGCGGCCCGGCTGGGTGCCGAGGCCGAGCAGCGGGCCCAGGCGATGCTGGCCGAGGCCCGCGAGCAGGCCGACACGCTGACCGGGCAGGCGCACAGCTACGCCTACAGCACGCTGTCGGACCTGGTGGACAACCTGCACCGGCTGGCGGCCACCGCCGAGAACGGCCGCGCCGCGCTCGGCCAGCCCCAGCCGCCGGCCTAGCCCAGTACACCCAGCGAGCCGCCCGACCTCCGCCGGCTGCGCTCCCTGTGGCCCGGCCGGCGGCGATTTCCGCGCCGTCGGCGGCTCGGGTATTCTGAACGACGGCCATCATTACGGCCAGGCTCGACTATGCACCAATGCTGTTTTTCGTTGTACGAAGCACCGCTGAGAATTCAACCGGTAGAGGTCACCAGTGAACCCGCGCAGCCCGTTCGTCCTGGACACCAGGAAACTCGGACGCAGGGCAGGTTCGCAGCGCCACCACCGGCTCGAGATCCCGGCGCCGGCGCAGCTCGGCCTGGAGATGATCGGCGTTCCGGAAGGGACGCCGTTGGTGGTGGACGTCCGGCTCGAAGCGGTCACCGAAGGCGTGCTGGTGACCGGCTCGGTCACCGGAACGGTCAGCGGCGAGTGCGGTCGATGCCTGACCGCGTTCACCGACGGCCTGGCGGTCGACTTCGTCGAGCTGTTCGCCTACCCGGACAGCGCGACCGAGGAGACCACTGACCCGGACGAGGTTTCGCGGATCGAGGCGGAACACCTCGACCTGGAACCGGTGGTGCGCGACGCGGTGGTGCTCAGCCTGCCACTGACGCCGCTGTGCCGGGCGGATTGTCGTGGCCTGTGCCCCGAGTGCGGGGAACTGCTCGACGACCTGCCCGACGACCACACGCACGAGGCCCCGCTAGACCCGCGGTGGGCCGCTCTGGCAGAGCGGTTCTCCGCGGCCGATGAAGCCGACAGTTCAGTACGTTCCGAATAGTTTCCTCCAGAGTCAGGAGTAGATAGCCGTGGCCGTTCCGAAGCGGAAGATGTCGCGTGCCAACACCCGGGCACGACGCTCGCAGTGGAAGACCAGCGCCCCCACTCTGGTCAGCTGCCCCAACCGCGCCTGTGGCCAGCCCAAGCTGCCGCACACCGCGTGCTCCAACTGCGGCCAGTACGACGGTCGGCAGGTCCTCGCGGTCTGAGGAAGGCCGCCGTGACCCGCTCTGCCCGCCGGTGCGGGAGCCGCTGACGGTGGCGACCAAGCCGGTCCACACCGCCGACCCGGCGGAGCTCGCCGCGCACCTGGGCGTGCACGTCGACCCCGAGCTCTTCCGGCGCGCGCTGACCCACCGGTCCTTCGCCTACGAGAACGGCGACCTGCCGCACAACGAGCGGCTGGAGTTCCTCGGCGACTCGGTGCTGGGCCTGGTGGTGACCGAGTCGCTCTACCGCGCGCACCCCGACCTCGCCGAGGGCCGGCTGGCCAAGCTGCGTGCCTCGGTGGTCAACATGCGCGCGCTGGCCGAGGTGGCCCGCCAGATCGGGCCGGACGGCATCGGCAGGTACATCCTGCTCGGCCGGGGCGAGGATGCCACCGGCGGCCGGGACAAGCCCTCCATCCTGGCCGACACGCTGGAGGCGATCCTGGGCGCGATCTACCTCGAGCACGGCCTGGAGACCGCCGCCCGGGTGGTGCACCAGCTGTTCGACGCGGTGCTGGCCGCGGCTCCCGGCTACGGTGCCGCGCTGGACTGGAAGACCTCGTTGCAGGAGCTGACGGCGGTGCGGGGCCTGGGGGTGCCCGAGTACGTGATCACCTCCGACGGCCCCGACCACGCCAAGTCGTTCACGGCCGCCGCGGTGGTCGACGGCGTCACCTACGGCGTCCGGCTGGGCCGCAACAAGAAGGAGGCCGAGCAGGCGGCGGCCGAGACGGCCTGGCGGGCCCTGTCCGGCGATGCAACGGCCGAACCGGCCGAGTCAGCCGAGCCAGTTGCGGCAGTCGAGCCAGTTGCGGCAGCCGAGCTGACCGGACCAGCCGAACCGGCCGGGACAGCCGAGCCGGTCGCGGCACCCGAACCGGCCGGGACACCCGACCTCCCCGCCTCGGCGAACCCGGCGATCGGAACGCCGCCGGCCGAGCCGCGTCCCGACGTCCCGGCGCACGGCTGACGTGCCCGAGCTTCCCGAGGTCGAGACCGTCCGGGCCGGCCTGCAGCGCTGGGTGGTGGGCCGCACCATCGCCGAGGTCGACTCGCTGCACCCGCGCGCCATCCGCCGGCACCTGGCCGGTCCGCAGGACCTCACCGACCGGCTGGTCGGACGCCGGATCTCCTCGGCGCAGCGGCGCGGCAAGTACCTGTGGATGCCGCTGGACGACGGCCCGGCCTGCCTGATCGGCCATCTCGGCATGAGCGGGCAGCTGGTGATGCTCGCCCCGGGCAGCGAGCCGGGACCGCACCTGCGCGCCCGGATCGCCTTCGCCGACGGCGACACCGAGCTGCGCTTCCTGGACCAGCGCACCTTCGGCGGGCTGCACCTGGACGAGCTGGTGCCGGACGGGCCGACCTGGGTGCCGTCCGGGATCGCCCACATCGCCCGCGACCCGCTGGACGACCACTTCGACGACGCGGCCTGGATCAGCTCGGTCCGGCGGCGCAACACCACCATCAAGCGGGCACTGCTCGACCAGTCCTCGATCTCCGGGGTCGGCAACATCTACGCCGACGAGGGCCTGTGGCGGGCCAGGCTGCACGGCGACCGGCCGACCGCCGGGATCTCGCGGCAGTCGCTGGCCACCCTGCTGACCGAGCTGCGCGCGGTGTTCGCCGAGGCGCTGCAGGCCGGCGGGACGTCGTTCGACTCGCTCTACGTCAACGTCAACGGCGAGAGCGGCTACTTCGAACGGTCGCTGAACGCCTACGGCCGGGAGGGCGAGCCGTGCGGGCGGTGCGGCCGGCCGATCCGGCGCGCCAAGTGGATGAACCGGTCGTCCTACTTCTGTCCCGGCTGCCAGCGGCCGCCACGCCGGACGGCCGCGTGAGCGAGGACCGGGTACGGCTGGTCGCCACTGTCTCGGGCCAGGTGCAGGGCGTGGGATTCCGCTGGTGGACCCGGTGCCGGGCGCTGGAGCTGGGCCTGGTCGGCGAGGCCGCCAACTTGCCGGACGGCCGGGTGCGGGTCCGCGCCGAGGGCTCCCGGGCCGGCTGCGAGCAGCTGCTCCGACTGCTGCGCGGCGGGGACACCCCCGGTGTGGTCCGGGACGTGCAGGCGGGCATCGAGGCCGCCGAGGGCGGTTTCACCGGCTTCGTGGAGCGCTGAGACCGGGCCGGTCCGCCACCCGAACCCGCCGCCGGCTCGGGGCGGGCGTGATTTGTTTCTCAGCCGTGACGGTGCGACCATGGACCGACAATCTCCCATCCCGACCGGCCAGCTCGCCGGACGCCTGCGGCGCCACCGCGCCCTCGCCCTCCGACGCCCGAGCGGCCGGCAGTCCGTGAAAGGTCGGCACATGGCCAGGGCGCTGCTGGGCTACCTTCCAAACTCCTCAGACCGCTATCTCGCCGAAGAGGTGGCGCGGCTCAAGAACCGGGTGCGAGTCCTGGAGGCGGAGCTGGCCGAGCTGAAGGCAGCGCAGGAATCCGAGCAGCTGCTGCACGAGCTGCACCGCATCGCCAGCGGGGCCTCGGCGCTGGCCTGAGCCGTCCCGGCCGCCGCGTCAGGCGGTGGCCCGCACCGTTCGACCAACGCCCCAGGCAACGGCTTCGAGCTGTTCCAGCCGACGACCGGCGGTGGCTTGAGCCGGTCCGGCCGGCCGGCGCGCTAACCTCTGCTGCGGGCACCCTCGCGCAGATCCGGCAGACCTTGCAGATCCTGCGCTCCGCCTGCCGCGCCGCCGAACCACGTCCGGAGCCTGAGTGCATCTGAAGTCGCTGACCCTGAAGGGCTTCAAGTCCTTCGCCTCGGCAACCACCCTGCGGTTCGAGCCCGGCATCACCGCCGTGGTCGGGCCGAACGGCTCGGGCAAGTCCAACGTCGTCGACGCCATCGCCTGGGTGCTCGGCGAGCAGGGTGCCAAGGCATTGCGCGGCGGCAAGATGGAGGACGTCATCTTCGCCGGCACGTCCGGCCGGCCGCCGCTGGGCCGGGCCGAGGTGACCCTCACCATCGACAACGCCGACGGCGCGCTGCCGATCGACTACGTCGAGGTCTCGATCACCCGCCGGATGTTCCGCGACGGCGCCAGCGAGTACGAGATCAACGGCGAGAGCGCCCGGCTGCTCGACATCCAAGACCTGCTGTCGGACTCCGGCATCGGCCGCGAGATGCACGTCATCGTCGGCCAGGGCCAGCTGGACTCGATCTTGTCGGCGCGCCCGGAGGACCGCCGCGGCTTCATCGAAGAGGCCGCCGGCGTCCTCAAGCACCGCAAGCGCAAGGAGAAGGCGCTCCGCAAGCTCGACGCCATGCAGGCCAACCTGACCCGGCTGACCGACCTGACCGGGGAGCTGCGCCGCCAGCTCAAGCCGCTGGGCAAGCAGGCCGAGATCGCCCGGCGGGCCGCCGGGGTGCAGGCCGAGCTGCGCGACGCCCGGCTGCGGCTGCTGGCCGACGACCTCTCCAGCATGCGCGAGACCCTGCAGGCCGAGATCGCCGACGAGACCGCGGTCCGGCAGCGGCGCGCCGAGGTGGAGCAGGCGCTGACCGAGGCGATGGCTGCCGAGGCGGAGCTGGAGGCGGCGCTGGCCGGCGACGCGCCCGCCGCGGCGGCCGCCAACGACACCTTCTTCCGGCTGTCGGCGCTGTCCGAGCGCTTCACCGGCACCCAGAAGCTCGCCGCCCAGCGGCTGCGGCACCTGTCGGAGTTCGCCGAGCAGCAGCGGCTGTCCCGCGACCCGGACGAGCTGGAGCGGGAGGCGGCCGAGGTACGGGCCACCGAGCAGGCGCTGACCGCCGAGCTCGCCGCGGGCCGGCAGGCGCTGCAAGACGCGGTGGCCGAGCGGCAGCAGCTGGAGCGCGAGCTGGCCGACGCCGAGCGGGCAGTGCTGGCCGCGGCCCGGGCGGTGGCCGACCGGCGCGAGGGCCTGGCCAAGCTCGCCGGCCAGGTCAATGCGCTGCGCAGCCGGGCCTCGGCCGGCGGGGACGAGATCGCCCGGATCGCCGCCGCCGCCCAGCAGGCCCGGGAGCGCGCCGCGGCCGCCCGGACGGAGCTGGAGACCGCCCACCGCGAGGTCGGCGCGCTGGACGAGGGCGAGCTGGACCTGGACAGCCGGCACGAGGCGGCGCTGGCCCGGCATGCCGAGGCCGCCGAGCGGCTGCGGGAGCTCACCGAGGCACACCGCACCGCCGACCGCGAGCGTTCCACCTGGACCGCGCGCCGGGAGGCGCTGGCGATGGGACTGACCCGCAAGGACGGCGCTGGGGCGCTGCTGGGCGCCGGCGGGCAGCTGCCCGGGCTGCTCGGCTCGGTGGCGGCGCTGCTGAGCGTGCAGCCCGGCTACGAGGCGGCCCTGACCGCGGCACTCGGCGCGCTGGCCGACGCGGTGGCGGTCAGCTCGCCGGCCGAGGCCCGTACCGCGCTGGAGCTGCTCAAGCGCACCGAGGCCGGCCGGGCTGGGTTGCTGGTGGGCGGCGGGCCCGGGCGGCTGGAACGGGCCGGCTGGCCGGCCCTGCCGGCCGACGCCCGCTGGGCGGTCGAGGTGATCAGCTGCCCCGACCCGCTCCGGTCCGCGGTCGAGGCGGCGCTGGACCGGGTAGCCGTGGTGGCCGACCTGGACGCCGCGGAGCGCTTGGTCGCCGAGCATGCCGAAGTGCGCGCCGTCACCCGGGCCGGCGACGTGCTGGGCCGCAGCTGGGCCGCCGGTGGGTCGGCATCCTCGCCGAGCGCGCTGGAGGTCCAGGCCGCGGTGGACGAGGCCGACCAGCGGGCCGGCGAGGCCACCGCCACCTTCTCCCGGCTGGAGGCCGAGCTCGCCGAGCAGCGCACCGTCACCGCCGGCCTGCAGGCCGAGGCGGAGGTCACCCTGGCCGCGCTGAACGAGTCCGACGCCCGGCTGAACGCGGTCGCCGAACGGCTGGCCCAGCTGGCCCAGGCCGAGCGCTCGGCCACCGGCGAGGCCGACCGGCTGGACCTGGCCCGGCAGGCCGCCGAGCAGGCCCGGGACGCCGACCTGGCCGGCCTGGTGGAGCTGGAGGAGCGGCTGCGGGTGGCCGAGGCCGAGCCGACCGATGAGGAGCCGCCGGTCGCCGACCGGGACGCCCAGGCCGAGCGGGTGGCCGCGGCCCGGCAGGCCGAGATGGAGGCCCGGCTGAGCGTGCGGACCCAGGAGGAGCGGGTCCGCGCCCTGGGCGGCCGGGCCGAGCAGCTGCTGCGCTCCGCGCAGGCCGAGCGGCAGGCCCGAGCCCGGGAGGAGGCCGCCCGGCTAGCCCGGGTCCGGGGCGCCCGGATCGCCACCGCGGTCGAGGCGGCCGCCAGCCGCGCGCTGGCCGAGCTGGAGACCGCGCTGGCCCGCGCCGCCCGGCACCGGGACGCCGTCACCGCCGCCCGCGCCGAGCGGGAGGCCGCCCTCCGGGCCGCCCGGACCACGGTGCGCGAGCTGGGCGCCGAGCTCGCCCGGCTCACCGACGCGGTGCATCGGGACGAGGTGGCGCGCGCCGAGCAGCGGCTGCGGATCGAGCAGCTGGAGGCTCGGGCAGCCGAGGAGTTCGGGCTGGAGCCGGCCGCCCTGCTGGCCGACTACGGCACCGACCAGCCGGTGCCGCCGTCGGCCCAGGAGCTGGCGGAGTGGAACCTGGCCAAGGAGCGCGGCGAGGACGTGGTCAGCCCGCAGGCCGGCCGGTACGACCGCCGGACGGTCGAGAAGCGGGCCGCCCGCGCCGAGCGGGAACTGGCCCTGCTGGGCAAGGTCAACCCGCTGGCGCTGGAGGAGTTCGCCGCGCTGGAGGAGCGCCACCAGTTCCTGTCCACCCAGCTGGAGGACCTGAAGAACACCCGGCGCGACCTGCTCACCGTGGTACGGGAGGTGGACGACCGGATCCTGGAGGTGTTCAGCGCCGCCTACGCCGACGTGGCCCGGGAGTTCGAGGTCGTGTTCGCCACCCTGTTCCCGGGCGGTGAGGGCCGGCTGGTGCTGACCGACCCGGAGGACATGCTGACCACCGGCATCGAGGTGGAGGCCCGGCCGCCCGGCAAGAAGGTCAAGCGGCTGTCGCTGCTGTCCGGCGGCGAGCGGTCGCTGACCGCGGTCGCGCTGCTGGTGGCGATCTTCCGGGCCCGGCCGAGCCCGTTCTACGTGATGGACGAGGTCGAGGCCGCCCTGGACGACGTCAACCTCGGCCGGCTGGTGGGCCTGATCGGCGAGCTGCGGGCCTCCAGCCAGCTGATCGTGATCACCCACCAGAAGCGCACCATGGAGGTCGCCGACGCCCTCTACGGGGTCGCCATGCGCGGGGACGGGATCAGCCAGGTGATCAGCCAGCGGCTGCGGGACTCCGCCGAGGACCAGCCGGTCGCCGCCGCCAGCTGAGCCTTCCCGCCAGCTGAGCCCGCCTGCTGGGTCCCGCCTGCTACCCGGCCGGCAGCTGCTGGTCCGGGGCGCGGTGCGCGAGCCAGTACTGCCCGATCTGGTGGTAGCCGCTGACGAACGCCGCCTCGGTCCAGGTTCCCCGGCCCAACGGCAGCGGCAGCCGGACCGGGCCGGACGCCGTCCAGAGCGTCACCTGGCGGCCGCCGCGGCGTTGCCGCTCCGCGGTTATCGCCCGGACCTCCGGCCAGCCGATAAGCCGGTTGCGCCCCATGGCCCGGATCCGGACGCCGGCCGGGCTCAGCTGCACCCGCAGCAGGAAGGTGAGGGCCAGGATCGCGACGGACAGGAAGACCAGGTAGAACCCGGCCGAGCCCACCGGTGCCGAATGGTGCTCGGCGGCCAGGCCCAGCAGTCCCAGGCCGGCGACGGCGAGGGCGGCGGGCAGCGGAAACAGGGCAACCGGGGGAACCCGGAACGTGACCATCGGCTCAGCCATGTCCATCCCTCCGTCACTGCTCTTTCGGCAGCGCGGCGGGGAACTCAAGCGCCCGGGCCGAGTGGTGCCCGGTCGGAACCCGTGGCGGCGGCCCGGCCGGCCGGCTGGAAGACTGGAGCCGTGCTCGAATTCCTGTTGATCGCCCTTGCCATCGTCGTCGTCGCCGTCGGCCTGATCGTCTCGCTGGTGGTGCCGCGCGGCCGGCTGGGCCGGCGCCGCGACGAGGTGCCGCCGCCACCCACTGACCTGCCGGCCGCCCCGCCGCTCAGCCGTACCGACACCCTGCCGCCGCCGACCGGACCACCGGCGGTGCTGGAACCAGAAGCGCCGGCGCTGGACGTTCCGGAACCGACCGCCACCCGGATGCAGCGGCTGCGGGCCCGGCTGGCCAGGTCGCAGAACGTGTTCGGACGCGGCCTGCTGGCGGTGCTGGCCCGCGACCGGCTCGACGACGAGGCCTGGGAGGAGATCGAGGACGCCCTGCTCGGCGCCGACGTCGGGGTCCGGCCGACCACCGAGATCGTGGAGCGGCTGCGCACCCGGACCCAGGTGCTGGGCACCCGGGACCCGGCCCAGCTGCGCGCCCTGCTGGCCGACGAGCTGGTAACCGCGCTGCAGCCGGACCTGGACCGGACGCTGCACACCGTCAGCAGCTCCGACGCGCCGGCCGTGCTGCTGGTGGTCGGCGTGAACGGCACCGGCAAGACCACCACCTGCGGCAAGCTGGCCCGGGTGCTGGTGGCCGACGGGCGCAGCGTGCTGCTCGGCGCCGCCGACACCTTCCGGGCGGCGGCCGCCGACCAGCTCGAGACCTGGGGCTCCCGGGTGGGGGCCAAGACGGTCCGCGGACCGGAGGGCAGCGACCCGGCCAGCGTCGCCTTCGAGGCGGTCCGGGCCGGCAAGGACGCCGGCGTGGACGCGGTCCTGATCGACACCGCCGGCCGGCTGCACACCAAGGTCGGCCTGATGGACGAGCTGGGCAAGCTCAAGCGGGTGGTGGAGAAGCACGGCCCGATCGACGAGACGCTGCTGGTGCTCGACGCCACCACCGGGCAGAACGGGCTCACCCAGGCCCGGGTGTTCACCGAGGTCGCCGACGTCACCGGCGTGGTGCTGACCAAGCTGGACGGCACCGCCAAGGGCGGCATCGTGATCAGCGTGCAGCGCGAGCTGGGCGTGCCGGTCAAGCTGATCGGGCTGGGGGAGGGTGCCGACGACCTGGCGCCGTTCGTGCCGGCCGAGTTCGTCGACGCGCTGTTGGATTGATCAGCCTGACCGGCGCCGACCGGCAGCCGTCCGGGCCCGGCGGCGGTCGGCCGGGGGAAAGATCGTCTGGCAAGCTATCCCGGGAGTTCGCAACGGTGCGAGAGGATGCCCCACGGTGAGAAGGATCCAGCGGTCATGAGGGCGCTGTACAAGGCCACGGCGGGCCCCGGCTTCGAGTTCGTCGAGCGCCCGGAACCCGAGGCCGGCGCCGGCGAGGTGAAGATCCGGGTGCTGCGCACCGGCCTGTGCGGCACCGACTTGCACATCGAGTCCTGGGACGCCTGGGCACAGAGCGAGATCCGGACCCCGCTGATCCCCGGCCACGAGTTCTACGGCGAGGTGGTCGCGCTCGGCCCCGGGGTGCACGACGTCAAAGTCGGCGACCGGGTCTCCGGCGAGGGCCACATCGTCTGCGGCACCTGCCGCAACTGCCGGGCCGGCCGGCGCCAGATGTGCATCCGGATGCTGTCGGTCGGCGTGCACCGGGATGGCGCGTTCGCCGACTACGTGGTGATCCCGGAGAGCAACGTCTGGGTGCACGGTGCCGACATCGAGCCGGACGTGGGCGCCATCTTCGACCCATTCGGCAACGCGGTGCACACCACGCTGGCCTTTCCGCTGGCCGGCGAGGACGTGCTGATCACCGGCGCCGGCCCGATCGGGCTGCTGGCCGCGGCGGTGGCCCGGCACGTCGGGGCCCGGTTCCTGGTGGCCACCGACGTCAGCCCCGCCCGGCTGGAGCTGGCCCGGCGGATGGGGGTGGACCTGGCGCTGGACGTCCGGACCACCCGGATCGCCGAAGCGCAGCAGCAGCTGGGCATGCGGGAGGGCTTCGACATCGGCCTGGAGATGTCGGGCCACCCGACCGCGCTGCCGGAGATGATCGCGAACATGAACCACGGTGGCCGGATCGCGATGCTGGGGCTGCCCAGCCAGCCGATCACGGTGGACTGGGCCAAGGTGGTCAGCCACATGCTGACCATCAAGGGCATCTACGGCCGGGAGATGTATGAGACCTGGTACGCGATGAGCGCCATGCTGGCCTCCAGCGCCACGCTGCGCCAGGCGGTGTCGGCGGTGATCACCGACCGGTTCGCCGCGCCCGACTGGGCCAAGGCGTTCGACACGGCACGATCGGGCAGTACCGGCAAGGTGGTTCTCGACTGGTCGGCCTAGCCCGTCCGGTGGTCAACGCTCGGCTACGTAGACAGTGGGGGTGGCGAGTTTCATGTACGGAAGCATGCGCGAGGACGTGGCCCGGACGCTGGCGGAGATCCGCGAGGCCGGGCTGTACAAGCAGGAGCGGCGGATCGGCACGCCCCAGTCGGCGCACATCAGCTCCAGCGGCAGGGAAGTGATCAACTTCTGCGCCAACAACTACCTGGGCCTGGCCGACCACCCGCAGATCGTGGCGGCCGCCCGCGAGGCGCTGGACCGCTGGGGCTTCGGAATGGCCAGCGTCCGGTTCATCTGCGGCACCCAGGACCAGCACAAGGAGCTGGAGCGGCGGATGTCGGAGTTCCTCGGCACCGAGGACACCATCCTGTACTCGTCCTGCTTCGACGCCAACGGCGGCGTGTTCGAGACGCTGTTCGGACCGCAGGACGCGATCGTCTCCGACGAGCTGAACCACGCCTCGATCATCGACGGCATCCGGCTGTCCAAGGCCCGCCGGCTGCGCTACCGCAACCGCGACATGGCAGACCTGGAAGAGCAGCTGAAGGCGGCCGCCGACGCCCGGCACCGGGTGATCGTCACCGACGGGGTGTTCTCGATGGACGGCTACCTCGCCCCGCTGGCCGACATCTGCGACCTCGCCGAGCGGCACGACGCGCTGGTGATGGTGGACGACTCGCACGCGGTCGGCTTCATCGGCGAGCACGGCCGGGGGACGCCGGAGCTCGCCGGGGTGAGCGACCGGGTGGACATCCTGACCGGGACGTTCGGCAAGGCCCTGGGCGGCGCCTCCGGCGGCTACGTCGCCGCGCACGCCGAGATCGTGGACCTGCTGCGGCAGCGCTCGCGTCCCTACCTGTTCTCCAACAGCGTGGCGCCGCCCACGGTGGCGGGCTCGTTGGCGGCGCTGGACCTGCTGGAGGGCTCGGCCGAGCAGCGGCTCACCCTGCGGCACAACGCCGAGCTGTTCCGGCGCCGGATGACCGAGGAGGGGTTCGACCTGCTGCCGGGCGAGCACCCGATCGTGCCGGTGATGATCGGCGACGCGGCCAAGGCCGCCCGGATCGCCGACGCGATGCTCGCCGAGGGGGTGTTCGTGATCGCCTTCAGCTACCCGGTGGTGCCGCAGGGCAAGGCGCGAATCCGGGTGCAGCTGTCGGCGGTGCACTCCGACGACGACATCGAGACCTGCGTACGGGCCTTCGTCGCCGGCCGGGCCGCGGTGGCGGGCAGCGCCGCCTGAGGGAGCGCGGCCGGGATCACGGCCCGGCGGCCACCCCGAGGTCCTGGTAGACGCCCAGCGGGTTGCCCCACGGGTCGGTCAGGTTGGCGAAGGCGGCCAGCCCGGGCAGCCGCTTGATGTCGCCGGGCTCGAAGCCCTTGGCGCGCAGCATGCCGACCGCGGCCTCGATGTCCTCGACGGCCAGCCGCAGCCGGAACGAGGACGGTTTGATGTCGGTCCGGCCGGTTGCCAGCTGCAGCCATGCGCCGGGCGAGATCTCCCACTCGTAGAAGTCGGGATCCGGTCCGAAGTCGGGGTCACGCCCGATCAGGGCGCAGTAGAAGGCCAGCGCCTCGTCCCGGTTACCGGCGTGCACCGCGATGGTGAGGCCGCGCACGTTCATCTCGCTCATGCCCGCGACCCTAGCGGGCGGCCCCGGGCCGGCGCAGATCAGGCTCTGCCGGGGTGAGCTGGCACGCAGTTCGACCAGGGGCGGATCAGAGCCTGCCGGAGCGCCGCAGCGAGCGGACCGCCCGCCGCAGCGTGTCGGTGCCGTCGACCAGGGCCCGCCGGACCGCCGGGTCCAGCGATCGGTCGGCGGCCACGGTCTGCTCGGCCAGGTCGAGCACCTCGCCGGACGCGGCGGCCACCGGGAACGCCTTGCCGATCACCGCCCCCAGCGCCCAGCCGCGCCGGTGGCCGGCGGTGCCGGGCATCTCGGCGAAGAACCGGGGCAGGTACGGCGCGGTCAGCTCGTGCTGGCCGGGCTCGAAGAAGCCCTCGGCGCTGGCGTACAGCTCGTAGACCGGCCGCTCGCTGGGTTGGGTGAGCAGCGCCCAGGTGTCGGCCTTGGCGGCCGGGTCCGGCCGCATCGCCCGGGCCCGGGCGGCGTGCACCACCCCGGCGGTGCTCTCGTCGCGGGCCAGCTCGGCGTCGATGTCGGCCGCCGACAGGGCTCCGAGGGCGGCCAGCCGGGTGACCAGCGCCCAGCGCAGCTCCGCGTCGATCACCAGGCCGGGCGGCAGCTGCCGGCCGGCCTCCCAGGCAACCAGCCAGTCGGGATCGTCGCTGGCCCGGATGCCGGCCCGGGCCGCCTCCAGCTGGGCGTCGCTGCCGGGCGGGGCGGTGGCCAGCAACCGGTGCGCGAGCTCGGCGATCCGCGCCCGGCGGGCCGGCCGGTCGGCGGGCACGGCGAAGCAGCCGGCCAGCTTCTCGGTGGCGAACTGCAGCAGCTCGGCGGTCACCAGCTCCACCGGTTCCCGGGCCAGCGCGGCCAGCACCATGTCCAGTGCCTGCTCGGAGTCCAGCTCGGCGTCGCGGACGGCATCCCGGATGGCGTTGTAGAGCACCACCCGGGTGGGAGCCGCCTCGATGCGCGGCAGCAGCTCGGCGACCGCCTGCCAGCCCGCCGCCCCGAACCGGATCTTGGCCCAGCTGTCGTCGCCGCTGTCGGCAACCACCAGCCGCAGCGGGCCGGCCGCCCGGCCGACGGGTACCTCGTCGCCGTGCAGGGTGACCTGCTCGTCGAGCAGCTGGCGGCCGGAGCCGTCGAAGCCGGCCACCCGGACGGTGTGCGGCCGCCGGGTGCCGTCCGGCGAGCTTCGGCCGAGCCACACGTCGGCCGGGCCGCCGTCGTCCGGCCGCTGTTCGGCGGTCAGGGTGTCCAGCCCGCTGGTGCGCAACCACAGCTCGGCCCAGCCGGCCAGGTCCTGCGCGCCGGCCTCGGTCCAGGCCTCGATCAGGTCGGCGAACTCGGCGTTGCCGAACCGGTGCCGGGAGAAGTGCAGGCGCAGCCCGGCGAAGAACACCTCGTCGCCGAGGTGGGCCGCCAGCTGCTTGAGCACCGAGGCGCCCTTGGCGTAGGAGATGCCGTCGAAGTCGGCCAGCGCCGTGGCAGCGTCCTCGGAGCCGTTGCCGGCCACCGGGTGCTTGGACGGCGCCTGGTCGGCCACCCGGCCCCAGTCCTTGCGGTGCAGCCCGAACTCCAGCCAAGACAGGGATGCCAGGGATGCCAGCGCGGCCGGCGAGTCCGGACCGGAGCTGTCCGCCAGCTCCGCGCAGACCCGGTAGCCCATGTACTCGGCGAACGACTCGTTGAGCCACAGGTCGTCCCACCAGCGCATGGTCACCAGGTCGCCGAACCACATGTGCGCCATCTCGTGCGCGATCGTCGAGGCGCGGTCGCAGCGCTCGCCCCGGGTGGCCGCCGAGCGGAAGACGTACTGGTCGCGCAACGTGACGCAGCCGGGGTTCTCCATGGCGCCGGCGTTGAAGTCCGGCACGAAGGCCTGGTGGTACTCCTGGAACGGGTACCGGATGCCGAACAGCTCGTGGTAGCGGTCCAGCGACGCGGCGGTCACGCCCAGGATGTCGGCGGCCTCGGCCTCCAGGTGCTCGGCCAGCGAGGCCCGGGCGTGCAGGCCCAGCACGATGCCGTCGTGCTCGGCGGTGACCGAGGCGTAGGGACCGGCAACCAGCGTGACGAAGTAGGTGGCCAGCGGCTGGGTGGTCGACAGCTGCCAGTGCCCGGGCGCGGTGCGGGAGGCGGGGGAGTTGCCGATCACCGTCCAGTCCGGCGGGCACTGCACGTCGATGTCGTAGCCGGCCTTCAGGTCGGGCTGGTCGAAGCAGGCGAACCAGCGCGGCGCGGCGTCCAGGAACGACATCGCGTACAGGTAGGTCCGGCCGTCGGCCGGGTCGACGTGGCGGTGGATGCCCTCGCCGTCGCTGGAGTAGGCCATCAGCGCCTGCACCCGCAGGGTGTTCTCGGCGCGCAGCCCGGTCAGCGGCAGCCGGCCGTCGGTGAGCCCGGCCGGATCCACCGGTTCGTCGTTGAGGTGCACCGACAGCACCTCGGCTGCCCGCAGGTCGAGGAAGGTGCTCGCGCCCGGCTCGGACGCGGCGAAGGTGATGGTGGTGTCCGAGCAGAACCGGTTCCCCGGCATGGTCAGGTCGAGGGCGATCCGGTAATTACGGACAGTCAGCAACGCCGCACGTTGGACAGCTTCGCGGCGGGTGAGGCTGGGCATGCCACGACGCTACCGGCCGGCTGCGCGCTGACTGCGGCAGGTGTTCGAAGATCAAAGAAAACCCAGCCGTTATCGACCGATTTAGCCGCACCTTCCGGCTGCCCGGACGGCCGCTGCGGAGTTCATCTGCCGGAAACACAGCCGGGCACTGCGCGTAACAGTCCCGGCTGATGCTCGTCGCAACGTGCCGGCCGGCCTGTCGACACCTACCCGTCAACCATTCGTTCCGAGACAGAAGCGGAGACCCGAGTGTCCCCAGCCCTTCTCACCGCTACCAGCTACACCCCGTTCGACGCCAAGAACCTCAGCGCGGGCGACACCGCCTGGGTGCTGGCCGCGTCCTGCCTGGTGCTGCTGATGACCCCGGCGCTGGCGTTCTTCTACGGCGGCATGGTGCGCGCCAAGCACGCGCTGGCCATGCTGATGCAGAACTTCGCCGCGATGGCGGTGGTCAGCGTCACCTGGGTGGTGATCGGTTTCACGCTGGCCTTCGGCGGCACCGGTCGCTACCTCGGCGACCTGCACTACCTGCTGATGCACAACGTCACCGACGTGGTGCCCACCCTGGGCTCGGCCCAGACCACGCCAACCATGGTCTTCGTCGCCTTCCAGCTGACGTTCGCGATCATCACCCCGGCGCTGATCACCGGCTCGACGGCCGACCGGTGGAAGTTCGGGGCGTTCCTGGCCTTCGTCGCGGCCTGGTCGATCCTGATCTACGCCCCGGTCGCGCACTGGGTGTTCAACGGCGACGGCTTCCTCAACTCCTCGCTGCAGGCGTCCGGCAAGTTCTTCGCCGAGGACTTCGCCGGCGGCACCGTGGTGCACATCAACGCCGGCGCCGCGGGCCTGGCGATGGCGCTGGTGCTGGGCCGGCGGCGCGGCTGGCCGCACCAGAACATGCGCGGGCACAACATCCCGTTCGTGATGCTGGGCGCCGGGCTGCTGTGGTTCGGCTGGTTCGGCTTCAACGCAGGCTCCGCGCTGGCGGCCAACAACCTGGCCGGCTACGCCTGGATGAACACCAACACCGCGACCGCCACCGCGATGCTCGGCTGGCTGGCGGTGGAGAAGCTGCGCTTCGGCAAGTCCACCGCGCTCGGTGCCGCGTCCGGCGCGGTGGCCGGGCTGGTGGCCATCACGCCGTGCGCCGGCTTCGTCAGCGTCAGCGGCGCGCTGGTGATCGGCCTGCTGGCCGGCGTCGGCTGCGCGTTCGCGATCAACCTCAAGAACCGGCTGGGCTACGACGACTCCCTCGACGTGGTCGGCGTGCACTTCGTCGGCGGCTGGATCGGCACCGTGTCGGTGGGGCTGTTCTCCACCGACGTCACCAACCCGCTGGCCAACAACGGCATCCTCTACGGCGGCGGCGGGAAGTACGGCGGCTGGAACCTGCTGCTGCACCAGGTGGAGGCCGCCGCGCTGGTCACCGCGTTCTCCTTCGTCGGCACCTACCTGATCGCCCGGGTGATCGGCCTGGTGATGCGCACCCGGGTCAGCGAGGAGGATGAGCTGACCGGGCTGGACCAGTCCATCCACGGCGAGACCGCCTACGACTTCGGTACGCTGACCGGCTCCGGTGGCGGCCAGTACACCCCGGCCGCGGTGAACAGGGAAAGGGTGCAGGCATGAAGCTGGTGACCGCCATCATCAAGCCGTTCAAGCTCGAGGACGTCAAGCTCGCCCTGGAGAACCTGGGCATCCAGGGCCTGACAGTCAGCGAGGTGTCCGGCTTCGGCCGGCAGCGCGGCCACACCGAGGTCTACCGGGGCGCGGAGTACACCGTGGACCTGGTGCCCAAGGTGCGGGTCGAGGTGCTGGTGCACGACGCCGCCAAGGTGGTCGAGGCGATGGTCGAGGCGGCCCGGACCGGCAAGATCGGCGACGGCAAGGTCTGGGTGACCGAGGTCGAGACGGTGGTGCGGGTGCGGACCGGCGAACGGGATGACGACGCCCTCTAGCCCGCTTGGGGCTGGTCCGGCTGCCGGGGCTGGTCCGGCTGCCGGGGCCGGTCCGGCTGCCGGGGCGGGGTCGGCGGGGGAGTCCGTCGCCGCGGCCCGGGCCGGACTGCTGGCCCGCACCGACCTGGCCGGCAAGCCGCTGCGCGCCGAGCTGGCCACCCTGCTCGACAGCTGGCTGGCCGGGCTGCTGCCGCCGGTGCCCGGCGTCGCGCTGGTCTCGGTCGGCAGCCTCGGGCGCCGTGAGCCCGCCCCGTACGGTGATCTGGACCTGGTGCTGCTGCACGACGGCACGGTGGCTGGTATTGCCGAGGTGGCCGACGCGCTGTGGTACCCGATCTGGGACGCTGGGCTGGGACTGGACCACTCGGTGCGCACCCCGCAGCAGGCGCTGGCGGTGGCCGACAGCGACCTGAAGGTGCAGCTGGGGCTGCTGGACGCCCGGCACCTGGCGGGCGATCCGGGACTGACCGGGCTGGTCCGCGAGCAGGCGATCGACCGGTGGCGGCGTGCCGCGCCGGCCCGGGTGGGGCAACTGCAGGAGCTGGCCCGCGGTCGCTGGGCGGCCCGCGGCGACGCGTCCTTCCTGCTGGAGCCCGACCTCAAGGACTGCCGGGGCGGGTTGCGCGACTGGGTGGGACTGCGCGCACTCGCCTCGGCGCAACTGCTGGACCTGACCCCGCCGGTGGTGCGGGCCGCCGGCACGCTGCTGGACGTGCGCGGCGAGCTGCACCGGCTGGCCGGCCGGCCCGCCGAGGTGCTGCGGGCCCAGGACCGCGACTCGGTGGGCCAGGCGCTGGGGCTGGCCGGCCCGGACGAGGCGCTGCGGGCGGTGCACGAGGCGGCCCGGACGCTGGCCTACGCCACCGACGCGGCCTGGCGCCGGGTGCCTGTTGCCGAGCGCCGGGCGCCGCGGTCGCTGCTGGGCCGGCTGCGGCGGCCGGGCCCGGGCACCGACGCCGATGTCCGCACCCCGCTGGCCAGGGACGTGGTGACCCAGGGCGGCGAGGTGGTGCTGGCCCGGGACGCCGACCCGTGGGCCGATCCGGTGCTGACCCTGCGGGTGGCCCGGGCGGCGGCGGCCGCGGACCTGCCGATCTCGGCCTACGCGCTGAGCCGGCTGGCCACCGAGGCCGCCCCGCTGCCCGAACCCTGGCCGGCGGCGGCCCGGGCGGAGTTCGTGGCGTTGCTGGGCGCCGGTGCGCGGGCGGTGCCGGCGCTGGAGGCGCTGGACCAGCACGGCCTGCTCAGCCGGCTGCTGCCGGAATGGGAGGGCGTCCGGTTCACCGCGCAGCACAACCCGGTGCACCTGTTCACGGTGGACCGGCACCTGATCGAGACGGCGGTGCAGGCCGGTGCCCGGGCATCCGAGGTGGCCCGTCCGGACCTGCTGCTGGTGGGCGCGCTGCTGCACGACATCGGCAAGGGCCGGCTCGGCGACCACTCCGAGACCGGGGCGGTGCTGGCCCGGCGGATCGCGACCCGGATGGGCTTCTCCGATTCCGACGCCGGCACCATCGCGGCACTGGTCCGCCACCACCTGCTGCTGCCCGACACCGCCACCCGGCGCGACCTGGACGACCCCTCCACGGTGGCGCTGGTGGTGGCGGCGATCGAGGGCTCGGCGGAGCTGCTGGACCTGCTGCACCAGTTGACCATTGCCGACGCGGCGGCCACCGGCCCGGCCGCCTGGAGCGACTGGAAGGCAGCGCTGGTCGGCCAGCTGGTCCGGGCCACCCGGGCGGTGCTCGGCGGTGGCCGGCCGCCGCAGCCGCAGCCGCCGTCCGAGGCGGTGCTGCGGCTGGCCCGCCGGGGCGGCACCGAGGTGCTGGTCGAGGGCGAGGACGTGCTGGTGGTCGCGCCGGACCGGGCTGGCCTGCTGTCCGACGCCGCCGGCCTGCTGGCGCTGCACTCCCTGGACGTGCGGGCCGCCGAGGTGCGGACGGTGGCGGGCATGGCGGTCAACCGGTTCACCGTCTCGCCGCGGTTCGGCGAGCTCCCCGAGGTGGCGCTGCTGACCGCCGACCTGCGCCGGATCCTGGCCGGCACGCTGGCGCTGGACGAGCGGTTGCGCGCCAAGGAGCGCTCCTACCGGCTGCCGGGGTCCGGGCAACCGCCGCCGCCCCGCCTGCTGTGGTTCGACGACGAGGCCACCGACGCCACCGTGCTGGAGGTCCGCACCCGGGACGCCATCGGCCTGCTGCACCGGCTGACCGCGGCCCTGGAGAGCGCCGGGGCCGACATCCGCTCGGCGCGGATCTCCTCATTGGGCGCGCACGTGGTAGACGCCTTCTACCTCACTGATGGGAACGGCAAGCCGCTGTCGGCCGAGCACCAGGATTCGGTCACCCATGAGGTGACCGCAGCGCTGGCGGGCTAGCGCCGGTGCAGTCCGCGCGACGGCATCGGTTGCGAGGAGCGTCTACGGGACGGCACGTCGCGGGTGTGTCCCGGGGAGCCTGGGCGCTGGTGCTACGTCGACCGGGTCATCGGCTGAGTCTTCGGGGGCAGTAGCCACGAGTTCGACCTCGTACCCATCGGCGTTGACGAGGTAGGAAGCGTAGTGATTGCCGCCCCCGGCATACGGGTGAGCGTCGGGGAACATCAGCGTCCAGCCATGAAGGTGGCTAGCACCGGTAAGAGCGTCGACCTCCTCTCGTCCGCCCGCGTGAAAGGCGATGTGGTTGAGCCCTGGCCGGTGGCGTTCGTGATCATTGCCAACCATCGCAGGCGATTGTTCGACTACGAGGTACGTCGAGCCCAGGCGCCAGCTGCGGCCAGAGGGCCATTCTTGAAATAGTTGATAACCCAACCGGGTCAATAGCCAGCCCCATTCGTCAACGGCGCGCTCGATGTCTGGCACCCACAGCTCCACGTGGTGCAGTTGCCCAGCCATGAGGCGAAGGCTAACGCTACGGAGAACGGCAACCGCATATGCCGACTGGCTTGGCCGGTCGATCGGACCGTAGGGTGCCTGAGTGCCATCCGACATTCCGGGCCTGGATCTGGAGCAGGTCACCACCTGGCTGGATCAAGTCCGCCCCGGACTGCGACACGGCTCGCTGACCGGCGAGGTGATCGCCGGCGGCCGGTCCAACCTGACCTACCGGCTGACCGACGGTGCGCACACCTGGGCGCTGCGCCGGCCGCCGCTCGGCCACGTGCTGCCCACCGCGCACGACATGGCCCGGGAGTACACGGTGATCTCGGCCCTGCACGGCTCGGCCGTCCCGGTGCCCGAGCCGGTGGCGCTGTGCACCGACCCCGACGTGCTCGGCCAGCCGTTCTACCTGATGTCCTTCGTGCCCGGCATCGTGCTCGACCGGTCCGACCTGGTGCCGGACCGCCCCACCGCCACCCGGACCGGCGAGCTGCTGGTGGACACCCTGGTCGCGCTGCACGGCATCGACCCGCACGCGGTCGGGTTGACCGGGTTCGGCCGTCCGGAGGGCTTTCTGGCGCGCCAGGTCGCCCGCTGGCACCAGCAGTTCCAGGCCTCGATGCCGGCCGGCGACAGCGCAGGCGAGGGGGAGGCGGTGGTCGTCGAGCGGCTCACCGAACGGCTGCCGGCCTCATCCCGGGCCGGCATCGTGCACGGCGACTACCGGCTGACCAACGTGCTGTTCAGTCCCGGCTTCGACGAGATCGCCGCGGTGGTGGACTGGGAGATGGCCACCCTGGGCGATCCGCTGACCGACCTCGGGCTGCTCTACGTCTACCACCAGCTGGCCGGTGCCGCCGACTCGGTGATGCCGGACTTCCCGGCGGCCCAAGGCTT
Organism: Jatrophihabitans sp.; assembly: GCF_035474675.1. Taxonomy (GTDB): domain Bacteria; phylum Actinomycetota; class Actinomycetes; order Mycobacteriales; family Jatrophihabitantaceae; genus Jatrophihabitans_A. The sequence continues at coordinate 6,237 of NZ_DATINC010000112.1, read as the reverse complement.
TCTCGGCCCGGACCAGCTGCTCGACCGCTACGCCGGACGCACCGGGCAGTCGCTGGCCGAGCTGGACTGGTACATCGCCTTCGGCTACTTCAAGCTCGCGGTGATCGCCGCCGGCATCCACGCGCGCTACCTGCAGGGCAAGACCGTCGGCAGCGGGTTCGAGGTGTTCGGCCGGTTGCGCGACACCACGCTCGGCGCAGCCGCCGAACGGCTTAGAGCATAAGGGGAAACGGTTCGATGGATTTTCAGCACAGCGAGCGCTCACGAGCGCTGCAGGCCGAGCTGGCCGGCTTCCTGGACTCGCACGTCTACCCGGCCGAGGCGGTCTTCGCCGTGCAGGAGCAGGCCAACCGCGCGGCCGGCCGGCCGTTCGCCACCCCGGCGGTGCTCGCCGAGCTGAAGGCCGAGGCACGCCGGCGCGGGTTGTGGAACCTGTTCCTGCCCGATTCCCGGTTCGGCGCCGGGTTGTCGGTGCTGGACTACGCGCCGCTGGCCGAGCTCTCCGGCCGGGTGCCGCAGCTGGCCCCGGAGGCGATGAACTGCTCGGCACCCGATACCGGCAACATGGAACTGCTGGCGATGTTCGGCACCGCCGAGCAGTACGAGCAGTGGCTCAAGCCGCTGCTGGACGCCGAGATCCGCTCCTGCTTCTCGATGACCGAGCCGGACGTGGCCTCCTCCGACGCCACCAACATCGAAACCCGGATCGTGGCCGACGGAGATTCCTACGTGGTCAGCGGGCGAAAGTGGTGGTCGACCGGCGCGCTGCGCGAGGAGTGCGCGCTGGCCATCGTGCTGGGGGTCTCCGACCCGGACGCCGACCGGCACGCCCGGCACTCGATGATCCTGGTGCCGCTGGACGCCCCCGGAGTGAGCGTGCACCGCTCCACCACGGTGTTCGGCTACGACGACGGCCCGCACGGCGGCCACGGCGAGATCAGCTTCGACGACGTCCGGGTGCCGGCTGGCAACCTGCTCGGCCCGCGCGGCGGCGGCTTCGCGATGGCGCAGGCCCGGCTCGGGCCGGGCCGCATCCACCACTGCATGCGGGCACTGGGAATGGCCGAGCGCGCCCTGGAGCTGATGGTCGCCCGCACCCGGGACCGGCACGCCTTCGGCCGCCCGCTGGCCGAGCAGGGGGTGGTCCGGAACTGGATCGCGGAGTCCCGGCTGGCGATCGAGCAGGCCCGGCTGCTGGTGCTCAAGACCGCCTGGCTGATCGACACCGCCGGGGTCCGGCAGGCCGCCACCGAGATCGCGGCGATCAAGGTGGCCGCACCCCGGGCGGCGTCCTACGTCCTCGACCGGGCGATCCAGGCCTTCGGCGCGGCCGGGGTGTCTGGAGACACGCCGCTGGCCCAGATGTGGGCCGGGCTGCGCACCCTGCACCTGGCCGACGGGCCGGACGAGGTGCACCTACGCAGCGTGGCCCGGGTCGAGCTGACCAAGGCAGCTATGACCCGGCCCGGCCGATGACCGGCTGGGGGATCAGCCTGCCGCTGCCGGGCGTGACGTTGCCGGCGCAGGCCGAGCTGGTGCGGGCACTGCCGGACCAGGGCTACACCGACGCCTGGTCGTCCGAGACGGCCGGTGTCGACGCGTTCACCCCGCTGGCGCTGGCAGCGAGCTGGCAGCCCCGGCTGGAACTGGGCACCGCGATCGTCCCGGTGTTCACCCGCGGGCCCGCCCTGATCGCGCAGTCCGCGGCCGGCCTGGCCGAACTCGCGCCGGGCCGCTTCAGCCTGGGGCTGGGAGCCTCCAGCCCGGCGATCGTCGAGCAGTGGAACGGCATCGGCTACGACCGGCCCTACCGCCGGACCCGGGACGTGCTGCGTTTCGTGCGCCGGGCGCTGAGCGGGGAGAAGGTGACGGGGGAGTTCGACACCTTCAGCGTGGACGGCTTCCGGCTGGAACGGCCGCCGGCCGAGCGGGTGCCGATCCTGCTGGCGGCGCTGCGTCCGCAGATGCTGGCCCTGGCCGGCCGGGAGGCCGACGGGGCAATCCTGAACTGGCTGGCCGCCGGCGACGTGGCCCGCTGCGTGGCCGCGGTCGGCAACCCGGCCAGCCGGATCGTGGCGCGGATCTTCGTGTGCCCGACCTCCGATGCCGGCCACGCCCGGGCGGTCGGCCGGCGGCTGATCGCTGCCTACCTCAGTGTGCCGGCCTATGCCGAGTTCCACCGGTGGCTGGGCCGCGGGCCGCGGTTGGAGCGGATGTGGCAGCTCTGGCAGGCCGGTGACCGGGCCGCCGCCGTCGAGGCGGTTCCCGAGGGCCTAATCGACGAGCTGGTGGTGCACGGCAGCCCGGACCGCTGCCGCGAGCAGGTCCGGCGCTACGTCACCGCCGGGGTGCAGACTCCGGTGATCGCGCTGCTGCCCAGCCCCGAGACCGCGACCGTCGAGGGCTTGGCGGCCGTACTCGCCGGCCTCGGAGCCACGGACGGGGCCAGCCGGTGAGGATCGCGGACGCGGTGGTCGTGGTGACCGGCGCCGGCAGCGGCATCGGCGCCGGGCTGGCCCGCCGGTTCGTCGCCGAGGGCGCCAAGGCGGTGGTGCTGGCCGACCGGAATCCGGCCGCCGTCGCGGAGCTGGCCGCCGGGCTGGGGGAGCGGGCCAGTGCCTGGGAGCTGGACGTCACCGACGAGGCCGCGGTGGCCGCGCTGGTCGCCGAGGTGCTGGCCGAGCACAGCCGGATCGACCTGTTCTGCTCCAACGCCGGCCTCGGCACCGGAAGCGGACTGCAGGCCGGCGCCGATGCCTGGCAGCAGGCCTGGGACCTGCACGTGATGGCCCACGTCTACGCGGCCCGGGCGGTGCTGCCGGCGATGATCGCCGCGGGCGGTGGCTACCTGCTCAACACCGCCTCCGCCGCCGGGCTGCTCAGCGCCCCGGGCGACGCCCCGTACACCGCCAGCAAGCACGCCGCGGTGGGACTGGCCGAGTGGCTGGCCTACAGCTACCGCGAGCACAACATCCGGGTCAGCGTGCTGTGCTCGATGGGCGTGGACACCCCGCTGCTGACCGACGGCCTGGCCGCCGGATCACCGGCCGCCGCCGCGGTCGCCGCGTCCGGCCCGGTGCTCGGCGTCGAGCAGGTGGCCGACGCCGTGGTCGAGGCGGTCACCCGGGAGGCCTTCCTGATCCTGCCGCACCCGCAAGTGGGTAAGTTCTGGGCGGCGAAGGCGGCCGACGTCGAGGGCTGGCTCACGGCGATGGCCCGGCTGGCCGGCGCGACCGGCGCGACCGGCGCCACGGCAGGTACCGGCGAGTGAGGATCGCAGCGAGCGCCAGCGAGCAGGCGAGCGAGCATCGAGCGAGGGACGAGCGAGGCGCGCAGCGAGTTGACAGTCAGACCGAAGCGAGCGGGCGATGAGCGCTCGCGCGAAGAGCAGGGGAAGGACTGAGCATGGCAGGAGTGCAGGACCGGGTGGCGCTGGTGACCGGCGGCGCGCAGGGCATCGGGGAGGCGATCGCGACCCGGCTGGCCGCCGACGGCGCCAAGGTCGCGGTGCTCGACCTGAATGCCGACGCGGCGTCGGCAACCGCCACGAGAATCGGCGCCGGCGCGATCGGCATCGGCGCCGACGTCAGCAAGGCCGACCAGGTGGAGGCCGCGGTCGAGCGGGTGGTGGCCGAGTTCGGCGCCCTGCACATCCTGGTCAACAACGCCGGCGTGCTGCGCGACAACATGCTGTTCAAGATGTCCGAGGACGACTGGGACACCGTGATGAACGTGCACCTCAAGGGCGCCTTCCTGTGCAGCAGGGCCGCCCAGGTGCACATGGTGCAGGCCCACTACGGCCGGATCGTCACCATGTCCTCCACCTCGGCGCTGGGCAACCGCGGCCAGGCCAACTACGCCACCGCCAAGGCCGGCCTGCAGGGCTTCACCAAGACGCTGGCCATCGAGCTCGGCCAGTTCGGCATCACGGCCAACGCGATCGCGCCGGGCTTCATCGAGACGGCCATGACCAAGGCCACCGCCGAGCGGATCGGCTCCACCATCGAGGAGATGCGCGAGCGGGTGGCCGCCACCATCCCGGTGCGCCGGGGCGGCGTCCCGGCCGACATCGCCAACACCGCGGCGTTCTTCGCCGGTGAGGAGTCCGGCTACGTCACCGGCCAGGTGATCTACGTCGACGGTGGCCGGGGGCTGCTCTAGCGCCCGACCGCCGGAACGGGCAACGCGGCGAGGGCAGGCCGCTCACGTACCCTGGACGGCGATGTGCCCGGTCTAGCTAAGGGGTTGTCTCGGTGTTCGACACGCTGTCTGAACGGCTGACCAAGGTCTTCACCGGCCTGCGTGGCAAGGGCCGGCTGTCCCAGGCCGACATCGACGCGGTGGCCCGCGAGATCCGGATCGCCCTGCTGGAGGCCGACGTCGCGCTGCCGGTGGTCCGGCAGTTCATCGCGGCGGTGAAGGAGCGGGCCTCCGGCGAGGAGGTCAGCCGGGCGCTCAACCCCGCCCAGCAGGTCATCTCGATCGTCAACGAGGAGCTCATCACCATCCTCGGCGGCGAGACCCGCCGGCTGCGCTACGCCAAGAACCCGCCCACGGTGATCATGCTGGCCGGCCTGCAGGGCTCCGGCAAGACCACCCTGGCCGGCAAGCTGGCCCGCCACCTCAAGGAGCAGGGCCACGCCCCGGTGCTGGTGGCCGCCGACCTGCAGCGCCCGAACGCGGTCAACCAGCTGCAGATCGTCGGCCAGCGGGCCGGGGTGGCGGTGTACGCCCCGCAGCCGGGCAACGGGGTGGGCGACCCGGTCTCGGTGGCCCGGGACTCCCTCGACTTCGCCCGGCGCGCCCAGCACGACATGGTGATCGTCGACACCGCCGGCCGGCTGGGCATCGACGCCGAGCTGATGCAGCAGGCCGCCGACATCCGCGACGCGGTGCAGCCGCAGGAGATCCTGTTCGTCCTCGACGCGATGGTCGGCCAGGACGCCGTCAACACCGCCGAGGCGTTTCGCGACGGGGTCGGCTTCACCGGCGTGGTGCTCACCAAGCTCGACGGCGACGCCCGCGGCGGTGCGGCGCTGTCGGTGCGCTACGTCACCGGCCAGCCGATCCTGTTCGCCTCCAACGGCGAGAAGCTGGAGGACTTCGACGTCTTCCACCCCGACCGGATGGCCTCCCGCATCCTGGACATGGGCGACGTGCTCACCCTCATCGAGCAGGCCCAGCGGACCTTCGACGCCGATGAAGCCGAACGAATGGCTTCCAAGATCACCAGCGGCAACCAGTTCACGCTGGAGGACTTCCTCGAGCAGTTGCAGGCGATCCGCCGGATGGGCCCGATCGGCAACCTGCTGGGCATGCTGCCCGGCGCCGGGCAGATGAAGGAGGCGCTGGCCCAGGTCGACGACAAGGACCTGGACCGGACCGCGGCAATCATCCGCTCGATGACGCCGGCCGAGCGGGACGACCCGAAGCTGATCAACGGCTCGCGCCGGCTGCGGATCGCCAACGGCTCCGGCGTCACCGTCAGCGAGGTCAACAACCTGGTGGACCGGTTCTTCGAGGCCCGCAAGATGATGGCCCGGATGACCGGCGGGATGGGGCTACCCGGGGCCCGGCGCAACAACAGCAAGAACCGCAAGGGCAAGAAGGGCAAGAACAAGCAGGCCGGACGCGGCCCGAGCCAGCCGCGGATGCCGGCGGGACTGCCCGGCCTGACCGGAATGCCGGGCGGCGGGTTCTCACCCGGCGGAGCGGCTGGGTTCCCGAGCCTGCCGCCGGGCACCGAGCTGCCCGACCTGTCCAAGCTCAAGTTCCCCAAGGCCTGACCCCACGGGCCGGACTCGGCCGAGGGCGTGCAGATCGGATACGAAACCGGCGCGGGCCGGGGCCGGTGGTCAGCGGTTGCTGATGGTGGGCGCCGACTTGCCCCAGGCCGACCAGTCGGCCCGGGTGCTGGTCGGCACGCCGGTGAGGTGGCCCTGCAGGGTGTCCACCCCGAGCCGGGCCAGGCAGTCCAGCTCGCTGGCCTTCTCCACCCCCTCGGCGACGATGGTGGCACCGGCGCTGCGGGCGAAGGTCACCATCGCGCCGACCAGGGCGCTGCGGGCGGTGTCCTTGTCGACGCCGGAGACGATGCCGCGGTCGATCTTGATGATGTCCGGGGCCAGCGCCACGATGTGCCGGAACGAGGCGTAGCCGGCGCCGGCGTCGTCCACCGCGAGCCGGATGCCGTGCGCCCGCAGCGTCATCCGCGCCTCGATCAGCGGCGCGTAGTCC
>NZ_DATINC010000111.1:0-5052 GCF_035474675.1 Jatrophihabitans sp. | reverse complement strand
GGTGACCATCCGGGCGGTGGACGACACGCTGCCCGACAGCATCCGCAACCTGTACGGCTCGTTGCGCCGGTTCGTCGACCGCAGCGGCTTTCCGCAGGTCTTCGGGGCGCTGCAGCCGACCCGGATCGTCGACGTCCCGCCCGCCGATCCAGCGCTGCTGCAGTCGGCCTCGGTGGCCGCGGTGCGGGCCTCGGTGCTGAAGGTGCGGGCGGTGGCGCTGTCGTGTGACCGGGGCATCGAGGGCTCCGGGGTGGTGTACGCCCCGGAACGGGTGCTGACCAACGCCCACGTGGTGGCCGGCGCCAACCAGGTGCAGGTGGAGGTGGGCTCGGGCCGGCTGACCGCGCAGGTGGTGGTCTTCGACCCCGGCCGCGACATCGCGGTGCTGTGGGTGCCGGGCCTGACGCAGCGGCCGGTGAAGCTGTCCAAGGCCCCGGCCCGTTCCGGCCAGGACGCCATCGTGCTGGGCTACCCGGAGGACGGCCCGTTCGACGTGCGGCCGGCCCGGGTGCGCGACCGGGAGCGGATCTCCGGCCGCGACATCTACGGCGAGATCTCGGTCGACCGGGACATCTACACCATCCGGTCGGTGGTGCGGTCGGGCAATTCCGGCGGGCCGCTGATCGCCACCGACGGCACCATCCTCGGCATCGTGTTCGCCTCCGCCCTGGACTCGGCCGACACCGCGTTCGTGCTGACCGCCGACGAGGTGGCCGGCGCCGCCCGGACGGGGCGGACCGCCACCCGGTCGGTCAGCACCAGCGCCTGCGCCTAGCTCTGTTCGCCGCTTGCGGGCTCGCCTGAGCCGGGTTTGCGGGGTCAGCCGAGCTTGGCCCACCGGATCAGCTCGTCGGACACCCGTTCCGGGCACTCGTGCTGCGGGAAGTGGCCCACGCCGGGCAGCAGCCGCCACTCGTAGTCGGCCGAGACGTGCCGCGACGAGCCCTGTGCGGTGGCCGGCAGCACGCACCGGTCGGCGTCGCCGTGCAGTTGCAGCACCGGCCGGGTGATCGGGTGCTGCATCGAGCGGGCGTACGCCCGGCCGTCCGGCCGGGGCAGTGACCGGACCATCCAGCGGTAGAACTCCAGCGAGCAGTGCGCCACCTTGTAGATCCGCATCGCCTCGGCGTACCGGCCGACCGCGGTCTGATAGCTGGGACTGGCCCGCCAGTGGGCGCCGGACCAGCTGTCGAACAGCTGCTGCAGGTAGCTGGCGTCCTGGGTGAACAGCCGCTCGCCGAGGCGCGGGACCTGGAAGGTGGTGAGGGCGTAGCGCCAGAGCCGCCGCTGGCCGCGGCCGCCGTAGAGCATGGCCTGCCGCAGCCGCAGCGGGTGGGCCGCGCCGAGCAGCGCGATCCGGCGCACCACGCCCGGGTGCTGGGCGGCCACCGTCCAGGCCAGCAGGCCGCCGATGTCGTTGCCCACCACCACCGCGTCCTGCTCGCCCAGCGCGGTGACCAGTTGGGCGATGTCGGCGGCCATGGTGGTGGCGTCGTAGCCGCGCGGCGGCTTGTCGGAGGCGCCGTAGCCGCGCAGGTCCACCGCGACCGCCCGGTAGCCGGCGTCGGCCAGGTCGATCAGCTGCCGAGACCAGGTCCACCAGAACATCGGCATCCCGTGCAGCAGCAGCACCAGCGGGCCGCTGCCGGCCTCGGTGACGTGCAGCGCGATGCCGTTGGCCCGGACGGTCCGGTGGGTCCACGGACCGTCGATCAGGACGACGGACTCGTCGGGCCTGGTCACCGGGACTCGTCGGGTCTGGTCAACGGCGTGGGCCTATGCCCGGTGGCTGGCCTGGTGCGACGTGGCCTGGCGCAACGCCGTCACGGTGCTCTTGGTGGTGTCGATCGTCTGCTGCGGTGCCTTGACCCGCTTGACCTTGCGCAGGCCCAGCAGCGCGAACAGGCCCGCCAGCAGGAGCAGCAGGCCGAACACGATCAGGTAGGCGACCCAGCGCCACAGGTGCAGGGCGACCAGGCCCTCGGCCAGCGCGATCAGGCCGAAGATCAGCGCGAACACCATCAGGACGGCGGTCGCGCCGAACATCCCCGCCCCGGTGCCGGCGTTCTTGACCGAGGCCTTGATCTCGAGCTTGGCCAGTTCGATCTCACCGTGCAGCAGGGTGCTGAAGCTGGAGCTCGCCTCGGCCACCAGGGTGCCGATGGACGGCTGCCCGGATGCCTGGGTGGTGCCGGGGCTAACACTCGCAGTGTGGTTAACGCTCACCCGCCGATGTCCCTTCTCCTTGCGGTGCCTTGCGGTTCCGTGCGGTGCCGACCGGGGCTTGGTCGGTGGTGGTACGGCTGATGTCGGATCGTGTACAGACCCTACCGCGCCGCTCCGGACCGGTTCCCCCGCTTGGAGACGGGCGCCGGCCTTCGGGCCCGGCGGTGCTCGCTAGGGTCTGCAACTGTGCCGAGCTATCTGATCACCGGAGTCTCTCGCGGAATCGGCCGGACGGTGTCCGAACGATTGCTCGCTGCCGGGCACCAGGTCTACGGGCTGGTCCGGCCCGGGAGGTCAGTTTCCGGGCTGTCCCTCGCCGGGCTGGTGGCCGCGGACCTGGCGCAGCCGGGTTCGCTGGAGGCGGCGCTGGCGCCGTGGCTGGCCGGCCTGACCCAGCTCGACGGCGTGGTGCACTGCGCTGGCATCGTGCGGCCCGGCTCGCTGGGCGGATCGGCGCCGGCGGACTTCACCGAGCAGTTCACCGTCAACGTCACCGCGGTGGCCGAACTGAACCGGCTGCTGCTGCCGGCGTTGCGGGCCGCTGGCGGGACGGTGGTGCTGGTCAACTCCGGGTCGGGGTTGAACGCCCGCTCGCCGCTGGTGTCGTACGGGGCGTCGAAGTTCGCGCTGCGGGCCTATGCCGACGGGCTGCGGCAGGAGGAGCCCGGGGTGCGGGTCTGCACGCTCTATCCCGGACGGACCGCCACCGAGATGCAGCGTGTTGTCCGGGCGGCCGAGGCGGGGGAGTACCGGGAGGCGGACTACCTTGCTCCGGACACGGTCGCCCGGGTGGTCGAGATGATGCTTATGTTGCCGTCGGACGGGGTGCTCACCGACGTGACTCTGCGGCCGTCCGGAGCGGCCGGACCCGCCTCACCGGACGCCCACCGCTGAGGCGTACTCAGCCGCGCAGGTTACGGACCGCCTCGACTCCACGCACCACGTCGCCTTGCGCGTAGGCAACCTCCGCCTCATGGATGTCGGCCAGCGCCTCGGAGTCGCTCAGGACGTCGATCGTCTCGTCCAGGTGCGGTTTGCGGCCCCAGGCGGAGATCAGCGGTGCGGTGGCCAGGTCGAGCTGACCGGTCGCCAGATCGGCCAGGTGCTGGTCGATCTCGGCCTCGCTCACCAGTCCGGCCGCCAGCAGGCCTTCCCTGACCTGGCGCACGGTTGCCGCCTGCAGGACCTGGCGAGTCGGTGTGCTGAGCGGAAAGAACCCGTCGGCGCGCACGTCTTCGAGACCCGCCTCACGTAATAACCGGGGCAGGGTCCGCCCGAACGCCAGATCAGCACCGCGGGCGGCCAGCAGGCTCCGGAACGCCGTCTGCACTCGGTTGGCCAGCCGCTGCGCCGGTCCGTACTCGTCCAGGCAGGCCAGCGGCTGCAAGGCCGTATCGGCGTCCTCGATCACCAGCCAGCCACCTGGACGCAGCGCGCTCACCAGGGAGGCCAGCACCTCGGCCCGGCGCGGCAGATGCACCAGCAGCAGTCGGGCATGGATCAGGTCGAACTCGCCCGCCGGGACCGGATCGACACCGACCTCGTGCCGCAGCACCTCGTACCCAGCCTCGCCGGCCGGCAGCCAGCTGGTGTCGAGATCGGTGGCCAGTACCCGCCCGGACTCGCCTACCTGCGCGGCCAGCCATCGGGGCACGCTGGGGCTGCCCGCCCCGACCTCCCAGCAGGCCCAACCCGGACCGATCCCGACTGCCTCCAAGTGCCGGAACGTCACCGGGTCGAACAGCTCCGACATCGCCTGGAACCGCTCGCCGGCCTCGGACTGCCGGTTGTCCAGCAGGTAGCCCTCTGAGTTATCGGTCACGCCGCCATCCTGCACCGGCGGGTTAGTCCTCGGCGGCGGCACTACCCTTCTCGGCCAACCCCTTGGAGATCAGGTCCATCACCGTCGAGTCCGCCAGGGTGGTGACGTCCCCGATCGAGCGGTGCTCGGCGACGTCGCGCAGCAGCCGCCGCATGATCTTGCCCGAGCGGGTCTTGGGCAGTTCCGGCACCACCATGATCTGGCGGGGCTTGGCGATCGCGCCGATCTCCTTGGCCACGTGGTTGCGCAGCTCGGTGACCATCTGCTCCCCTTCGTCGGCCGCCGACCCGCGCAGGATCACGAAGGCGACGATCGCCTGCCCGGTGGTCGGGTCGGTGGCCCCCACCACCGCTGCCTCGGCCACCGACGGGTGCGAGACCAGCGCCGACTCGACCTCGGTGGTGGAGATCCGGTGCCCGGACACGTTCATCACGTCGTCGACCCGGCCGAGCAGCCAGATGTCGCCGTCCTCGTCGAGCTTGGCGCCGTCCCCGGCGAAGTAGACCCCCTCGCCGTACCGGCTCCAGTAGGTGTCCTTGTACCGCTCGTCGTCGCCCCAGATCGTGCGGAGCATGGCCGGCCAGGGCTCGGTGAGCACGAGGTACCCGGTGGCGCCGGGCTCGATCGGGTTGCCCTCCTCGTCGACCACCTTCACGCCGATGCCGGGGAACGGTCGCTGGGCGGAGCCGGGCTTGAGCGTGGTGACGCCGGGCAGCGGGGTGATCATGTGCGCGCCGGTCTCGGTCTGCCACCAGGTGTCCATGATCGGGCAGCGGCCACCGCCGATGTGCTCGTGGTACCAGAGCCACGCCTCGGGGTTGATCGGCTCGCCGACCGAGCCGAGCAGCCGCAGCGAGGAGAGGTCGGCGGCGGCCGGCACGTCCTCGCCCCACTTCATGAACGTGCGGATCGTGGTGGGCGCGGTGTACAGGATGGTGACCCCGTACTCCTGCACGATGTCCCACCAGCGCCCGCGGTGCGGGGTCTCGGGGGTGCCCTCGTAC
>NZ_DATINC010000110.1:0-4548 GCF_035474675.1 Jatrophihabitans sp. | reverse complement strand
GGGAACTGCGCGTACACCCCCTCGGCCAGCGAGGGGTCGATCTCGCGCATCAGCGCCCGCAACCGGGGCGAGTACAGGTCGGTGAGGTCGACGAACCGGGGACCGACCAGCGGCGAGGTGAAGGTCAGGTTGAGGTGGTCGGAGATCAGCACCGGATCGCCCACCCGCATGTCCGAGCGCAGGCCGCCGCAGCCGTTGGTCAGCACCGTGACGGTGCAACCGGCCGCCGCGGCCACCCGCACGCCGTGCACCACCGCGGCCACCCCGCGTCCCTCGTAGTAGTGGGTGCGGCCGGAGAAGACCAGGATGCGCCGGCCGTCCAGCTCCAGCGAGCGGATCGTGCCGGCGTGCCCGGCGACCACCGGCGGCAGGAAGCCCGGCAGGTCGGTGCTGGGGAACTCCACGTCGGCGCTGGCCCGCTCGGCCAGCGCCGCCACCGCGGGCAACCACCCGGAGCCCAGCACCAGGGCCACGTCGTGCCGCTCGGCGCCGGTCCGGCGGGCCAGCTCCCGGGCCGCCTCGGCGGCGAGCCGCGCTGGGTCGGGTCCGGCCGCCTGGTCGCTGGCCGCTTGCTGCTGCAGAGGGTCTCCGGTCTGGGTCACGGGGCAGAGCCTAGCCGCCGCACCGACGGCAGCCGGGCGGAGATCCGCCCGCTGTGGATGGCCGTCCGGTGCTGTGGACAACCGTCGGAAACGGCGGAGAGATAGGCCACGCCCCCGCGCTCGGGCCGTCCGGTTCGCTCTAACATCGCGCTATGACGGCGCCCGAAGCCCACCTGGAGCTGGCCGCGGAGTTCCCGGCGGCCAGCCGCGAGCAGTGGCGGTCGATGGTGGCCGCGGTGCTGGCCAAGTCCGGGGTCGAGCCGGCGACCGGCCACCCGGAGGACGCGCTGTCGTATCGGACCTACGACGGCCTGCGGATCGCTCCGCTCTACACCGCCGCCGACCTGCCGGACGGGGTTGGGATCGAGGCTGCCGGACTGCCGGGCCGCCCGCCGTTCGTCCGCGGCGCCAGCGCCGAGCGGGCCGGCTGGGACGTCCGGCAGCGAGTGGTCGAACCGGACCCGGCCGCCGCCCGCCGGGCGGTGCTGGCCGAGCTCTCCGGCGGGGCGTCCTCGATCTGGTTGCGGGTCGGCTCCGGCGGCGTCCCGGTCGAGTCGCTGGCAGCCGTGCTGGACGGGGTCCGTCTGGACCTGGCGCTGGACGCCGGGACAGACACCGAGGCCGCCGCCGAGGCGTTGCTGGGCCTGGTCCGCAGCCGCGACCTGGCGCCGGCCGAGGTGGCCGGCACGCTCGGCGCGGACCCGATCGGGCTGGCCGCCCAGCAGGGCAGCGCACCGGACCTGGCGGTGCTGACCCGGTTGGCCGGGGCCGCCGCGGATTTCCCCCGGCTGCTGCCGGGCACCGTGGACGCCAGCAGGTACGCCGAGGCCGGCGGCAGCGACTCCGACGAGCTGGCGATCAGCGTCGCGGTCGGGGTGGCCTACCTGCGGGCGCTGACCGAGGCGGGCTCGGGCATCGAGCAGGCACTGGCGCAGCTGGAGTTCCGGTACGCGGTCAGCGCCGACCAGTGGGCCTCGATGGCCAAGCTGCGGGCCGCCCGCCGGCTGTGGGACCGGGTGGCCGAACTCTGCGGCGCACCGGAGCAGAGCCGCGGCCAGCGCCAGCACGCGGTCACCGCCGCGGCGACCCTGACCCGGCGCGATCCGTGGGTGAACCTGCTGCGCGCCACCGTCGGCTGTTTCGCGGCGGCGGTGGCCGGCGCGGACGCGATCACGGTGGCGCCGTTCGACTCCGCGCTCGGGCTGCCCGACGACTTCGGCCGCCGGATCGCCCGCAACACCCAGGCGATCCTGCATGACGAGTCCAGCCTGGCCCGGGTGCTCGACCCCGGCGGCGGCTCCTGGTACCTGGAGTCGATCACCGAGCAGCTGGCCGAGGTGGCCTGGGACAAGTTCACCGCGATCGAGCGGACCGGCGGTGCGGTGGCCGCGCTGGAATCCGGAATGCTGGCCGGCATGCTGCAGGACAGCTGGCAGCCGCGCCGGGACAACCTGGCCCGCCGCCGGGATCCGATCACCGGCGTCAGCGAGTTCGCGATGCCGGAGGAGACCGTGCTGGCCCGCCGTCCGTACCCGGCCGAGCAGCCCGGGCCGGCCGGCCTGCCGCGCCGGCGCTACGCCGAGGAGTTCGAGGCGCTGCGGGACCGCGCCGACGCCCGGCTGGCCGCCACCGGAGCGCGGCCGCGGGTGTTCCTGGCGGCGTTGGGCCCGGCCCGGGCACACGCAGGCCGGCTGGGCTTCGCGCGCAACCTGCTCGCCGCCGGAGGCATCGAGGCGGTGGTGGGCACCGGGCAGCCGGACGAGCTGGTGGCGGCTTTCCGGACGCACAACACCGGCACGATCGGCATGGCGCTGCTGTGCGCCGCCGACCAGGACCATGCCGACCACGCCCAGACGCTGGCCGCGGCCCTGAAGGCGGCCGGCGCGGTCTCGGTCTGGATCGCCGGGCCGCCGGCGCTGGTCGACGGTGCCGTCGACGCCGCGGTCTACACCGGCTGCGACGCGGTGGCCGCGCTCACCGCGATGTTCGAGCTGCTGGAGGTGGCGGCATGATCCCCGACTTCGGCGAGCTGTCGCTGGGGCATCCCCAGGTACCGGCCGGCGCGCCAGACAATTCGGCAAGCTGGACCACTCCGGAAGGCTGGACCACCCCGGAAGGCATCGAGGTGCCGCCGCTCTACACCGCCGCCGACCTGGATGGCCTGGACTTCCTGGACGGCCTGCCCGGCATCGCGCCGTACCTGCGCGGCCCGTACCCGACCATGTACGTCACCCAGCCGTGGACGATCCGGCAGTACGCCGGGTTCTCCACCGCCGCGGAGTCCAACGCCTTCTACCGGCGCAACCTGGCCGCCGGCCAGAAGGGGCTGTCGGTCGCCTTCGACCTGCCCACCCACCGCGGCTACGACAGCGACAACCCCCGGGTGATCGGCGACGTCGGGATGGCCGGGGTGGCGATCGACTCGATCTATGACATGCGCGAGCTGTTCAACGGCATCCCGCTGGAGCGGATGAGCGTGTCGATGACCATGAACGGGGCGGTGCTGCCGGTGCTGGCACTGTTCGTGGTGGCGGCCGAGGAGCAGGGGGTGGCCCCCGAGCAGCTGACCGGCACTATCCAGAACGACATTCTCAAAGAGTTCATGGTCCGCAACACCTATATCTACCCGCCCGGACCGTCGATGACCATCATCAGCGACATCTTCGCCTTCACCTCGGTGCGGATGCCCCGGTTCAACTCCATCTCGATCTCCGGCTACCACATCCAGGAGGCCGGGGCGACCGCCGACCTGGAGCTGGCCTACACCCTGGCCGACGGGGTGGAGTACGTGCGCGCCGGACTGGCCGCCGGCATGGACATCGACGCCTTCGCCCCGCGGCTGTCGTTCTTCTGGGGCATCGGCATGAACTTCTTCATGGAGGTGGCCAAGCTCCGGGCGGCCCGGTTGCTGTGGGCCAAGCTGATGCGGCAGTTCTCACCGGCCACCCCCAAGTCGCTGGCGATGCGGGCGCACTGCCAGACCTCGGGCTGGTCGCTGACCGCGCAGGACGTCTTCAACAACGCGGTCCGCACCTGCATCGAGGCGATGGCTGCCAGCCAGGGTCACACCCAGTCGTTGCACACCAACGCCCTGGACGAGGCGCTCGCGCTGCCCACCGACTTCTCGGCGCGGATCGCCCGCAACACCCAGCTGCTGCTGCAACAGGAGGCCGGCACCACCCGGGTGATCGACCCGTGGGGCGGCAGCGGCTACGTCGAGCGGCTGACCCACGACCTGGCCCAGCGTGCCTGGACGCACCTGGAGGAGGTCGAGAAGGCCGGCGGGATGGCCGCGGCCATCGAGGCGGGGCTGCCGAAGCTGCGCATCGAGGAAGCCGCCGCCCGTACCCAGGCCCGGATCGACTCCGGCCGCCAGCCGGTCATCGGGGTGAACAAGTACCGCCCGGACGCCGAGGAGAAGATCGACGTCCTCAAGATCGACAATGCCGGCGTGCGGGCCGCGCAGGCCGACAAGCTCGCCCGGCTGCGGGCCGAGCGGGACCCGGCGGCCTGCCACCAGGCGCTGGCCGCGCTGACCCGGGCCGCGGCCGCGATCGCCGACGGCAGCCGGCCGGCCGGGCTGGAGCACAATCTGCTGGCACTGTCGATCGACGCGGCCCGGGCCAAGGCCACCGTCGGCGAGATCTCCGACGCGCTGGAGGCGGTCTTCGGCCGGCACGCCGGGCAGATCCGGACGATCTCCGGGGTGTACGGCGCCGAGGCCGAACAGGAGGGCAGGGTGCACTCGATCGAGCAGGCCCGGGCGGCCACCGAACGCTTCGAAGCCGCGCACGGCCGGCGGCCGCGCATCCTGGTGGCCAAGATCGGCCAGGACGGGCACGACCGGGGCCAGAAGGTGATCGCCACCGCCTTCGCCGACCTCGGCTTCGACGTCGACGTCGGCCCGCTGTTCCAGACCCCGGCCGAGGTGGCCCGGCAGGCCGTC